>CAYUFS010000027.1:0-35912 GCA_964443975.1 uncultured Myxococcales bacterium | reverse complement strand
TTTGGATCCCCCGCGGGACGGCGCGAGCGAGCAAAGCTCGCGCGCGCCAACGCGACTGTCATGAAAAGGACCCTGAGAGGGTCCTTTGGATCCCCCGCGGGACGGCGCGAGCGAGCAAAGCTCGCGCGCGCCAACGCGATTACTTGCTGCTGCGGTAGACGCTGGCCGAGGTGCGCAAGCGAAGCGCGTTCAGCCTGATGAACCCGCCCGCGTCCCGCTGGTCGTACGCGCCGCGGTCGTCCTCGAATGTGACGATGTCGGCCCGGTACAGGGACCTCGGCGCGCTGCGGCCGATGACGGTCGCCGCGCCCTTGAACAGGCGCAGGCGGGCCTGGCCCGTCACGGGCTCGTTGACGTTGTCGATCAGCTTTTGCAGCGCCTCGCGCTCCGGCGAGAACCAGAATCCGCGGTAGATCAGGGAGGCGTACTCGGTCGACAGCGAATCCCGCAGCCGCATCGCCTCGCGATCCATGGTGAGGGAGGCGACCGCGCGATGGGCCTTGTGCAACAGCGTCCCGCCCGGCGTCTCGTAAACGCCGCGGCTCTTCATGCCCACGAACCGATCTTCGACGACGTCGGCGCGGCCCACGCCGTGCTCGCCCGCGATCTTGTTCAGCTCGCCGAGCAGCGCCGCGGGCCCCAGCGCCTGACCGTCTACCGCGACCGGATTGCCCCGCTCGAACTGGATCTCGACGTCGCGCGGCTGATTGGGCGCCTTTCGCGGGTCCACCGTCCGCTGGAACATCTCAGCCGGCGGCTCCTTGTCCGGGTCCTCCAGGATGCCACCCTCGTAGCTCGTGTGCAGGATGTTGCGATCGATCGAGTACGGCTTCGCCGCTGACGCCTCGACCGGTATCTTGTGCTCGGCGGCAAACGCGATCAGCTCCGAACGCGACTTGAAGTCCCACTCGCGCCAGGGCGCGATGATCTTGATGCCCGGGTTGAACCAGTAGGCGCCGAGCTCGAAACGAACCTGGTCGTTGCCCTTGCCGGTCGATCCGTGGGCAATGGCCGTGCAGCCCTCGCGCGCCGCGACCTCCATCATGCCGCGCGCGATGCAGGGCCGCGCCAGGGCGGTGCCGAGGAAGTATTCACCCTCGTAGACCGCCGCGCCCCGCACGGCCGGGAACACGAAGTCGCGAACGAACTCGTCGCGCTGGTCGAGGACGTAGCAGGACTTGGCGCCCGTCCGCAACGCCTTCGCGCGGGCGCCTTCCAGGTCTTCCTCCTGACCGACATCGGAGCAAAAGCCGACGATCTCGGCGTCGTATTTCTTCTGCAGCCAAACGATCGCCACGGACGTGTCCAGGCCACCCGAGTACGCGAGCAAAATCTTCATGCGAACGTCCCTAGCACACTCGGGCCCGGGTACGGAAGCGCCCTCGCCCCCGAGTCCGATCTCCCGCGGTCGCGGCCGAGCCGGACTACGTGCACAGCCGTCAAAATAGCATCACGTTCGGCCGACGATCCGCGCCGGCCGCTTCGTTACTCCTCCTCACCATACATACGGGTATGGCCTCGTCGTCGCGCCTCGCGTCCGGCGCGGCTTGTCGGCCTCGGCGTTGACGCTATTTCGACGGCGGTGCACTAGGGATCCGCGTCGGTATCGTCCGCGGGATCGTGCTCGGGCAGGGGCCGCGGCGCGGCTTCCTGGGCGCCGCTCTTGGCCTCGCCGATCTCGACGACATAGTCCGATTCGCCGTCGAGGAGCAGCGCGCGGGACACGTCCCCCTGCTTCGACGTCATCTGCGGCTCGGTCATGGTCGGGACGCCCTCCCCGGGAATCCCCTCCAGGCAGAAGCCGCCAGGCACGGGAACGCCGCCCTCCGCACTTGCCATCTGTGTGCGCATCGACGCCGCGAGCAGCGAGGGTATGGGTGAGACCAGCGTGGCCCGCCGCGAACGCTCCGCCGTGGGCCCGGTGGCCGCGACCACGGGCGCCGACCGCCGCTGCGGCGCGAGCTGCGGCGCCGTCGGCTCGGCGACCAGCTCCGAATCGACAGCGTCCGCTTCGATCGTCTCCACGTCCACTAGGGAACCCATCCGACCCGATATCGACAACTTGCCAGGGAACCTTTACGCCCCAGGCGTCTCCGCCGGCCCCCCAGACCCCTTGCGCCGGCGTAGCGCGCGATCGCGTTGGTCGGAGCGAGCTTGCTCGACCCGACCGTCGCGGGGTTTCTGAAGGACCCTTGGGTCCTTTTCCATCTAGAAAAACACGCCCGAGACGATTCCGAACAACGGGATCAGGATTGCGAACGACCACAGCACGTATCCGAAGAAGCCGGGCATCCGCACGTGGTGTTGCTCGGCGATGGCTTTCACCATGAAGTTCGGGCCGTTACCGATGTAGGTGATGGCGCCCATCATGACGGAGCCACACGAAACAGCGACCAAGAGATGTTGCCCGGAGGGGTGAGCCGCCAGGCCCCCCAGATTGGCAGCCGTCAAGGCGCCCGTGCCCGCGTTGGCCACACCCGTCGCCAGCGACGCGAACGTCAGGTAGGTGGGGGCGTTGTCCAGCACGCTCGACAAGGCCCCGGAGGCCCAGAAGAACTGTACGGGGCGGACGATGCCGAGAGATGCGCCGCGCTCAGCCAGGTAGGCCAGCGCCGGAATCATCGTGACGAACACGCCCACGAACACCACCGCCACCTCGATGATCGGCGCCCAACTGTAGCGGTTCCGCTCGTGGATCTCCTTCGCGGTCGTGAACATCGACAGCGCGGCGAGGCCCACCAGGCCCGCCACCTCGATCAATGACCGCAGGTAGGAGTCGCCGAACAGCCGCGTGCCATAAGAGCCGATCCCGAACACGAAACCGACGATGCCCAGCAGCCAGACCAGGTTGAGCCCGCCCTCGATCCGCAGTGGGCCGTCGTCCGCCTCTGGCGGGAACGTGACCGAGGCGGGCGTGGGACGCAGGCGTTCCCGCAACACCAGGAAGCGATCGATCGCAAAAAACACGGTGAGCAGTGAACCGTTCACGAACGCCCACTGGTTCACCAGTCGGAACGTCCAGGTGAACGGAACCCCCCGCAGGAATCCCAAGAACAGCGGAGGATCCCCGAGCGGCGTCAACAACCCGGCGGCGTTCGACACGATGAAGATGAAGAACACCACGACGTGGGTGCTGTAGGTGCGCCGCGAGTTCGCGCGAAGCAGCGGGCGAATCAACAGGACCGAGGCGCCGGTGGTCCCGATGACACTCCCCAACAAGGCGCCGGCCGTCAAGAACACCAGGTTGACCAGCGACGACCCCGCCAACGATCCCCGCAGGCAAATCCCGCCCGAGATCGTGAACAGGGCCCCCAGCAGGGCCATGAACGACGCGTAGTCGAACGCCGTGTGCAAGAAGGCCTCGCCGCCTTCGCCGCCTTTGCCGACGAGGTAGAGCACCACAGGCGCCGACAGCAAGAGCGCCACGATCAACTTGTTTCGGTTGTGCTCCCAGAACCGGCCCAGGAACAGGGGCAAGCTGGCTATGAGCAGCAAGTAACATACGAAGGGCGCGACAGCCCAGAGTGGTGTGGGTTCAGGCATCTAGTCTCGGCTAGTGCTGCAAGAAGATGGGGATTGGTGATTTCTCGACCAACCCTTGGGTGGCCGAGCCGGAGAACAAATGGCGCAGGCGGGAGTGGGCGAAGGCGCCCATGACCAGCAGCCCCGCGCCCAGCTTGCTCGCCTGCTCGGCGAGCGCGTCCGCGTTCGAGAGCAGCGACACGATGTTGTGGCCCTTGGCCGGCACCCCTGCCCCGGCGAGCATCTGCACCGCGCGATTCGCCATCTCCCACGCGCGCGCGCCGTTCTCGTCGATGGTGGCCACGTGGACCTCACGACCCGAGGCAAGGCCGCTCTCGGCGAAGCTGGCGAGGGCTCGCTTCGCGGCGCCGCTGCCGTCGTAGGCGAGCAGCACCACCCGCCCCAGCGTCGGTGCGACGCCGTCCGGCACCAACAGCACCGGCCGGGTCGCTCGGTGCAGAATCGCGTCCTGAGTTTGCAAGTCTTCCTTCTCCGTTTCGAACCGAAAGTTCGCGTCCCGGCCGATGATGGTCAGGTCGTGCCCGTCCATCTCTTCCAGGATGCTGTCCGCTGGCCGCCCCACGACCTCCAACCCGCGGGCCGTCACGTTCGCCTCCCGGCACCGGCGCTCGAACAGGGCCACCCAGTCGTCCGCGTGCTTGCGGGCGTCGAGCATCAGGGCCTCGTCCCGCTCGTGCTTGAAGGCGGAGCCCCCGATTCCCATCGCCGCGCCGGCGCGGATGTCGGGTTCGTCGATGATGGCCAGGCCCGCCAGCTGGGCCTTGCAGGTGGACGCGATGTCGATTCCCAGGCGGGTCGCCGCCTCGGTGCTCGGCGAACCTTCGAGGCAAACGAGAATGTCTTTGATCATTCGGAGACTCTAGAACGAAAGCCGGGCCTCGAAGCAATCCACGAGGCCCGGCCGACGTTCTTCACTATTTCTGACGATCTGACCGTCGGGCTATCACGCCAAGGCCGGAATCGCCTTCTTGGCCTCTGCCACCTCGGCCGCCGGAACTTCTTCCGGGGTCATGGACCTGACGAACTCGGGATAGGCAGGCAGGCCCATCTCGGGGATGTCGAGGCCTGCGATCTCGACCTCGGCCGACACGCGGTTCGAGCCCAGCACCTTGCCGATGATCACGAACGCCAGGCCGCCCACCACGATGTTCCAGCCGGCCCCCACGACGACCTCGATCGCCTGAGCCACCAGCTGCTTCGAGTCACCGTAGAACAGCCCGGCCACCCCCTTGCCCGCCACGCCGAGGTAGTCGGTCGCTCCCACGCCGTTCCATCCTTGACCGTAGCTCCCGTCCGAGAACAGGCCGACCGCGATCAGCCCCCACGCTCCGTTCACGCCGTGCACGCTGATGGCACCGACCGGATCGTCGACCTTGCGCTTGTCGAAGAAGAACACGCTGACGACGACGAGGACGCCCGCGACGGCCCCGATGATGAACGCGCCCACCGGCGTCACGAACGCGCACGGTGACGTGATGGCCACCAGCCCGGCGAGCATGCTGTTGCACATCATGCTCGGGTCGGGCTTCCCCGTGGTCAACCACATGTACATGATGCCAGACAGCGTCGCCGACATGCCGGCGATCATCGTGTTGGCCGCGACGATGCCGATGCGGCCATCACCACCAGCCAGCGAGCTGCCGGCGTTGAAGCCGAACCAGCCGAAGGCGAGGATGAACGTTCCCACCTGAACCATCGGGATATCGTGCGGCAGGATGGGATTGATCTTCCCGTCCTTGCCGTACTTGCCGATGCGGGGCCCGATGAGGAGCGCCGTGATGAAGGCCAAGGCTCCCCCCTGCAAGTGCACGACGCCAGAGCCGGCGTAGTCGACCGCTCCGTGGCCGAGGCCCATCCGATAGCCGAGCTGCGCCAGCCAGCCGCCGCCCCACACCCAGCAGCCGAACACCGGGTAGATGAACCCGCCGACGAGGATGCTGAAGATGAAGAAGCTCTTGAAGCTCCATCGCTCGGCGCAGGCGCCGGTGACGATCGTCGCCGTCGTGTCCATGAACACCATCATGAACAGGAACAGCACGATCGCGGCCGCGTCATACCCATTGCCGCTAAGGAAGAAGCCCGTGGTTCCCAGCAATCCCCAGCCGTGGTCCCCGTTCACGGCCGACCCCACGGTGAGCATCGAATGCAAGGTTGGCACGCCGCCCAGGCTGGCCGGCCCGCCGATCGCCGTTCCGTTCATGCCGCCGCACATGAAGGCGAAGCCGCAGACGAAGAAGCCGAACATCCCGAGCCCGTACACGGCGAAGTTCATCGAGAACGTGTGGGAGGCGTTCTTGGCCCGAATCAAGCCCGTCTCGACGAGCGCGAAGCCCGCCTGCATGAACATGACCAGGAACCCTGCCACGAGGGTCCACACGAAGTTGATCGAGAACAGGCTGTGTGACGCCGACTGCGCCACCGCGTCGACGGCGATCGCGAGGTCCTTCGGCGTCGCCTTCGCCGGATCGGGCTTCGTGTAGCCCGGCACCGAATAGGCGTTGGGCGTCGTCTGGAACGCGCCCGTCTTGTCCGGCACGGGATCATCAGCGAACGCCGGGGCGGCCGCGAACGCCCCCAATAGTCCAGCAAGGAGGGTGGCGACCACCACTCGCTGGAACGGCCTTCGAGCTTGGAGAAGTCTCATGCGTTTTACCTCTTCATTTCTGGAGTGGATGCACGCCTCCGCCGATTCGGCGACGTGTGTTTCGACTGCTGAACAAAATTTCATGGCCCTCGTCATTCCGTCTTCCGTCATCGATTGCTTCCAATGCCTTCCCTATTGCTGCGTCATGAAGAAGGTCTGCCCGTTCTCGCGCAGCCGCCGGATACGCGTCCCCCAGGCAGCCCCTCCGATCGCCCCGATCTGCATGATGGCGAAGAAGGTCAGCGTGCGCGGCCACAGGTAGCCGGTCCCCATGTGAACGGCGCAAGAGACCGCTGCGATCAGCAACTGGATACGAAAGAAAGTTCTCTTGTACTGATCCCACATGGTGCCTCCGGATTTGCGTTTTGCCGTCCCTGTCCTGCAATACGCATAATCCGCTCATTGTGTTGCTGGTGTGTTTCGCAATCGTATATTCGCCGTTAAAACGCCCACCTTTGATCATCCCGGCTCACTTGCCGCGCAAGACCGCCACCTTTGAGGCTCCAGGGACGCTTCGGCGTCGTAACGGCTGTCACCCTGCAGACCCATGTTGTTAATGGAACATTTCCATCGTGGAAACTCGGCGTAACCAAACCCGCCGCGCACTCGTCGGAACGGCCTGCGAACGGCAACGGCAAGCGTGCGTCTCGCGAAGTGACGGCGGATCGACGCTTCGCGAAGGTCCACGCCCGAACGGCTGACGACGGTCAGCCGTGTCCGCGACGGCGAGGTCGTCCGGTCGGTGGGCCAGCGAGCCGGAGGAAACGCTCGAGCCTCTCCGCGGGGAGTCGCCCCGCGGCGACTGCGTCGACGACCGCGCATCCGGGCTCCCGCTCGTGGCTGCAGTCCCGGAAGCGGCAGCCGGCACCGAGCGCGACGACGTCTGGGAATGCGTCCGCGCCCTCGTCAGCGTCGGTCAGCTGAATCTCCCGCAAGCCCGGCGTATCGATGACCAGCGCCCCCCCCGGCACCGAGAACATTTGCCGGTTCGTCGTGGTGTGGCGGCCCCGTCGATCCGAGGCGCGAACCGCGGCGGTCCTCTGCGCATCCCGGTCGAGGATGCGGTTGATCAACGTCGACTTCCCGGCCCCGGACGATCCGACCAGCACGATCGTGCGGGCCGGGCCGAGCTCGGCCGTCAACGTCGCCGGCAGCTCCCCCTCGAGGAGGCACGTCGCCTCGACTGGAACCCCCACGGTCACCGCCTTGACGTCGTCGCCGCCGCGCCGGTCGGCGGGAACCAGATCGGCCTTCGTCAACAGCACGAACGGACGCGCGCCGCCTGCGCGCACGAGCGTCAGATAACGGTCCAGCCGTCGCGGGTTCAGGTCTCCGTCGAGGCCCATCACGATCACCACGGTGTCGATGTTGGCCGCCAGCACCTGTTCGTCCGAACGATCGCCGGCCACCTTCCGCGCGATTCGCGTTCGCCGCGGCAACACCGCGTGGACCGTCGTGGGGGGATGCGCATCATCCACGCGGTAGGTGACCCAATCGCCAACCACGGGGAGATCCGCTGGCGTGCGACACAGATGGCGCAGGCGGCCCGAGACGCGGGCGGGCCATTCATCGTCACCGTTCGACAACGTCAGCACGCCACGCCCGTCGGAGAACACCCGTGCGGCGGCCCAGCCTCCGCCGTCGAGCGCGGCCAAGGCCTTCCCGAGATCGTCATTCCAGCCCAGGCGGGCCAGCGCTTCCGGCGTGGAGGAACGGGGCGACATCTGAGGAGGGCCACCATACCGCGCCGAGGAATTGTATGGAGCACCGCCGGACGGGCGCGCCCAGCCGCGTCCTCGCCGTCGCTAGCCGGGGGAGCACGTCCATGATTTCATGCTGCGCATGCTGTCCCCCGCCGCCGCCCGTGTTCCCACCTCGACCGTCGCCATCTCCCTGGCGACCTTCCTCCTCATCGCGTCGTCTTGCGCGACCGCGACCGCCCCGCCTCCCCCAGCGGTCGCTTCCGCCGCGACCTCCGGCGATGCGTTTCCTGGTGCCGGCCTGCCCGCCCCGCTGCCGCCGCGGGCGCCCGGCGACGGCGCGTTCGAATCACTCGAAGGTCCGTTGTGGGTCCCGAGCCGTGAGGTCCTGCTGTTCTCCGACGTCGTGGAGCGAAACGGCCCCGGCGCGCGGATCTACCGATTCGACCCGGTCACGCGGCAGTTCGCGCCGCTCTCCTGGCCCGAGGTGGGGCCTACCAGCACCAACGGCCTCGCCACCGATCCGCGAGGCCGGCTGGTCGCGTGCGAGCGGTTCAACGCCCGGCTCGTGCGCGTGGAGCCAGACGGCAAGCTGACCGTGCTGGCGGAGCGGTGGCCCGCGAACGACGGACCAGCGCTGAACGCCCCGAACGACGTGACGATTCGCGCCGACGGCAACATCTACTTCACGGACAGCGACTGGGGCGCCCGGCCAGGCGTCGCCCACGCGCCCATGGGCGTCTACCGCGTGTCCCCGGGCGGCGAGCTGTCGCGCGTGCTCGATCTGCAGAAGCCGAACGGGATCGCCTTGTCACCCGACGGTGCGAGCCTGTACGTGGGCAGCGACGCGCAGGCCAAGGTGTGGCGCCTGCCCCTGGACGCGGCAGGTGCCGTCGGGGCGCCGACCCTGCTCATCGATGGCGCAGGCGTGACCGGCGGGTTCAAGGTCCCCGACGGCATTTGCGTGGACGATACCGGCAACCTCTACGTCACCAACAACGACGACGCCGTGAAGGCGATCGTCGTCTTCGATCCAGCGGGCCACAGCCTGGGGCGAATCGCGCTGCCGTTCCGCCCTTCCAACTGCACGTTCGGAGGGGCGGACCGGCGCACGCTGTACGTGACGACCCTGCACGGCGTCTACGAACTACGGGTCCCGACGGCCGGCGCGCCCTAGATCCGAGAGACGGGCGGCACATGCGGTCGGATCCTCCGACCCCGGACCTCGACCCGACCTCCGATCTGGAGACGCTAAGTGCGGGGAATTCAGACAGCCCCATCGAAATTCCTTCACCGCCGCCCAAGCCCACAACGCTCGTCTCGCCAACCCCTCTCGCATCAGCGCGAGCTCCGCGTGGCTTCGCCACGCGGAGCGAGGGGGACCGGGGTGTGCGAGCGGCAGCGAGCCACACCCCGTCAGATAGCCCGGCAGCGAGCCACACCCCGTCAGATGAATTGTTGACATTCGTCGCGAACCTCCCGAGCATCGCGGCGTGCTTCGTCTTGCGTCGCGTTTAATGACCACGGGCGCTCTGGCCGCGGTGCTGGGCTTCGCGGCCGTCGCCCACGCCGAACCGGTTCAGCCCGCGCCTCTCCGCGCGCCCACCACGTTCACGGTCGAGGTGGGACCGGCTGGCTTGCCGCGTGGCCTCGCGACACAACTCGAGGCGGCCGCGACGGCCGGGCTCGTGGCGGCGGGAGCGACCGTCCTCCCACGCTCACCCTCTCCACCGCCGGGGTCGTGCCCGACCGGCGCCGCGTGCGTCCAGCCGACGACGGGTCCCGGGGGCGGCGCCATCACGCTGCTGCGCGGAACGTGTCAGATCGAGGGCAGCACCTACCGCGTCCACCTCGAGCTGGTCGACCCGCGCAGCGGTTCCGTGCTGATGTCACGCGACGACCTCTGCGAGATCTGCACGGAGAAGGACGTGACCGAGTCGACGAACATCGCGGCGTCGGCGCTCAAGGCAGCGCTCGATCAGGCTCAGACCCGCGCGCCGCGCGTACCCGCCATCGTCGCCGCACCGGCGGCGGCCCCCGTGGCGCTCGACCTCCGCGACCAGGACCATCGGCGCGGCCCCGGTCAATTCCTCCGGCGCGCAGCGCCGTGGATCGCCGTCGGCGCCGGCGCCTACGCCATCGGCGCAGGGATCTACTTCCTGTCGTTGAGCGGCAAGGAGACTGGCTACGACATGAACCGGAAGGTCAACGCGAAGATCTACGACACGACCGGGCAGGGGCTCATCTGGATCGGTGCCGGCGCCGCTGTGGCGGCCGCCGGCCTGGTCTTCGTGATCCGGGACGGCCGGGAAGCGGGGAGGGAACCCATGAAGCGTTCGGATTCGGAGTCGAATTCCCCTCCGTCCCCCCCTGCCTCGCCGCGGCGACCGGTCGGCATTGCCGTCTCCCCTTCTGGTCTGGCCGCCTGGGGTACGTTCTAGGCACACGACGACTTTCCGCCTACGGGGTGCGCGCCTTCCGGGCGCTTCGCCCCGGGAGGTGCTACATTCCGCACACAAAGGAGACATCCATGCCGTTCGGACTAGGAATGGGCGAATTGGTCATGATCTTGGTCATCGTGACGGTCGTCTTTGGAGCGACGAAGCTACCTGCGCTCGGCGACGGGCTGGGGAAGGCCATTCGAAACTTCAAGAAGTCTATCGACACCGACACGCCAGAAGAGCACAAGGCGAAGATCGAAAGCACCACCAAGCCTGAATCGTAGGCCCGGTCGCCGTGCATTTCCGTTGACGGCGACCGTCCTGGGGAGCGATCCTATTAGCCTTGGCTGGGCTCCCCCGATGCGCGCTTGTCCGCCGTCTACTGGTGCTCGCGCGTGTCATGACGCTCGCGGCGGCCTGCGCGGCGAGCTTGCCCTGGGAGGCGTACGCCGCCTCTCGCGCGCCATCGCCGGTGGCGACGACCGCGCTGCTCGGCAGCCGGTCCGAGAAGGTGCGTGTGCAGGCCGCATTGGTCCTGGGACGACGCCGGGACGCCGCCGCGGTGCCCTATCTGATCCGGGCGCTCAGCGACCCTAGTCCCCTCGTGCGCGCGGTCGCAGCGGAGGCGATCGGCGAGATCGCCGACGAGGCGGGCAGACCGGGGCTGGAGGTGGCCTTGAACGACAGGAGCCCCCTCGTGCGCCGGCACGCGGCCTCCGCGCTGGCGGCGCTCGCCAACGCTCAGACCGACATGCAGATCCAGGTAAAGCCCATGGGCGATCGCACGAACAAGGCCTCCCCCAAGCTGCGCGATCACATGCGGCAAGCGGTGTCGACGGAGCTGAGCGGGTTCAAGAAGCGCGCTCCCGGCGGCCTGGCCGTCGACGGATCGATCAAGAAGCTGAGCACGTCGGTGCAGGCCGGCTCGATCGAGGTCACCTGCGCGGTCGAGCTGATTCTGAGCACTGGACGCACCGGCTCGATTGTTATGATGACGACCGGGGAGGCCATCGTGCAGAGACCCAAGCGACAGTATGGACCGGCGGTGGAGGAAGCGATGGAGCGGGAGGCGATGGAGCACGCTGTCCATGGGGCCTCCGACGAGCTCCGCGAACACTTCGCCGCCAATGGGTTCTGACGTGCCGGCGGCAGCGGCGGAGAAGGCGGGCGGCGCGCGGCGCACCATCTTCATAGGCGACGTCCACGGCTGCCTGGACGAGCTCCTGGACCTCCTGCGGTTGACCGGCGCCGACGACGCGGAGGATCGCGTGGTCCTGGTGGGCGATCTCGTGGCCAAGGGCCCGGACTCGCGCGGCGTGGTGGCGGTGGCCCGGGAGCGAGGGTTTCGCGCCGTGCTGGGGAACCACGACGCGAAGGTGGTGAGCCTCTTCGATTCCGGGCGCGACCCCGGAGACGATACGCAGCAGAGCGACCACGCCCGGGTAGCGGCATCGCTGGCGGCAGAGGATCGAACGTTCCTCGAAACGCTGCCGCTCGTGATCACGTTCCTGGACATCGCCGCGATCGCGGTCCACGGCGGGCTGGTGCCCGGGGTGCCGCTCGCGGAGCAGTCGCGAAAATTCCTGCTGAACTTGCGCAGCATCACCCCCGGCGGCGAGCCATCGAAGCGCGTCGACGCCGGTGTACCCTGGGGCAGCCTTTGGCCTGGCCCCGAGCACGTCGTGCACGGGCACGACGCCATGCGGGGCCTGCAGCGGCACCGATTCGCCACCGGGCTCGACACCGGGTGCGTTTACGGCGGCGCGTTGAGCGCGCTCGTGCTGCCCGAGAACCGCGTCGTCTCCACGCCCGCTCGCCGCGCCTACGCGCCGCTGTGACCATTGATGATGGGCGTGCGCACCCCGCCGCCCCCCAGTCGGCGCGCGGCGTCGCGCCGCCTCAACCCCCGCGAAACACGCGAAACAGGCGCTTCACCGGATCGTAGAACCGGTCGGCGACGCGCTCCTTCAAGGGGATGATGGCGTTGTCCGTGATGGTGATGTGCTCCGGGCAGACCTTGGTGCAACACTTCGTGATGTTGCAATAGCCGATGCCGTGCTTGTGCTTCAGGTCGTCGACGCGATCCTCGGCGTCGAGCGGGTTCATCTCCAGCGCCGCGGTGTAAACCAGGAAGCGCGGGCCGATGAACTCCTCGGTCTTCCCGTGATCGCGGATGACATGGCAGACGTCCTGGCACAAGAAGCACTCGATGCACTTGCGGAATTCCTGGGGACGCTCGATGTCGGCCTGATCGACGCGCCAGCTCCCGTCGGGCGCGTCGGGGGCGCGCGGCTTGAACGGCTTGATGGTCTTCTTCACGCGAAAGTTCCACGAAACGTCGGTCACCAGATCGCGGATGTTCGGGAACGCGTGCATGGGCTCGATCGTCACCGGTTGCGTCAGATCGAGGTCCGAGAGGCGCGTCATGCACATCAGCTTGGGCATGCCGTTGATCTCCGCCGAGCACGAGCCGCACTTCCCCGCCTTGCAGTTCCACCGCACGGCGAGATCGTTCGCTTGCTCCGCCTGCACCGCGTGGACGGCGTCGAGGACGACCATGCCCTCCCCCGCCTCCGTCGCGTAGTCACGGAAGTCCCCACCCTTCGCGTCGCCGCGCCAGATCCGAAACGTGGCCTTGGCCATTACTTGTTCTCCTCGACGATTTGCTTCAGGTCTGCGCGCATCTCCGGGATGGGACGACGCTCGAGTTGCATGCGTCCGTCCGGGCCCTTCTTGACGATGTTGTTGAAGGTGGCGAACTTGGGATCCTTCTGGTCGAAGTCCTCGCGAAAGTGCCCGCCCCGGCTCTCCTTGCGCTCTATGGCGCAGCGGGTGACCGCCTCGGCGCAGGTGAGCAGGTTCGGAAGATCGAGGGCCGTGTGCCAGCCCGGGTTGTACTCGCGGTTGCCCACGACGCCCACCTTGGCGGCCCGTTGCTTCAGGCCCTCTATTCCGGCCAGCGCCGCCTGCATGTCGCCCTCGTTCCTCACGATGCCGACCTTCTCCTGCATCATGTCCTGCAGCTCGTACTGGACCTTGTACGGACCCTCGGAGCCGCCGCTCGCGGAGGCGCCCCGGTCGAACGGCTCGAGCAGCGCGCGCGCCGCGGCCTCGATCTGATCGGCCGGCGGCTGCCCCGCCCCGCGCTCCTTCGCGAACTTCGCCGCGTACTCTCCGGCGCGCTTGCCGAACACCACCAGGTCCGAGAGCGAATTGCCGCCCAGCCGATTCGCGCCGTGAAGGCCCGCCGCCACCTCGCCCGCCGCGAACAGCCCCGGCACCGACGACATCTGTGTGTCGCCATCGACGCGCACCCCGCCCATCACGTAGTGCGTGGTCGGTCCCACCTCCATCGGCTCGGCGGTGATGTCCAGCCCAGCCAGCTGCATGAACTGGTGATACATGCTGGGGAGCTTCTTCTTGATGTGCTCCGCGGCGTTGGGGAGCTTCTCCTTGATCCACGCGATGTCCAGGAACACGCCGCCGTGCGGGCTTCCCCGGCCGGCGCGGACCTCGCGGTTGATGCAGCGGGCGACGTGGTCGCGGGTCAGCAGCTCCGGCGGCCGGTTCGCGTTCTTGTCACCCTGGGTGTACCGCCACCCCTCCTCGGGATCCTTCGCCGTCTGGTTGCGATAGTTCTCGGGGATGTCGTCGAACATGAACCGCTTGCCGTCCTTGTTGCGAAGCACGCCGCCTTCGCCGCGCACACCCTCGGTCACCAGGATGCCGCGCACGCTCGGCGGCCACACCATGCCCGTGGGGTGAAACTGCACGAACTCCATGTCCATCAGCTCGGCGCCAGCCTGGTAGGCCAGGCTGTGCCCGTCGCCGGTGTACTCCCAGCTGTTCGAGGTGATCTTGAACGCGCGACCGATGCCGCCCGTCGCCAGCACCACGGCGCCGGCGCGAAAGAGTCGCGGATAGCCCCGCTCGCGATCGTAGCCGAACGCGCCCACCACGCGGTCGCCATCCTTCAACAACGACGTCACCGTGTGCTCCATGTACACCTGGATGCCCTGGTGGATGCCGTGATCCTGCAACGTGCGAATCATCTCGAGGCCCGTGCGATCGCCGACGTGTGCCAGCCGCGGGTAGCGGTGGCCGCCGAAGTTGCGCTGCAGGATCTGGCCGTCCTTCGTGCGATCGAAGACGGCCCCCCACGCCTCGAGCTCCCGCACCCGCGCCGGCGCCTCTTGGGCGTGCAGCTCGGCCATCCGCCAGTTGTTGACGTACTGGCCCCCGCGCATGGTGTCGGCGAAGTGCACCTTCCATGAATCGCGGTCGTCGACGTTGGCCATGGCCGCCGCCATGCCCCCTTCGGCCATGACGGTGTGGGCTTTCCCAAGCAGCGACTTGCAGATGAGGCCCACGGACGCGCCCGTCGCCGACGCCTCGATGGCCGCGCGCAGCCCGGCGCCGCCCGCGCCGATCACGATGACGTCGTGCTCATGGGTCTGAAACTCGACGGCCATCAGAAGATTCTCCAGTCGGTGATGACGCCCGTCGCGCACAGGCGAATGTAGATGTCGGTCCAACCGACCCAGAGCAGACTGCACCAGGCCCACTTCGGATGGTGACGATTGAGACAGCTCACGCAGTCGTAGGCCTTCTTGCGGATGGGACGGCGGGACAACACGTCGAGGACCCCGCCGATCAGGTGGCGAAGTGAATGACAGCCGAGCGTGTAGCCGCCGATCAGCACCACGTTCACGATCATGATCAACGACCCGACTCCCAGGCCGAACTTCGTGCCGCCGGTGGCGGGATCCTCGAACCACAGCGCGTGCCACGCGTCGATCGACAGCAGCACGATGAACGCGAGGGCGAAGTAGAGCGCGTAACGGTGCACGTTCTGGACGATGAGCGGAAGCGTCTGCTCGCCGAGGTACGTCTTGCGTGGCTCGCCCACGGTGCAGTTCGGGGGATCCGCCCAGAACGCCTTGTAATAAGCCCCGCGGTAGTAATAGCAGGTCATGCGAAACGCCAGCGGGAAGATGAGGATCAGCATGGCCGGCGAGTAGTGCAGCCAGGATGGCAACCACGACGGGAACAGCCCCGTCAGCCACGGGGGCGGCGGACCAAAGACCGCGTGCGGCGACACCCCGAAGAGCTCCGGCGAATACAGCGGCGACAGGTAGTTGCCGGACCAGTAGTGCTCGCCCTGCAACAGCGCCCAGGTGACATAGACCACGAACGACGAGAACACGACCAGCGTGAGCAGGGGCATCGCCCACCAAGCGTCGCGGCGAGCGGTCTGACCAAAACGAAGTCTCTTCAGCGGAACGTCGACAGATGCCATGTTTGATTTACGCGTTTTTCGCGCCCGGGGGTTGTCCGCCGGGGGCCGGCGGTGGCGCACAGCATATTCGTCCGTCGCGAAGTTTCAAACGTGCGGCCACCTTTCGCGCGCCACTTGCCGCGCCACTTGCCGCCCCACTTGCCATGAATGCTGGCCGAAACTGGGCGCCGTCTCTGCGAGTTGAAGAAGTCCAATTCGTATCGTCGTTCGGGTAGGATGTGCTCATCCATGTGGCGGGCCTGGTTCTTGGGCGGCATCGCGGCGCTTACGCTGGAGGCTGGCTGTGGAGAGTGGGCGGACAAGCTGGCATGCGGCGATCAGGGCTGCGATTGGACCGACGAGGAGTGGGCGCGCGTGCAGAGCCTCGCGCACGTCACGAACACGCCGCCCCCGCCCGATCCTTCGAACGCCTACCTCCCGATCGTCGACTGGAGAACGCGCGCGCTCGCCCCGAACGCCGCCCAGGATCTCGACGGCACCCTAGCGCCAGAGCCGTGGACGCTTCCCGAGGTCACGCTCGGCTGGCGCCTCTATCACGACACCGCCCTCTCCGGTTCGCCGAGCGACGTGGACACGCTGGGTTTGCCGGCGCCCACCTCCCGGACGTCCACGTGCGGGCAGATCGGCGTGTCCTGCGCGACCTGCCATGATCCGAAGCGTTTTGGCGCCGACTTCACGTCGGTGCCGAACACCGTCTCGATCGGCGCGGGTTGGTACGACGTCAATGGCCAGCAGACCCTGAACGCGGCCCGGTATCCCGTGCTGTACTGGAACGGTCGCACGGACGTCCTCTGGGCGCAGGCGGCGCAGGTCATGGAGAGCCCCGTCTCCATGAACGGCCACCGGATGAAGACGTTCTGGGTCGTGATGCAGCCGACCTACTGGCCCGCCTACGCGGCGATCTTCGCTGACGCGCCGGCGGTGCAAGAGCTCGCGGCGCGGCTCGTACCCCCGGCCACCGGCGCCGCGACCGGCGTGTACAAGGCCGCGTACGAGGCGCTCGCGCCCGCTGATCAGGCGACCGTGACGCGGGTGCACGTGAACGTCGCCAAGGCGATCGCCGCCTACGAGTGGCTGCTGTCGAGCGATGGATCGCCGTTCGACGCCTACGCCGCCGGCGTCGCAGGCGCGGAGGCCGCCTTCCCGCCCGCCGCCGAGCGCGGCCTGAAGCTCTTCATCGGCCGCGCCTCCTGCATCGACTGCCACAGCACGCCGCTGTTCTCCGACGGGAAGTTCCACGACATAGGCATTCCGCAGACGGGCGCGCACGTGCCCACCATCGCCGCGTGCGTGACCGCGAAGTGTGACTGTGTCGCGGAAGCCGGGACGAGCGCGGCCTGCCTGCCCCTCGGCGCCTTCGCCGGCCAGGAGAAGCTGGCCACGCAGGCGTTCCGTCGCGGGACCGCCTACGACGACAACTTCGCGGCGAACCCCGGCGTCGTTCCAGCGCCTGCGCCGGTCGTGCCCGACCCGCGCTGGCTCGGCGCGTGGCGGACCCCCAGCCTGCGCGACGTCGCGATGACCGGGCCCTACATGCACGACGGGCTGTTCGCGACGCTCGGCGACGTGGTCTGGCACTACGATCAGGGAGGGGGCGAGGGCAGCACGAGCGGCACCTCGGAGCTGTCGCCCCTCCATCTGACCGCCCAGGACCGCGACGACCTGGTGGCCTTTCTCGAGACGCTGACGGGCATCCCCGGACCGCCCGATCTCATAGAGCCTCCACCCGCGACCGTGCTCGTCGGAGCCCCGGCCGCGTGCCCGGTGGCGGCTTCCGTCGCTTTCGAGGGCGCGCCGTGAGGACCGGGATGTTCCTGTCGCTGCTCGTGTCCGCCGCCACCGCAGCACCCGGCTTCGCGCGCGCGCAAGCGCCGATGGCGAGCGGGCCCGAGGCCTCGCCCGCGATCTCGCTCCCCGCCGGCGCGCCGGCGACGTTGCCCTCGGCGCCAGAACCGGCCGAAGCAGACGACGACGCCGCCGCCATCGCGCTCGCGGATCCCGCGACCGTCGACGCTCTCGTGGCGGAACAGATTCGCCAGAACGAGGAGCTCGTCGCGCACAGCCAGAAGCTCTTGACCATCGGCGGATACGTGGACTTCGGGTTCTTCGCGCCGGAGGGCGACGGCGCCGGCTACGTCCAGGACTTCGGCCACGCGCGGTATCCCGGCCTCGCCAGCTACAACTGGGTCTTCCTCGGGGACATCCTCGCCCCGGCCGTCAACTCGCGCGGCGAAGTGGCCGACCTCGGGAGCGCCCCGGGCGTGGAGCGCTACGACAGCGTCCACTCGCGCGGCGCGCCCGGATTCATCGTGAACGAGGTCAATCTGCGGCTGAGCGCGCGCCCCGCGCCGACCGCCATCCTCACCACCAGCGTGAACTTCACGCCGCGAACGGGGAGCAACTTCTCGCTCGGCGACGTGTTCGATCTGGACCTCGCCCAGCTCGAATGGCTGCCCACCGAATCGCAGCGCACGTCAGTGTTCGTGGGGAAGATGGAATCGGTGCTGGGCATCGAGTACCGCGACCGTAAGTCGGATCATCGCTTTGGCGTCACGCCCTCGCTCATCGCCCGGTACACGACGGGCACGGCTCTGGGCTTGAAGATCAGGAGTAAGCTCGGAGCCGATGATTGGCTGGTGGTCGCGGCGGCGCTCACGAACGGCTCCAACACGACCGAGCAGTTCCATTTTTACGACGAGATCGACAGCAACGCGGGGAAGACAGTCAGCGGCCGGGTATCGGCCCGGCTGCCGCTGCCGGTCGACGTGCAACTCGGGTTCTCTGGCAGCTACGGAGCCCAGGATAGAACGACCACCAACACGCACGCGATGTGGTTCTTCGGACCGGACCTGTTGGCCGAAATCGGTGCCGTCGCTCTCAAGGCGGCCTGGTTGAAGGGCAAGTCGCCCGGCGATCCCGCGCAGGGCGTCTACCAGCTCGACCTCCACGGCGGCGGTTACCTCGAGGCGGATGTCATGTTGACGGCCTCGTTCGGGCTCCTCGGGCGAATCGAGTACCGCGACGCGTTCGTGGCGCTCGCCCCCGACCGCGCGTACCTGACGAAGTCGTGGCGCGGGACTGGCGGGGTCCGTTGCGTGATGACCAGGTGGGCGGCGCTTAAGGCCGAGTACCTGCATAACGGCGAGTACGGCGGCATCCCCCAGGTGCGGAACGACGTGTTCACGAGCAGCCTGGTGATGAGCTATTGATGGAGAGCGACATGCGCATGACGAAACGTTCACTTCGCCCCGGCCTCGCGCTCTGCCTCGGCTCCTTCCTGGCGTTCGCCGGGAACCCCGCGAAGGCGGAGCCCCGGTCGCCCCCCAGCGTCGCCGACTTTGCGCGGCTCGAAGGCGATTTGGCCCGTGTGCAACAAGAGCTGCGGGATCAGCGGCAGCTCATCCTGCAGTTGATGCAGATGCACGACGCGCTGCTGAAGTACGTCCAGCTCGGCGGCGGGGTGCCGCCGACGACCGCGGGGCCGCGGCCAGCGGTCGGAGGCGCCGAGGCCACCGCCGCCGGAGCGGGCGTCGCGGGCGGCCTCGCGAGGGATCCGGGAGCCGTGGACGGCGCCGCCGCTGGCGGGGCCCGCGCCTCGATCACCGGTCGGATCCACGGCGCCGCGGCGGCGGGCGAGGCCTACGTCTATCTCGACGGGCCGAGGACCTTGCTCGCGCACCCTCCGACGATCGAGATCAAGCAGCAGGGCCGCCAGTTCGTCCCCGCCGTCGCGGTCGTCCAGGTGGGTGGCCGGATCAGCTTTCCGAACGAGGACAGGGTGTTTCACAACGTCTTCTCGCGCACGCCGGGCGACGCCTTCGACCTCGGCACCTTGAAGGCAGGCGACAAGCCCAATCCAGTGGTCCTGCTGAAGCCGGGTCACGTCGAGGTCTTCTGCAACATTCATTCGAAGATGCGCGCCGACATCCTGGTGGTGCCGAACAATCACTGGGCGCGGGTGCGTCCCGACGGTTCGTTTCAGCTCCAGGCGGTCCCCGTGGGAAGTCACAGCCTCGTGCTGTGGGGCCCCGCAATCAAGCCCTCCGCGCAGCACGTCGAGGTGACGCCCGCGGGCGCCAACGTGAGCTTCTCCGCGGACGCCGCGTCCCATCCTCCCCACCTCAACAAGCAAGGGGGGGCCTACGAGTCGTATGAAAACTGAACCGCGGCGAGCCCCGACCGCAGGGTGGATTCTCGCCCTGCTCGGTGCGGCGATCGCAGTCGCCGGGTTGGCCTGGCGATCGAGGGCTACCCCCCCGCTGCCGCGGGTGGGTCCCGCGGCAGAGGCGGCGCATGCCCGCATCTGGCAGGCCTTCGGCGCCGAGGCGCGGGCGCTCGAGCCCGCCGCGGCAGAGGCGGCGCGGGTCCCCGAGATGGTGGCTGCCTTGAAGATGGGCGCCGATCGCGCGACCGCGCAGGATCTCCTCGAGAATGAAGACTGGTGGGCGCGGTATCGCTCTCGCTATTCCCTGACCGCGATCGTCGGTGACACGCTGCTGGCGGAGCTGGGTCCCGGAGCGGGCGATCTCGCCGGCAGCGCCGTGGTTCGAGAGGCAATCGAACACGGCGTGGCCTCCGGTATTCTGCCGGGGGACGGCCGCGCCTTCGTGGCGGCGGCGGCGGCGGCCAAGCAAACGGAGCGTCCCGGCCGCCCGCCCGTCGTCGTGCTCGCCTCGGTCATCGACAGCGGCCTGTTGACGAAGATAGCCGGCCTGACGGGCGACTCGGTGGGCTTCTCGGATCGAACCAAGTTGATCGATGCGGCGGGTGCCGGCGAACCAACCCGCGAGCTGGAACAGCTGGTGGGACACGTCGCCGGCCCGCCGATGATCCTTGCCGACGGCCGCGTCGGCGGTGCGTGGCCGGTCGGAGGCGACATGTTCCTGCTGGCGGCGTTCACGGCGCCCGCGCCGCCGCCGCCCCCCATCCACCCCGGGGGAGCAGTCGCGGGATTGGGTGGCCTCATCGCGTTCGGGGGGATGATCGCGGCGGTGACGCGCAGGCGGCGGCCGGCCAGCTCGGGTCCCGGGACGAGCGCGGGCAAGGCAGGAGATGGGGGAGATGAGGGAGATGGGGCGCCTGCCGATCAGCCAGCCCGACGCGTGGGCTCGCAGGAGACCAATCCGGCACGAGGCCGCGCCCCGGCTCCCTCGCCCCCGCGGCAGGTGGCCCGGACCGTCAATTTCCCGGGCGCTTCCGAGGCGCACGCAGGTACGGTCCCGCTGGCCGCCGTGTCAGCCAGCGCGCGGGGCTCGAGCGGCACCCATATGGGGCGTTACGAGCTGATCGAACGGATCGGTGAGGGCGGCATGGCAGAGATCTTCTTCGCGGCGGCCCGCGGCGAGAAGAACTTCGTGCGCTACTTCGTCGTGAAACGCATGCACCCCCATCTCGCGCGGCACCGCGAGGCTGTCGATCAGTTCACCGACGAAGCCCGACTGCAGGCCACGCTCGTGCATTCGAACATCGTGCCCGTGTTCGACTTCGGGATGGAGCAGGGTGAGTATTTCCTGGCCCTCGAATACATCCACGGCCGCGACGTCGGCCAAGTTCTCGACCGACACCTGGAGCGATTCGGCGGCCCACTGGAGATGGGCGCGGCGTTCTACGTGATGCACGATGTGCTCGAGGCCCTGGCGTTCGCCCACTCGCAGACCGAGAAGGACGGCACGCCGCTCGAGATCATTCACCGGGACGTGTCGCCGGGCAATGTGTTGGTCTCGTACCGCGGTGAGGTCAAGTTGACCGACTTCGGTATTGCCAAGGCCGACAGGCGCATCAGTCGCACCGAGGCCGGCACCGTCAAGGGCAACGCCAGCTTCATGTCCCCGGAACAAGCCCGGGGAGAGACGGTGGACCAGCGCTCCGACATCTTCTCTGCCGGGATGGTGCTCTACTACTGCCTCACCGCGCAGCTCCTCTACCGCGGGGAGACCACCGTGAACCGCCTGCTCAGGGCGGCCGTAGGCCCCGCGACCTCGCAGTTCAGCCTGATCGAGCAGCTGCCGCTGCCGGCCGCGAAGGCGCTTCATCGCGCCCTCGCGCTCGACCCCAACGATCGCTACCAGAACGCCGCGGAGTTCGCGCGCGATCTGGCGCCGCACATGGTGGGCCGGCCCGAGATGATGGCGCTGATGGACGCGCTCTTCCCGGCGAGCCTCCGTCGCGACCTGCGCTGAGGCGCGTCGGGGTGCAGGGCCCGCACGCGCGATGGGGAGGTCGCCGGCGACATATCGCGTCGCGTTAGCGGGTTCGACGTGAGCTTGCGCGCATTTTGTTGAGCAGCGCGCAGACCGTGGCGGATACTGATCTACCGTGGATCCCGTTCTGCGCATCGTCCCCCCGCCGGGCCCCCGGCTCGACGCGGCCCACGACGCGCGGGCAGAGGACATCAGATTGGTCGCCGCGCTGAAGGCCCGCGAGCCCGGCGCGCTCGATGCCCTGATGAAGCGCCATGGCAACCACCTGCGCCGTGTCCTCACGCGAGTGCTCGGAGCCCACGACACCGAGACCCCGGATCTCCTGCAGGACGTGGCCGTGATCGCGTGGCAGCGCATCGACCGGCTGCAGGCCGCCGCCGCGCTGAAAGCCTGGCTCACCCAGATTGCGGTCTTCACGGCGCGGGGCCTCATTCGACGACGTTACCGAAACCGCTGGCTGACCTTCTTCGAGGACGTCCCGGAACGCGCATTCCCCTGGGCCAGCGCTGAAACGCAAGAGGCGGCCCGCGCCGTCTATCGGATCTTCGATCGCATGCCCGTCGACGAGCGGATTCCGTTTGCGCTGCGAATGCTGGACGGGCTCGAGCTGGAGGCCACGGCGGCTGCCTGCGGAACGTCGATGGCCACCGTGCGCCGGCGCCTGGCGAAGGCCGAGCGGCGGTTCTTCAAGATGGCTCGCCAATGCGAGGCGCTGGCGCCCTGGCTCGAGGGACGCGCATGACCAGCCCAAATGATGGCGGCGAGAGCACCGGGATGACGCGCCTTTGGCAGGAATTGGCGCGAGCGCAAGACGCCGCCCTCGCGGCGGATGGCGATGGCCCGCAAGTGAGCGAAGGCGTGGGCCCCCCGGAGAGGCTGCGGCGGACGGGGACGTTCGGGCCTTCGCGCGGGCGCGACCGACTGCGCACGCACCGCCGGCCCGGCCGGCTGCCCTTCACGCTCGGCGCGGCAGCCGCCGCCGCGGGGCTGATCTTCGCGGTCCTCGCGCGCAAGCCGCCGGCCCGGCGTGAGGTCAGCGACCCCTCGAGGGGCGGCGACGCGATCCCCACCTTGGTCGCGGATGCCGAGAGCGATCTCCCGCTGCGCTTCTCTGACGGCTCGACGGTCACGTTTCGAGCAGGGTCTTCCGGGCAACTACAGCGTCTCACGAACGTGGGGGCCGAGATGATCCTGGCGCGCGGCGCCCTGGAGGCGCACGTGATCCACGCGGCGACCACCAGTTGGATCGTACACGCGGGCCCCTATCGGGTCCGGGTGACGGGGACCCGCTTCGGGCTCAGCTGGCGCTCCGACCGGCTCGAGCTCTCGCTCTACGAGGGTTCCGTGCTGGTCGACGGGGCGCTGCTGGGATCGGGCGTCCCGGTGCGGGCGGGACAGAGGTTGACCGTCGCGGCCGAGGTCGTCCGCCTCGAGCCCCTGAGCGCCGGCCGTCCGGTGGACGGGCTCGTGGCTGCCTCGGCCCCGACGCGCCGGCCGACCGGTCTTGCCGCTGCCGCCAGCGTGGACGAGGGTGCCGGAGCTCCGGCGGCGACGGCCGAAAAGCTCGCGGAGCCCGCGCTCGCGCCCGAGCCGAGCGGCGAGCCCAAAGTCTTGCGCTCCCCCCTGTCGGCCTCGCGAGGATCGAGATCCGCGAGCTCCGCGACAAGCGCGGCCTCGCTGGACGACGAATGGATGACGCTCGCGGATCGTGGCTCTTACCGCGAGGCGCTGGCGGTCGCGAAGCGCATCGGCTGGCAGAACCTGTGCCGACGTCTAGACGCGCACCGCTTGCTGACGCTGGCCGACGTGGCCCGCTATTCGGATGCGCGCGGTCGGGCACACCGGGCGTTCGCGGCGCTCGTCGAGCGTTTCCCCGATGATCGGCTGGCGGGCGACGCCGCGTTCAGCCTGGGACGCCTCGCCTTCGAAGGGGGGCGGCCCACCGAAGCGGCCCGCTGGTTCAAACGCTACGTCTCGGATTGGCCGAACGGCCCGCTCGCTGAACAGGCGGCCGGGCGCCTGCTGGAGAGCGCCATTCGTATGCAGGACGCCGAGGCCACGCGCAGCGCGGCGCGCGCCTACCTGGCTCGCGCACCCAAGGGGGCTCAGGCGGCGCTGGCGCATGGAGTGCTGGCCGAGCCGTCCGACGGTCCTCCATGAGCCGTCCCCGCCCGGGGAGCGCTCTGCTGGCGGGGGTTGCGCTGTGGAGCGTGGGGGCGGCGAACGGTGCGCAAGCGACCGACGACGTTTCGAGCGCGGTGGTGGCGGTGCTGGCGCCGCACGAATCCCGTCTAGCGGACGAGCTACGGCGAGAGCTGGAATCATCCAAGTTCGAGGTCTTGTCGGCTGCTCTGGGCGCCCGCGCCTGGCAAGACGTGGCTCGACTCGTGGACGGCGGCCGCCTCGACCGGGGCGTCGTCGTCGAAGCGAATGATCGGACGCTGACCGTCTACACCCGCCAACCCGGGTCGACCACCGTTGATGCACGGCTCGTCCTGTCGGTCGATCCCGGGGACAGGATGGCGCGACGCCATGCCTGTCTGAGCATCGTCGAGTTCCTGCACGCGTTGAGAGAGACCGATCCCGCCGGCGCGGCCGAGCCCGGGCGAGCTGGGCCGGTCGCGACTTTCCACCCGGCGAGCGGCCCAGCGATGGCCCATCCAGCGGTCGCGTCGACCGCGACGGCGGCGGCCGACCCGAGCCGACCCGTCGACGCGACGCAGGCACCTCGGGAGGCGACCTCGTGGCAAGTGGGCGTGGGAACGACCTTCGACATCGAGACGGGACCCGGCGAGCCAACGAGTCACCTGCAGTTTCTGGCGCGCGTGCCGGTCGGCTCGCACGTGGCGATTTGCGCCCGCGGGTTGTGGCCGCTCCTGGCCGCGCAGTTCCGTGACAACGGCAACGACGTGCGCGCCTGGAGTTTCGTCGGCGGCCTCAGCTTGCAGTACTCGTTCCCGTCCGGGCACCGGCTATGGCCCTTCCTCGGCCTGGCGCTCGGGGCGCGCCTGGGGCTGTCGGAGACGACCCCGCTGACGGCGTCGCAAAGCGGCCAGAGCTTCACCACCAGCGGCACGTTCGGCATCGAAGCCGGTGTTCGGTACCCGCTGGGCACGAACCTGCAGATGTTTTTCCAGGTCGAGGCCGCGCGCAACTGGCTGCTCCCGCCGGACAATGACGCGGGCCACGAGAGCGCCGCCGCAAACGGCGAGACGGCCCGGGCGGCGCTCGGCATCCTGTTCGATTCTTGACGACGTGCGCGGGCACATCGACCTTCGGCACCGGCGCCGGAAGCCGGGAAGACTTCAGCGCGTGAAGATCGAGTGGTTCGAGGACGCCTTCCGCGAAGGCTGCGAGGGCCGGCTGAACGTGCCGTGGCTCGCCGGCCGGGGCCCCCGCTCGCGAAGGATCTCGTTCGCGCGTTCGCGCACGATGGGGTTCTTGTCGTGGGCGGCCGCGGTCTTCAGGAACGGGACCGCCGCGGCCCCGAATCCGTGCAGGACGTCCTCGGTCCGCTCGTAGCCCTTGTCTACCGCGAGCGCACGAATCAGGTTCTTCACGAGACGTTCGTCGGAGCGCAGGTGCGGATCGCGCTGGCCAGCGACGCGCGCGGCTTGGGCGCCCTCGGCCCATCGACTGTGCTCGAGGGCGACATTTGCCAGATCCGCCTCGACGAGGGCGTTCTCGGGGTGCTCCCGGGAGGCCTTCTCGAGCACCCCCAACCCTTGCTGCCATTGACCGGTGGCGACGAGACGCGCCCCCTCGGCGCGCCGTTCATCCGGCGAAGGTTTGACGGCTATTGGAGCCCCCAACAGCGGGGGAGGTGACGGGGCCGCCGGTTGGACCGGCGGTGGCGACACGGGCGCCGGCGGCACCAGCGCCGGCGCTGGAGAATTCGTGGCCACGACGGCCGCCGGTGCAGCCGCGGGGACGGGCTTGGGGTTCGCCTTGACCGGCGCGGGGGCAACCGCCGTGACCGCGTTGCCCGGAGCTCGCCGAATCCCCAGGAACACGAGCACGATCGCGACGACAACCATCCCACCGAGAGAGAGCCAGCGCCTCAGCGCCGAAGCCGCCGGTGTCCGCGGTGCTGGGGGAACGACCTTCGGCGGTGCGGCTCCCGCGGCCGGCGTTCCGGTCCCCAGCGGCGCCGACGCGGCGGCGCTTGCTCCCTCGATCACGCTGCCGCCCGCGGTTCGCTCCCGCGAATCCGCGATGGTCTTGTCGCCATCGCCGATAGGCGGGGGCGGAGCGCCGCCGGCCACGCCGGGCGGGCCCGCGACGGGCCGGCCCGCCGCGCCGGGGATTCGGACGTGAGACTCGGGAGCTTCATCGAGGGCGGCGGCGAATTCGGCCGCGGTTTGAAAGCGGTCGGCGGGCTTCTTCTCGAGCGCGCGCAACACCACGGCCTCCAGGGCCGGCGATATCCCGGCGGCGGGCGCGGCCTGCCGGAGCGGTTTTGGCGGCGTGTCCCGATGCATCACCAGGATGTCGGCCACCTTCTCGGCCGCGAATGGCTTCGCACCAACCAGCATCTCGTAGAGCACCACACCGATCGCGTAGATGTCCGTGCGTCCATCGATCTCGCCAGGCGCGCCGGTTTGCTCCGGCGACATGTAGCTCGGCGTTCCGATGGCCAGCCCCGAGGTCATGGCCGGTCCGTCACGTAGCTTGGCCAGACCGAAGTCGAGGATCTTGATGTGATCGGGGAGCCCGTCCGTGTCGGTCAGGATCATGTTGTCGGGCTTCAGGTCGCGATGAATGATGCCCTGCCCGTGGGCGTGGGCCAGCCCCGCCAGCAGCTGGCGGGCGATCGCCACCGCCCGCGCCGGCGACAGGCGGCCCCAGCCCAGCACCTTCCGCAACGTACCGCCGGTGACGAAGTCCATGATGACGTAGGGAGAGCCCTCGACGCCGAAGTCGATCACGGACACGCAGTTGGGGTGGTTGAGGCGGCTCATCGCCCGGGCCTCCGTCTCGAAGCGCGCGCGGAACGCCGGCTGGGCCGCGATCCACGGGTGCAGGAACTTCACCGCGACCGGTCGCGCCAGCTCGACCCGCTCGCCGCGATACACGACCCCCATCGCCCCAGCGGCGAGGCGCTCGAGGATCCGGTATCGGCCCTGCAACACTTGTCCAACCCGAGGATCGGGCGGGCTCAGCTCCACGGGGTCACGATATCACAGGCGCGGCTCGTCACATGCCGCTGACGAATTTCCAGGTCTCGCCGTCCCGCTCGAGTATGAACCGGTGGTAGTCGGACACGCGATGATACCGGTCGCCGATCTCGGGGGCGTTCGACGCCAGCTCGAACGATCCGTTCAGGAACACGTCGACCTCGGCCTCGCGATCCTTCACCTGGATGTCGCGTAGCTCGATCTCGTACCAGATCGACTTCAGGCGCTTCAGGCGGTTCTTCAACACATCCTTGAGGCCGGCATATCCGTAGTCGTCATCCGAGCGCGGGGTCCCCGAGTCCTCGCGGTAACGCTCGGAGGCGAGCACCAGCAGGCCCTCGACATTTCTTTCGGTCAGCCGCTGGCGATACAGATCGACCACGTCGATTATCTTCTGGTTCTCGTCGGTGCGCAGGATCGTCGAGCCCGGAAAGAACGCCGGGTGCGCGCACGCCGAAAGGCCGCTGCCGCAGCCGAGCATCACCAACATCACGAGCGCTTGCGAGCGAAGAGCCACGGTCGCCTGGTTAGCAGGAACCGTTCCACGGCCCGCGGAGCGCAAAAGGCGCGGCGTTTCGCGAGGGGCCGAGCTGGAGATCTGCCGGAACGTCGCGCGATCCAAGGCCGCCGTGCCAGTTTGGCAAGCAGGCGAAAGGGGCGAACTGGGCTTTGACCCAAAACCTCCGGAGGAGGATAGTTTTGGGTATGACCGGCTCAGCCGAGCTTCCGCGGGCGTTTCCCCGGCTCGAATTGAACGCGTACGTCGACTACACCGGCTCGGAGGTGCTGCTGTTCCACAAGGTGCAGAACATCTCGCTCGGCGGCATCTGCATCCAGGGCGAGGCGGTGGAGGACGTCGGCACGGTGGTGGAGCTGATCCTGAACTTCCCGGACCTCGACGCCAGCGTTGCCGTCCAGGGCGAGGTCGTGTGGGCCAACCGCGAGTCGCCGATGGACATGGGCATTCGTTACATCGATCTCGACAACGAGCGCCGGGATAGCCTACGAAAGTATCTGAGCCTGCTGAACGCAAAGGCCGTCTAGCATAAAGCCCCGACGGCCGGCGAGCGCGTGTCCGTGCTCGCGTTCGAGTCCGTGCGGGGCCAGCGGTTTATCTGCGAACCGCTCTCAGTGCCTGGTTCAGCGCTTCTGTGAGGGCGACACGTTCTTGAAGAGGTCGCCGAGGGTTCCGAGCTTGCCTTGCTTCGACGGGGCGGCGCCCACGTCCACGATCGCGCGCGCCTCCGCGTCCAGCGGCTCGTCCGACGCGCCGAGAGACAGCGACAGGCGCCGTCGCTCGCGATCGACGGCCTTCACGGTCACGTCCAGCTGATCTCCAGCCTTGACGGCGGTCTTCATCTGCCGCCCGGACCTGCCCTCCGACAGCTCGCTGACGTGGACCAGGCCCTCCACCCCCGGCGACAGCTCGACGAAAGCCCCGAAGTCGGTCACTCGCGTCACCGTCCCGCGCACGCGGCTACCCTCCGTGAACGCGAGCGCCACGGACTCCCAGGGGTCCGCCTCGAGCGCCTTCAAGGAGAGGGCGATCTGCTCGGACTTCTTCGCGTCGTTCTTGCGCTCGAGCTTGATGATCTGCACCGACACGTGCTGCCCCACCGACAACACGTCGGCGGGGTGGGCCACGCGCCGAAACCCGATCTCGGAGACGTGCAGCATGCCTTCGACGCCACCGAGGTCGATGAACGCGCCGTAGTCCTTCAACGCGGTCACCACGCCGGACACCACCGCGCCGACCGTCAGCCTGGCGCGCGTCTCCGCAGCCTTGCCACGTGACTCCTCCTCGAGCACCGCGCGGCGGGACAGCACGATGTTCGGGCCGCGGCGATCTTCCTCCTCGAAGCGCGTGATCCTGAACAGCAGCTTCTGTCCCACGAACGCCGCCGCGTCCTCCACGTGCCGCAGATCGAGCTGCGAGATCGGGCAAAAGGCGCGCGCCCCCGCGACCATGACCTCGACGCCCCCCTTGTTCACGCCGGTCACCGTGCCCTCGACCGGAATGCCGTGCTGGAACGCTTGCCCCAGCTCGGCCAGCCCCCCCGCGCCGCGCCCGAGGCTCCGACGCAAGACCACCATCCGGCCGTTGCGGGCGCCCGCCTCGGCGACGACGGCGTCGATGGTGTCGCCCACCTTGGCGAGGAGCTGCCCCTTGGTGTCGCGCAGCTCGACGACGTCCAGCATGCCCTCGCCCTGCCCTCCCTCCAGCTCGACGAACACCGTCGCACCCCCGAGAGAAATGATCTTTCCGCGTACCCGATCGCCCGGGCGCAGCTTGGAGCGCCGCGGAACGCCAGCGTTCGATCGCTCGGATTCGGCGAACAGGGACGCGAAGTCTTCAGCAGGGGATCGGTTGGTTTGGTCGGCCAAGGCGAGGTGAATGTAGCAGGAAATTCGCGCTCCCCCAGCGAACGCGCGCGCGCGCCCGCTCACCTTGACGCGACCGAGCCAATCCGACCCGAGCTTCGCGCGGCGCCAACCTCGCCGCTCTTGTGGGCGCCGCAGGCCGCTTGAACCCTTTTGCGCGACCACGGGCGCTGTACTTGGGCGGGCGAGAAGCGAGCGAAACCGAGCTTCGCGCGGCGCCAACCTCGCCGCTCTTGTGGGCGCCGCAGGCCGCTTGAACCTTTTTGCGGCGCGTAGCCTGCACTCGACATCAACCGCAGGCTACGCGCCGCAAAAAGGGACGCGCGACCACGGCGCCAGATGCAGAAGCAGGACCCGATTCGCGCGTAACTCGGATACCCTTGGGTGCCGCCCGGGATGTAACGGACCCGCCCAGGGGTCCGTTTTTCAAGGAAACGCCAGCAGTCCGTCGCGGGCCGCGAGGTGCTCCCGGACCCGCTGCAAGCGCAACAGGTAACGTCGGAAGTCCTTCCCGGGAGCCGCGCCCGCGCCGCGCTTCAGATACACGTCCGTGATGCGCGTGACGGAGAACCGGCACGCGGCGAACCGCAGCTCGGCGGAGAGGCCCGCGCGCTCGGCGTCCGTCGGCGGCCGCTCGGCGGCGTAGCCGGCCAAGACCGCGCGGACGACGTCGGGGCGAAAGTCATCGCGCCCGAACGCGAAGGCCAGCAGAGTGACCGCGAGGTCGTAGGCCCACCGTCCCCATGACGCCTGCTCGAAATCGAGCAGAGAGACGAGCCTCCCCTCGTCATAGAGCACGTTGTCAATGAACAGATCACCGTGGATCAGGCCGGAAGGCAGCTCAGGATGCCGCTCGCGCGCCAGGCTCGCGAGCTCCGGCCGTAGCATCGCAACCGCAGTGGCGAGCGCTGGATCCGCGCCCGCCACTGACTCGATGCGTATCAGACGGCGCTCGATCTCCTCGGGCTCGTATCGCCCCGGCCGCCGATCGAAAGCGTCAGCGCCCGCGCGGTGCAGCAGGGCGAGCGCCGCCCCCGCCTGGCGCGCGAGCGCGGGGGTCATCTCCGAGCGAACGAGCGTGCGCCCCTTCGACCACGGGAACAGCGAGACGAACTGGCCCCGCCACGTCGCGAAGGGCTCGCCGCCTTCCGTCAGCGCGGGCGCCGGCGTCGGCACGCCCCGAGCCGCAACGAAGGCCACGATGGCGGCCTCGCGCGCCACATCGTCCGCCGTCTTGCCTTCGTTGATGCGGAGGAAGCGAGGCCCGCCGGCGATCTCGACGCGAACGTTGGTGTTCACCGTCCCCGCCGCGATCGCCGCGTGTCCCGCGTAGGCGTCCGGCGCGACTCCGAAGAGGCTCAGGATCTCGCGAACGTCCGAATCGGTCAGGGAGCGGAACTGGGCCACGGCGATCTCGTCCTCGGCGGGCTATTTATACGACTCGGCGGGCGGCGGCCAGGGCCAGGGCTCGGCCAGCGCCATGCCACTTGACGGGGCCACATCCGCCCTGGTCTAGTCACAAATTGCGATGTCGGATCGGGACAGGGATCGGCTGGTGGAGCAGCACCTTTCGCTGGTGCAGTCCGTCGCCCGCAAGCTGAAGAAGCAAATCACGGCGCGCATCGACTTCGACGACCTGGTCGGCTACGGGTCGAAAGGATTGATCGAGGCGGCGGAGCGCTTCGACCCCCGGCACGGCGTGGCCTTCAGCACCTTCGCCTATTACCGAATCCGGGGCGCCATGCTGGACGGGCTGCGGACGATGGGCTGGTATTCACGCGCGGACTATGCCCGCTACCGGGCGGAGGAGCGCGCCACGCAGTACCTGCAGAATCAAACCGACCGGGAGGGCGCCGCGGCGACTGGCGCCAAGGAAGGCCCGGCCGCGCCCGAGGCCAGCACCGTCGAGGAGAAGCTGTCTGCAATCGCAGAGATCCTGGGCGGAATCGCCACCGTGCACATCACGTCCCTGGAGGCGGCCGCCGCGGTGGCCGATGACAGGCTTCCCGCCCCGGACGCCACCCTCGACACCGGCCGCCTGAGCGTTCGGGTCCGCGAGGCGGTGAAGGCCCTGCCCGATCGGGAGCGTCAGCTGATGGAGCTGTACTACTTCGCGGACAAGAACCTCGAAGAAGCGGGCGCGGCGATGGGGCTTTCCAAGTCGTGGGCCTGTCGGCTGCACGCTCGTGCCGTGGAGCTGCTCCGCCAGCAGCTCGCCGACGCGCTGGACTGACGCGGCTCCGCCGCCGCACGGACCGGATGGTCGCCCGCAGGCTGCCGGGCGTGGTCCGTTTTTCCCGTGTGAGTGGGCGCCCGGACGTGTATAGACTCCCCCGCATCCATGGGGTTCCTCGATTTCCTCAGCAAGGCGGGCCGCGACAAGCGGTCCTTGGACAGCAGCGTCAAGCGGGTGGTGAACAAGTACGCCCAGTCCGCCGACCGCTTCAAGGCCTTCGAGGCGCTGCTCGAGGACGGCTCACCGGACGCAATCTACGGGCTGCTCCGCCGGTTCGGAATGATGTACGACAAGAGCATCGAGGACGAGCAGGAGAAGGAGTGGGTGTTCGACGCGCTGGTCGAGCGGGGCGCGGCCATCGTGCCGCAGATCGAGCGTTACCTGCGGTCAGCGGACTCGATCTCGTGGCCGCTGCGCCTGCTCGATCGGGTCGCCTCCAAGGAATACGAGCTCGAGGTCGTCGCCAAGATCCTCGGCGAGCACGAGCCCGGCTACGAGCGGGATCCCACGAAGAAGATCCAGCTCCTCAATCACCTGGCGGCCATGAAGGCCAAGGCCGCCGAGTCCGCGGTCCTGTGCGCCCCTTACCTGACGGACATGGACGAGGGCGTGCGCTACGCCGCCGCGGAGGCGCTGGTGCGGCTCGGGCAGGAGGAGCCCGCGCGCGAGCCGCTGATCGCGCAGTTCCTGTCGGACGCGGAGGAGAGCCTGCGCCTGCGCCTGCAGATCTCCGAAGGCTTCGCGGAGCGCGGTTGGCTGGTGGGCAAGCAGCATCGGCCCGCCTTCGATCGCAAGCTGCCTGATCAGTTCACCATCGAGCGCGACGGCCACCTAAAGAAGAAGACCCCCTGACCTGCCCGCACGCGGGCTCACGCCAGACGCCCCAGCTGCACCAGAAAAGAAAGGAACTCGACCTCGGACCATGCCGCGCAGAACTGACATCAAGACCGTCATGTTGATCGGGTCGGGGCCGATTGTGATCGGGCAGGCGTGCGAATTCGACTACTCCGGCACCCAGGGCGTGAAGGCGCTGAAGGAGGAGGGCTACCGGGTTGTCCTGGTGAACTCCAACCCCGCGACCATCATGACGGATCCCGAGCTCGCGGACCGCACCTACATCGAGCCGCTGACCGTGGAGGTGCTGACGCGCGTGATCGAGCGCGAGAAGCCGGACGCGCTGTTGCCCACCCTGGGCGGACAGACGGCCCTGAATCTGGCGCTGGAGCTGCACCGCGCCGGGGTGCTCGCGAAGTACGGCGTTCGGTTGATCGGCGCGCAGGTCGCGGCGATCGAGAAGGCGGAGGACCGCGAGCAGTTCAAGCAAGCGATGTTGAAGCTCGGGTTGTCCGTGCCCATGTCGGGCCACGCGCACTCGCTCGCCGAGGCGCGCGCCATCCAGGCCGACATGGCGGCGAAGAACGGCGTCCCCTACCCCGTCTTGTTGCGGCCGTCGTTCACGATGGGCGGCTCGGGTGCGGCGATCGTGTGGAACGCCGAGGAGTTCGAGGCGAAGGTGAACTGGGGCCTCTCGCAGAGCCCGCGCGGCGAGGTGCTGGTGGAGGAGTCGATCCTCGGATGGAAGGAGTACGAGCTCGAGGTCATGCGAGACACGCATGACAACGCGGTCATCATCTGCTCGATCGAGAACTTCGATCCGATGGGCGTACACACGGGCGATTCCATCACCATCGCCCCGGCGATGACCCTGACCGACAAGGAGTACCAGACGATGCGGGACGCCGCGCTGGCGGTCATCCGCGAGATCGGCGTCGAGACGGGCGGCTCGAACATTCAGTTCGCCGTCAACCCGGAGAACGGCCGGATGATCGTCATCGAGATGAACCCGCGGGTGTCGCGCAGCTCGGCGCTGGCGTCGAAGGCGACCGGCTTTCCCATCGCCAAGATCGCCACGAAGCTGGCGATCGGCTACACCCTCGACGAGGTGCCCAACGACATCACCCGCGAGACGCCGGCCTGCTTCGAGCCCACCATCGACTATGTGGTGACGAAGGTGCCGCGGTTCGCCTTCGAGAAGTTCCCCGGCGCCGACAGCGAGCTCGGCCCCCAGATGAAGTCGGTGGGCGAGGTGATGGCCATCGGGCGAACCTTCAAGGAGTCGCTGGGTAAGGCCCTGCGCTCGCTCGAGATCGGGCGCTGGGGACTGTGCGGTCTCGAACGCGCGCCGGGCCTCGACGAGCTGAAGCGCCTCATCGTGCGACCGGGACCGGACCGGCTGTGGCAACTGGCCGAGGCGATGCGGCTCGGGCTGACGAACGAGGACGCGTTCGCGCTGACGAAGATCGACCCCTGGTTCCTACGCCACTTGCGCGAGATCATCGACCAGGACGAGGACGCGCGCCGCGCCGGCGCCGCCGGTCTGCGCGACCCCGAGCGGCTCGAGCGCTGGAAGCGGTCCGGCCTCTCCGACAGGCGACTGATGAAGCTGTGCGACGTCTCGGAGGAGCAAGTGCGGCAGGCGCGCCTCGAGCACGGGATCCGGCCGGTGTTCAAACGTGTCGACACGTGCGCCGCGGAGTTCGACGCGCAGACGCCCTACCTCTATTCGACCTACGAGATCGCCTACGAGGAGAAGGCCGCACGCGGCGTCTCCGTCACCGAGGACGAGGTGAGGCCCACCGGCAAGAAGAAGATCGCGATCCTGGGCGGCGGCCCGAACCGGATCGGTCAGGGGATCGAGTTCGACTACTGCTGCGTCCACGCGGTCCAGGCGCTGCGCGAGGACGGCTACGAGACGATCATGATCAACTGCAACCCCGAGACGGTGTCGACGGACTACGACACCTCCGATCGGCTGTACTTCGAGCCGCTGACCCGCGAGGACGTGCTCGAGATCCTCGACCGCGAGAAGCCGGAGGGGGTCATCGTGCAGTTCGGCGGCCAGACGCCCTTGCGCCTGGCCGTGCCGCTCCAGCACGCCGGCGTCACGCTGCTCGGAACCAGCGCCGACGCCATCGACCGCGCCGAGGATCGGAAGCGCTTCGGGGACCTCTTGAAGAAGCTGGATCTGCGCGCCCCCGCCTGGGGCACGGCGCGCGGCCTCGAGGAGGCGCGGCAGATCGCCGCCCGCATTGGCTACCCGGTCATGGTGCGTCCTTCCTACGTGCTCGGAGGGCGGGCCATGGAGATCGTTCATGATCCGTCGGGCCTCGACGACTTCGTGCTCACCGCGATGGAGGCATCCCGTCGCGAGAGTCTGTCCTCGCGCGCGGGCGAGGAGGACGCGCCGATTCTGATCGATCAATTCCTGCCGGACGCGATCGAGGTGGACGTGGACGTGGTGGCCGACGGAACCGATGTCCTCATCGGCGGCGTGATGGAGCACATCGAGGAGGCGGGCATTCACTCCGGCGACTCGGCCTGCTGCCTGCCGCCCTACTCGCTGCCGGCGGAGATCGTCGATGCCATCAAGACGCAGGCACGTGCGCTCGCCCGCGAGCTAGGGGTGAAGGGCCTGATGAACGTTCAGTTCGCGGTCCCTCGCGACGGCCGGGGCATCTTCATCCTGGAGGTGAACCCGCGCGCGTCGCGGACGGTCCCGTTCGTCTCGAAGGTGACGGGCGTTCCCCTGGCCAAGGTGGCGGCCCGCATCGCCGCCGGCAAGACGTTGAAGGAGATGGGTATCCACGAGGTGACGCCCACGCATGTCGCCGTCAAGGAGGCCGTGTTCCCGTTCGCGAAGTTCGCCGGAGTGGACACGTTGCTCGGTCCCGAGATGCGCTCGACGGGTGAGGTGATGGGCATCGACCGCAGCTTCGCGGCCGCGTTCGGCAAGAGTCAACTGGGGGCGGGCACCCGCCTCCCCACCAGCGGCCGGGTGTTCCTGTCGCTGCAGCAGAGTGACAAGCCGGGGGCCGTCGGGCTGGCGCGGGCGCTCCTGGACATGGGCTTCGAGATCCTCGCCACCACGGGGACGCACGCGTTCCTCGAGGCGGCCGGCATCAAGGTCACACGCATCAACAAGGTCCGAGAGGGCCGCCCCCACTGTGTGGATCGGATGCTCGACGGCGACATCCACCTGGTCATGAACACCACGGGGGGCGCGCAGGCCATCAAGGATTCGTTCGACATCCGCCGGACCGCGCTGGTTCGCGGCATCCCGTACTACACCACCTTGTCGGCGGCCAAGGCCGCCGTGGGCGCGATCGCGGAGCTGCGTTCTGGCCGCATCGAAGTACGATCGCTGCAGGAGTACCAACAGGACCAGGGCGTCTAGTGTACCGTCCGCGAAATAGGGGCAATGATCGGCTGACAAGCCTGCGGTCCTGCGAG
>CAYUFS010000026.1:0-71408 GCA_964443975.1 uncultured Myxococcales bacterium | reverse complement strand
TCGCGAGCGTCCGGGGCACCCTTGCCCGACCGGCGCTCGCTTTCACCACGGGCTGTTAGGCCTGACTTTTCCCTCGCGTACGCGTCTTGTCGGCATCTCGAGGGAACGGGGAATCGATGATCTGGTTGAAGTGAAGGTCGAGATGGCCGCGACGGAGCTCGCCGGCTTCTTGGCAAGGACCCCGGTGCCGGCTCAGGAATTTCGCTCGGGAGAGCGGGGACTCCTCGGTCCGGACCATGGCTGGTGGGATCCGAACAAGGCGCTGCGGCTACGGTCGGGACAAGCCCAGCTACCCCAGGGTCGAGCGCTGAACATTGGAATCGACGACAGCAATCCCAACGCCGTCTCCGTGTACATCGTGAACCACGGAACGTGAACGGAACGTGAAACGAAGCGCGCTCGCGACGCCCCAGGTCGCTATCGTGGGATCGGGTTCAGCGACGTGCGGGCGACCTGGGGGCGCGCGCCGACGTTGTCGCCTTGCTCGTCCGAATAGCCGGGCATGCCCATCTCGGGTACGTCGAGCCCCAGCACCTCGTCCTCGCGCGAGGGTCGGTTGCCGAATATGGCGTCGATCACCTTCATCGAAATGGCCGCCGTGGTGCCCACCCACGTGACGTTGACCAGCAGCCCGATGCATTCGGCGGCGAACTGTCCGGGATCTCCGAACAGCAGCCCCCGGACGGGTCCGGCCACGCCGTTCGTGCCCTCACCGTACGAGCCGTTCGCGAACAGCCCTAGGGAGATGATGCCCCACGCGCCGCACACGCCGTGCACCGACGAGGCGCCCACGGGATCGTCGACGCGCAGCTTGGTCTCGATGAACACGGCCGAGATGATCACCAGCGCGCCCGCCACCAGGCCGATGAAGATCGCGGTGAACGCGCCGACGAAGGCGCAGGGGGCCGTGATGGCGACCAGGCCGGCCAGCATGCCGTTGCACAGCATGCTGATGTCGGGGCGGCCGAACACCAGCTTGGTGTAGGCGTAGGCGCCGAAGGCGCCCGCGGCCGAGGCCAGCATGGTGTTGACGGCGATGATGGCGATGCGCGGGTCGGTCCCCGACAGGGTCGAGCCCGGATTGAAGCCGAACCACCCGAACGCGAGGATGAACGTGCCCATCACGACCATGGCCATGTTGTGGCCAGGGATGGGACGCGCCGAGCCGTCGGGCCCGTACTTGCCGAGGCGCGGTCCCAGGATCTTCGCGCCGACGAACGCCGAGACCCCGCCCACCATGTGGACCACCGAGCTGCCCGCGAAGTCGACGTGACCGTGCCCGAGGCCGAAGTTCCGGCCCAGCGCCGACAACCAGCCGCCGCCCCACACCCAGTTCGCGTAGATGGGATAGATGAACGTCGCGATGGCGAACGAGAACGTCACGAACGCGCTGAACCGCCAGCGTTCGGCCATCGCCCCCGTCGGGATGGTGGCGGCCGTGTCCATGAACACCATCTGGAACAGGAACAGCGTGGCGACCCCCGAGGTGTACACCCCGGGGCTCAGGAAGAACCCGGTCAGGCCGAACAGGCCGAAGTCGTGACCGGCGATGTGGACGACGAACTCCTTCGTCAGCGTGGGATCGTTCCCGAAGGTGCTGAGCGGTCCCACGCCCCCCATCTGCAAGCCGAAGCCAATGGCCCAGAATCCAATCACCCCCACCGAATACACGAAGAAGTTCATGCCCATCGTGTGGGCGACGTTCTTCGAACGCGTCAGTCCTGTCTCGACCAACGCGAAGCCGCACTGCATGAACATGACGAGGAAGCCGGTGACCAGCGTCCAAACGATGTTCGAGTTGACCTGGGCGGCGGCCACTTGCTTGGAAAGGTCCGCGATCTGCGCGGTGAGCTGTTCGATCGTGGGACCGGGCATGGGGTCGATACAGCTTGGCCCAGGGATGTTTCCAACATCTTTCACCCAGGCTAATTCGCTGTAAGTAGCAGATGGCACCCGGGTGTCGCCTCGGTTGGCTCGCCGACAGGGCTATCAGCGTCCTGGCTACCAGCCTCCTCAGGCTTCGAAGGACTCGGGCTGTGCGCAAGCCCGGCCGCGCACCAGCACGACGCCGTCACCCACGGTGATCGTGCCCGCCTCGATCACGAAGCAGTTCAGCGCCAGCTTGCCCCCGAAGCGACGATAGATGCTGCGGGTGACCTCGCGGTCCTGGACCTGGGTGTCCGGATCGAAGGAAGTCATGATGCAGCGCTGGCGCAGATCCTGAACGCCGATCAAGGCTCCGCCGACGCGCAGGCAGGCGCCCGGCCATCCGGTCTCGTCGAGTCCTGTCACGCCGCCGATCACGATGTTGGGACGCAGGCGCCGCCCGTCGTACCCGAACGCGGCGATCGCGCCGTCGGTCGCGACCAGGAGCGGCAGAACGTCGAACCTCTCCGCGCCCTCGTAGTGGACGAGCCGCGCCCCCGGGCCGCCGATCTCGGCCACCTCGGCCGCGACCGCGGCGCTTCGCCAGGGTCGACCATCGACCAGCACCGCGCCGCCCGCTCCGAGGGTGCCCTTGTGCCCGAGGAACCGGGGATGGCTCCGGGAGGTGATGACGCGCCCCTCACCGTCCTCGACGTGAACGATTCGATCGCCTTCGATGCCGAGCGGCCCGACCGTCGCGCGGTCGAGCCTCTCTCCCCCCATCGTCTTCACGGGGTAGCGCCAGAGCTCGGTGACATTCATGGCGAATCGGGCGGGAAATGTAGCATGTGCGTGCGCTCTCCCGTGCGTCGTGGTGGCGGGCTGCCACAGGCCTTTCGTTCCCAGGTTCGGGGATTAACCTTGACTCCGTGAGAAAGGATGCGCCGCCACCGTCGGGGGAGGACCGCGCGCTGCGCTCGATCGTCCTTTACAAGACCGTCAAGTCGGCGGTCGCCATCGGGATCGCGCTCTGCCTGCTGGCCGCGTTGCCGTTCGGTCTGCCGGATTGGATCGCGCATCTGGTCGCTCGTCTGCGCCACCACTTCGTTCCGGCATGGTCGTTGCGCCTGGCGGAGTGGCTGGTCAACAACTTCAGCCGCCACCGGATCGAGCTGACGATCGCGGCGCTTCTGTTCGACGGAACGCTGACGGGGATCGAAGCGTGGTCCTTGAGACGCGGCTTCTGGTGGGGCCCGTGGTTGGTCGTCGTGGCGAGCGGCGCGCTCCTTCCGTTCGAGGTCGTCGAATGGATTCGGCACCCCCACCTCACACGAGCGGCGCTATTTCTGCTGAATCTCGCCATCGTGGCGTTTCTCGCTCACCATGCGTGGCGGGCTCACGCGATCCGCTCCAGGCGGCTCTTCTCGCAGAGCGGGTAGGTCTGCAGGAATCCCTCCAGGCGCTTGCTCATCTCGTCGAACGACGGGCCGTAGATGTAGAAGGCCGTCTCGGTGGGACCTCGCCAGATGCTGAAGACCTGCCCGTGCCCCTCGAGCAGGCGGTCGAACTCGGCGTGGACGAATTCGAGCTTGCAGCGCTGGTAGATCTCCGCCGGAAGCTCCGTGCCGTTCAGGTACACGGCGAGCCCTTCGTTGACGCCGAACGGAACGACGCGATTCTCGTCGCCAACCTCCAGCTTAGAGCCCTTCGGCGCGCCCAGCGCTTCGAGCGTCGCGACGATCATCCGCTCGGCATCGGCGGGTGAGTCCCCCCGCAGCTTCATTTCGATGTCGCAATATTCGATCTCGCCGGTCTCGCGCTGCATGGTCCCGCCGCCGACGATCTCCCCGGTCTTCGTGGCGCGAAGCTTGTCGTCGAGGCCTTCCTCGAAGTACTCGGAGCGATCCATGGGTTGCAGGCGCGCGTTGAGCTGCGCCTTGACGACGTGGACCGCCGGACGCGCCTTCTTCCTGAACAGCCCGCTAAACATGGCGCCGCCCCGTCGTTCGACCGGGGGGGCGCCTGTGCTCCGTGAGACCCATGGATCCCGCTTACGTTACGGGATCCGGGGGCAGCCCGGTAGCCCGCCCTCATCCGCCGTTCGTCCGGGGGTCGGCGGCCCGGGCCGCGCGCAGAGGGCGCGGCCTACCGCCGCGAGGAGCGGCGTCGGGCCCGAATGACCAGCCCAAGACCAGCAAGCGCGAGCACGAGATGCGACGTCTGGCTGCTGGCGCGCTCGGGATTCACGGAGCAGCCGCCCGAGCTTGCGGGCGACACGGATCCGTTCGACCGGGTGTCCGCGCCGCTGGCGCCGCCGCCGGAAGCAGGGCCGCCGGCCACTGGCGTCTCCACCGTGCCGCCCGTCGACGAGGCCGCCGGGGGAGGAGCGCCGCCGGTCACCCCCCCCGTGCCGTTCGAGATTCCCACCGAGCCTCCGGCGCCCGTGGGATCCGAGCCCGACGTTCCGGTTCCGCCCACCTCACCACCGTAGCCCGAGCCCCCGCTCTTGAAACCGCCCGGCGGCACGTACGGCGAAGCGCACACCTTTCCCGCGGTCGTCGTCGGGTCTGGTGCCGCGCCACCGACGTTGCCGGCGCCAGCGCCGGCCACAGCAGTCGGGGCTCCGCCACTGGCCCCCGTCGTGCCGCCGGCGACGGGTTCGACCGGAGCCGGCAGCGGGACCGGGATGCTCGGGGCGTCGATGCACTTCCAGCTCGCGGGACAGTCGGCGTCGACCGCGCAGGTGGTGGCTTGAACCTGGCAATAGCCAGGGAACGACGTGGTGGTGGTGCACGACGACGGAGGAACGTCGACGGGGATGTTGACGCCGGCCGTGTCGCCGCCCACGCCGGTGCCGCTGCTTCCCGTGGCCGAGCCGCCCGAGCAAACCCCCGTGACCGTGGGCTGGCAAACGAAGCCGCCGCCGCAGTCGGCGTCGGCGTTGCAGGGAAGTTGCCATTTGTACGCGCAGCTCGACGTCGTGGTCGTGGTGCACGTGTAGTCGCTCTTGGTGGGTGGCGCCGGCGGGTCGCACTTCGCGCTGTCGGGCGGGCAAGCGGGAGTCCCGCCGCTGCCGGAACACGACGTGCTGGTCTGCGCGTAGCAGACCATGTCGGTTCCGCAATCGCTGTCGGTCACGCAGGCGGCGGGCTCGCAGGTTGAGATGGTCGCGGTCGTCCCGGTCGCGGCACCCGCGCCGCTGGTCGCGCACTTGGCGCCGGTCGGGCAGGCCGGCTCGGTGACTGAGACGACCCCGCTGACCTGGCAGCTGAAGCCGCGCGGGCAATCCGCGTCCGCCGTGCAGGTCTGGGCGAAGGCCGTTTTTCCGCATAGACCGAGACAGCCAAAGGCGGCGAGGGCCAGCAGGGATTTCGTCAGCGACATGGGCTATGGCCTTTCAAGCGAAGTGGTTGAGAGCGCGTCTTCAGGGCGCACACGGGCGAAACGCTTGCGCGTTCCGGTCGCTGATTCGGCCCTGACGTCGTCGCAATCAGCGGCTAAAGCAGAAGCCGTGCCATTCTTTCCCATAGTGGAACGTGCGGTCGGCCGCGCCACCGCGCGGGATACCTGGGGTTGAAGGCCCTCCAGGAATCGAATTTTTGAGGGCGCCCTGGAGAAACCGGCGCGGACCGGCGCCGTCCTGGAATCAATCGACGTAGGAGACCTCGAGCGCCGGGCCGCGAACCAACGTTTGATAGACGACGCAGTAGCGCTCGGTCAGCTCGAGGAGCTTCTGCTTCTCGGCCGGGGTCGCATCGGTGTCGAGGGTGATTTGCAGGCGAATGCCACGAAATCCCACGGGGGTCTCCTTCGAAACACCCAAGGTCCCTCGAAAATCGAGCTCACCCTCGGCCGTGAGGCTGCCGCCGCGGACCACGAGGCCCATCGAGGTGGCGACCGCGTTGAGGGTGACGCCGGCGCACGCCACGAGCGCCTGCAGCAACATGTCCCCCGAACAGACGGCGAGCCCCGCTCCGCCCGTGGCGGGGTGCAGCCCGGCCTTCACGAGCGCGCGACCGGTGTCGACGTTGCACGAGACCTCGTCCCCCAGCTGCCCGGTGGCCCGCAAGGTCACCAGAGCGGACGTCGGATCGCTTCGATATCTGTCCTTCAGGGGCGCCTGCGCCGCCTTCAGCTCGTCACGGTTCATGTCGACCACCTCGTTGCGCTGGACGTTAACGTGGCGGGCGGTTCGAGCGCCACCCGACCGTTGGCTCGCGGAGGTGCTCACTCGTTCGCCCGCGCGCGCACGATGCGGGTGACGCCATCGAGACGAATGCGGCCGTCGGCCCGGCGTCGCTCGAGCTCGTTCGCCAGGTCGTCCTCGAACGCGCGCTGGTCCGCGGCCGGCAGCTCGTCGAGGAGCCCGTTCAGGCCCGAGCCCAGGGCCCGCGCCCACGCGACGACGGCGGGGGGGGTCTCCCCCTCGAATACGGGGATCGTCATCTCCTCCAGGTGCTCGAGGATGAAACCGGCCCGCTCGAGGTCGCGCGCGGCGCGGTCGAGGGCGGCGTAGCGAAACGTTCCGGGCTCTTCGAGCGCGAGCGGCGGCACGGTTCGGTAGCGCCTCAACACCCGGCGCGGCAACGCGTAGAAGTCGCAGCGCTCGGGCTCCGCCCAGAGTGCCGCGACCAGCACGCCCGTCGGCACGAGCGCGGCCCGCGCGCTGGTGAGCGCCGCGACGGGAGCCTCCATGTACATCAGCGCCCAGCGCGAGGTCGCGACGTGAAACGACCGCGGCGCGAGGTCATCGAGCTGCTCCGCATCCGCCGCGCGCAAGTCGAGGTTCGTGAGACCTTCGCGATCAGCCGCCTCCCGGGCGATGCCCAGGATTTCCGGGGACCGCTCCACGCCGACGACCACCCCTTGGGGCCCCACGCGCCTTGCCGCGCGCAGGGCCGGCTCGCCGCGCCCGGTCCCGAGATCGAGGACGCGCATGCCGGGCCGAAGACCGGCCAGATCGAGCATTCGCTCGCTGACCGGTCCCGTCAGGCGAGACTCGTCGGCGTCATAGCGCCGCCAGATCTCCTCGAGGGTCGCGCGGCCGCCACGGGGGCCATCCCGGGCGGGGGTGGGCGTCCATTCGAAGCGCGCGCTCTTCGGCGCGAATCCGAGGCTTTGGAACGTTCGCTGCGCGGCCTCGTTGAAGCTCCAGCCGTGGAGCTCGATTGCGTCCACACCGTCGGCCGCCGCCGCATCGACCACCCGCGCCACCAACGCCCGCGCGAGTCCCGCGCGCCGATGCGCGGGGAGGACGCCGAGCTGTTCGATCTCGTACCAGCGGCGTTCGCGGCAGAAGACGTCGTCCGCCCGGCGCTGATCGCGCACGAGCACGTATCCGACCGGGTCCTCGCCGAGACGACAGATCCAGGCCTTGGCTGACCCCGTTTCGAGGACGTCCTTGAACCATGCCGCCAGACCCGCGGAATCCGCGGGCTTGAAGACGTCGGGGCGCGCCGTGGCATGCAGCGCTTGCACCTCGGCGCACAACGATGCGAGTACCTGCTCGTCGCCCAGCCGCGCACGCTGGATGTCAGGGCGTGCAGACATCAGGCGGCAACCCCGGGGCATCTCGCGACACCGCAGTAGCACGCATCGCGAGCACGCATCGCGCGACCTTCCCACATCGATTCCGCGGTGCCAACATCTCCGCCATGGCCAACGTCTTGAAGATCGTGCAGGCGGGGCATCCCGTCTTGCGACAGATGGCGCGACCGCTGACGCCGGAACAGATCCGAAGCGCGGAGATCGTCCGCCTCATCGAGGAGATGCGCGAGACGATGTACGACGCGCCGGGCGTGGGGCTGGCGGCCCCGCAGGTAGGGATCGGCCTGCAGCTGGTCGTCATCGAGGACAAGCCGGCGTACATCGAACGCGGCGATCCCGAGGCGATGGACGCGCGGGGGCGGGCGCCCGTGCCGTTCACGGTGCTGGTGAATCCGCGCCTGACGGTGGTGGATGGCACGCCGGCGGAGTTCTTCGAGGGCTGCCTGAGCGTGGCCGACATGATGATGGTGGTGCCGCGCGCGCGCGCCGTGAAGGTCGAGGCGCTCGACCACACGGGAACGCCCGTGACGCTGTCCGCGCAGGGGTGGCCCGCGCGCATTCTCCAGCATGAGATCGATCACCTGCGCGGGGTGCTGTGCATCGATCGGATGAAGTCCCGGACGTTCATGACGTCGCGAAACTACGGGACCTACGTCTCCGAAAAGTCCGTGGAGGAAGTGCTGGCCGAGGTGGGGCAGACCGGCGAGCCAGACGCGCCGCTCGCGCCGCCGGCCAAGCAGTAGGGCGGCGCCCGGCGACGGGCCTTTGTTTGCCGCGACTGAACTAACGTATAGTATCGCGGGGTGCAGCCCGCCACGACATCGGCCGACGTCATCCTCGATTCGTTGAACCCCGCGCAGCGCCTCGCCGCGAGCGCCGACGACCGGCCGCTGCTGGTCATCGCGGGCGCGGGCACCGGCAAGACCCAGACGCTCGCGCACCGGGTGGCCGCGCTCATCGCGCGCGGCGCCGATCCGCGGCGGATCCTGCTGCTGACGTTTTCGCGCCGCGCGGCCGAGGAGATGACCCGACGGGCGGTGCGCCTGCTCGCACGGCAGGCGCAGGCGCCCGCGGCGGTCCTGCCATGGGCGGGGACGTTTCACGCGATCGCGAACCGCCTGCTTCGCCTCCACGCCCACGATCTGGGCCTCGATCCCGCGTTCACGCTGCTCGATCGAGAGGACGCGGCCGATCTGCTCGATCGGCTGCGCCACGAGCAGGGCCTGTCGCGGACCGACCGCCGGTTTCCGCGGAAGGGAACGTGCCTCGCCATCTATTCGAGCGTGGTGAACACCCAGGAGCCCCTGCGCGACACGCTGGAGACGCGGTTTCCCTGGTGCGTGGAATGGGAAGAGCCGCTGCGCGGCCTCTTCGCCGCCTACGTCGACGGCAAGGCCGCGCGCGCCGTGCTCGACTACGACGATCTGCTGCTCTACTGGTTTCACCTGATGACGGAGCCGTCGCTGGCGGCGCGCATCGGGGCGCTCTTCGAGCATGTGCTGGTCGACGAGTATCAGGACACGAACACCCTGCAGGCCGAGATCCTCCGCCGGCTGAAACCCGACGGGCGGGGCGTCACGGTGGTCGGCGACGACGCGCAGGCCATCTACAGCTTTCGCGCGGCGCGCGTGGGGAACATCCTGGGCTTTCCCGGGCAATACGACCCGCCCGCGACGATCGTCACCATCGAGCAGAACTACCGCTCGACCGCGCCGGTGCTCGACGCCGCCAATGCCGTCATCGCGCTCGCGACCGAGCGCTACGAAAAGCGGCTGGTCGCGGCCCGCGCGGGTGGGCAGCGCCCGGTCCTGGCCACGGTCGCCGACGAGCCTGCCCAGGTCGACCACGTGGTGAGAGGGGTCCTGGAGCGTCGGGAGGCCGGCGTCCCCCTTCGCCAGCAGGCGGTGCTCTTCCGCACGGCCCACCACAGCGACGCCCTCGAGGTCGAGCTCGGCCGTCGCAACATCCCGTTCGTGAAGTTCGGCGGCCTGCGCTTCCTGGAGGCGGCGCACGTGAAGGACGCCCTCGCGTGCCTGCGGTGGGCGGAGAACCCGCGCGACTCGCTGGCGGGCTTTCGCGTCGCGCAGTTGCTGCCGGGCGTGGGGCCCCGCCTCGCCGACGGTGTGTTCAGGCACGTCGCCGATTCCCGCTTCGCGCTGGCCGCCGCGCTGGCGAGCTTCGAGCCGCCACCCGCCACGCGCGCGGACTGGCCGGCCTTCGCCGAGCTGTTCCAGCGGCTAAGTGCGGCGGGCTCGCCTTGGCAGGCGCAGATGGGGCTTGTACGCCGCTGGTACCAGCCCCACCTCGAGCGCCTCTATGATGACGCGCGCGTTCGGCTGGCGGATCTCGAGCAGCTCGAACAGCTCGCGACTGCAACCCCCTCACGCGAGCGCTTCCTCTCCGACCTCACGCTCGATCCGCCACAGGCCACGGGCGCCGAGGCGGGGCAGCCGCACCTCGACGAGGACTACTTGATCCTGTCGACGATTCACTCGGCCAAGGGTCAGGAGTGGGACACGGTGTTCATCCTGAACGTGGCGGACGGGTGTATCCCCTCCGACCTGGCCACCGGACACCCCGCCGAGATCGAAGAGGAGCGGCGGCTGCTGTACGTCGCGATGACGCGCGCGAAGAACGCTCTGACGCTGGTCCACCCGCTGCGCTTCTTCATCCGGCAGCAGAGCCGGCACGGTGACCGCCACGTCTTCACGCCGCGTACGCGCTTCATTCCGGACGCCATCCTCGACAAGTTCGAGCGGGCCACGCCCGCGGGCCCGGCCAGCGACGAATCACGGGCGCCAGGGCCGTCCGCGCCCCGGGTGGACATCGCGGCCCGCCTGCGCGCCACCTGGTCGTCCCCGGCACGCTGACCCCGGGCTCCCGATGCCTGTGGATGGGCGGCCGGGGGTACGTTGATTGACTTAACCGGGAGGACGGCCTAGCTTCGGTGCTTCGTGCGACCTCACCTGACGCCCCGACGGAGACTTGATGCCGAACGAAGCTGACGCTCCCCAGTACCCGGATCTTCGCACCGATCCGGTCATGATTGGAATCGATGTCGGCTCAACCACGGTGAAGGCGGCCGTGGTGGACCCGGTGACCCGGAAGATAATCTGGTCGGACTACCAGCGGCACCAGACGAAGCAGGCCGAAAAGGTCGCCGAGTTGCTCACGCAGATCGGGCAGGATTTCCCGAATCTTCCGCCGGGCGCGATCCGCTGCTTCATCACGGGGTCGGGCGCCTCGCCGATGGTGGCGCCGATCGGCGCGAAGTTCGTTCAAGAGGTCAACGCGGTGACGCTGGCGGTTGAGGAGCTGCATCCCGACGTCGGTTCGGTCATCGAGCTCGGCGGGCAGGACGCCAAGATCATCATCTTCAAGGAGGCCAAGGCGGCGGCCGAGGAGGTCGCGGCGGCGGCCGAGGCCACCGGGCGCGCCGAGGGCGACCTGGGCTCGGCTGTGGACGTCAAGGCCGCCCCTTCCAAGAAGCGCAACAAGACCGCGATAGCGTCCATGAACGACAAGTGCGCGTCGGGCACGGGCGCCACCATCGACAAGTGCTTCATCAAGGTGGGCATGCCCTCCGAAGACGCGATGAAGCTGCGCTTCGACGACAGCAAGCTGCACCACGTGGCGGCGAAGTGCGGCGTGTTCGCCGAGACGGACATCGTCAACCTGGTGAAGTCCTCGATCCCCTCGATCGAGATCATGTGCTCGTTGGCCGACGCCATCGTGAATCAGAACCTGTCGGTCCTGACGCGCGGGAATACCCTGCGCCACAAGGTGCTGCTGCTCGGCGGCCCGAACACTTACCTGCCGTTCCTGCAAGACTGCTGGCGCAAGCGCATTCCGGAGACGTGGGTGTCGCGCGGCTACCAGTACCCCAAGGACGTGCCTATCGAGGAGCTGATCCTTGTGCCCGAGAACGCCCAGTACTACGCGGCGTTCGGCGCCGTCATGTACGGGCTCTACGAGCCCGCCACGGTCGGCCTTTACCGGGGCCTCGATCCGTTGAAGGAGTTCATCTCCAGCGGTCGGAAGTCGAAGCTCGGGGACACCGCGGGCCCGCCGCTGTCCCGCTCCACCGAGGAGCTGGAGGCGTTCCGCGAGCAGTACCGCATCCCGAAGTTCGTACCGGCCAAGTTCGAGCCTGGCACGAAGATTCGCGCCGTCATCGGCATGGACGGTGGCTCGACCTCGTCGAAGGCGGTGCTCGTCGACGAGGATCGCAAGATCCTCAAGAAGGAGTACCAGCTCTCGAAGGGCAATCCGATCCAGGACGTGCGCGAGATCCTGGCGCGCCTGCGGACCTGGGTGGAAGAGCAGGGCTGCACGCTGGAGGTGCTGGGCTTCGGGGCCACCGGCTACGCGGCCGACGTGCTCGAAAAGACCGTGAAGTCGGACGTCAACATCGTCGAGACCGTCGCCCACATGATGTCGGCCACCAGCTACTTCGGCGACGTCGACGTCATCTGCGACATCGGCGGGCAGGACATCAAGGTCCTGTTCATGGCGAACGGCGACATCAAGAACTTCCGGCTGTCGAACCAGTGCTCGGCGGGCAACGGCATGCTGCTGCAGGCGATGGCGGATCAATTCGGCGTGAAGATCCAGGAGTACGCGGACACCGCGTTCGGCGCCGATCTATCGCCGAAGTTCAGCTACGGCTGCGCGGTTTTCCTCGACAGCGATCGCGTCAACTTCCAGAAGGAAGGCTATTCGAAAGAAGAGCTGCTGTCGGGGTTGGCGCAGGTGCTCCCGAAGAACGTCTGGCAGTACGTGGTGCAGATCCCCCGCATGGCGGCGCTCGGCACGAAGTACGTCCTGCAGGGCGGGACCCAGTACAACCTGGCCGCCGTGAAGGCGCAGGTGGACTACATCAAGGAGCGCGTTCCGGGCGCGGAGGTCTACGTTCACCCACACTGCGGCGAGGCGGGCGCCATCGGCGCGGCGTTCGAGACGCTGCGGGTGGTGAAGCGCCGGGGATACTCCACGTTCATCGGCCTGGACTCGGCCGTCGCGCTGACGTTCACGTCGACGAACGACGAGACCACCCGTTGCCACTTTTGCCCCAACCTGTGCGCGCGCACCTTCATCGACACCACCACGCCGACGGGCGATTCGGCGCGCTACATCAGCGGGTTCTCGTGCGAGAAGGGGACCGTGGAGTCAGAGGACGCGATGCTGGCCCTGACGGCCGATCGCAAGAAGCTGATGAAGAAGTTTCCGAACCTCGTCGACGTCGAGGCGAAGATGCTCTACCGGCACTACTACGATCAGCAGCCGCTGCCCGAGGCCGGCACGCTCAAGAAGGACGTCGAGCTGAAGAAGACGTTGCTCGGTTCGAAGCGCACGGAGATCGAGCGACCCTTCGTGCGCTCGAACGAGGACGCCGCGAAGCTGCGCGCCCGCATCCGCATCGGCATCCCCAAGATCCTGAACATCTGGTCGACGGCGCCGTTCTGGCGGACGTACTTCGAGACCCTGGGCATCCAGAAGCAGAACGTCGTGTTCTCGGACGACACCTCCGAGGAGATGTGGGCCGAGGGCGGCAAGTACGGGTCGATCGACCCTTGCTACCCCTCGAAGGTCGGGCAGGCGCACATCCACAATCTCCTCTTTCACCATCACTCGGAAGAGCGCCCGCTTCAGATGATCTTCTTCCCCACGCTGACGCACGTGCCGTCGTTCGTCAAGAACGCGATGGACTACGCGTCGTGCCCCATCGTGGCGGGCGCACCCAACGTGCTGAAGGCGGCGTTCACCAAGGAGGTCGACTTCTTCGCCGAGCGCGGCATCAAGTACCTGGATCCGGCTTGCTCGCTGATCGAGCCGACGCTGTTGCGGCGCCAGCTGTTCACGTGCTTTCAGGAGCTGCTGGGCATCACGGAGGACGAGTCGGACTTCGCGTGTGACGAGGCGTTCGAGGCGCTGCGGCTGCTCGACGTGGAGATGGAGAAGCGGGGGCGGTCGGTGCTGGATCAGGTCGAGGCGGAGGACCGCATCGCCATCCTGCTGCTTGGTCGGCCGTACCACCTCGATCCCGGCATGAATCACAGCGTGCTGGAAGAGTTCCAGGTGCTGGGCTACCCGGTGCTGTCGATCCGATCGATCCCCAAGGACGAGGGCTACCTGGCGCGCTTCTTCGAGGACGACCTGAAGCAGGGGCGCATCAAGACGCCGCTCGAGATCTCGGACGTGTGGCCGGAGAACTACTCGTCGAACTCCTCGATGAAGGTGTGGGCGGCCAAGTTCGCGGCCCACCACCCGAACGTGGTGGTGCTGGATCTGTCGTCGTTCAAGTGCGGCCACGACGCCCCCACGTACGGCATCATCGACAGCATCATCAGCAAGGCCGGGACGCCCTATTCGGCGCTGCACGACATCGACGCCAACAAGCCGGGCGGGTCGATCAAGATTCGCGTCAAGACATACGCGCACAGCCTGACCCTGCACAAGGAGCGCCTCGAGGACGTGCGTTCAGGCAAGAATGAAATGCTGTACGAGATCGACAAGAAGCGGCTGGCGCTGCTCGGCCTGAAGCGCAAGCAGCTCGCGGATCGCGCGCAGCACGACGAAGGCGTGGAGCGACAGATCGCGGAGATCTCGGCGCGCCTCGGGGCGTACGAGAAGGCCCGGCAGCCGCCCTCGGAGGCGGAGCTGCGGTCGATGGCGCAGGATGAGATGAAGAAGGCGGGCATCGTTCGACTCGGTATCAAGCGGAACGACGGACAGGTACAGAAACTCGGCGACACGGCGGCGACCTCAGTCGCCTCCGGATAGATAGAAAGCGGGAGACTACACTCATGGGAACCGACAAGAGCAATCCCTTCAAGCTACCGATCGTGACCGATGGCCTCGTCGAGGATCTCACGGCGGCCGCCGCCCTGGCTCCGGACGACCTGGACGCCGAGCTGGCGCGCCTGGACGCCGAGGCGGCGGGGGTGTCGTCGAACAAGAAGATCGACATCGAGCACTGGTTCGACCCCATGGTCAACCCACAATTCACCAAGTCGGAGCGCGAGACGACGACCCTGCTGGTCTCGGGGTTGACGGCGGCGCACGACTACCTGGTCAAGGGCGCGCTGACGGGCATCGGCTACAAGGTCGAGGTCATCGACATGCCGGACAACGACGCGCTCCGGTACGGCAAGGAGTTCGGCAACCGAGGTCAGTGCAACCCGACGTACTTCACCGTCGGCAACCTGGTGAAGTTCCTGACCGAGCGCGGACAGCAGGAGGGCCTGCCTCCGAGCGAGATGGTCAAGCGCTACGTGTTCTTGACGGCGGGCGCCTGCGGACCGTGCCGGTTCGGCATGTACGCCACCGAGTACCGGAAGGCGTTGCGTGACGCCGGCTTCGAGGGTTTTCGGGTCATGCTGTTCCAGCAGACCGGTGGCCTCAAGCAGGCGACCGGTGAAGAGGCCGGCCTGGAGATGAACCCGAAGTTCTTCCTCGGTCTGCTGAAGGCCCTCATCGCCGGTGACGTCATCAACGGCATGGGCTACCGCCTGCGTCCCTTCGAGATCGAGGCGGGCGCCTGCGATCGCGCCATCGAGAACACGAAGCGCTACGTCCACGACGCGCTGGTGTCGAAGCGCTCCGTGCTGGCCGCGCTCTTGCGGGGCCGGCGCGAGTTCGCGCAGATCAAGCTCGACTGGACCCGGCCGGCGCCGCGCGTGTCGATCATCGGCGAGTTCTGGGCGATGACGACCGAGGGGGACGGAAACTACCAGCTGCAGCGGTTCCTCGAGTCCGAGGGCGCCGAATGCGACATCCAGTTCGTCACGAACTGGCTGCTGTTCATGCTGTGGGAGGGGCGCTACGACACCAAGCTGCGCGCCGAGCTGCGCGGTCTCGACAAGACGGCTCGCAAGGGCCTGAAGGACGAGAAGGTCGGCAAGAAGCTGGGCGGCCTGTTCGTGGCCGACATGGCCATTCGCGCGGCGTTCCACCTGTTCGGCGCCGCCATCGGCTACCGCGGCTATCACCTGCCCGAGATGGACGAGATCGCCACCGCGGCGCACAAGTTCTACAACAACAACATCCGTGGCGGCGAGGGCCACATGGAGGTTGGAAAGTTCGTGCTGAACGTCTTGCACAAGAAGTCGCACATGACCCTGTCGGTGAAGCCCTTTGGCTGCATGCCGTCGTCGGGCGTGTCGGACGGCATCCAGAGCATGATCATGGGCCTGTACCCGGAGAGCATCTTCTGCGCGATCGAGACGTCGGGGGACGGCAAGGTCAACGTGCAGAGCCGCGTGCAGATGTTCCTGTTCAAGGCGCGCCTGGCGGCGCAACGCGAGTACAACGAGAACCTGGCGAAGCTGGGGTTGACGGCGGACGACGTGCGAGCGTTCTTCGCGTCGCACCCGCGCCTGGCGAGCGGGCTGCACCGCGCGCCGCACGCCGCGGCGGGCACCGCGGCGGATCGCCTGGCGGAGATCGCGCCGCTCATGGGCAAGACCGAGCGGCAGATTCGCATCGCTCGCGCCAAGCAAGCGGCCACCGACACCTTGAGCGCGTTGCGGGCGGCCCCTGGGAAGCTCGCGGCCCTGCGTGCGAAGTGGGTGGAGAAGTCGCCGACGTTCATCGCGCAGGTGCGCGAAGAGTGGGCGGACGCCAGGCCGGTGATGGCCGAGAAGCTGCGCGGCAAGCTGCGCGACGGCGCCAAGGCCAGCGTGGATGGCGTTTGGGCCCGTGTCGCGGGCGCGCGTCCGACCGCGCCGGCGCAAGCAGAGGCCCGGGTCTAACGCGGCTTGGCCGCGCGACCGCGACAGGCGGGCGCGGGCCGCTCGCGGGCGCGGGGCCTACTGGCCCCGGTCGCTGTGGCACGGCTCTCTGTCGCGTTCGCCTTCGTCTCCGCGGGGGCCTGGGTGGCGGGGGCGACGGCCGTTGGAGGCGGCGCGCACGCCGCGACCGCGGGCACTGCCGCGGCTGCGGAGGGGCGCGAGGCGAGCACCACGCCATCGCTGTCGACGTTCGCCTCCGTGCTCGCCGATGATCTCGACGTGGTGCTGTTTCCCGCGACACGGCGTCCGCCACCGCGCCCCCTGGTGACGGTGGCAACCCGCGTGCGGGCGGAGCCGGCCGCCGTGGGCGCCGTCTTGCTCGATCCCGCGCGCTACCGGGCTGCGCTGCCGTCCCTCGTGCGCGCGGAGGTCGTGGCCGTCCGTCCTGCCTTGGGCCGGGCGGCGAACGACGGCTATGGGCCCGAGCGCCTGCTGGCGTGGGAGTTGGAGATTCCCCTGTTCAACCTCAAGGGCCGGGCGTGGCTTTCGCGCCAGGGTGATGCCGTCGAGCTGACCTTGGTGGACGGCGCGTTCGCGCCCGGGCACGTCAGCTTTCGCCTTGCGCCGCTGCCTGGGGGGCAGGCGACGGTGCTGGCCAGCGAGGTCCAGGTGGACGCACAGTCGGCGAACTGGATCATCCGCCGCATCGCCCGCCACGATCCATGGGCCGAGACCGCGATGACGGCCGCCGCGGCCTGGGTGCTGACCCGCGCGGTGGCCGTGGAGGCGCAGACCTCCGGCCGAAGCGCCCCGTCGCGCCCGAGCTCTCCGATCGTCGTGCCAGCCGTCACAGCGCTCGACGGAGCCGCGCTCGCGAGCGATGCCTTCGCGCCCTTGCGTAGAGCTGGCGTGGTGGCGGCGGTCCGGCGGACGCCGACGGGGCGGCTCAACTGGGTATCCGCCGCCGCCATGATTTCGGCGCCTCCGCCGGTGGTGGCCGCCGAGCTGGCCACGCCCGAGACCTGGACCGCGTTCCCGGGATGGAAGTCGGTGAAGCGTTTGCCCGCCGAGCAGGCGGAGGGCTTGCGCATCGAGGTCCAGGACAACGTCGCCTTCGTGGATCTCGACGGGGTCTGGCGCGTCACCTACGGCGGCGCGGCGCGGGCGAGCGCCATCGCGGGCGCGACTCGTGGGGCGGTGTTTGCCTGGCAGACGTATCCCGCGCCCGGGGGCGCGCTCGCGGTGTTGTCGATGCATCCGCGCCTCGACGCCTCCGGCTACGTCGCCCGAAAGATGATCGCCGTCGAGCCTCTGCTGGAGCACGGGCTCGCCCTCGGCTTGACCTACGCCGCCGCCGCCGCGCTCGCCGACCGCCTGACGGACATTCGTCAATGACCCCGGCGAAAACGGGCTCTCGCGATCTCAGCGCGGGCGGCCGCGGTGTCCGGGCGCGCCCGAGAGGCGGGTCTCACAGCGTGCAGGCGCCGACCCCCGGGAAGGCGCTGAGGGGGATGCAGTTCGTCCCGGCGAAACAATACGGGAAGCTCAAGTCGCAGCGGGCCAGGCAGACGGAGCTGGGATCGCCTGGGTTCGAACAGATCGACGTCCCGTCGCAGTCCAGCTGGGACTGGCAGGGCACGGCGACATCGCCGGCGCCCTGGAACGCGCAGCGCGTGTCCGTCGGGCCCGGGCTATCGAACGGGTAGGGGTAGCAGGCCTGATTGTTGACGCAGCTCGCTCCCAGCAGCGAGCACGGCGCGGCCGCGGCCTCCGCGCCCGTGTCGGTCAGGGGTGCGTCGCCCACGTCGGTCCTCGCCGCGTCGGCACCATCGGTCACGAGCGCGTCGGCGGCGTCGGTCGCTGTCGCGTCACCTCCCGGCTCCGCCAGCCCAACGGAACAACCGGCGGCGATCAAGGAACAGCAGGTGAGCAGCGCCAAAGCTCGCCCGTCCACGCGAGGGCGACAATTGCGCCTTTGCGGCACGTCCCTCCGGTGCCCTTCGCTGCCCGCGTTGGTTTGCTTCCAAGCCTGGTGCATGATTCTGCCTACCAAAGGATCGCATGGAAATCCCGAGCTCGCTTCGTGCCTGGTTCATCGTTCACGCCGTGATCGACATCGCTTGTGGTCTGCCCTTGCTGCTGGTGCCCGAGACGATCTTGCCCCGGCTCGGATGGGCGGCGGTGGATCCCGTGACGACCAGGCTGGTGGCCGCGGCGCTGCTCGCGATCGGCGTGCAGTCCTGGCGGGGCCGCCACGCAGGTGTCGAGGCCTATCGCACCATGCTGGGTCTGAAGGTCGTATGGTCGACCGCCGCCATCGTGGGGCTCACCATCGCGATTGCCCGCGGCGCGCCGCCCGTCGCTTTTCTGTGCCTGGCCGTCTTCCTTGCTTTTTGCGGGGTCTGGAGTCACCACGCCATCCGGTTCCGGCAGCTCAGTCGCGCTCCGATCGCCGCGGAGTCGGAGGACGCCGTCGGCGACGGCGACCCGCCGCCCACCGCCTAGTGCACCGATGGCGGTGCACTGGCGTGCACCGTCCGGCGTCAGTTCGTGGGGCCGCCGGCTCCGATCCGCCCGCTCATCGCCACCACCTCGGCCGTCACGCGCTCGATGCGCTTCATCAGATCGCGATTCTCCAGCAAGCGCTGCCGCTTCTGGGCGTCGACCACCAGGGCCGCCGCCAGTACGTCGGCCAGCTCGTGCGGCGTGGCCTGCGACGCGACCACCTGGCGAAGCAACTCCCCGCCCTCGGGGATGCTCTCGGCGAGGCGGCCCACGAGCGCCCGCAGGGATTGATCGGCGTCCGCCAGCTCGCGGACGCTGCGCACCGGCAGATCGGTGCGCACCTCGCCGACGATCAGGCGGTAGGGCTCGTCGGAGGCCAGCTCGCGCTTCAATTCGATGCGCGCGCGCCCCCGGATGACCAGGTTGAAGCGACCGTCCGGAAGCTCGTGCGCCATGATCACCTCGCCGACACCCATGATGGGGCGCACCGCCGGCCGCTCCGCCCCGTCGGGCTGGCCTGATGATTCGAGCAGCGCCACGGAAAGGTGGCGGTGCGACGCAAGCAGGTCGCGCGCCATCTTCTTGTAACGCTCCTCGAAGATATGGAGGGGCAAGAGCGCGTGAGGAAACAGCACCACGCCGGGCAGCGGGAACATGGGCAGCCGCTCGAGCGCCTCAGCGAAGAGCTGGTCGGACAGCGAGAAAGGGGGGGGAGTCGACACGGAGGGCGCCCTCAACCGAAGACATCGACGCACGAGCCGGTCAGCGCGACCGGCGCGTCAGCGGCCAGAAAGAGCGCCACCCGGGCGATGGCCTCGGGGGTCATGTTGGGCTCGGCCCCCGGCATCCCGACCCGCAGCATGTCGGTATCCACCGAACCCGGGCAGATGGCGTTCACGGTCAGGCCGTCGGCGCGGACCTCCTCGGCCAGCGCGCGCGTCAGGCCCACCACCCCGTGCTTCGCAGCGCAGTAGGCGACGAGGCCGGCCGTTCCGAGGCGGCCCGAGATCGAGGCCACGTTGATCACGCGACCGCTCTTTCGCGCGCGCATCCCGGCAATGAAGGCGCGCGTCACGAGATAGGTGCCCTTCAGGTTCGAGGCCATCACGCCGTCCCAGTCTGCCTCCTCCAGCGATTCGAGCGACGCACGCACGACCGTGCCGGCGTTGTTCACCAGGATGTCGGGCACGCCCAGCCGGTCGCGCACGTGCGCCGCGAACCGTGCGACGTCATCGGCGCGGCCGACATCGCAGGCCTCGACGCCGGGGGTTGCGTGACGGGCGCAGCCGGCCACGCGGGCCCCCTCCCGTTCCAGCAAGGCGGCGATTGCGAGTCCGATGCCACGAGACGCGCCGGTCACGACCGCGGTCTTGCCCGCCAGCTTCATCGCGCTCGCCCGCCGAGGTTCGCCGCTTCCAGCAACCGCGCCTTCAGATCGGGCCGCTCGCGCATGTCACCCACGAAGGCGCTGGTCACCACGCCGGACGCATCGTGCTTCTCACCCGGCAGGGCCAGGCACAGCTGCTCGGCCTCGATCACGCACCCGGCGCCGCGGGCGCCCAGGTTGATGCAAAGAGCTTCGGCGATCTGGTGGGTGGCGCGCTCCTGCAGCGTCAAACGCTTCGTGAAGCAGTCCACCAGCTCGGCGAGACGGCCGAATCCGACCAGCTTGCCGTTCGGGATATACGCCACATGCGCGATCCCGCGATACGGCAACAAGTGATGGGGACACATGGCGTGAAACCGCAGGCCCCCGACCACGACGACGTCGGGGTCCGCTTCGCCCACCACCGGATCGGCCAGGATCGCCTCCGGAGACATCTCGTAGCCGGCCAGGAACTCCGCCTGCCAGAGCCGCGCCACCCGTTCGGGCGTGTCGCGCAGATCGCCCACCACCTGGGGATCGAGGCCGCAAGCCCGAAGAAACGCGTCGACAGCGCCGGCGATCGCCGCCGTTGCGCGCGGATCGGCGGTCGGCGTGCGGGGGTCTCGGCCCGGCACGGTCAGTCCAAGCGAGGCGGTGTGTGCTTGAGGCCCTCGTCGAGCGGCCGCCGCCCCGCGAAGCCCTCGTCGGCCGTGTGCCAGAACTGGATGCGCTTCTCGCCGAGCCGCCAGCAGAGGAGGATGTCCTGGTCGCCACGGCGCCCGGGGAAATCCACCAGCGCCATGTCGAGGTCCTTCACGTCCCCCCCGAGCGAGCGGATGCGCTCGAGGCTCTCGGACAGCGCCTCGTAGAAGCCGCGGAACATCGCGCGCGTCTCGCCGATCTCGGCCGGCTCGCCCTCGTTTCCCTCTTCATCCATGTCCACGTCCACGCCGGCGGCCTCCAGCTTCTTCTCGAAACCGCGCATTCCGACCCGTAGCTGGAGGATCCGGGAGAAGGTGGCCTCCAACTCGGGGATCAGCGCCTCGATCTCGCTCACCGCAAAGTGTTGTCGTGGCATCCGCCTACCTTATATCAGGGGGTCGCCGAGGCAAACGCCGCCCCGCTCCGATATGCTGCGGGCATGAGCGCACGCCCACCCGCGTCGACGCCGGCGAAATCGGCGACCCGGGGGGGACGAAGGGCGCCGACGGTGGGCGCGCCGGCCCTCGAGCTCGCTGGGCGCGTGGTGTTGGTGACCGGGGCCGGAGTGAGGGTCGGGCGCGCCATCGCCGAGGACCTGGGTCGGGCCGGGGCAAGGGTAGCCGTGCACTACGCGCGGTCCGCCGCCGGTGCCCGGGCGACCGTCCGGGCCATCGAGGCGACCGGAGGCGCAGGCGCGGGGCGGGCTTTTGCCGCCGACCTGGTCGTCCCGGGCAGCGCGGCCGCGCTCGTGGCGAACGTCGTGGCCTGGGCGGGGCGGCTCGATGTCCTGGTCTGCAGCGCCGCCGGGTTCGACCGGCGGCCGTTCGAGACCATCGACGACCGGGCCTGGCGGGAGATGCTGGCCCTCAACCTGGAGGCGCCGTTCCGGCTGGCGCAAGCGGCAGCGCCCCACTTGCGGAAGCGAAGGGGCGTCATAGTCAACATCCTCGACGTCGCCGCGTTTCATGCATGGCCCGGCTACGCGCACTACGGGGCTGCCAAGGCCGGCCTGGCCATGCTGACCCGTGTTCTGGCGCTGGAGCTGGCGCCGAAGGTGAGGGTGGTGGCCGTTGCCCCGGGGACCGTCGCCTTCCCCGAGAGCTACCCGGAGGCAGACCGCCGCCGCATCATCGGGCGCATACCGCTCGGCCGCGTGGGGAGTCCGGCGGATGTGGCGCGCGTCGTGCACTTCCTTTGCACGGCCGGCTACATCACGGGTTCGACGGTGACCGTCGACGGCGGCCGCATGGCGGGGACCCTCGGCAAGCTCTGAGTCGAGTCACCGGATCCTGTCGCGTCCGCGACGCGTCATCGGTATGATGCGACACCTTGCGAGGAGAACCGTTGATGCCGGCACCCGTCCGAACGTCAGGAACCTCGGGCCCGCGGTGGAGCGCGGTCTTCGTCTGGGCTTTGGCCTCGGGCGTCGCCGCGTGCGCCACCACCCCCAACCTTCAGATTCAGAAGGTGGGCGTCGCCGTGGGCGCGCCGGCGAACGTGGCCATGTACTTGAAGGTCACCCGCCCTGACGGCCAACCGGTCACGCTGCTGGCCAGCGACTTCAAGGTCTACGAGGACGGGAAGCAGATCCCCGTCAAGAAGTTGAAGCGCGCGCTGCTACCCGTCGCATCGGTGCTCGACCGCTACGTTTTCGTGGTGGTGGATCTGAGCGGACCGCTCGTGGACTCCGAGTACCTGTCGACCTTGCAGGATTCGATCGCCAACCTGGCCGATCGTCTGGGCAAGGATTCGCACCTGGCCCTCTCGGTGTTCGACGGCGACGGCCTGAAGCCGTTCGTCACCTTCGAGGACGCCGATCCGAAGCCCGGCCTCGCGGGCATGCGACGGTTCCGACCCCACAACCGGAACATCGATCTCTGGGGAACCTACATGACCTCTCTCGACGCGCTGGCGGAGGCCGCGCGGCATTCGAACGCGGCTCAACACAGCACGACACTGATCTTCGTCACCGATCGCAAGGACAAGGCCGGTCGCCACTCGCTCGACGAGGCCAGCACCAAGCTGCAAGCCTCCCCCAGCGATTCCTTCGTCATCGGCCTGGGCGATGCCATAAACAAAGAAGAGCTGACGCACCTCGGGCGTCCCGACGCGTTCTTCGTCGACAAGTTCCGTGACCTGAACAAGCCCTTCGACGACGTCGCCGAGCGCATCGAGGCCCAGCGCGGGCAGGACTACGTGTTCGCCTACTGCTCCCTGCTGAAGCCGAGCAAGCGCCCAGCGACCCACAAGGTCGAGGTGCGAATTGGCAACAAGCAATGGCACGGCGAGGTCGATCACGAGCTGTCGACCAAGGCGTTCACCAAGGGTGGCAGCTGCGACCCGCACAAGAAACCCGAGTTCACCGCCGAGAAGGTGGGAGCCGATGACGGTGGCCGCGAGAAGAGCGAGGCCGGAGCGGCGGACGATGACGAGGCGGCGAGCAAGCCGAAGAAGCGACAGAAGAAGCAGCAGCCGGTCGAGGAGGAGTCGTCGGCAGACGATTCCGAGGGCCGCTGACCAAGGTCGAACCGCCGGTGTCCGTGAGGTGGCGCACGGTCCTGGCCGACGGTTTGCCGCCGGCCCTTATTGACGGAATGACGGATTCGCCGAGAATGGGCGGGCCGCCGGGCGAACTTATGGCCGAGCACTAGAGGAGCTTGTCGAAATGAAGATGAGAAGCGCGCAGTGGGGTGGAGTGGCTGGTCTTCTGATGGCGTTGCTGGCTATTCGCTGCGGGGGAGGAACGAAGACCACGCCGACCCTGCAGTGCCTGATCAACAGCGATTGCAAGAGCGCGGCGCTGCAGTGCTCGCAAGGCTACTGCGTGAAGAACTGCCAGACCTCGCAGGACTGCCCCAACGGCGAACGTTGTGTCATCCTGACCGTCGCGGATGCGGCCGGTGGGGCCGGTGGGGCTGCGGGCGCCGGTGGGGCCGCGGGCGCGACCGTGATTGATCCGAACGCCACCGCCACTGGCACCGTCTGTCAGGCTCTCGAGAAGAAGACCTGTGCCTTGAACAGCGACTGTTCGCCGTTGTTTTGCGCGCTCGACCTGCAGTGTCGCAACCAGTGCAAGACCGCCGTCGACTGCTTGGCCGGGAACGTCTGCACGGTGAGCGGCGTCTGCGTCGATCCGCTTTCCGCGACCGACATGATGACGTACGACCCGACGACCAACGACGTCCATCCCCCGGCGGCGGGCGGAACGTCGGGAGGTGGCGGCGGCAAGTCGGGCGGAGGCGGGCACACGGGTGCCGGTGGCAAGAGCGGCGGGCCGCCGATAGCCTGCACGACACCTCAGATCAGCTTCGGCGGCGTCGCCGTGGGAGATGCGAACCCGTTCTTCACCAACGGCACGGGTGTTCGTGCCGCGAATCAGCTTCTCATCTTCAGCTCCTACGTCGGTCCGGCCGCGGGCGACACGGGCGTCGGCGGCGCGGGGGGCGGCAGTGACGCCGGCGTCAGCGTCAACATGGTGTATGTGCAGGCTTTCGATCCGGATCCGGCGGATCCGGGTAGCTGGAAGAGCGCGGGACCTTCGGCTGCGCTCTTCCCGGCACCGGACGGCACCAATTTTCAGGTGGCCAACGCGTCCATTGCGCCGACCGGGGAAATCGCGTTGATGTTCGGGACGGGCCCCGTCAACGCCAACTGGAATTCGCTCTATGCGGCGTTTCTGACTACGAGCGTCGCTGGCGCCGCGAACGTGAAGTACGTGAAGACGGTTCCCCTCGAGAATGCGCAACTGGGTCTCTTGGGGGCGATTTGGTCACCCGCGACCCAGGAGTTCATTCTGTCTTGGGAGTACGCCCCAAACGGGTGGTTGGCGAAGGTCCAAAAGTACTCGCCGAACGGCAGTGCCACGGGCGGCACCACGTCTGTATTGACCCCCAACGGGCTGAATGGTCCGCCGTACGGATTCGGGTTGGGCGTATCCGGTAGCTTCCTAGGCGCGGTGTATCGCGATGCCTCGACTGGTTTCCCGTACCTGACGGTGCTCGACAAGGATAGCAGCCCTGTCGGGAGTCCCACGCAACTGGCAGCGGTGGGCTTGGGGGGGGTCTCGGTCCAGGCCGCGGGGACTGCCGCGGGATTCGTCACGCTGTATGAGAGCGGTGGATTTGCGGACGAAGTCTTTGTCCCCGCAGCCAACGGGGTGGTCAGCCCGCCGACGCCAGTGGATGGCGGGGACGCGGGGATGTTCACGGGGTTTAGCGTGGCAACGACGGCGAGCTATGTTCAAATGATCAGCGACGACCCGGCGGCTTCCGGAGGGGTGGGCGCGGCGTTGTTGGAGACGGATGGCGCCACCTTCTTGTACGTGTCCCCCGACGGTTCGAAGCACAATGTGGTCACGGCCGTTAGCTCTCCGAAAGGCACTTGGGTCGCCATCACGAACTACCACGGCAGCTTTAGCGTTTCGCTTCACGAGGCTACGACCCACACCACGAAGATGGTGGCGTCAGGGTGTACGCCGTAGGTCGTCTGCGGCGCCGCGTGCTATGACTTTCGCCGGGTCATGAGCAATGAGGCGCATGGCGCCGTGGGAACGGCGCCCGGATACGTGCAGGCGGCTACCGGCGACTTGCAGCCCGGCTTCGTGGTGGGGGAATACCGCATCGAAGGGGTCGCGGGGCGCGGCGGGATGGGGGTGGTGTACGCGGCCGTGCAGCCGGTCATCGAGAAGAAGGTCGCGATCAAGGTCCTGAACGCCCAGCTCTCGGCGGACCACGATCTCGTGCGCCGCTTCGTCGACGAGGCGCGGGCGGTGAATCGCATCGGCCACGAGAACATCATCGACATCTTCTCGTTCGGTCAGCTCTCGGACGGCCGGCAGTACTTCGTGATGGAGTACCTCGAGGGGGCCACGCTCGCCGCGCGCCTCGACCACGGCGATCTCGCCGCGACGGACTTTCCGCTGATCCTCGTGCAGATCTGCGAGGCGCTCGACGCGGCGCACGCCAAGAAGATCGTCCACCGTGACTTGAAGCCGGAGAACGTCTGGATCGGCACGTCGACGCGCGGGCAGCCCAAGGTGCGGCTGCTTGACTTTGGTATCGCGAAATTGCTCGAAGTGGGCGAGCGCACCGTCACCGACGTCGGCGCAGTGATGGGAACCCCGCACTTCATGTCGCCCGAGCAGTGCAACGGCCGCGGCGTCGACCACCGGACCGACATCTACGCCCTCGGCGCGTTGATGTACCGCCTGTTCACGGGGCGCTTGCCGATCCAAGGCCAGACCTACGCGGAGATCCTCGCCAAGCAGATCACGGAGACGCCGCCAGCGCCCTCGACCCTCGCGACCCTGCCGGCGGCGCTGGATCGGCTGATCGTCTCGTGCCTTCAGAAGGATCCGAACGCTCGCCCGCAGAGCGCCGCCGCCCTGGGCGCGTCGATCGCCACGATCTTCGGCTTGACGGGGCTCGGTTCGGGGCCGGTCTCGGCGGCGCAGCGGGCGAACGCCGGGTTTGCGACGATCCCCGTGCTCGCCTCGGCCCCGACGAGCGTGGCGGCCGCCGCCGCCACCACCTACCCCCCGCGTCGCGGAACCCACGATCCGCTACCGGAGGTCGTCGCCGCGGCGCCGCAGAGGAGATCACCGCTCCTACCCGTCGCCATCGGGCTCGCCGTGGTCGTCGCGCTGGGGGCGGCGTGGCTGGCGCTACGCCCCTCGGGACGGGGCTCCGAGCCATCCGCGGCGCCAGCGGTCGCGCGGCCGACCCAGCCGGCGGCCGTGGCCCCCGCGGGCGTCCCGGCCCCCGTCCCGCCGCCCCCCAGCCCCGAGGCAACGCGCGCCGAGGCGCAGCCCGCGGCGCCTCCCCCCATTTCGAAAGCCGGGCCGGAGGCCCGAACAGGGGCGCGGACCCTTCGTGCGGTGGGAAAGCGCGAGGGGGGGCCGAGGCCCGAGCCGAAGCCGCCCACGCCGATGGCCCCCGCCGCTGCGGCCGTCAGGAGACCGCACGAGAAGGCTACCAGCACCGGCCTCGTGACCGACAACCCATTCCAGTAGCCCGCTGGCGGGTGAGCTCTGCGTGGCCATGTCCATTCCCCGGACCCTCTGGTCGCGGCGTTGGCGTTCGCATAAGGTTTGGCCAAGCATGGCGTCACGTTGGGCATTGACGGGCGGTGTCTTGGTTTTCGTCGCCGCGCTTCACGGTCACGCTGCCGTGGGCGCGCCGGCCACGCCGGTCGACGCGGCGGTGAAGGCAGATGCGCGCGAGCGCTTCGATCGCGGGCTCAGCCTGTTCGAGAAGGGTGAGAACGCAGCTGCGCTGGCCGAGTTCAAGCGCGCGTTCGAGCTGATCCCCAACCCGGTCGTGCTCTACAACATGGGGTTGGTGTATGCGGCCATGAACCGCCCGGTCGACGCGGTGGATGCGCTGGATCGCTTCTTTGCCGCTGCCGGAGACAAGGCCTCGCCGGAGCAGAAGCGCCAGGGCGGCAAGGTGCGGGCGGAGCAAGCCTCCCGGATCGCGCGGTTGGTGGTCGTGACGAACCGCCCGTCGACCGTGGAGATCGACGGGGTCGAGGCCGGCCATGCCCCGATGGCCGAGCCGCTCGCGGTCCCGAGCGGCGCCCACACCATCACCGCGATCGCACCCGGCTTTCAACCGTCGCGTCGCGAGGTCACGCTGGCCGGGCAGGTGACGGAGACCATCGCGCTGACGCTGGTGCCGACGGAGACGGGCGCGGCGCACCTCACCGTCAACACCTTCGTGCCGGGCGCCGAGGTCTGGATCAACGGCAAGAACGTGGGGATGACGCCACTGCCAGCCACGATCGCCGTCGCGCCCGGAGACGTGCGCGTCGAGGTCCGGCGCGCGGGCTACCGGTCGTCCGCGAACACGATGCACCTCGACGAGGGCGCGACCGCGCGCGTGGATTTGGCGCTCGAAGAGGATCCGGCCGCGAACGTCACGAAGCGGCGCCTGCGAATCGCCGTCTCCGATCCAGGTTCGAGCGAGCTCACCATCGATGGGAGCCCGCGGACCTTTTCACCGGAGGGGGTTCCCCTGATCCCAGGACCGCACGTGGTGCGCGTCGACCGCGTGGGCTTTGAACGTTACGAGCGGATCGTCCAGGTGGACGGCACCCGCGACACCGCCATTGCCGTGGACCTGACACCCACTCTCGAGACCGCCGCCCATGTCCGGGAGGCGACCCGCACGCGCGGCATCATCGGCTGGTCGTTGGTCGGCGCGGGCGTAGCCGTGGCTGCCGGGGCCGTGGTGTTCGCGGCGGTGACCCGTCACGACGTCGCCAACGCGCAAGCGGCGCTCGACAAGCAGGTCGCGCTGGAGAAGATGGCGACCGTCAACGGCACGATGAACAACTGTTACATCGGGACGGATCCAAACATGCTTCCCGCCTACTACCTCATCGGGGGGTGTGCAGCCACGAAGTCGGGGCTGCAGGATGACGTCGACTCCGCGAAATTGAAGCGCACGCTCGCCTATGCGGGCGCTGGCGTGGGCGTGCTGGCGGCCGGCGTCGGCACGTACCTTCTCGTCACGCGCAACGCCCAGCGCTCGGAATTGCTCGGGACCGAAAGCCTGGGGCTGTGGATCGATCCGCATTCAGCGGGGGTCAATCTCCGAGCGCGCTTCTGAAGCGCCGCCTCGCACGACGCGCGCGCGTGGAAATTCTGCGCGGCCTTGCGGGGCGGCGCACGGGGAATTTGCTAGAGTCGCCGCCACATGTCGGAAGAAAATCCAATCATCAGCGCCGCGCACCGCCTGCTGCTCAACAATTACCGACAAGCGCCCGTGGTCATGAGCCGCGGGCTCGGTTGCGAGCTGTGGGACACCGATGGTCGCCGCTATCTCGACATGACGGCGGGGGTGGCGGTTTGCGTTCTGGGACACGCCGATCCCGGACTGGCACAGGTCATCGGTGACCAGGCGCGCAGGCTGGTGCACACCTCGAATCTCTACTACGTCGAGAACCAGGTGCGGCTCGCCGACGCCCTTGTCAACCGCGGCTTCGCCGGCCGGGCGTTCTTCTGCAACTCCGGCGCCGAGGCGAACGAGGCGGCATTGAAGCTCGCGCGCCGCTTTCAAGTGACGACCTCGGGCCGGCCGAAGCGCCTGGAGATCGTGGCCTTCGAGAACAGCTTCCACGGGCGCACCATCGGGGCGCTGTCCGTCACCGGCCAGCCGAAGTACCGGGAGGGCTTCGGTCCTCTGTTCGGCCCGGTCAAGTTTCTCCCATTCGGCGATCTCGAGGCGGTGCGGTCGGCCGTCACGACGGAGACTTGCGCGGTGATCGTCGAGCCGGTGCAGGCCGAAGGCGGCATCCACCTGCCGCCACCGGGCTTCCTGCAGGAGCTGCGACGACACTGCACGGAGACCGGGACGGTCCTGATCTTCGACGAGGTCCAGACAGGCGTGGGGCGAACGGGCACCTTCTACGCGTTCGAGAAGGAGCGCGTGGTGCCCGACATCCTGACCCTGGCGAAGGGCCTGGGAGGTGGGATCCCCATCGGCGCGATCCTGGCGAACGACGACGTGGGCCGCGGGTTCGAGCCGGGCACGCACGCCTCGACGTTCGGCGGAAATCCCTTCGCGACCGCGGCGGCCTTGTACGTTCAAGACGCGATCGATCGCCTGGGCTTGCTCGAGCGCTGCCGCGAGGCGGGAGCCTATCTGGGCAACGCCCTCACGCGGCTGGCGGAGCGCCGCCGGCCCCGCGTGCGCGGGGCGCGCGGACGCGGCCTCTTGCAGGGCCTGGTGCTCGATGGCGACGCCGGCCCCTTCGTCACGAAGGCGCGCGAACGTGGTCTGTTGATCTCGGCGGTGGGGGGAAACGTGGTGCGGCTGGTGCCCGCGCTCGTGGTGGGCAAGGCCCACATCGATGAAGCCGTGGCCATCCTCGAAAGCGTCCTGGCCGATGTCTGAGCCACGTCATTTCCTGACCCTCGGCGACCTGACCTCGGAAGGCATCGAGGGGCTGCTGCGGCGCGCGGAGGAGTTTCGGCTGCTGCGCAGCCTGCGGCAGCCGCACGCCACCCGCCCCGGGCGAGTCCTCGGCATGGTGTTCGAGAAATCCTCGACGCGAACCCGCGCCAGCTTCGAGGTGGGGATGTTCGAGCTCGGCGGCCACGCGCTGTCGCTCGATGCGCGCGGGACCCAGATCGGCCGGGGCGAGCCCATCGCGGACACGGCGCGGGTGCTCGCCGGCTACTGCCACGCCATCATGATCCGGACGTTCGGGCAGGCGCGAGCGCAGGAAATGGCGAAGTTCTCGAGCGTGCCGGTCATCAACGGATTGACGGATCTCCTGCACCCCTGCCAGCTGCTCGCCGACCTGCAGACCGTGAGCCAGCGTTTCGTGGCACGCGGGCGGGACCTTGGCGAGGTGCTGCGGTCCGTGCGCTACGCCTGGATCGGTGACGGAAACAACATGGCGAATTCGTGGATCGAGGCGGCCGGCATCCTGGGCCTGGACCTGGCGCTGTGCTGCCCACCGCGCTACATGCCTGACGAGACCATTGTGGCGCAGGCGCGCGCCACCGGGCGGGGGCGCGTGGTGTTCGAGGAGACCCCGGTCGCGGCGGCGGTGGGTCGGCACGTCCTGTCGACGGATGTCTTCACGTCGATGGGTCAGGAGGCGGAGCAGGAGGAGCGGCGCCAGGCCTTCGCGGGGTACTGCCTGGATGCCCCTCTGCTGGCAGCAGCGGACAAGGCCGCCATCGTCCTGCACTGCCTACCCGCCCACCGGGGCGAGGAGATCACCGACGAGGTGATCGAGGGTCCGGCCAGCGCGGTGTGGCAACAGGCGGAGAATCGCCTGCACGCCCAGAAGGCGCTCCTCGAGCTCCTGCTCGCGTAGGCCCTCGTCGCTCCGAGGGGCAGGTGGGCGGCGGGCTGGTCGACCGCGGATCGGTGCTTACGATCCCCACCTGGAAAGGTGTTGAACGACATGGCAAAGCACATCTCGCCCCACGTTGTACCCACGCTGCCGCGCGGTCGGTCTCCGATCGAGCTGCGGATCCACGGCGGGGATATCTTCTTGTCGGGACGGTTTCACCGCTGGCAGGCCGGCGCGTCGCTCGGGCACGATCTCGACCAGCTCTCGGCGCAGATCGCCATCGACGCCACGAGCCCGGACAATCTGACCGGCGAGGACGCCGGTGGAAACCTGTTCTTGTTTCGCAGCACCGACGTGAAATCGATCGGTGACAGCGCCTATCGCGCCACCGGCGAGCTCGTCACGCCCCAAGGGACGGTGCCGTTCGAGCTGTCGATCCGGATACCAGAAGGCCACACGGCGTTCTTCGTCGTATCGCTGACGGTTCGGAAGGAGGTCCTCGGGGCCGGCTGGGCCCAGCTGGTGACGGGCTCGGGGGAGGGCGGCATCGACGCCGAGCGGCTGTTGGACCCCCGCACGGGCGTTCGAGACCTTCCGCTGGCCGTCGCTTAGCGGCGGACCTGGGCGCGGGCTGGGTCGGATCGTCGACCGGCTGGTAGCCCTTCGGGATTAGCATCCTCGGGGTGGAGCACTTGGGGTCCGTGCTGATCGTGTTGTTCGCCGTGGCGACGGCGGTCGCGCTCGTGGCGCGGCGGTTGCGGATCCCCTACACGGTGGGCTTGGTGGTGGCGGGGCTCGTGCTCGGGAGCTCGTCCCTCATTCACCCGCCTCGGCTCACGAAGGAGCTCCTCTTCAGTGTGTTCTTGCCGGGCCTCATCTTCGAGGCGGCGTTTCACCTGGAGTTCGGGCGCTTTCGGCGCAACAAGCTGGCGATTTCAGCGCTGGCGTTGCCAGGGGTCGCGGCGGCCATCTTGGTGACCGGGGTGCTGTTCACGCCGATCGCTCGAGTTTTTCAGTTCGCCGGTGACTTCCGGCTCGTCCACGGGCTGGTCTTCGGCGCGCTGATCTCGGCGACGGATCCCATCGCGGTGGTTTCCCTGTTCAAGACGCTCGGCGTGCCGGCGCGTCTCGGCGTGCTGATCGAGGGCGAGAGCCTCTTGAACGACGGAACGGCGGTGGTGTTTTTCTCGTTGGTCCTTGGAATCGCGACGGGCAACGGCGTCACCGTGGGCGCTGCCACCTGGCAATTCGTGCAGGTGGTCGGGATCGGCGCCGTCGTCGGGGGAGGGGTGGGGTTCGTGGCGTCACGCCTCATCCACACAATCGACGACGCGATGATCGAGATCACCATCACGACGGTGGCGGCCTATGGCTCGTTCGCGCTGGGCGAGGGTCTTCGTGGCTCGGGGGTCATCGCCACGGTTGTCGCGGGAATGCTCTGCGGAAACTACGCGGCGCCGAGCGGGATGAGCCCCGGGACCCGGATGGCCGCGGAGGCGTTCTGGGAATACGCGGCCTTCGCCCTCAACTCGGTCGTGTTCCTGCTGATCGGGTTCGAGGTCCGGCTCTCACAACTCCTCGACTCATGGCGCCCCATCGTGGCGGCGTACCTGACGGTCACCGTGGGACGGGCGCTGGTGATCGCGGCAGTGGGGCTGTTGCTTCGCCCGACGCGTGAGCGCCTGCCGCCATCGTGGGGCGTGGTGCTCGTGTGGGGAGGGTTGCGCGGCGGATTGTCCATGGTGCTTGCGCTGGCCCTGCCGTCGGACTTCATCCATCGAGATCTCTTGATCACGATGACGTTCGGAGTGGTGGTGCTGTCAATCCTCTTGCAAGGGCTGACGATGTCCACGTTGCTGCGGCGCCTGGGTATCGGTGACGGCGCGGCCGGCGTCAGCTCGCCGTGACCTGGTCGATGGCGGACAGCAGGAACTGAACCTTGAACGGCTTCATGATCCAGCCCTTGGCGCCGGATTCCCGGGCGCGGCGAATGAGGGATGGTTGCCCCTCGGAGGTCAACATGATGATCGGCGTCAGGACGCCCTCGGTCTTCGCGTTCGCGATCATCTCGAGCCCGTTCATGTTGGGCATGTTGACGTCGCAGAGGATGGCGGAGAGATCGGAGTTGCTCCGAATCATCTGAAGACCTTCGATCCCGTCGGAGGCTTCCAGGATATCGTACCCCGCCGGGGTCAGCGCCGAGCGGACCTGCTGGCGGACCGTCTCGGAGTCGTCGACAATCAATATCTTCTTCACTGTAAGCCTTTCGACGGAATTGAACCGATCTTTACGTTGACCTGGGCGGGGGCTAGGGCGCCAAGGTTCGAAGAACCGTGAACGCGCCGTTCTGCAACTCCCACTCCGCCAGCGCCGGGGTTACGTTGCCGTTCTCGTCGAGGTCCACGGTACCGCTCGCGCCCTCGTAGTTGATGTCCGTGCCAGCCTTGATGAGGCCGACGGCCCGTGCGAACTCCCCCGGGCCGACCACGATTCCGGGCGGATTCGCGACGGCGCGCAGTGCCGTTCGAATCGCCGCGACGTCGGTGCTGGTGCCGGCCTGTTGAATCGCCAGGGCCATCAAGTAGACGGCGTCGTAGTTCTCGGCCACGCGGGGGATGGTGGGGCTACCCGACGCGGTGCCGTAGGTGGCGGTGAAGGCCGATACCATCGCGGCGTTTCCGGTAGCGTTGCCGGCGGGGACGACGCCCCGCATGCCGGTGGTCGCGGCCAATCCGACGTTCGCCGGGATGGCGTCCGTGCGCAGCGTCTCGTTGAGGTACCACTGTCCGGCGAACTTGCCGGTACCAGCCGTCGTCCACGCCTTCAAGAAGCTGATTCCCACGGCGGGGTGGGGGACGAGGTAGATGACGTCGGGTGCGGTGGCGCTCGCCGTCGCGAGGTCGGCTGCGTAGTCGTAGGTCGGGTTCGGCGCGTAGGGAAACGTGACGCGACTGGTGATCGTGAAGCCAGCCTGGGTGAAGTAGGCCGCGGCGGCGTCGGCACAGCCGAGGGTGTAGGGGTTGTTGCCCTGAAGGATGGCCATGGTGTGGGCGCCCTTGTCGATGGCGGCCTTGGCCGTTCCGCCGCCGATGACGGAGACCGAGGCGACCGTCCTGAAGACCGAATCGGTGGTGTCGAGCGCGACCAGCTCGTCGCCGCTGGCCGTGGACGCGAGGACGATGGCCGGCTTGGGCAGGGTCGATTGCAGCACGGCGATCACGGGGCTCGTGCCGTCCGCCGTCAACAGGACGGAAGCGTGAGTGTCATCCAGCAGCGCCTGCGCGTCGGCGACCGCCGTGGGGTTGTCGAACTGCGAGTCGCGGATGTCGAGTTGCAATGTTCGGTCGAGCACGCCGCCAGCGGCGTTGATCTCGGTCTGCGCGAGCTGGACGCCCATCTCCCACACGGCCGCTTGGTCGGCCAGGGAGCCGGTCGCCGGCATCAGGAAGCCCACGGTGAGCGGCTGCGCGTTGGTGGTTGGGGGGCCGCTGCTGCTCCCGCAGCCGGTGGCCGCCAGCGTCGCCCCGATCAGACCCAATATTCCCAGCATTCCGCCCCGACCGCCGCATCCAATGAGTCGTGTCATGTCTGAAGTCCTTCCCGTGTCGTTGATTGAAGTTCGTGGTGCAATGAGACTCGTCAAAGGTGGCTACTGCCTGGGCTTCTGCTCTCCCAGCTCCTGCGTGATGTTCAGGAACACCCCCATGCCGGCCGAAGGGATGTCGGCGCCCAGGTATCCGGGCTCGGCGTATCTCCGCCCGAGCAGGTTGGTGACGTGAAGGGAACACGTCGTCAGCCGCGTCCCGATCAGCCTGGCCTCGACGGTCGAGACGTTCAGGTCCACCAGGTAGTAGGGGTCGAGCAGATACGTCCGCCCCGCGACGTAGCTGTTGGCGGCCGACGTCTTGCGCGCGCCGACCGCTCGGGCGCTGAGGGCTGTCTGGAAGTGGTACTGCGGCAACGACAGCCCGATGGTCGCGTTCGCCATGAGCGACGGGAACCCCAGTGACCGTTCTCCGCCCGGACCGCTCGGGGAGTAGAGGCGGCCCCACCACAGCGGCGTGGGGCTGGGGGCGTCGGCCTTGGTGTCCTGGTACGAGGCGGCCAGACGCGCGAACAGCGGTTGGCGATTGAAGGACGACGAGAGCTCCAGGCCGTAAGAGCGGCTGGTGGTCAGATTCCGTGCCCGCATCTGATTACCCACGGCCTCGAACTCGATGCGGTCGTTGATCAACGTGTAGAAGCCGTTGAGGGCGACGTCGAGGGTGTCCTTCGCCTTGTAGCCGACCTGGAGCTCGGTGGTTTGCGCCCGCTGATTTCTGAGCTGGTCGTTGCCGAGGACCCCGCCGTCGAAGCGCAGCGGGACAGCGTAGAGCTGGATGGGGGTCGGGGGCACGAACGACGTCCCGTAGAGGCCTTTCAAGTAGATGGTCGGGGTCGGCTGCAGGACGATCGCCAGCCGTGGGGTGAACGAGCTGCCGAACCGTTCGTTGTGGTCGAGGCGGACGCCCCCCGTGACCCCGAGGATGGCGAGCGGACGAACGATGACCTGCGCGAAGACGCCGGCGTTGCCGAAGGTCAGCTGGTGCCCGGGCGAAAACAGGATTTGATTGCCCCCGTTCTGGATGGTCGGCGACTCGCGTACGACCTGGTAGACGGTGTCTCCCGTGTCCGACGTGTGCAGGTAGTCGGCGCCGAGCAGCGCGGAGTGGCGCTTGTATCGATAGGAAAGCTCGGTTCCGGCCTGATACGTCTGGTTCTGTCGCTCGCGCCGGTAGGTGTACTGCGTATCGCCCGCGTCCAGGGTCTGGCCGGGCAGATCTTGCGTGTCGGTGTACGTGCCGGAGGTGTGAAGGACGAGCGCGTCCCCGAGATAGGACAGGGAGTGGTCGGCGCCGAGGATGCTGTTCGAGCGAAGGATGTGGTTGTCGTGGGTCAGGATGCTGAGGTCGGAGAACTCCGCCATCGCGTCGAGGCGCTGCAGCTGATACTGCGTCGACAGGTTTCCGAGGTGCCCGAGGTCGAACACGCCCTTGGCGAAGAGGCTGGTCGGCTGGCTGACGTCGCCGCGGCTCGACTGCCCGACATAGTCGGCCTGGGAGGGCGAGCCGTCGGGGACCTGCAACCCGGAGCGATTGGTGCGGTCGTGCCGCGCCGACACCAGGATGTACGACTGGGGCTTGTCGCCGATCGTCACGCTGCCAAGCGCGTGCCCGCTCCCGCCGGGATTGCCGTGAGTGCTTCCGCCCTCCGCGCCGATCTCGACGAACGAGCCCGCTTCCTTCGGCTTGCGGGTGACGATGTTGATGACACCGAGGAACGCGTTGGCGCCATAGAGCGCGGAGCCCGCGCCCCGGATGACCTCGATGGATTCGACCACCTCGATCGGGATCAGCTCGGGCCCGAGGAAGGTGCCGCCCGTGCTGTAGTCGGTGACGGGATGTCCGTCGACCATGACCTTGATGATCCGGCTCCAGGAGTTGGGGCCCGCGTTCACACCGCGCACCGCGATGTTCGCGCTGACATAGTCGTCGATCATGTAGAACCCCGGGACGTCGCGCAGGGCTTCGGCCACGCTGCGGCTGCCGAGCGCCTGGATCATGGGACGCGTGATGACGGTGACGATCGACGGTGCCTCGCTCTGCTTCATGAGGGTCTTGGAGGCGAGCGAGATGTCGGTGTTGAAGAGCTCGTCGAGGCTCAACGCCACGGCCTCGTCGGCGCGTGGGTCGGTCGGCAGGCCCAGGTCGCCCGCGGCCGGGGTGATCGCCTCGGCGGCGCTGGGGGCTGGACCCGGGAGCAGCGGCGACGGCGACGGCGCCTGTGGCTTCGGCGGCGCGGCTTCGAGTCGAAGCGGTCGCGGCGCGGGGGGCGGCGGCGATGGTTCGAGGGCGCTCGAGGGCGGCACACCGGCGGTAGTCGAGGCATCGAGCGCGGGCCCCAGGCGGGTGTCGGCCTGGTTCGAGTCGGCCTGACCCGCATCGGGAGCTGGCGATGGCCCCTGACCGAAGGCAGACCCGGCGCCTCCGGTCGCCGACCAAAGCAGCAAGAGCGCGCCTGCGAAGTGGGCGGCTCCGTCACGGCCCGGCGCGCGTCGCCCCGCGGCGCCGCCTGCCCGGGACGCAGGGCGAAGCGACGGCCGAAACCGCGATCTTCCTGGCGTGGTGGGCTCGGAGGCGTGCATGACCTGGTTCGTCCCAGACAGTCATCCGGGAACGACTCCGGATTCGGCTGAACATTTCGTAACTTGAAGATCCCCGCGAAGGTCGCGCCGATCTGCCCGCGGCTTCGTGGTGTAGGTGTCAAGGTCGAGGAGGTTGGTCTAAGCTGCTTCCAGGAATGCGGAGACCCGATCACCTGCCAGGCCGAACGCACGGGCGGTCCCTGGCGTTTCTCCTGTCGCTCGCCGGCTGCCTCGTCGCCGCCCAGGCGCCGCGCGAGGCGCTCGCGGACGTCGCCAAGCCCGTTGTTCACGTCTTCCTCCAGCTCGACGTGAAGGCGAGCGTCGTGGAAAAGACCCTTCGGGACCGGTTGCCCGGGCTCGCGATCACGGTCTTTGGACGCTATCGCGATTTCGAAGAGGCGCTCGGCAGCGGTCACCCGGACGCGATCGTCAGCATCGCGCCGGTGCTCACGGACAAGGGGAAGGTGCCGACCCTTCAAGGTGAGCGGGGCGGGAAGACCACCGAGGCCTACGTGCTGGCCTCGGTGAATCAGGTCCTGGAGGGCTCGCTGTCGGGAAAGAACATCGGTGTGGTCGATTTGTTCGGGCGCGACGGCACGCAGACGTTCCTTGATGGTCTGCTGAAAACCACCGATGTGAGGGTCAAGCGCGTGGCCAAGATCGAAGACCTGTTGCCCTTGCTCGAATTCAGCGCGGCTGATGGGATTGTCTTGCCCGGCTCGACGATGGCGCAGCTGGCAGAACGGACCCGGCTCGTCATCAAGACCAAGGAGGTGCCTGGTCCGCCGGTGGGGCTGTCAGCCGTGGCGGTGTTGAACCCTGCCGTCCGCGACACCGTCGTCAAGGCCTTCGAGTCACTCGATGGACCGACCAAGCAGCTCCTGGGTGTGGATCGCTGGAGGGCTCGGTGAGCGGTCGGTCCAGGGGCTGTGTGTCGCACGCGCTGCGAACTGCGCTCCTTCTCGCGCTGGGGGCGTGCGCCACGACTGGCGGCGGTCAGGGCGACTCAGCGCAGAAGCTCCCGGCAATCGTGGATCCGGCGATTCGGGCGGGTGCCCCGACCTTGCTCATCGCCATGCCGTCGTCGGTGAACTTCATGGAGGTTCGCAAGAGCCTCGTGTCGGAGGTGCAGAGCAAGTTCAACGTTCAAACCTTCATCGTGGGGCCGCAGACCCGCGCCTCGGATCTGGCGGCCGCGATCCGCGCCGCGAAGCCGGCTTGCGTGGTGTTGATGAACAACGCGACGATGGCCCTCTATCGTCAATATCAAATGGTCCCTTCCACCGACGAGACACCTCCGGTCGTCCTGTTGATGGCGTCCTTTCTCGAAGAGGTTCAGCCGCTCATTCGTCGCTCCACCGGGATCGCCTACGAGGTTCCCGGGATCACCGCCTTCGTGAACCTTCGACTGGTGATGAGCGGGGCGGTGAACCGGGTGGGGGTCGTCTACCGTCCCGCGTTCCGGAGATTCGTCGAACGCCAGACGGCCCTGGCGGCCCGAGAGCGCATCGAGGTCGTTTCGACGTCCGTGCCAAACGACTTCTCGCCGACGGTGCTGCGCGATGCGCTCCACCGGCTCGCCAGCGGCAAGAAGCTCGATGCCATCTGGCTGCTCAACGACAACGCCCTGGTGCGCGACGCGGAGCTGCTGGACGACGCCTGGCGGGCGGAGACCACGGCCGCGAAGGTGCCGTTGATCGTCGGCGTCCCCAACTTCGTGGACCCGAGCGCCCCCCTCGGCGCGCTCGCGGTCGTGCCCGACCACGAAGCGTTGGGGCTCCAGGCGGCGAACCTCATCTTCGACCTGCTCGACAACCACTGGCACGTCGAGGGCCACGGTGTCGAGCTTCCGCTCTCGGTCAAGACGGTGGTCGACGTGCCGATGTTCCGCAGCACCTTCGGCCTGCGTCCCGATGCGCTGAAGCACATCGACAAGGCCATGGAGTAACACCCCCGGCCCCCTCGCTTCCCCGAGCAGCGGGAGGTTCGCTCGAAATCGCCGCCGGGTTCTGGGGGCGGGAACCAGGTTGTTCGGGGGACGGCGCCTCAGGCGACGGCGTGATTCGCTGCCGGGGCGCTCGCGGGGAGCAGGACGCCGAACCGGGGACCGACTCCCGGCAGGGGGAATGTGAACCTGAAGCAGGTGCCGGCGCCCTGGCGGCTGATCACGGTGACCTCGCCCCCGAGTTGCTCCACCTGCTGTCGTACGGCCGCCATCCCGACGCCGCGACCGGACACCGTGGTGACCTCCGAACGGGTCGTGACCCCGTCGGCGAACAGCGCGCGCACCAGCTCCTGCTCGGTGCCATGCGGCAACCCTCGCCGCGTCGCCGCGTTTCGCAGGGCCGACCAGTCGATCCCCGCGCCGTCGTCCTCGATCTCGACCGCCAGGGTCCGATCGACGACGGTCACCGCGAGCCGCAGTTGCGGCCGCGCCGGCTTGCCGGCCTTCTGGCGTGCGCTCGGCGCCTCGATCCCGTGGTCCACCGCGTTGCGGATGACGTGGACCAGATCGGACCACAGCCCGCGCCAAGGCCCCGGCATCAGCCGCACGTCTCCACCGTCGATGACGACGGCCAGGTCACCCTTGCCGAGCCGGGACGCGAGTGACTGCGCATGGTGGGCGAGGCGCGACAGGGGCAGGTCGGCGGGCTCGAGGCTCCACGAGGCGATGCGGTCGAGGAGCTGGGACGAGGGCCGCGCCGCGCGAACGTCGTCAGCCAACCGGCCCAGCTCGGAGGCCGGGACCTCCACCAGATCGCGACCACGCTCGCCCAGAAAGCGCTCGAGGGCCGTCGTCACTTCACGCCAGCGCTGCGCGACCTTCGCCAGGCTGACCTCCGACAGGAGCTCGCCGCTGTCCGCGATCTCCTCCTCCACCTTGTGGCAGAGCTCCGCCATCGTCTTCAGCTCCATGAGGTTGCAATTGCCCTTGAGCGTATGCAGCAGGCGCTTCTGCGTATCGAGGTCGGCCTCGCGCAGGCGCTTGACCTGGGCGTCGCTCTCGTCGATGAAGCCAAGGAAGCCGGGGCGATCTCGGTTCAGACCCTCGAAGATGGCGAGGATCTCTCGTCGTTCGGCGTCGCGTTGCGCCGCCAGGAGCTCGGCGGTGACGTCGTTGATGACGATCAGCAGGCCCATGAAGGCACCCTTGGTCGGGCCGCCGACGGGAGCGTCCTGCCCCAGCAGCAGGTAGTTGCAACGAAACTCTCGGCCCTGGTGCTGCATGCGGGTGGGCAGCTGCTCCAGACACAGCGCGCGCGGGAGGAAGTTGTCGAGCAGGGCCTCGTAGCCGAGCGCGAAGAAGTCCCCGAAGACGGGGTCGATACGCGCGATGTAGTCGCTGAACGTCGCGCTTGCGTCGTATGGACCGAACCAGCGGTCGACGATGGCGGAGCGCTCCTCGGCGAGCCGGCCGTCCGGAGAGAGGGTCAAGAAGCCCTGGTCGACGTTGTCCAGAACGAGCCGCATGTCGCGGTTTCGAACGCCGAGCTCGCGCGTCCGGTCGGTGACCTTCTGCTCGAGCGAATGGTTCATCTCTTCGAGCCTGGCGTAGTTGTCTCGCAGCTCGTCCACCATTCGGTTGAACGCTCGCCCGAGCACCTCGATCTCGTCACCGCTCGCGATGGCGACCTTCGCGTCGCGGTTGCCCTTGGCCAGCTCGTCCGCCGCCCGCGTGAGCTCCCTGATGGGCTGGGTCACACGCGAGGCCGCGCGCCGCGCGAGGACGATCCCGAACGACGTGGTGCCGAGGGTGAGGAGCAACAGCAGCGCGACCGCGATGAGCAGCGCCCGTAGCGAGGCGGCGCGCGCCCCGGACAGCGCCTCTCGCAGACCGCGGTCCGAGATGGCGTAGCGCACCGATCCCAGGGCCTCGCCCTTGTCGTCGACCACCGCCGTGGAGAACTCGATGGCGGTCTGGTCGCGATACGCGGTCGACCGGATGGCGATGCCCGTCCCGACCGCGGGGAGCGCGGGGGCGCCGGGCAGCTCCTTCCAGTCGCGCTTTCCATCCTGTTTGCCGACCTGGGCGCCCTCCAGTCGCCCCCCCGAACCCGGTGAGGCCGGGCCCGACGGCGCGGCGGCCCCGCGCGACGCAAAGCCCCACGGTTTGAGGTCACTTCCCAGAAACAGGCCGTAGACGAGCTGGTCATCCTGGTCGACCGTCCGGTCGACCAGGCGGCCGACGTCTCCAAAGGCGTTGTCCGCCACCAGATCGCGCAGGGCCAGGGACTGGCTCCGCACGAGGTCGCTGCCCTTGGCCTGAATGGTTCCGCGCAGGTGCGACTCGATCGCCTGCAGCGTCTGCCGCGAGCTCTGGTAGTTCATCGCCGCGACCACCACCAGCGTCGCCGACGCCACGATCAGCAAGAGAGTCACCATCATTCGAACCAGCTTCGTTCGAATGCTCACTCTGATCCCGCTGAACATCTCGAGGATATCATTGGCGGAACCGACCCGGAACTTGAGACGCGGCCGGGGATCCCAGGCCGCGACCGGGTCAGAGCGCGTTGATGGCGCGCGTGTCGAGAATCGGCGTCACGGCGCCCTCGCGGGCGACCCGCAGCATGGCGAGGCCGATCTTCTCGGTGGTGGTGACGGCCTGCGGAAACAACCTGTGGAGGATCGGCCACAGCGGGCGTCCGATCGCGTAGAGCACGCGGTAGAGCTTGGTCTTCGAGGTGATGCCGTGCAGCGGGACGATGCCGCCCGGTCGGAACATCACCGCCTTGAAGGGGAGGGCCAACAACGCATTCTCGGTCTGACCTTTCACGCGGGCCCACATGCGGCGGCCTCGCTCGCTGCTGTCGGTGCCTTCGCCCGACACGTAGATGAAGGTCATGTGGGGATCGAGGCGGGCGAGGGCGCGGGCGGCCGCCAGCGTGAGGTCGAAGGTGATCCGCCGGTAAGCGTCCTCGCTCATCCCCAGGGACGACACGCCGAGGCAAAAGAAGCACGCATCGTAGCCCCAAAGCTCGGCTTCGATGTCGGCGTAGCTGGCGAGGTCGGATCTCACCAGCTCCCGTAGCTTCGGGTCGGTCTTCCCCGTCGCGGTGCGCCCGATGGCCAGCACGCGCTCCACGTCGGGCGCGAGCAAGCACTCGCGCAGGACACCCTGCCCGACCATTCCCGTCGCTCCGAAGACGATGACCTTCATGGGTTGGCCGCGCACCATAGCGCGGATGCGGCGCCCGCGGACAGCCTCAGGGGCAATCGGACGCGCAGCGCGCCGCCACCGACAGGCAGGCGGTTCCGTCGGCCTCGTGGGAGGCCTCGCAGCGCCGCGCCTTTTCGTACGTGTCCTTGCAGAACTGGTAACAGTCGAGCCGGCCCGTCGGCCAGCGCGGGCAGCCGCATTCCTTGTATCTCGGATCCGCGACGAGCGCCGCCTTGCAGGCCCTCAACGACACGTCCGTGTGGCCGCTGCAGCTCTCCTGATCGTCCCCGCACCGATCGCGACAGCCTGCCTGTCCCTTCGACGCCACACGCTCCGATGCCGTGGTCGATGTGGACCCGGGAGCCTTCGGGTTCTGGCATACCCCGCCCGCGCCGCAGATGTCCGTGCCCGGACAGTCGACGTCCTTCGAGCAGAGACTCTGCCGAGCGGCCTTCTCCTGGCACCGCCCGTCGATGCAGACGCGTCCGGCCTTGCACTCCGCGTCCTCCGCGCAACCCCGCGCCGAACCTGCGGTGGCCTTCGCTTCCAGGATCGCCAGCGCCTTGCCCCCGCAACCCTTGAAGCCTGCTTGAAGGGCCTCGGATCGAACGCTCCAGGCGGGATGAGTCACCGAAGGCGACAGCGCGATTCCTTGCAACGCGGCTCTGAGCTCTCCCGGCTTGCTGCCGGTCTTGGCCAGCGCGCAGCCCGCCCAGGCGTCCGCGCGAAGCTCGGTGCCCCAGTCAGCGTTCATCCATGGCGGCGCCGGAAAGATGGAGTCCACGTGGTGCCCCACCTCGTGCGCGAGGATTCCAAGGCTGGCGCCGGGGCCATAGGATTTGACGGCGGCGTCGATGAAACGTGGGTTGTAAGCGATCTTCGACATGTGCGGACCCACGGCGGTCGTCAGCACGTTGGGGGCTGTCTGGTTCTTGAAGATGCCGAGCTGCCCGCAGTCCTTGGGGCACACCGACGAGAACAGCCGCTTGGTTTCGCGCGTCGCGCTCGCCGACGCCGGCTGATCGGCGAGGGGAACATACTCCGCCGTGCCAGCGCCAAGCGCGCAGAGGACGCCGTCGGCTCGCGCGGCGCTTTCGCAAAAGACGGAAGTGGCCAGGGTGAAGGCTAACAGGATCTTCAAGGCAGTTCGTTGCCGGATTGCGATCGGGTAGGTCATCTAGACTAGAGCCCGTACTTGCGCAGTTTTTCGTACAGCGTCGACGGGGCGATGCCCAGCGCTCGGGCCGCGTGCACCCGGTTGCCGTTCATCTGGGCCAGCGTCTGCTTGATGGCGGCGCGCTCGATGGTGTGCAGCGCATGTCCGCCGAGTGGAAGGCGGTCGAGGAGGGTCTGCTCGGCCGGCGGCTCGGCGAACCGCAGGTGACGCGGTTCGAGGACGCCCGAGTCCACGAACGCGATGGCACAGGCGAGGGCATTCTTCAGCTCGCGCACGTTCCCGGGCCAGGAGTGCGCGCGCAGCGCATCGAGGGTCTCGCGTGCCACGATCACGTCGGCGCGGCCCAGGTCGGTGAGCAACCGCGTGACGAGATGGGGCAGATCGCCGAGCCGCTCGCGCAGCGGCGGCAGGTTGACGATGGCGGCGGCCAGGCGAAAGTACAGATCCTGGCGGAACTGGCGGGCCGTCACCAGGGCTCCGAGGTCGCGGTTCGTCGCCGCCACGATGCGCACGTCCACGCGCCTGTCGCGGGTGCCGCCGACGCGGCGGACGAGCCGGTTGTCGAGCACGCGCAGCAGACGTGGCTGAAGATCGAGCGGGAGCTCACCGATCTCGTCGAGAAACAGGGTCCCTCCCACGGCGCGTTCGAAGGCGCCCGCGTGCTCCGCGTGCGCACCGGTGAAAGCGCCTCGTTCATGTCCGAACAGCTCGCTCTCGACCAGGTTCGGCGGCACGGCGCCGCAGTCGAACACCACGAAGGGCTGCTGCGCGCGCGGGCTGAGGTCGTGGGTCAGGTGCGCGAAGACGTCCTTGCCGGTGCCCGTCTCGCCCATGAGGGTCACCGTGACGTCCGTCGGGGCTAGGCGGCCCACCACCGAGTAGACCTCGGTCATCGCCGCGGAGAGCGGTACGGTCAGCGGCCCGACCACGGTGGCCGTCGGGGCGGGCGCGAGCGACAGGTTTGCCTTCGGCGCGCCCTCCCTGGAGCGGGTCGAGGGAACAGGTCGGGGGCCTGCCGGTATTCCTGAAATTCGTGGTGGCGAAACGGAAGGTGCGCCACCAAATCCGAGCGTTACTGCACTCAGGGCGGACGGGACTGTCGCTGATTCCATTTAGGCTTCCTGGGCTGGCGGCGGTTGAGGCGAGCGTGGGCCGGTGATGCGGCGGGCAATGGCTGGAGCGGTTCGCGAGCTCGAGACAACGCCTATGTACAGGACCTCGGTGGGAGCCGGTGTGACAAATGCGGACCTGTTCCGTTTCAGAATCCGTACGGAATCCGGTGGCCGAAAGTCGAACGAAGTCTTCGAAAATCGGAGATTCAGACGAAAAAAAGGGCGCGTCTCCGGCGAGGAGACGCGCCCACTTCGGTAACCTTCTTAAGTGACAATCGTGTTACAGGCCATGTGCGGGCGAGCGACGCTCGCCCGCACCAGCGCGACTACTGAATCAGGCCCGCAGGGAGGCCGGCGGCCGTGGCGCAGACGCCGTTGTCACCCGAGGTGCCCGGGGAGCAGGTTGCGTTCGGCATGTTCTGGCAGATCGCCTTGCCGCCCGGATTGAAGGGAGTCACGGTCGCGTCGTTCATCGGGATGAAGCCGTGGCTCGCCATGATCGGGTTCACGATGGCGCTGTTGCCGAAGCACTTCGCGAGCTCGAATTCCCCGCTCGTCGTGGCGCCCGAAGGAACCAGGTTGCCGAATCCGAACAAGGTGTTGAAGAACAGCTTGCGCGAAAGCGGGTAGAGGTTCACAGGCGAAGGGTTGAGGAGCTGGGCGATGTTGGCGGCCGTGTCGGCGATGCCGTTGACGTTGAGCGCGGTGATCACGCCGCCCGCCACTGCCTGATCCGCTTCCCGACCCGCGTAGCCGAGGCCGCACGAATCGGCCTGGGTGAGGCAGCCGATCTGGGCGGTCGAGTCATTCAACACGCAAGCCGACGAGCCGGTCGCAATGCCGGACAGCAGGTGCTTGCGGAAGTAGGCGCCCACGGTCAGGCGCTGGATCTGGTTCGGGGAGTTGCCGGCGATCACGCCGGCCGCGAAGGTGGCGGGGGCCTGTGGCACCTGCAACCCGTCACGCAGATAGTTGCCGGTGGCGTCGTCCTTGACGAACAGGTTGTACGCGCGGCCGTCCGTCATGCCGTTCGTCGCGAAGCCCTGCACGGGGAAGGGCGGCGTGTTGAACTTGTAGAGACAGTTGAAGTGCTGCGTGTCCGCGGCGTTCGCCTGGAAGAACGGCTGGAAGCAGCCGCCGAAGATCAGGCCGCCGCCGTTCGGGCAGGGAGGATTCGGAAGCGCGGCCGGATCGCCCGACGGCTTCGGGAGAGCGATCGCGAACTTGCCGGTCGAGCAGGACTGGGTCGGGTAGAGCTGAGCCGCGCTCAGGTTGGTGGGGACCTCGACGGGCAGCACGAGGCCGAGATCGCCGGGGGTCCCGACGGCCGCGGTGGGGTCGCTGCCCTTCTGGCAGACCTGCTCCTTGGGGTCGCAGGTGCGGCGGATGGGGTCGCCGTCCAGGTAGTCGGACGCGCCGCCAAACGACAGGCCGGTGTTCGCCGTGCCCGTTCCGCCGTTGAGGCCGTTGGCGGTGCACTCGGCGCGGGGCGTCCCGGCGCCCGTGCAGCTGGAGTCGGGATAGGGGGCCGGGTTCAGTGTGTTCAACGGCACGGCGTTGCAGAACCAGTTGATGGCGGGCTTGGTGGCCGCGATCTGCTGCGACGCGAGGCCCTTCAAAGGCGCGCCCAGGGCCGCGAGGAGCACGTCCGTGGTGCCCGAGGTGTCGCCGCGGCGGAAGGCGTGCGTGAGCTGAGAACAGGTGCCCGAGGTGCAGCTGCCCTGGAACAGCTTCGCCCACTGGGCGACCAGGGATTTCCGAACGTTCCCGGCGCAGTCCCGCGTTCCGTCGTGTCCGATCCCGGTGTAGACCAGCTTGAGGACGTCCTTCCAGCCGGCCACGTTCCCGCTGCCGCCCGTCGGGCCACCGATGGTGTACGTGCTCGTGCCCGTGTCGCAGCCCGGGCAGTTGACCACGGGAGCGCCCGTGCTGTCCGTGACAGTGAAGGAACCGGAGAAGGCGACGCCGCCGCTGCAGGTCCCTGCCGTGCCCGTCGCGCCGACGATGGCGAGGCCGTCGAGACCGATGACCAGGCCGTCGGCCGTCGCCTGGTGCGCGCAGACGCCGGTGCTCTGGTTGAAGAAGCGCGACATCGGCGCGACCTTCTGGGTCGGGGTCGCCAGCGACATCGCCGTCTCGCCCGTGCTCGAGCCGCCGCCGGCGTAGGTGATGCTCTGCGGGCTGGCGGCCGCGATGCACCGCGAATCCAGCAGCACGGCCTTCGTCACCTCTTCGAGCGTGTCCGAGCCCTGAAGAGCGATGTTGTTGCCGGTCGTATCCGGCCCGTTCACCGCCCACACGGTCGATGCGCTCGCACCGACCACCAAAATCGTAGCCCCTACAATGGTCGTCCTCATTGAGAATCCTCCCGTTAACTTGAAATGCAGATCGGCACCGCGTTGCGCGGTGGCCCGATATCGGCCCGCCGACCGCCGTAACAAGGATCGGGCCAACGATCGCGGGAAGATCCTGGGCTCCGCCGAAACTGTTGGAACCAATGGGGAAGTTTTCGGGAGCACGCCTTGGTCGACGAACGCGCGCCTTGGGTTCGCGACGAAAGCGCGCCCGAAACGTTCGGGAATCAGAGAGCGGTCTTCGATTCCTGAAAAGGTTCCTGGAATCGAAGGCTGATTTTCGATTTTCGGAGGATTTCCCGCGTTGTGGCGACCCCGTTGCGCGCTCGGGCGGCCGATCGCTTCGGACAAATCGGCCCCTGGGCGCGATTGGCGTCGCTTACCGACCGTTGGCGCGAACTTTGATAGGGGGCCTGTCGTGCCTTGCCGCGATTGATTTCGCAGATTTGACGCAAGGCTGCTTCATTTCTTTCGTTAGAACACAACTGAGGAGGACATCGTGATGATTCGAACCGCAGCCAGGAAGACGCTTCTTCTGGCGGCCGCGACCCTGAGCCTGGGCGCACTGGCCGTCAACTGTTCCCACAACAACAGCCCCAGCTCGAACTCGGATCTGGGATCCGTCGGGTTGGCCATCTCTCTGCCCGGTGGAGCCACCGTGTCGACCGTGCACTACAGCGTGCGAAACAGCAGCGGCACCGAGGTTCGCTTCGGTGACATCGCGACGACCGATCCCGGCGCCACGGTTTCGGTGGTCATCGGCGGCGTGCCCGCCGGCACGGGATACACCGTCATCCTGACGGCGACCGCCAGCGACGGCAGCTCGTGCGCGGGAACCTCGTTGCCCTTCGCGGTCACCGCGAACATGAGCACCACCGTCAACGTGCTGCTGCTTTGCCGCGGCGTCGTGACGAACGGGACCGTCTCCGTCAACGGCGCGATCGACAACTGCCCTAGCATCACGTCCTACGTGGTGTCGCCTCTCGCGGTGGCGCCGGGCGGCTCCATCAACGTGAACGCGGCCGCGGCGGATCTCGATTCGTCCGACGTGGTCACCTTCCGATGGACGGCGTCGGCGGGGACGGCCACGGCCGGCACCTTCGATACCGCGACGTCGGCGATGACCGTCTTCCACTGCCCGGCCACGGGGTCGAGCCAGCAGACCCTCACCGTCACCGCTTCGGACAACCTCGTCCCCGGAACGACGGCTCCCAAGTGCAGCACCCCGGCGTCGATCGTGGTCAGCTGTGGCCTCTGCGGCAACGGCACGGTCGATACCGGCGAGGCCTGCGATCCCGCCGCCACTCCGACGGGCGCCCCGGCGAACTTCGCCTGCAACAGCAGCTGCCAGGTCGTCGCGGTCTGCGGCAACAGCGTCGTTCAGACGGGCGAGCAGTGCGATCCGCCGAACGGCACGACGTGCGATCAGAGCTGCCAGCTCATCCCGGTCGTCTGCGGCAACGCCATCGTCCAGCCGGGCGAGCAGTGCGATCCGCCGGGGCCGATCACGGGCACCTCGAACACCTGCAGCTCGACCTGCCAGATCGTCACCGCTGGCGCCGGCGGAGCGGGCGGCAGGGGCGGCAGCAGCGGCGCCGGTGGCGCCGGTGGCGCTGGCGGATCGAGCGGCGGCAGCCTCCCGAACGCGGCTTGCCGCGCTTGCGAGGCGGCGAACTGCGATCCCACGTTCCAGGGTTGCAGCATGTTCACGGGCGCCGATCTCGCGGCCTGCAAGGCCGTCGAGACCTGCATCCGTACCAATCACTGCGACAAGAACGGCAACACCCAGGCGTGCTACTGCGGCACCAAGAGCGACTCTGCTTGCCTCGGCGGCACCGGCAACGGCGTCTGCAAGGCCCTGATGGAGACCGCTGATGCGGCCCACCTGGTGGGTCTGACCGATCCCGCCGACATCGCGGGCGTCATCGCCGCCGACCTCGTCGACGGCAGCACGCCGATGGGCGGGGCCGACAACCTGATCGGCTGCGACGCGTTCTCATGCGCGGCCGCCAATCAGTGCGGTCCCTCGGGCCCGACCGGCCAGTTCTAGGCGGCCGAAGCTCGAGTTGATGTTGGGGTAGGGCGTGGGGGGGCGCGAGCCCGTCGAGTCGATCTCGCCGGGCGCGCGCACCCAGCAGGGGCGGGAGGGGGGGCGATGGGGGGGGCTACGTGGGGGTAGAGGCGGGCGCTGACCTGACGGCAGGTGAGCGCCCGCTTCTTTGTGTTTGTGCGCCGTTTGTTCCGTTCTCACATCGTGTTGTCGAACGGACGTCGGGCGCATCTTGTAACCAAATATTCGCTTTCGTGAATGACGAGGCCGGCGTATTAAGAGGGGCGACGGGTCCTGAAGGACGTTCATGGGCTTACGAAAAGACCAAGTAACATCCTCCGCCCGAAAGGCACTCGCACTGGGCACAATGGCCTGCGCGTGTGTCGTCGGCGCGTGCGATCGTGCCGAGCTTGGGGCTGCAAACGAGGCCTCTGACGTGGGCTCGGTCGCGGTGGCGCTCAATCTCTCGCCATCGGTTGTCGTCAATTCCGTTCAATACAGTCTGACAGGCAACGGCATTGCGCCGATTGCCGGCGTAATCAATGTGATGTCGGCCGGCGCGACACCAACGGTGGCCATCGGGGGCGTGCGCGCCGGAGTGGGCTATCTCGTCGAGTTGCAGGCCCAATCGGTCGACGGTCAAACGTCATGCGATGGCTCGGGGAGCGTCGACGTCGTGGCCGGTTTGACGAGCGCGGTGACCGTCATCATGCAGTGTCGGGGACCGGCCGCTGGTGGTCAGGTTGTCGTTTCTGGAGGATTCAACAACTGCCCGCACCTCACCTCGTACACGGGCTCGCCGATCGCCGTGTCCGTTGGCGGGAACATCACCGTGTCGGCCGCGGCGACCGATGTGGATGGCGATGCCTTGAGCTACGCGTGGACCAGCGTCCCGGGTGGGTCGTTCACGAATCCGGCGGCGGCGAGCACCACCTTCACTTGTAGCGCCGAAGGCGTGATGACGTTGACGGTCACTGTCTCGGACGGGATGTGCCCCGACTCCGCCACCATCCCCATCACGTGCGTGCCGTTTTGCGCCGTTCGGCCTGACGGTACGCCCTGCGATGACCACGATGCCTGCACGAGAACCGATAGCTGCCAAGCGGGCGCCTGCGTGGGTGCCCAGCCCGTCATCTGTGCCGCCGCCGATCAATGTCACAGCGTCGGTATGTGTGATCCCGGGACCGGCGTCTGTTCGAACCCGGCCGCGTCGGACGGGGCGATGTGCCTGTTGCCGAATGCCAGCGCCGCGTGTGCGTCGGCTGCTTGCGGAATCGTGTCGTGCGCGGGAGGATTTGGCGATTGCAACCGCAGGCCAATCGACGGCTGCGAGGTCGCCCTGCTTTCGGCCGTCGACAACTGTGGCGCTTGTGGCCACGCGTGCCCGTCGGGCGCGTCGTGCGTGTCTGGGCTGTGTCTTTCCCCGCCTCCTACGAATCTCGCCGCCACCGCCGGCGGCTGGCGCGTCAGCCTCACGTGGAGCGGGGTCGCGGGCGCGACCTCGTACGAGGTGTTTCGTTCGCCTTCGGGCGCGAACGCGTTCCAGAGCGTGGGGACGTCGGTGGCGACGACCTTCGTCGATCAAGCTGTGGCCGGCGCGTTCGCCTATGACTACGCGGTGAGGACCAGGAGCGAGGGCGGGGCGAGCGGACTGTCGCCCTCCGCCGCGACGACGACGCTGCCGAAGCAAATCTGTGTCTCGAGCGACAGCATGCGCTCCGTCCTGGTGTTCGACGCCACGCAGAGCGGCAATGCGGCGCCGATCCGGACCATCGCCGGCCCGAACACCACGTTCGGATTCCCCAAGGGCGTCGCGACGAGCTTGGCGGATGGCGAGCTCTTCGTCAGCCTCCTCGGCGGCAACGTGCCCGTGTTTCCGCTCGGCGCGGCTGGGAACGTCGCGCCGAGCCGTGTTTTGAGCGGCGCCAGCCCCGGCCTGAACTTCAACTTGCTGGCACTCGATCCCTTGCGCCACGAGGTCTTCACCGCCGACTTCGGGACCGGTGGGTCGGTGGTGGTCCTGGATACCGCCACGGGCATCTTGAAGAGGACGTTGACCGGCGCGGCGACGCTGATCGGAAAGCCGGACAGCGCGGTGGTCGATGCCGCGCACGGGGAGCTGTTCGTCGGACAGCTCGACGCCACCTCGACGTTCCAGCAGATCCTCGTTTACAACAACACCGACAGCGGCAACTCGACGCCGAAGCGCGCGCTCGGCAGCGCAACCAACTCCGTAGGTGGCTTCAGCATCACCTACGACCCCACGCACGACGAGCTCTATTCGAGCTGCAACTGCAACAATCGTCTGGACGTGTACCCGAGGGGCGCGAGCGGAAACGTCGCGCCATCGCGGAGCATCACCGTCGCGCCCCTCCTGACTGTGTATTCGGTCCTCCTCGACCAGGGTAACGACAGCCTGTGGGTCTTCGGAAACGCCGGTTTTGGAGCTTACGCCCTGTGGGAAGTGCCGCGGGGGACGTCGGGACCGGCGTCGCCCTTACATCCACCGCTCGCGGTCACGGCTGCTGGTGGGCGCTTGGCACCCTGTAACTGAGCCGGGCGGCCGCTGCGAGATTCAGGGAGCGAGGGCCGAGGTCAGGCACTCCGGCCTACACATCCCTTTCAGGCAGCCCACCTCGTGGACGGCCTGGGCGAGGGCGAACTGGGGCTCGGTCCATCTGCTTGCGACGTCGGATGAGGAGGTGCTCTCGGCGGCGTCTTCCATCACCGCCTTGCAAGGACCGTCACCGCTGCCGCCAAGGCAGGCCCCGTCCTCGGCCGTGCCGCAGTAACAGCGCCGGGGATCGCCCGTCTCGCTGGTGCAGCTGGCGCCGCCGATGCAAGCCACCACCGCTTCGCAAACCTCGCGCTTCGACGCGCCGGCGCGCCTCCCGCCCTGCAGCACGCCGGTCATGGGCTTGCAGTCGGCGAAGAGCTGGTCGCTCGTGCACTTCCGCACGCGGCAAGCCTCGCAGCCGGCGGAGCGCCCGGCCGCGGCAACCCCCGTCACAGGCGGACCCGCGGGTGCGATGCCGGGTGAGCCTTCGGCGCCTCGCCCCCTCGGGGACCCGGTGAACCTGACCAGCCCGAACGCGACGAGAGCGACTACCAGGGCACCTGCGAGAATGGTGAAGACGGGTTTGCCAGGACGCTGAGCAGCCATGGCCGCGGTTTCTAACCGCTCGACGTGGACAGGCCCGTCACATCTCGGTGACATCGGCGGGCCGCGCGCGGCGCGCGGACTACTGGGCGGGCGTCGCCAGCTGTTCGCAGTGGTTGAACTGGGGCTTGGGTAGAACGTTGCCGCGGGTCAGCTGATCGACGTAAAGGAAGACGGACAGGCCCGCGTTGATCGCGCCTCGGATCGCCCACTGGTTCGCGTCGGTGTAGGTCACGATCCCGGAATCGTTCGGGTCGGTGGCGAAGTGAAACTGCCACTTGGGATTCCCATCCGTGCCCGTCTCGAAGAGAGCAGCCGGACAGTAGGGCACGAGCGCACCGCCCGGTCCCCCGACCGGATGGGCCGCGATGTAGGCGTCGGCCGCCGCCAGATCCTGGGGGTTGGTCGGCTTCTGGAAGCACATCGGAAACGCGTTGTCGCTGTGGATTCCCATGGCCAGCCGGCCCTGACTATCGAGGACGGGCGCGTCGCTTGGGTAGGCATCCCCCCAGTAGAAAGAACGGGTCGCGTCGAGGACTGGCGCCGGGTTGCCGGCCCACTGATTCACGAACGGGACGCGAACGACGGGCCGGTTGCCCAAGGAACAAAGGTGCTGCCACATCTCGGCGTCGAAGTTGGTGTCGATGAGGGCCGTGTCATCGGTCCAGTTCAGGGTGCCAAATCTGTAGAACGCGTCATCGACCTTCGGGCTGCCGACGTTCTTGTTGACGGGCAGGACCTGCGAGCAGAGCTCCTGCGCCAGCTTCAACATGTTCGGCGATCCGGCCGCCGTCAGGTGCTGGCTCGAGCGGGGCGTGCCCAGGATTCGCGTGGTGGCGACGATGTTCAGGATGGAGATGGGAATCTTGGCCTGCGTTCCCCCGAGCGCCATCCAGGACATGTACCGCCCGGCCATGTCGTCGGCGGTGATCCCCGCCGTGATGGCGTCAGGACCAAACACGCGCGAGCGGTTCGCGCCCGGAGCCGACACGGGCCCGAACAGGCCGTCGCGGAAGTTGGCCACGCGGGCAGTGCCGCCCGTCATGTTCATGATCGCGTCCGCGAGCAGGCCACGCGCGTCGGCCTGCGGACCGTGGCAGTTGAAACAGATGTTGTTGAACACCGCGAGCGCCGGTGACTGCATGTAGACGGGCGCGTCGGCGGCTGGGGCGGTGGTCGCCATCCAGCGGGGCCGCTCGCTCGCGGCGATGTCACCGGCCTTGGGAACGGACGAGAAGTCACACCCTGGGTTGGATTGCCACAGCCCGTAGGGCCTGTCCGTCAGCACGAAGGCCTTCAGCTCGTCTGTCAGCGTGACGCCGCGGACGCCATCCAGGACCTCCCGCCGCACCTGGAGCTCCGCGGCCTTGTCCGCGACGCTGGTGGGCAGCCCCGTCATGTCGACCATGTTCTCGACCACCACCGTGTCCCAGTCTGGACGCCGCGGGTACCAGTCCCCCGGCGGGTCGGTCAGATCCGTGATGACCCAGTGGGCCCGGAGCGGCACGCCCACGTCGGGCTGGATGACCGTCGTGGGGCTCTTCGGGTCGTACGCGGCGCCCGCCGCCGGCACGATGGGGTTGTTGCCACCTGCCTGGACGACGGCAGGATCGACGATGTCCGACGTGTCGGGGCAAAATCCGTAGCGGCCGCTGGCGTGATATTCGGCGAGCCGGGTGGTGGCGTCGTCGAGGGCCATGGGATAGGCGTCGTCGCCGGGGAGCACCTCGACGTACGGTTGGGGGTTCGTGTCGAACGCGGCCGCGCCGCCCGGAACGGCATCCTCGTCGATCTCCGGGTTCTTGCGGGCGGCCGGGATGCTGACCATCCAGTCGCCCATGATGGGCGCCACGCGGCAATCGTAGCCGGCCGAGTTCATGGGCATGTGTGGAAACACCACGAAGTCGTCGGCGTACATGAACGGTGTGTCGACGTTGCGGTACAGCAGGCTGCGCCAGGGCGCGGATAGATGCGCTGGACTGTCATCCGTCCTGTCCTTGCAAAGGAACTTGGTGGCGTCGTCGGTGCCGCTGGCGCAGCTCGCGACCCACTTCGTCACCCAGGTCGAGGTGGTGACCGGTCCGACGGGGAATTCGCGGAGCGACGGCGTAATGTAGGGGAGGGGGACGTCCTGGTTCGCGCCGCGCTGGCGCAACGGACTGACGCGGTCGAGCGGGAATTGGAAGACGCCGCTGGTGGCGGTCGGCAAGAAGTTGAGGGCGTCCTTCAAGGCGGGATTCTTGACCGAGGGATAGCCGCGCGGGTTGTGGCAGTGCGCGCAGTTTCCGAGCAGGTACGCCTGCGCCTGAAGCTCGTAGTCGTTGCGGGGCGCCCGGGTACCTTCGGACTGCTCCAGCGCCACCACGTCGGACGGCCCCGCCATCCCCGTGATGACGCCGTAGTCGATGAAGCGCTGCAGCTGGGTCATCTCGTCGGCTCCCGTGCTTTCGTACACGCCGCCGGTGTCGGTGGCGCGGCGGGCAACCTGCAGCGGCAAGAAGCCCAGCACGAAATCGGCGTTCGGGCTACCCATGTGGCACTGGATGCAACGCGGGCTGCCCGGGATGGCATAGTGGCGCTTCAGGGGCGGGCTGGCGTTCTCCAGGGCGTACTTCAGATTGGCGGGCTTGCCGTCCCGGATCGTCTTTTCCCGCGGCTCGTCGATCGTGTATTCGATCAGGCTGTCGCCGAAAGGCGCGCCGTCACGGAGGGGTAGCTTCGACAAGGTCGCGGAGGTTTCATCGTCATTCCAGACGTAGGTGCCGAACAGCGCGGTTTGTTGAACGGTACCGTCGGCGAGAGTCTGATCGGGCCGGGCGACGATGATGCGGGTCTCGATCTTCCGCCAGCTGTCGCTGCCGTCGAGGTCGACGACCTTCTTCAAGAAGGTCTTGTAAAAGCGGGTGTTGGCGGGGATGTCGAAGGTCTGCTTGTCCTTGTTGAACTTCACCGACTGGCCTCGCGGGACGCGAATATAGCGGAGCTTGCCCGAGTCGTCGGACCACAGGGGATATCCTGGCGCGTAGGCGATGACGCCGACCTGGGCGAGCGTTGCCCCGTCGAGGGTCGTCATGTCGGTCTGGTCCAGCGTGTCGGGCAGCGCCGTGGCGGACGCGAAGAAGGCGTCCATCTGGTCCATCGTCTGGCTGCTGGTGGCAACCATGGTCTTCGATGGCACGCAATCGCCAATGTTCGTGAGGGCCGAGCCCACCTGAGGCGAGAGCATGAAGCCGTCGGAGGGGGTGGAAGCGGACGACGAAGTGACCGTGAAGAGCTCGTCGGGGCGGCCCTGGGCGATCCACTGGGTCAGCAGCGAGGCCAGCTGCGCGATCGGGTCTGAAGGCGAGCGCGAGGAAAACGGCATGCCGCCGGCGCCTGCGGGTGGCATGTACTTGGCCGGATCGTCCGACATGATGAGCTTCAAGACCGTCTGATCCACCGTCGTGGCGAACGTTTGCGAGGTCACGTGGAAGTTGCCGAGGCTCGTCTCGACGTGGCAACCGCCGCAGTTCGACTTGAAGAGATTGAAGAGGTCTTCGGTGAAGACCGTCGCGGCGCCGCCGCCCGTCGCGACCTGCCCCGACATCAGCTCGGCCCGTGCGGGGATCGCCAGCGACCCCTTGGCCGGCGTGCACGTCAGCGAAGAGGTTTGCGGGATCGCGCTGCCATCGCCGCTCGACGTTCCAGCGTCCGGTCGCCAGTCCCAGTTTGACGCCGCGCCCGGACCGCCGGGAGCCGAGCAAGCGGCAGCGCCGGTGGCGGCCACCACCAACCACAAGGCGACGCGGAGGTCTGGGAGAGGTCCGGGGTTTGCCCGAGAGGTCATGCTGCTCGCTACTTGACGAGGACGTTGTCGAAGTACGCGTGAAACGACGGTGCACGGAAGCCCTTGAGGATCACCAGGCGAACCGCCATCGATTTCGCACCGGCTGGCGCCGGCGACACACCCTGGGTGACCTTCCACCCGCCGGCGTCCGTGACGAGCCCGGTCGTGAGCACACCGCTGGCCGTGCCCGTGCAGTCGTTGGTCGAGTAGTAGGTGACGCTGACGCCGGCAGTCCCGGCCGCCTGTCCGGTCGGGATGAAGACCTGCGCGAAGATCGAGTAGGTGGTCGCCGCCGTCGCGGGGATGCACTGGCGTACCCCTCCCATGGTGCTTCCGTCCAGATCGGCGACGACGGGATTGGTCACGTCGAGGCCTCCCGATGCGGCGCCCCCCGCGGCGTTGGCGGTTGGCCCGGGAGTCCAGGCGGAGAGCATGCCGTACTCGGTCGTCCACGCCGTTGCGTCGGAGTTGAAGGTGGAGTTTCCAACCAGGGTCTCCTGGCAGTCAGGAGCTCCGTTCACATTCAGATCCGCGCACGCGCCTGTGACCCCGCCGCTGCCTGTCGTCGCGCCGCCCGAGCCCGTGGTGCCGCCTGAGCCCGTGGTGCCGCCCGAGCCCGTGCTGCCGCCCGAGCCCGTGGTGCCGCCCGAGCCCGTGGTGCCGCCCGAGCCCGTGGTGCCGCCCGAGCCCGTGGTGCCGCCCGAGCCGGTCGCGCCACCCGAGCCGGCGCTGGTGCCCCCCGTGGCGCCGCCCACTGTGCCCCCCGTGCCCGCCGTTCCTGGCGGATCCCCGTTGGCGCAAACTGGATCGCAAAAGAAGTAGTCGCACCCCAGCAAGTCGTCGGCAAACCCGAGTGCGTAGGGCATTGGAGGGGTGGGATAGCCCGGGTTAACGAAACGATCACTAATGTCCCCGGAATCGGTTGTCTCGGCTGCGGCTTCGATTTGGGATTTGCAGACGCCGTTCACCCCCGCCCCGCCGAGGCACGCCAGATCGCTGGCCGTACCGCAGTAGCACTTCTGGACGTTGCCCTTCACGGAACATTTCGTGCTCCGTACGCATGCGACCACGGCCAGGCACAGGTCCTTGCGGGCCTGACCCATGGACGGGCCCGCCGCTGCGGTGCCCACCGCCTGCTCGCAGCCGGTGAGCATGTCGAGGCACATGCTCTGCTCGCAGGAACGGCACTGGGTGTAGGTCACCGCAGTGTCTCCGCTCCCGCCCGCGCCTCCCGTGGCCGCCGCGACGCCCCCCGTGCCCGCGCCCGACACGCCGCCCGTCCCGGTCCCGCCCGTCCCCAGCGCGACGGTGCCACCCGAGCCGCTACCGCTCCCACCGCTCAGTCCCAAACAGGAACTACGGCACGATGGGAAGTCGCACTCCTTGATCAAGTTATTCGCGGCCCCGAGAGCATACTCCGGATCGACCAGATTGGACGCAACGTCGGACGCCGCGTTCGTGGGCGACGATATCTCGGCGGCGGCCTCAATCTCCGTTTTGCATGGGCCGTTGCCCATGCCTGAAAGGCATTGGGTGTCGTTGACGCCGGCGCCGCAATAACAAGGTTGGATCCCACCATTCTGGGTGGCGCATCCGTTCTTGCGAACGCACGCCAAGACGGCGAGGCAAAGATCCTTCTTGGGGGTGCCGGCCGCAGGACCCCCGGTTGCCTTGGCGTTGGCTACCCCCTCGGGGTCGGTGCCCGTCGTGCATAGTCCGAAGAACGACATGAAATCGGTGCCCGAGCAGTTCTGCGTCTCGCACGACTGGCAGTCGGGGCCGCCGACCATCGCCATGCCACCCGAGCCGGACGAGGCGCTGGAGCCGCCCGAGCCGCCCGAACCCGACCCCGACGCAGCGCTACCTCCCGAGCCCGAAGCGCTTCCGCCCGAACCGGACGAGCTGGACGCCGCGTCCTTGGCGTCGGCGCTGGCCGTCGCGTCGGACTTCGCGTCGGAGCTTGCGCTGTCCTTGGCGGCGTCGACGACCGAGGTGTCGGCGCTGGCGTCGTTCTGATTCGTTCCGAACGGCCCTGACCGGTCCGCGGATGGCCCGGCGTCGTCACAAGATAGAAGTGAAAGGGGCGCGAGGGCGAAAACGGCGACGAGAGCGGCTGAGTGGGTTCTGGACATATCTCGCGCCGCGCCCTGCGTTCAACTCTCGTGCCATTCGCCCCCGCGCCGGAAGCGGGCTGCCGAGGAAGGCTGGCTCTCCGATTCTCGAACAGCGATTTCCGATTTTCGAACGACGCATTCCTGGCGCAAGAGGGACGCAGAAACGTTGCAGCCGCGGCTTGGCAAATCAGGTATCCGTGCGCGCATGATGGCGCGACGGCTGCTCTGCGGAATCTTGGTGAGTTGGGCGAGCGTGCTCGGGTTGGCGCACGCGGAGGTTCCGCTCACGCAGCTGTCCTCCGAGTTTCCGATCAACCACGCCGATCCGGTTGCCAGCGTGCCGTCCGTCGCACAGCAGAACGCACGCCCGCTCGAGTTCGGCTACTTCATCCAGGACCTGGCCGCGTTCGCGGCCGCGGCCGGCAAGAGCGGCGATCACCTGGCCGAGGCCCGCTATTACCGCGCGTTCGCCAAGGCGGTGCCGGACGAGAGCTTCGCCTTCACCAAGCTCTGCGAGGCGCTCGAAGCCGGTGGTCGCCTCGACGACGCGATCGCCGCATGCCGCGACGCCCTCGGCCGCGAAGGGGTCGAGGTGAAGGACTACGCCAGGTTCGTCCACCTCGTCCTCGCGAAGCCAGCGGGCCCGAACGGGGCCGACGGGATGACGGCCGAGCAGAGCGAGGATGTCGCCCAGGTGATCGACCACCTGCGCGGCGCTCCTGACACCCGCGTCGCGGGCACCGTCCTTCAGTGCGAGGTCGCCATGCGCAAGCAGGACCTCGCGCTGTGGCAGGCCTGCAGCGCGGAGCTCCAGCGCTCGGCGCCGCAGGATCCCGCGACGATCTCGTTCGCGTGGGCCCTGGCGGTGCGGAGGCACGACGAGCCCGAGGCTCGGCGTCTGGTGGCCCTGGCGAAGTCTTCGGGGGTCCGACCCGACGGAGTGGCTCGCATGGAGCGGGCGACCGACGCGCTCGGCTGGCGCGGGTGGCTCCTCGACAGGAGGAATCTCATCGCGGCGCTGGTCGTCGCCCTGGCGGCGTCGACGTGTCTATTCGTGTGGCGCCGACGAAGTGTCCGACGGAGCCTCAGACAGCAGCCGGTCTGAGGGAGCGGCGTCCGCCGCGTCCTTTGCCGCGGCGTCGGTGGCGTTCATGTCAGCGGAGGCATCACCTGGCGGGCCGTCGGTGCCCGCGTCGCTCGCGGCTGGCGCGTGATCGACGAGAACATTGCCGAGGTCGTAGGTGACGTTGTCCCAGCCGTCGCACAAGGTGGCGGTGATGGGATACAGGCCCTTGGGCCACGAGGCCGTGTTCAAGGTGGTGCCAAACGAGCCAGCGCGGCCCATCATGAGCGAGACCTGGCCCACGTTCAGGACGCCAACGACGGATTCGCCGTCGGGGTCCGTCACGACCGCGGAAAACGCCAGCGACTGGTCCGCCGTTCCCGAGGCGGCGCTCAACTGGATGTCCGGGCGCCGATCGTCACGGGGCGGCTCGCCCCGCAGCGGATTCTGGGCCCAGCGCTGGATCGTCAGCCGCTCCCAGTCGGTCAGTGGATCGGCGGGGGCGGGAGGCATGCGCGCGCGCCAGCCGCTTCCGGGGGGCGTCACGTCCGAGCCGATCAACGTCGCCCATCCCCGGGCGAGCGTCTGCCCGGCGAGCGGGCCGGCGGCGTCGCCGCAGACGGCGCTCGTCATGTCGTAGAAGTCGAATCGGTAGGAAGACCCGGCGATGGCCGCGGCGGCGCCGTGGCACTGGGTGCAGGAGCCGCGAAGGATGGGCTCGACGTCCGCCCAGGTCGGCTGCTCGGGCACGACGTGCTTCGTCCCGCACCCGACCACCGCCGTGCATGCAATGACCCAAAGGCCCGAAGTCACCGCGCGCCGCATCAGGCCCATCAGTTCCATCAGTTCCCCTTCCCGGAGTCACTGACCCCGCCGTCCAGCGCCGCATCCCTCGGGCCGTCCGTCGCCGCGTCGGACGGGCCGTCGGTGGCACCATCCTTCGGGCCGTCGGTCGCGGCGTCGGTCGCAGCGTCGCCGGAGGCTTCTGGCGCGGCGTCCTTCGGCGGCGGCGCGCCGGCGGCGGGTCCCCCCGCGGTGCGCGGCGCTCCGCCGAGAATCCATCGCTCGACCAGCTCGATGTCTCCCTCGGCCAATGGCCGATCGGGCGGCATGCGGGGAGCGTCCTGGGCGCGCAGCACGTTAACCAGCCGCGACTGTGACGGATCGAACGCCACCACCAGCGGACGTTGGTTGCGCTGGCAAACCACGGTCCCTTGCCGGGCCATGCAGCCGTTCTCGGGGGTGCCGTTCGGATCGACGATCCAGACCCACAGCGCGGTCAGGCTCGTGTACCCGCGATCGGGGTCGGAGAAATCGAGCCCCGCGGCCGCCGCGGCCGGGTTGTGACAGCTGCCGGTCGCGCAGTTCGGTTGAAAGATGATGGGCGAGATGTACTCCCACGTCGCGGGCCGGTTGTCGTTACCGCAGCCAGCGGCGGAGACGAGCGTGGCCGCGATGGCACCTCCCAGCCAGACGCGTGCGGGCCGACCCATGAGGGCGGATAGATACCTGCTTGCACCCGCGCAAATGTGTCGGATCGGCAACGGCCTGGAAAAAGTCTTCGGCACGATGGCTTCGCGAGAGGTCGACTTCGCTCAGAAAAGGTAGAAGGCCGACGCCTGCAGGCGATAGTTCTTGCGGGTCGAGCCGTCCACGAACTTCTGGTTGAACCACGCCCCCTCGAAGCCGAGGCGCACGGCGGGGTTCAGCTCGACGAAGATGTTGCCGTCCGCCCACTGCGAGCGCTTGAAGACCGTCGCGGCCATCGCGCCCGTCGCGTACAGATCAATATTGCCCGACGTCAGCTGCGAGAAGTTGGCCGACAGCCACACGTGGCCAGACGGCGGCAAGTAGTACTGCAGCCCGACGATGAACGAGCGCCAGTCGATCGAGTGCAGCTCGCCGGTGCTCGAGTACGTCACCAGCCCCGGGTCGATGTTCGGCGTGTAGGTCGGCGCCGGCGTCGCCATGGTCGGGTTGGGCAGACTGGGGAACGCGAGGTTGCCCGTGAGCCCGGTGTACAGATCCGCGATGCCGGTCCCCTGGACGAACGAGCCCGTCAGGGTGAGGGCGTCCTCGCGGTGGTCGAGCGTCGCCGGAATGATGGGGATGAGCGCGTCCACCGACACGCCGCCCGCATTCTTGCCCTTCGTACTCGCCGGCCCCGACGAGAACTCGTCGACGCGAAAGTGGCGATAGACGCCCGACACCCCGATGCCCGCCGCATCGACGGCCGTCCCCGTCGACCCCGCCGTGTGTAGACCCTTCCAGCGATTGAACAGCAAGCGTGCGCCGCCCTGGACGTCGGGCAAGCCGCCGTCCCGCTGGGGAGGCCGGGCGACCGCGCTCGCGAGCTCGAACGTCACGCTCTCCGATTTGAAGGCGTGCGACATGCGGAACTGGAGGGCGCGCGAGTAGATCTCGCCCGGGATGCCCTGGATCTCGACGGTGTTGGGGTGAAAGTACGACTGCCAACCGAAGAGCTGCCAGGACTGCCCGATGAGAAAATCAAGGGCGGGGGTCTCCATCTTCAGCGCCATATGACGGAAGCGGAAGGTCGGGTTCGTGAACAGGGCCGACTCCGCGATGGGCGACGGCTGGTTGCCGAGGAAGTCCATCTCGAGGATCGCGGAGGCGCGTAGCAGCTCGGACTCGGGGCCCTTCAATTTCAGGCCGATGCGCGAGTTGCGCCCCGTGAAGGTCAGCCGGCTGTGATTGGCGGCGAACGTCCCCGTCTTCGACAGGACCGTGTTGCCGGGGGTCTCGTTGAGGGCCTGGGTGGAATCGAGGATGCTGTCGAACTCGACGAACCCGTAGATCTCGGCGGCGTATTTCGCGGTCACGGCGACCCGTGACGACGGCGCCGGCGGCGGCGGTGGTGGTGGCGGGGGAGGTGGTGCCGGCGAGGGCGCGGGCTGCGCCGTGGCTGAGGCGGAGTCGGTGCCCGGTGGTGGCGGCGGCATCTCGATCTGGATGTCGTCCGTGGGGGCGACGGGCGCGGCGCTGTCCGTGGGCGGCGTTTGTCCGGGCGCTTCGTTGGCCGACGTGGCGCCGGAGGTATCGGCCTGCCCGGCGCCCGCGCGGGCCGAGCCGGCCAGGCCGAGCGCGATGATGACCGCCTGGGCCGCCGCCGTCATTCGGCTCACGTTGCGCATCCGCTTTCGTCGCTTCATGTCTCTCCTCGATCTCCTCGCGGCGTCGGTGCATCGACGCGCGCCGCTGTCATGGGGTCATAGGAAGTAGTGCACCTGGACCAGAAAGGTCTTCGCCGCGGGCATCCCCGAAGGGAACGCGAGCTGCCCCATGAGCTGCGCTTCGAAGTGCGCGTAGGGAAACCAGCTGACGAGACCCGTGGCGGCGTTCGTCGCCGTGTCTGCCGCGCTGACGTCGGTCTGCGTCCGCTCCGCAAGCAGGGTCGCCATCAGCCCCCTGATGGGCAGCACCGCGACCCCGGCCGCTCCCACGAAGCCGTCACTGCCTCCGGCGCTGCCGGCCTCGCGATGGATCAGATCGGTCTCGATCAGGAACAGCGTGCGCGCGGGCGCCAGCCAATATTTGCCGATGGCGCCGACGATGGTCCGGGCGGCGCCGGGGGCGGACGCGTAGCGTGCCTGCACGGCGATAGAGCCGGTCGCGTCCAGGAAGCGGCGCTCGAAGTAGGCCGCGACGCCCGACTCGGTGCTGCCCATGTGGCGCACGAAATCGGGCGCGAAGGCGGTCACGTGCAGCTCGAGATCGTCGGTGACGTATCCCCCCGAGAGGTTGTAAGTCTCCTGCATCAGGTTGAAGCCGGTGTCGCGCCGCACATACAACGTGTGCTCGGCGAACCGCATCCCGAACGGCGCGAAGAAGCGGCCTGCGCGGACGTAGGGACCGACGGGGCTCGGCCGCCACATGACATAGTGCTCGGGCGAGATCAACCACGACGCGGTGATGGGCTGGTAGTTCTGCTGGGGGACCAGGTTGTCGTTCCCGCGTATCTGGCCGCGGTCGCCGACGCTCGCGTAGGCCGAGAAGTCTCCGAACGTGAGCCGACCCGCGAGCTGCGCTTGCATGGGAAACGCGGCGACCTTGGGACCGGTCGGATCCTGAACGTCCTCGGCGACGAAAGCCCCGCGGAAGTCTCCCCCGAGCTCGGCCCAGCGTGGCAGGGACTGGGCACCGTGCAGAAACGCGCCGTTGCCGCCGAACGTCGCCAGCTCCTCGCCGGCGGCATCCTGGCCGTAGCCGGTCAGCAAGCCTCCCCCCGCCGGCGCGAAGTGACACTGGTCGCAGCGCGCCGCTCCGGCCGAGAACTGCCACTGCGGAAACGCCCGGGCCGGCCCCGCCAGCAGGAGCCCCGCACCCACGACCGCGGCTGCTAGCGCGGCGCGCCTAGCGTGCATTGCGCTGACCGGAACGCCAGAGGGCGGCATCGCCGCGCGGGGTCGCGAGCGATGGCGACGAGGTTGATGGGCCCGGAGCGCGCATGCGGCCCCTTGATACCTCGATGCTCGAATCGAAAAATGCCAGGTTTGTTAACTATCCGAAACGCTTCTGCGTCCTTTGGCATGGGCGCGGACGGGTCTTCGATATCCGGAGGCTCGTTTCCGGTTTTCGAACGGTTGCGTTCGCGGCCGGTCTACCCGTCGTTGACCGTGTCGACCGTTTTGTAACGAAATCGCGACCGGACCATGCCCCCGGGGCGGCTACGGTTCGAATTTCCCGATCCGCGGCCAGCGGAGACGTCAGGCCATCCCGTAACAGCGTAAAGTCGGCTCCACGCCCATGACCCACCCCACTCGACTCGAACAACCGGCGGCGAGCGCCGCCGAGCCCGACGCAGCACCGGCGACGACCTCGGGAATCCCCGCGTCGCTCGCCGAAGCCGTCGATGACGAGCTGGGCCGGCCGGCGCTCTACGTCAACCGAGAGACGTCGTGGCTGGCCTTCAACGCGCGCGTGCTCGCCGAGGCGGCGAACCCGCGCTGGCCCTTGCTCGAGCGGCTGAAGTTCCTGGCGATCTCCGCCTCGAATCTGGATGAGTTCTTCATGATTCGCGTCTCCGGGTTGCACGAGCAGCTGGAGGCTGCCCTCGCCGAGACGAGCCCCGACGGCCGCAGCCCCCGCGAGCAGCTCGACCTCATCGGACCGATGATTCGTGGGCAGCTCGACACCGCGGCCAGGCTGCTGTCGAAGGAGCTGCTCCCCGCGCTGGCGGCGGCCGGGATCCGCATTCGCGACTGGGGCGAGCTCGACCCGGGCACGATGCACCTCGCAAGGCAGTACTTTCGACGCTCGGTGTTTCCGGTGATCACACCGCTCGCGGTCGATCCCGGACACCCGTTTCCGTTCCTGTCCAACCTGTCCCTCTCGCTGGCGGTCGAGGCGCGCGATCCGGACAACCAGGAGCGGAAGTTCGCGCGGGTGAAGGTGCCCGAGATCCTGCCCCGCTTCGTGCCGCTCGACGAGCTGGACCCGGCGCGCGCGGCGCTGGCGCCGGGGCAGACAGCCAGTCACGAGTTCCTGCCCCTCGAGCAGCTCATCGCCGCGAACCTGGACGATCTGTTTCCGGGGATGCAGATCCTCGGCTGCTATCCGTTCCGGGTCACGCGCGACATGGACATGGAGATCCTCGAGGAGGAGGCCCACGATCTGTTGTCCATCGTCAACCGGGAGATTCGCAAGCGCCGCTTCGGCGCCTGCGTGCGCCTGGAGGTGGACCCGGGCGTCCCTGATCGGGTCCGCCGCCTCCTGGTCGGGAAGCTGGAGATCGACGACGAGGACGTCTACGAGTGCAGGGGGCCGCTCGGCCTCGGGGCGTTGATGCCCTTGACCCAGTTGAACCGGCCGGATCTGCGCGACCCGCCCTTCGCGCCGCGGTCGCTGGTCGAGTTGCCCGACGACGTCGATGTATTCGACGTCGTGCGCAGCCGTGACGTGCTGTTGCACCACCCGTACGAGTCGTTCTCGCCGGTGCTGGAATTCCTGCGCCGGTCCGCCGACGATCCGCAGGTCCTCGCCATCAAGATGACGCTCTATCGGGCGGGGTCGAACGCAGAGGCCGTGCGGCCGTTGATCCGGGCAGCCGAGAACGGCAAGCAGGTCGCCGTGTCGATCGAGATCAAGGCGCGCTTCGACGAGGAGAAGAACATCGCGTGGGCGAAGGCCCTGGAGCGGGCGGGTGCGCATGTCTTCTTCGGCCACGCTATCTCGAAGACGCACGCCAAGGTCGCCCTCGTCGTCCGGCAAGAAGATGACGGCCTGCGCCGCTACGTCCACCTGTCCACGGGCAACTACAATGCGGGCACCGCGCGCGCCTACACCGACGTCGGCCTGTTGACCGCGGACCCGGAGATCGGGGAGGACGTGAGCGAGTTCTTCAACTCGCTGTCCGGGTTCTCGAAGAAGGCGCGTCACCGCAAGCTCGCCGTCGCCCCCACCGCCCTCAGCGACACGCTGCTCGCCAAGATCGAGACGCAGATCGCGCGCGCGCGCGCCGGCAAGCCGGCCCGGATCTTCGCCAAGATGAACGCCCTGGTGGAAGCGCCCATCATCCGCGCGCTCTACCGGGCTTCCATCGCCGGCGTCAGCGTCGATCTGTGCGTGCGCGGCGTCTGCTGCCTACGGCCGGGTATCCCCGGCGTCTCGGAGAACATCCGCGTCTTCTCGATCATCGGCCGGTTCCTCGAGCACGAGCGGGTGTTCTTGTTCGGGCCACCCGACGCCGAGGAGTGGTTCCTGTCGTCCGCGGACTGGATGCCGCGCAACCTGCACCGGCGCGTCGAGGTGCTGTTCCCCATCGAGGCGCCCGAGCTGCGGGAGCGCATCCGTCACGAAGTGGTCGAGCCAGCGCTGGCGCCGGACAACGGTGCCTACGACATGAACGTGGACGGCGACTACCACCCGCGCTTGCCCGCGGACGGCGGGCCCCCGCACAGCGCGCAAGCGGCGGCCATGGAGCGGGTGATGCGCCGCGCGCTGCACCCCGTCGCGCGGGCCGGGCATGGTCCATCCTCATCCGGCCGGTCGGGTGACGTCCAGGCCCGAAGCGGCCGGAAGCGCAAGGAAAAGCCGAACGACAAGAAGTGAGCGCGCGGCGCTCGCGCGCCGTCCCGCGGCCCTCCGGGACCCCGCCCATGGGCGTCCCTCCTGTTCGACCAACCCTACGTCCGACGCCGATTGTAGGTTATATGTACACTGATAGACCGACAGATTTTGTCGGGAGCCCAGGAACAAGGAGAGCGCAATGGAGAGCCGTACTGAATTTCCCGCCTATAAAGTCAAGGATCTCTCGCTGGCCGAGCTCGGTCGGAAGAAGATCCGGATGGCCGAGAAGGAGATGCCCGGCCTGATGGCTTTGCGGGAGGAGTTCGGCGCCAGGAAGCCCTTGAAGGGCGCGCGCGTGGCGGGCTGCCTGCACATGACGATCGAGACCGCCGTGCTGATCGAGACGCTGGTCGCCCTCGGCGCCGAGGTGACCTGGACGTCGTGCAACATCTACTCGACGCAGGACGAAGCCGCCGCCGCCATCGTCAAGGCGGGCGTGCCCGTGTTCGCCTGGAAGGGCGAGACCCTCGCCGAGTACTGGGAGAACATCGAGCTTCAACTGGTGGCGTTCAAGGACGGCCTCGGCCCGAACCTGATCCTCGACGACGGCGGCGACCTGACGCTGCTGGTCCACAAGGGCGCGGAGTTCGAGAAGGCGGGCAAGGTCCCCGACCCGTCGACCACGACGGTCGACGAGATGAAGGTGATCCTGGCGCTGCTGGCGAAGAGCCTGAAGGCGGACGGCGGTCGCTTCAGCAAGATGGCCAAGGAGATCAAGGGGGTCTCCGAGGAGACCACGACCGGCGTTCACCGCCTGTACGACATGGCGAAGAACAACCAGCTGCTGTTCCCGGCCATCAACGTCAACGACTCGGTGACCAAGTCCAAGTTCGACAACCTCTACGGCTGCCGCGAGTCGCTCTTCGACGGCATCAAGCGCGCCACCGACGTCATGGTCGCGGGCAAGGTCGTGGTGATCGCCGGTTACGGGGACGTCGGCAAGGGCTGCTCGCACGCGGCGCGCGGGCTGGGCGCGCGGGTGCTGGTCACCGAGATCGATCCGATCTGCGCGCTGCAAGCGGCGATGGAGGGCTACGAGGTGGTCACCATGGAGACCGCGGCGCCGCTCGGCGACATCTTCGTCACGGCGACCGGCTGTGTCGACGTCATCCGCGCCGAGCACATGCGCGTGATGAAGGACGAGGCGATCTTGTGCAACATTGGCCACTTCGACAGCGAGATCCAGGTGAGCTGGCTGGAGTCGAACCCCGAGGTGCGCGAGGAGAACATCAAGCCTCAGGTCGATCAGTTCATCCTGTCCGACGGGAAGCGGCTGACACTACTGGCCCGCGGCCGGCTGGTGAACCTGGGCTGCGCGACGGGGCACCCCAGCTTCGTCATGTCGAACTCCTTCACGAACCAGACCATCGCGCAGATGGCGCTGTGGGAGAACGCCACCAAGGGCAAGGACGAGACGACGGGGATGAGCTTCAGCGCCGGCAAGGTCTACGTGCTGCCCAAGAAGCTGGACGAGAAGGTCGCGCGCCTGCACCTGAAGAAGGTCGGCGTGAAGCTGACCACGCTGACGAAGGCGCAGGCCGAGTACCTGGGTGTATCCGTCGAGGGCCCGTACAAGCCGGATCATTACCGGTACTGATGCCGCGGGGGGCCGCGGACGGCCCCCCACGTGGCCCCCCACGGATCTTCCTGAGGTGAGCCGGCGCGGCGAAGCCGCGCCTCCCGGTGAAAGACCCGCTCGCTGCGCTCGCTCTGGCGCATCGACGAAAAGAATCTCCCTTGCCCCGCGACAGCGGCGAGAGGGCGGGGCGAGCGCAGCCCAGCTTTGCTGGGCGAAGCGAGGGGGGGGCCGGGGGTGTGCGAGCGGTAGCGAGCCACACCCCCGTAAGATAGGTCCTCACTCGCCGAGCTTGAAGGTGTGCAGGGGGTGCAGGTCGGCGTCGAGGAAGGTGAAGGTCAGCGTCTTCTTGTTCGCCTCGATGACGCCGAAGCCGTTCTTGCTCGCGGCGAAGAGCGAGCGCGGGCCCGGGGTGATGGGCCGCGGCTCGGCGCCGCCGCCGCCCACGACGGCGAACTCCACGCCCGCCTCCGGGGTCAGGTGCTGCAGATCGTGCTCATGCCCGCAGAGGTAGAGATCGGCCCGACCCTTCAGCAGTGGGAAGACGCTGTCGTGCACGACCGAGTCGCTGCCGTGCCGCCCGTCGGAGTAGATGGGATGGTGGCCGTACACGATCTTCCAGCGCGCCGTGCTCTTGCCGAGCTCGCGATCCAGCCAGTCGAGCTCGGCGCGCGTGACCAGATTCGTGTCGATGGCGAAGAACTGCACCGGCCCCGCGACGAACGTGTAGCGGACGGCCGGCAAGCGCCACTGAGGATCCTCATGAGAATGCAGGATCTCGGCCGCGGGGCTGTCGGTCTGGAACCAGTCGTGGTTGCCGAGCGATGGAAAGAACGGAATGCGCATCCCGCCATAGGGACGCTTGAAGTCACGCTCCCAGCGCGGGTCGGCGGGGCCATTCATCCCGGTCGGATAGAAGTTGTCACCCAGCGTGACGGCGAGCGTGAACGGCTTCCGCTGGTGGAGGCGCTGCATCGCCTCGGCGAGTCGTCGCTGACGTTCGCTGCCGTCTCCGAAGTCGCCGAACGCCAGCACGCGGACGCCGTCTCGCCTGTCCGCCTTGACCGAGAACACCGGGGGCGCGTCGCGCAGGAAGTGGGGGAGGTTCTGGCCCGCCGCGAACATCTGGTGCCGCTCGATGTCCCGCACCAGCCGTTCACGAGCAGGCGCGTCGCGGGTGCCCGTCGAGAGTCGTCGCTCGAGGGAGCTCACGACGGCGCCCACGGCGGCGCGGCGCAGGGTGTAGGCGGCGGCGAGGGCGACCTCGTCGGAGGCATCGGTCTCGACGACGGTCCTCAGCAGCTCGGCGCTCCCGGGGCCGGTCATGTCCGCCACCAGCTTCGCGCGCTTCTTGTCGTCGCGCTCGGCCCGGTAGGCGACCTGTAGCGCCGCGAGATCCGGGCGGTGGGGAGCACCGGAGGCCTCCTCGTCGTCAGCCAGCCCCTGCGCCCGCGCCGGGGGTAGCCATCCCGTGGGCCCCAGCGTGGCGACGGCAAACACCAGCAGGGGCAGGGCCACCAGGAAACGGGCAGGGGGTCCGCATGGGCGCAGCTTCATCTTCTCCGTGAGATTGCCACGGGCGGGGGGCACGCGGGCGCTGGGTCGACCGGCTGGCGCGGCGATGTGCTATATCCTCCTATCTGGATAGAGGGATACGTGACCCTGGCGGAGCAAATCGACACCCTGAACCTGCTCGGCGACGAGAGCCGCCTCAGGCTGTGCGTGCTCTTGCGCGAGCGCGAGCTGTGCGTGTCCGACCTGGTGCGCGCCACGGGGATCGCGCAGTCGCGCGTGTCGACGCACCTGGGGCGGCTGCGGGAGGCCGGGTTCGTGCGCGATCGCCGCCAGGGCGCGCAGTCCTTCTACGCGCTGGCCACCGCGGGGCTGCCCCGGCCCGCCCGCGCCATCGTGGACGACGCGGCCGGCTCCGCGGACCCCACGCTCGAGGGCGACCAGAAGCGCCTGTCCGAGCTCGACCTCGAGCGCCGGGAGGGCCTCCCGCAGTCGGCGCTGGACGAGATCGAGCGCGACTACTCGCCGGGGCGGACCTGGCACTCGCTCGCGGTGGGCCTGGCGGGCTTCTTGCGCCTTGGCGACGTGCTCGACGCCGGCTCGGGGGACGGGGCGGCCGCCAGCACCCTGGCGCCGCATTGCCGGTCGCTGACCTGCATCGACACGAACCCGCACATGATCGACCTGGCGCGCGAGCGGCTCGCCGGCTATTCGCACGCGCGGGCGCTGGTGGCCGATCTGCACGCGCTGCCCTTCGACGCGTCGTCGTTCGACGCGGTGTTGATGTTTCACACGCTGACTTACGCCGAGCACCCCGCGCGGGCGCTCGGCGAGTGCGCGCGCGTGTTGCGTCCCGGGGGCCGACTGGTGCTGCTGTGCCTGGACGAGCACCGGCAACTGGAGGTGACGGCTCGTTACGGCGAGCGCCACCCCGGCTTCTCGCCCCGGGCCGTTCGTGCGCTCATCTCCCGGGCGGGGCTGAGCGTCCTCTCATCCGAGATCGCCTGCCGGGAGTTGAAGAAACCGCGCCTGCGTGTGGTATTGGCCATCGCCGACAAGCGCCGCCAGAGGGGCCGCCGCCCTGAGAAGCTCGAGAAGACCGAAAAGAAGAAGACGAGATCATGACGCACCCTTTGAAGAAGCTGCTCGAAGAGCGAATCGCCATCATCGACGGCGCCATGGGCACCACCATCCGCACCTACGGGATGGGCGAGGGCCACGTGCGGGCGGAGCGATTCAGGGACGCGAGGAAGGATCTCCTCAACAACGGCGACCTGTTCTCGCTGACCCAGCCCGAGATGATCGGCGACATCCACCGCCGCTTCCTGGAGGCCGGGGCGGACATCATCGAGACGAACACCTTTGGCGCCACCAGCATCTCGCAGAGCGAGTTCTTCGTCGACGACCCGCGCGAGCGTGGCGGCCGCAAGGATCCCGACTTCTACCAGAGGATCATCGAGGATCCCTTCCTGGACGCGCTGGCCTGGGAGATCAACGAGACCTCCGCGCGCCAGTGCCGCGTGTGGGCCGATCGGATCGCCAACGCCACCGGCAGACAGCGCTTCGTGGCGGGGGCCATCGGGCCGCTGACCGTGTCGCTCTCCAACTCTCCCGACGCGGAGGACCCGGGGTTCCGCGTGGTGACGTTCGATCAGGTGAAGGCGTCCTACCTGCGGCAGGTGCGGGCGCTGATCGCTGGCGGCAGCGACGTGCTGCTGGTGGAGACCATCTTCGATTCGCTGAACGCGAAGGCCGCCCTGGTGGCGATTCAGGAGGTGTTCGCGGCGGACGGGGTGACGTTGCCGGTGATGATCTCGGCGGCGGTGGGGCGGGGCGGCGAGACGATGATCTCGGCACAGACGGTGGAGGCGCTCTGGAACGCCGTCGAGCACGTGAAGCCGCTGTCCGTGGGGCTCAATTGCTCGCTGGGCCCCGATCTGATGTATCCGTTCCTGTCCGAGCTCGCCGAGAGGTCGACCGCAGCGATCTCGTGCTATCCCAACGCTGGTCTGCCCAACCCGCTGTCGGTCACCGGCTTCGATCTCGAGCCGGCCGACATGGCGCGCTTCCTGGGCGAGTTCGCTCGGTCGGGGATCGTCAACATCGCGGGCGGGTGCTGCGGCAATACGCCCGAGCACATCGCCGCCATCGCGCGCGCGCTGGCGGACCAACCGCCGCGCGCGCTGCCCGCGTCGCCGTCCTCGGGGGACGGCCCATCGTCCCCTGCCGCTGCCGCCGAGGCAGACCTTGCCGAAGCCTCCGCCCCCACGCCCTCGCCGCGCCCGCTGCGACTGTCGGGCTCGCAGCCGTTCACGCAGCAGCCGGGCGTGTTCATCATGATCGGTGAACGCACGAACGTCGCGGGGTCTCCGAAGTTCGCCAGGCTCATCAAGGAGGGCAAGTTCGAGGAGGCCGTGAGCGTGGCGCGCCAGCAGGTGGAGAGCGGCGCGAACATCATCGACATCTGCATGGACGAGGGGATGATCGACGGCGTCGCGGCGATGT
>CAYUFS010000025.1:0-71591 GCA_964443975.1 uncultured Myxococcales bacterium | reverse complement strand
TGTCGTCGGTCGCGATCGATGCCCTGCAGAACCATCTCGAGCACGAGCTGGCGCCGACCGTCAGCATCCACGCCGTCCTGCTGGACGTCCTGGGCGTGGGAATCCTGTTGCTGGGGAAGAGCGGCATCGGCAAGTCCGAGGCGGCCTTGGACCTCATCATGCGTGGTCACCGGCTGGTGGCCGACGACCTGGTGGAGGTGCGGCGGACCTCGGGCGATGTGCTGGTGGGTTGGGCCTCGGAGCTGATCAAGCACCACATGGAGGTCCGGGGCCTCGGCATCATCAACATCAAGGACATGTTCGGCGTGGCCGCCGTTCGCGACGACAAGAAGATCGAGCTGGTCATCGAGCTCGTGCGCTGGGATCAGGCCGAGGCGCACGATCGGCTCGGCCTCGACGAGATGGTTTATCCCATCCTCGACGTACCCGCGCCGTTGTTGCGGATTCCGGTCAGCCCCGGCCGCAACGTCAGCTCCTTGATCGAGGTGGCCGCCCGCAACCGGCTGTTGCAGGTGCGCGGTCACCATTCTGCGCGGGAGTTCCAGGAGCGGCTGGATCGTGCGCTGGCCGACGCCCGCGATCATCGCTGGCGGGATGACGTCGAGTGACGGGGCGAGCAGGAATCAGGCGGTGCCGCCGCGATGAGCGGGCTGCCAGGTGTCGGGGGGCTTCGTGCGACTGGTGATCGTCACCGGGGTCTCGGGCGCGGGCAAGTCGACGGCGCTCCGTGCGCTGGAGGACCTCGACTACTACTGCGTGGACAACCTGCCGCTTCCGCTCGTCCCCAAGTTCGTCGAGTTGCTGTCGACGCGAAACGACGTGGGCCGGGCCGCGCTGGGCATCGATGCGCGCTCGGGCGAGTTCCTGGCCGATTGTGGTCCCATCCTCGCCGCGATCCGTGCCGCCGGGCACGAGACGCAAATCGTCTTTCTGGACGCGGCGGACGACACGCTGATTCGACGCTTCTCCGAGACGCGGCGCCGCCACCCCCTGTCGAACCGCGACATCCGCTCCGCGGTGCTCGCGGAGCGCGCCCAGCTCGGACCCATGCGGCAAGAGGCGAACGAGGTGATCGACACCGGTTCGCTCACGGTGCATGGACTACGCGACGTCATCCAGGAGAGATACGGTCGCCAGGGCGATCGCCTTTCGGTCACGATGGTCTCGTTCGGCTTCAAGCACGGCCTCCCCACCGAAGCCGACATCGTCCTCGACGTCCGGTTTCTCCCCAACCCGTTCTTCGTGCCTGAGCTGTCCTCCTTGTCCGGGGAGGACGAACCCGTCCGGCGGTGGGTGATGGGCCACGCCGAGGCGACGTCCTTTCTGGACAAGGCGGAAGCTCTGCTGCGACTGTCGTTGCAGGGATTCGAGAAGGAAGGCAAGGCCTATGCGACCATCGCGATCGGCTGCACCGGCGGCCGTCATCGCTCGGTGGCCTTGGTCCGGGAATTGGCCGAGCGCCTGGGGCAGGATGTCGCGCTGTCGGTGCGACATCGCGACCTGGCGAGGAACCTTCGGTAGCGTCCGGTGACGCGCGGATGACGCGGCCGGTGACGGGCAGGGTCATGAATCCGACAATCTGCGCGTTGGATTTTGACGGTGACGTCGACAAACGCTCTAACGAGGATCGCCTGAATTGACGTAGACTAAGCGGGGCGAACGAACGTGACCTCACACCAGAACGCACCGAGGGTTGGGCTTGTCGTGGTGACCCACGGCGACGCGGCGCGCGCGTTGCTGGAGGCCGTTGCCGGGATCCTGGGACCGTTGCCCGCCGCCGAGCCGGTTTGCGTCTCGATGGCGGAGACCTTCGCGGCGACCCTCGAGAGCGTCGGGGCGGCGTGCGAGCGCGCGGACGCGGGCGCCGGCGTCGTCATCCTGGTCGATCTGCAGGGGTCATCGCCGTACCACGCCTGCATGGCGATGCTGGACGGGAGTCGCCCCGCAGAGGTCGTGTGCGGCGTCAATCTGCCGATGCTCTTGAAGCTGGCCACGATCGACCGGCGTGAGCTCCGCCCCGGCGAGATGGCGCAGATGCTGCGCGACGTGGGGCGGCGTTCCATCCGCCTGGGCTCCGAGCTGACAGGAAAAGTAACGGTCGAGGAGACGAATCGATGACGGTCGAGAGCACGGTCAAGGTACGAAATCGATTGGGCATGCATGCGCGAGCGGCTGTGAAATTCGTTCAGATGGCGAACAAGTACCGCTGCGAGGTGCGGGTCATCAAGGACGACACCGAGGCGAACGGAAAGAGCATCATGGGGCTGCTGACGCTGGTGGCCGCCCACGGCGTCACCATGCGCCTGGTCTGCGAGGGGGACGACGCGGACGTCGCCCTGGCGTCGCTCACCGAGCTCGTGGGAACGGGATTTGGCGAAGGGGTCGATCCTTGACGGAGCTTGCCTTGACGGCGCTTGCCTTGACGGCGGATTCGGCGTCGATGGCGGACCTTCCTTCGTCGATGGGGCGCGTTTGATGGAGCGGCTCGCCGGGGTGGGCGCGTCGCCCGGAATCGCGATCGGAAAAGGGCACGTCCTCGGCAGCCGCGTCGATGTGCACGAGCGAAGGATTGCCGTGGAGGCCGTGGAGGCCGAGATAGCGCGCTTCGAGACGGCGATTGTGCTCACGGACGCCCAGCTGGCGCGCATCCAGGATGAGATTGCTGAGCGCGAGCACGACGGTCATCAATACCGCATCCTCGAGGCGCACCGGATGATGTTGCAGGACGTCCACCTGGTGGAGGTGGCTCGCAAGATCATCCGCGAGGATCAGACCGGCGCCGAGTGGGCGGTGAGGCGCGCGCTCGATCAAATTCAGGCGGTCTTCGACCGCATCGAGGACCCATATTTCCGCGACCGGCGCAGCGACGTGGCGGTGGTGGGGGAGCGGCTGCTTCGTAACTTGATGGGGATGGTCCAGTTCAACCCGGCGGACGCCCCCCGCGACAGCGTCGTCCTCACGCACGAACTGGGGCCGGCTGACGCTGCGCAGCTGGGCCGCGCCGCGGTGGCGGGCTTCTGCACCGAAGGAGGCGGTCGGACCTCGCACACGGCGATCGTCGCCCGCGCCATGGGCCTGCCTTACGTCGTGGGGGTCGAGGGGCTGGATCACAAGACCTGGTCGGGGATGAACCTGGTCGTCGACGGGACGCGCGGCGAGGTGATCCTCGAGCCCGACGAGGCGACTCTGCAGGTCTATCGTGCGCGCGCCGACCGGCAGCACGCGCGGGCGCAGCGCCTGACGTCGATGCGGGACGTCCCCGCCGAGACGCGCGACGGTGTCCGCATCGAGCTGGCGGCGAACGTCGAGCTGATGGAGGAGATCGCGCCTTCGGTAGAGCTGGGCGCCGAGGCGGTGGGGCTGTTTCGCACGGAGTTCCTCTATCTCGAGCGCCCGGATCTCCCCACCGAGGACGAGCAGTATGGTCACGCGGTCGCGGCGTTGAAGAGCGCCGGCGGACAGACCATCACGTTCCGAACGCTGGATCTCGGCGGCGACAAGATGCCGCTGTCGGTGCGGATGCCGAGCGGCCAGAATCCCTCGCTCGGCCTGCGCTCGATCCGGTTCTCGTTTTATCGTCCCGATGTATTTCGAACGCAGCTCCGGGCGCTGTTTCGCGCGGCGGCGGTGGGCCCGGTCAAGATCATGTTTCCCCTCATCTCGGGGGTCGCCGAGCTGCGGATGGCGCGGACCATCTGTCAGGAGGTCTGTGCGGACCTCAAACGCGAGGGCGTGCCGCACAACGCAGATGTCCCCCTCGGGGTCATGGTGGAGACGCCCAGCGCGGCGATGATCTCCGACTTGCTCGCGCGCGAATGCGACTTCCTCAGCATCGGGACGAACGACCTCATCCAGTATTCCCTGGCGGCGGATCGGGAGAATGAACACGTCGGCTACCTTTATCATCCGCTGCATCCGGCCATCATCCGCGCCTTGAAGCAGATCGTGACGGGAGCCGCCCAGGTGCCCGGGAACGTGCCGGTTGCGATGTGCGGCGACATGGCGGGCGATCCGATGCTGGTGCTGGTGCTGATGGGGCTGGGGCTGCGCCGCCTCTCGATGGCGCCGCGTCAGATTCCGCTCCTCAAGTCGATCATCCGCGTGAGCACGCTGGCGGAGGCCGAGAAGCTCGCGAGCCAGGCGCTGTCGCTGGCCACCGAGGCCGAGGTGGAGACGCTGGTGTACAACGTGATGTACGAGCGGTTCTCCGCCGAGCTGGTCGACGACGATGGTGACGAGACCTCGTGAGCTCGCGACGGCGTCCCGCCGTTGTCGCCTGGCATGACCGCCGCGAGTGACGTCCGGGTGCGCCCGGGCCGGCGGGCCGACGTGCCCTCGTTGCGACGCCTGCGCGCGCAGGTGCACGCGCTGCACGCGCGGCTGCAGCCCGATTTCTTCCGGCTCGAGGCCGATGGGCAGGCGATGGTGCTGGAGCGCGATCCCTACGGAGAGATCCTGGTGGCAGAGGTGGATGGGGGGATTGGCGGCTACATCGTGGTCAAGGTCGTCGACACGCCGTGGGACGCGGGGATGACGCCTCGACGGCGCGCCCACGTCGAGATCATCGTGGTCGACGAGGCCCAGCGCCGCCGGGGGATCGGCAGGCGCCTCATGACCGAGGCGGCAGCGTGGGCGCGGGGGAAGGGCGCGGTCGAGGTGGTGTTGACGGTCTGGACCGACAACCACGAGGCCGAGGGCTTCTACGAGGCGCTCGGCTATGAGCCGATTGCCCGGGTCCTTCGTCGATCGACGGACGGAATCTGAATCGGGGCGTCCGGGGCCAGGGGTTGCGCCGCCGCTCCCGATGGGACGGGAGCGGGGACCTCGGCGAGCGCCTGGCGCCAGTCGGCGAAGCGACCGCCGGCGCGCCCGGCCGCCGCCGCCGCCATGCCGGCCGCGAAGCCGCCTTGCGCGAGGCGGTACTCCACCCATGCCCACTTCGGCGACGTGGCGCGGAGCTCCACGCGGCCCTTGACGGCGCGTCGCAAGCGGTCGAGCTTCGCCGACACCGCGGCGATCCCCTCGAAGGGGGCCCCGTCGAGGGGCGTGTTTCGTTTCGCGACGAAGGGAGCGATGCCGAACACCACCTTCGGCGCCACTTCGGCGAGCGCGAGACCGAAGCGCGCGAGCTCGTCGATGTCATCGAAGGTCTCACCAGGGAGCCCCAGCATCATGTAGAGCTTGAGGTGGTGCAGGCCGTGATCGCGCGTCAGCGCCGCGGCCCGCAACAAGTGTCGCTCCTTGGTCTTGCGCTCGATGGCGGTGCGCAACCGCTCGGAGGCGCCGTCGGAGGCGGTGGTCAGCGACCGGTAGCCGCCGCGCTTCAACAGGGCCACGATCTCGTCGGTGAGGCGGTCGGCGCGGAGGCTGGAGATACCAACCTCCCGATCGCGCTCGACGAGGCCGCGCAAGATCGTCACCAACCCCGGATGATCGGTGACCGCCGCGCCGACGAGGCCCACGCGGCGGGCGTGATCGGGGACGAGCGACAGCACCCGTTCCGGCTCGACCAGGCGCATGCCTCCGTTCGTCGAGCGCCGCATCACGCAATAGGTGCAGCCGCGGTGACAGCCACGCTCGGGCTCGATGAGGAACATGTCCGACAGCTCGGTGTGAGGTGTGAGGATCTGCGAATACCCCGGGAGACGCGCGTCGTCGGCGGCAGCGATGGGGGGGACGCGCTCGCCGTGCAGGGTCGGGACGTAGAAGCCCGGCAGTCGGGCCAGGCGCGCCAGCAGCGACGGCCGGTCGTCGTCGGCATCGCGGAGGGCGCTCGCCAGGGTCGCGATAAGGTCCTCGGCCTCGCCGAGCAACATGACGTCGGCGAAGGGCCCGGCCGGGACCGGGTTCGAGAAGGTGAGGGGTCCCCCCACCACGACGAGCGGGTGGCGATGGCGGGCGTTCGCGCGGTCGGCGGCCAGCGCGGGGATCCCCGCGAGATCGAGGCAGGCGACGAGCCCCGCCAGCTCGAGCTCGTACGCGAGCGAGAACGCCACGACCGGAAAGTCTCCGACGGGCCGCTGCGACTCGTAGGTGGCCAGACCCTCGTTGCTGGCGCGCGCCCGCTCGGCGTCGTCGGGCAAGAAGGCCCGCTCGGCCGAGACCCCCGGCAGCGCGTTCAGCTCGCGGTAGATGGTCTGAAAGCCGAGGGACGACATCCCGACGTGGTAGGGCGACGGATAGACCAGCGCGAATGGCAGCTCGCTCTGCTTGAACAGCGTCCCCCGCTCGGCGGAGAGCCGCTGCTCGAGCTGTTCCTGAAACGTCGCCATGAACGGGCCACTATACGGCACAACCCTCGCCGAAGCCGATTTCGGCCGCCGCAGGGAGGGTCGAGCCCGAGCCGTCGACGACCCGCCGGGCTACTCGGCGGCCTCGCTGCTATGGGCCGGGTGACCGTGCTGCATCTGCATCCGGTACAGGAGCGCGTAGAGACCGTCGCGGGCCAGGAGATCATCGTGGCGGCCCTCCTCGACGATTCGCCCGCCGTCGATCACGACGATCCGGTCGGCCCGCCGCACCGTCGACAACCGGTGCGCGATCACCACCGAGGTGCGGTCGCGCATCAGCACGGCGATGCCGCGTTCGATGACCCGTTCGACCTCGGGGTCCACGCTGGCGGTGGCCTCGTCGAGCACCAGGATGTGGGGATCGCGGTGGAGGGCGCGCGCGAACGCCACGAGCTGGCGCTCCCCGGCGGAGAAGTTCGCCCCTCGTTCGAGCACCGGCGCGTCGAGACCCTCGGGGCGTGAAGCCAGCACCCGGTCAGCGCCCACCCGCGTGGCCGCTGCCAGGATCGATTGGGGGGTCGCCCCGGGATCACCAAGGCCGATGTTGTCGGCCAGCGTTCCCGCGAACAGGAACACGTCTTGATTCACCACCACCAAGCGCCTGCGGAGGGCCTCGGTCGCCAGGTCCCGGATGTCCGTCCCATCGATGAGGATGGCGCCCGCCTGGGGGTGGTAGAGGCCGGGCAGCAACTTGATCAGCGTCGACTTTCCCGCGCCCGACGCGCCGACCACCGCCACTGTTTCGCCGCGGCGAATGGTCAAGGACAGGTCGCGCAGGATCGGGTTGTCAGGGCGGTAACCGAACGTCACGTGACGAAGCTCGATCGCCACGGGGCTAGCCGCGGTCGCCGACGCCGACACGGCAGGGGGGGCGCTCTCGTCGGGCCCTCGCGCCGCGGGACGGTCGAGGTCGCTCGCGTCCAGGATTCCGAACACGCGCTCGGCGGCGGTCATCGCCTGCTGCATCACGGTGACCTTCGTCGACAGATCGCGCAGCGGCGCGAAGAACTTGCCCAGATATTCCACGAACTGAACCAGGACGCCGAGGCTCAGCCCGCCGGCCGCGATCCGCGCCCCCCCGCGCCACAGCAGGCTGGCGACCGCGATCGACGCGACCGCCTCGACCACTGAGTAGAGCGCCGCGTCCGCGGAGATGGCGCGGGCGTTGGCCTGCCGGTAACCCTGGTTCACCGCGGTGAACTCCGCCGCCACCCGCCGCTCTTGCGCGAAGGACTGCACCACCTTCATGCCGGACAGGTGCTCCTGCAGGAAGCCGTTCATGCGCGACAGCTTGGAGCGGATGTCCCGGAACGCGTCGCGCATCCATCGCCGAAACAGCGTCGCGATCACCGCCAGCACGGGCACCGCCGCCATCGAGAACAGCGCCAGTCGGCCATCGGTTCGAAACATGACCACGATGATCAGCCCGAGGCGCACGATGTCGCCCAGCAGGCTGATGACCCCCGACGCGAACAGCTCGGTCAAGGACTCGATGTCGTTCGTCATGCGGGTCATCAGCTGGCCGATGGGCGTCCGGTCGAAGAACGCCGCCGACAGGCGCAAGACGTGCCGGTGAACGGCGAGTCGCAGATCGCTCATGGCCCGCTGGCCCACGACCTGCACGAGGTAGTTGTGCGCGAACGCGGCGCCGTATTGGCCGACGAGCGCGAGCAGATAGAGCCCGGCCAGCCGATCCAGGCCGGGGAGCCGGTGCGGCGCGATGTGCTCGTCGATCGCGCGCTTCAGCAAGTACGGCTGCGCGATCTCGAAGGCCGAGATCATCGGCAAGAGGGCCACGGAGACCAGCAGCCCACGCTTGTAGCGGCGGACGTACGCGTAGAGCCGCACCACGAGCGCGAGATCGAAGGTGCGTTCCGCCTTGGCGCGCGCGCCCGTCGCGCCGACGCTCACGTGCTCACTCCCTGCGCCTCGGCCGCGAGCTGTTCGCGATAGAGCGACGCGTAGAGCCCCCCCGCGGCCAACAGCTCCTCGTGGGTGCCGCGCTCGGCGGCGCGGCCCGCGTCGAGCACCAGGATGAGATCGGCCTGGCGAACGGCCGCCACCCGATGCGACACGAGGATCGACGTGCGGCCGCGCAAGATGGGCCGCAGGCGCCCGAGGATGCTCCGCTCGGTTCGCGCGTCCACCGAGGACAGTGAGTCATCCAGGATCAAGATTGCCGGTTCGGCGGCGATGGCCCGCGCCAGGGCGACCCGCTGGCGCTGGCCCCCGGACAAAGTGATGCCGCGCTCGCCGACCATGGTCTCCATCCCCTCGGGGAACGCCGCCAGATCGACGCCGAGCCCGGCCGCCTCCCCCGCGCGCGCGACACGGCGGGCGCGCTCCTCGGGCGGCAGCCCCGCGGGCAGCCCGAACGCCACGTTTTCCGCGATGGTCGCCGAGAACAAGAACGCCTCCTGGGGCGCATACCCGATCAAGCCCCGGAGCGTCGCCAGCGGCAGATCGTGGACGTCCTGGCCTCCGATGAAGACCACGCCGCGCGGAAATTGCAGGAAGCGCGGCACCGCATCGATCAGCGTCGTCTTGCCCGCGCCCGTGGGTCCGACCACCGCCAAGGTGGTCCCGGCCGGGACCTCGACGGAGATCCGGTCGAGGATCGTGCGTCCCCCCCGCACCACCTCGAGGTCGCGGATCGACACGGAAGGCTCGGGTGCCAATGCTTCCTGTCGAGGCGCGCTCGGCGAGGCGCCGGAGCGTTCGCCGGCCACGTCGGTCACGGCCGGTTCGGTGGACAGCAGCTCGCGCACGCGCACCCACGCCGCCAGCCCGCGCTGCCAGACCGCCAGGATCCAGCCGAGCGCGATGGTGGGGAACGACAGGTAGACGAGGTACGCGTTGAACGCGACCAGCGCGCCGAGGGTCATCCGGCCCGCGATGACCTCGCGCCCTCCGAGCCACAGGACGATCAGCGTGCCGAGCGCGCCGATCAGCGCGAACAGCGGCGTCAGGGCTCCGCGCGCACGCGCGAGCGCCAGGGCGCGCTTCAGATAACCCTGGCTTTGGGCCGCGAACACCGCGTGGCGACGCTCTTCGAGCGCGTAGCTCTTCACCACCGCGATGCCGGCCAGATCCTCCTGCAACGCTGTCGACAGCGCCCCCAGCTGGTCCTGCATGGCGCGGCTCGCGCTGTAGATCACGCGGCTCCACAGGCGCGCGGTCACGATCAACACGGGGTAGGGGATGAGCGCCACCAGGGTCAGCCTGGGGCTCAGCCGCAGCAGCAGCCACACGCCGCTGACGTAGACGATGGCCGTGTTGACGAGGTTCAAGATCCCCGGACCGAACAGCATGCGCACGGCGGACAGATCGTTCGTCATTCGGGACATGATGTCGCCGGTGGCGTTGCGCCGGAAGAAGCCGGGATCCATCCGGCACAGGTGCCAGAAGAGATCCTCGCGCAGCTGGTATTCGACGTTGCGGCCGGCGTTGAAGATCAGGATGCGCGAAAACGTGCGGACCAGCGCCTGGGCAATCGCGGCGCCGGCGATCCACGCCGCCGTACGCGCGATGACCCGGGCGACGCCCCCCGAGCCTCCGCCGACACCGTGCAGTTGCATGGCCCGTAGCGCATCGATGGCGCCCTTCAACAGCCACGGGATGGTCATGGCCAGCGCGTTCGTCGCGAGCAGCAGCGTCGCCCCGGCGACGAGGAGGCTGGCTTCCGGGCGGACGCGGCTGGCGATGGCCAGCCTTCGCCCCGTATGAGGGGGCGAGGGGGAGGCGGGGGCACGGGAGCGGGACACGGCCGGGAGTATTCAACACCGTCGCGGCGGGCGCCGCTTTCTGTTTGTCGGCGGGCGGTGCGGTATCCCACAGCCCGCCCTTCTCTTGAACCCGTTGAACTTTGCAGACTATAGTCCCTCCGCTGAACCCAATTCCCAATGGAAACCGACATTTCGACCGCGCTCACCGCGCTGCAAATCGATCCTGACAACGCCCACGCCCTGACGGCGCTCAAACGACTTCGCCCAGCGAACGGGGGCGGCGTGGATTCAGTCGCGCTCGGCCGCGCGCTGGCCGACGCGCGTCGCTGGCACCGCGAACGCGGCGACTTCGAGCTGTGCGTGCAGCTCATCGATCTCGAGCTGCCGTGGGCGACGGATCCCGCGCGCCGCGCCGAGTTGCTGCACGAAAAGGGCCGCGTGCTCGCCGACGAGCTGCTCTCCGAGGAGGCCGCTCAGGCCTCTCTGCGCGAGGCGATCGAGGCTGTTCCCGGCCACAAGGCGTCGCTCGAGGACCTCGCGCAGATGTCGCTCATTCAGTCGAACTGGCAGCCGATCGCGGCGCGGTATCTGCAGCAGGCGGAGGCGGCGACCGACAAGACCCTGGCGTCCAGCTTGTTTGGCTCGGTCGCCGAGATGTACATCAAATACCGGCCCGACGCCCCGGAGGGCGAGGCCTATCTGCGCCGGAGCCTCGAGCGCGATCCGAAGAACCGGCGCTCCGGCGCCCACCTCGAGCGCATGCTACGCACGCGCAACCGGCCCGAGGAGCTGCTGGCGCTGCTCGCGGATCGCTCTTCGCTGGCGCAGTCGCGGGACGAGCGGGCGCTGGCCGAGGTGGCCTCCGCCGAGCTGTCGGCGACGCTGGGCAAGGCGGATGAGGCGCTCGTCCACTTTCGCAAGGCGCTGGAGGCGAACCCGAGCGAGGCGAAGGCGCTGCGCCCGGTGGTGGCGTCCCTCACCGAGAAGAAGGATTGGCCCGAGCTGGCCAAGGTCTTGGAGGCGGCGTCACGCTCGAAGCGAGCCGAGTCGGACGTCCCGCTGCTCGCGCAGCTCGCCACGATACAGTGGAAGAAGCTCAACGAGGGCGAGCAGGCCGAGATCAATTTTCGCAAGGTGCGCCGGTTGGACCCGGCGAACCGCACCATGGTGGACTTCTACCGCGAGTTCCACGGCAAGAAGGACGATCTGCCGCAGCTGCTGGTGGTGCTCGCCGGGGCGCAGAAGGCCGAGGGCGATCCCGAACGTCGCATCGCGCTCGGCATCGAGATGGCCCACGCCGCCGAATCGCGCCCCCAGAACGCCGAGAAGGTCATCGACATCTGGAAAGGCCTGCTGCGGTTGCGGCCGCACTTGCCCGAGGCGGTCGAGGCCCTGCGGCGGCTCTACGAGCGCGGTCAAAAGTGGAACGCGCTCCTCGATCTGTTGAAGGACGATCTCGAGTCCCTCTCCGGGGCCGACGCCGCCGGCACGCCGGCCGCCAAGCAAGAGCGGATCGCCCGCTACCTCGAGATCGCGGACATCTACCGCGATCGTTTGAACCTCGAGGTCATGGTGGTCAACACCTACCTCAACGTCCTGCAGCTCGATCCCGATCACCCCGTGGCGCTCGGGGCGCTGGCGGCGCGCTATGAGGCGCAGGGGCGCTGGAGCGACCTGATTCAGATCCTCACCCGGCAGGCCGACAAGGCGCCCGACCCGGCGGCGGCGCTGGCCATTCATCGCAAGATCGCCGCGCTGTGGATGGAGAAGCTCTCGAAGCACCAGAACGCGGTGCCCAGCCTCGAGAAGATCCTCGACGCGGATCCGACCGATGCCGAGGCGCGCGCGCGCCTGCGCGAAATCTACACGCGGGGCCGCTCGTGGCGGGCGCTCGTCGACCTGACCCGTCGCGAGGCGCCGCTGCTGCCGCCCGCGGAGCGTCGCGAACGATTGGCGGAGTCGGCGCGCATCGTGTCCGAGCGCATCGGTGATCCGAAAGAGGCCATCAATCTCTGGAACCTGGTGCTCGCGATCGACGAGCACGACGCGGACGCGCTCGCGGCCCTGGTCGCCCTTTACGATCGGGAGCGTCGCTGGGCCGCCCTCGCCGAGGTGCTGGACCGCCAGCGCGCCACCGTGCGCGATCCGGCGGCCGAGGTGGCGCTGCTCGAGCGCCGGGGCGTTCTGCTGTACGAGAAGCTCGGGGCGGGTGAGGCGGCGATCGAGGTGTTCAAGCGCGTCCAGGAGCTTCAGCCGCAGAACGTGCGGGCGACGCGTGCCCTCCGCGAGATCTACGCGCAGGCCGGTGACTTCGCGGCGCTCGAGCGCCTCTACGCGGACCAGGGAAACTACGAGGATCTGTGCGAGACGCTGGCGACGCTGGCCGATCGCACCCCGGACGCGGTGGCGCGCACGCGCATGCTCGAGCGGGTCGCCATCATCGCGTCGGAGAAGCTTCACCAGCCGGAGCGCGCGCTCAAGGCCTACGAGCGAATCCTCGCCGCCGATCCGGGGAACGTGCGCGCAGCGGAGGCCCTGGTCCCGCTCTACCGGGCCGCCCAGAAGTGGCCGCGCCTGCTCGCGACGTACGAGGTCCTGGCCGGGAAATCCGCCGACGGCAGCTTTCGGGTGGCGCCCGACGTTCGCCTGGCGATCTTGCGGGACGCGCGCCAGATCGCCGAACAGCGGATGGGCTCGAAGGGCCTGGCGTTTCAGTGGGCGGCGCGTTGCTTCGAGGTCGATCCGACGGACAAGGCGACCGAGGCCGATCTGGAGCGCCTGGCGGGCGACGCCGACGAGTGGGACGTGCTCGCGGAGCTGTACGCGAAGCGGCTGGCGGTCACGCCGGATTCCGCCGAGAAGCAATCGCTGCTGCGGCGGCTGCTGAAGATCGCGTCCGCGCGCCTGCACAGAGCCGCGGACGTGCGCCGCTACGCCGAGACGCTGTTGGCCGAGGCGCCCGGGGATCCCGACGCCCAGGCTGCCCTGGAGCACGTCCTCACCCAGAGTCAGGCGTGGCCCGATCTGGCGGCCCTGCTCCACGCCCGGGCCGGGCGCACGACCGACGTCGGCGAGCGCACCAAGCTGTTGCTGCGCATCGCGCAGATAGAGGAAGAGAAGAGCCACGACCTCCAGGCGGCGGCGCGCACGTTCGGCGAGATCGCCGATCTTGATCCGGGCTCCGACGTGGCGTTGCGGGCCATCCGGTCGCTGGCCCGCATCCTGGAAGCGCGCGCCGACTGGCCGGCGCTGGTTCAGGCACTCCGCCGCGAGCTCGGCACGCGGCCGCCCGAGGACCACGAGGATCTGCTGCTGCGCATCGGCGGCATCGAGGAGGAGCGCACGAACGATCTGGAGGCGGCCTTCTCCGCCTACCGGGACATCCTCACCATCAACACCCTGTCGGCGGCCGCGGTGGCCGGCCTCGAGCGGCTGGTCGCGCGCGGCTCGCGCCACCAGGTCGAGATCGCCTCCCTCGCGCTGCCGTTCTATCAACGCACCGACAACGCCCCGAAGCAGGCGGCCGCGCTCGAGACGCTCGCCGCTGTGGCCACCCTTCCGGTGGAAAAGATTCCCCGACTCGAGCGACTGGTGGCGCTCTACGCCGGTCCGCTCAAGAACGCCAAGGGCGCGTTCGCCGCTTCCGCGCAGATCTTCGAGCTCAACCCCGGCAACCACGCCAACCGCGAGGCCTGGGTGCGGTTCGGCATCGAGGTCGGCGCCGCAGCCGAGGTGGCCGACCGCATGCGGACGCTGGCCGCGCAGACGTCCGACGTCACGCTCCGCCGCGATCTGCTGGTCGAGGTGGCCGAGATCCACGAGCAACGCCTCGGCAACGCCGCGGCGGCGGAGAAGGTCTATCGCGAGATCCTCGAGGCCGAGCCGCTGCACGCGGGCGCGTACCGCGCACTGGCGCGGCTGTTTCGCGACGGCGAACGCTGGTCCGAGCTGCGCGGCCTGTTGGACGCGCGCCAGGCCCGGGCCCGCGAGGCGGCCGAGCGCATCGATCTGCTCGCCCAGATCGCGGAGATCGACGAGACGGTGCTCGAGGATGCCGATCACGCCGTCGCCAGCTACGAGAAGATGCTGGAGATAGAGCCCTCCGATCCGCGGGCATACAAGGCCCTCGATCGCCACTACGCGGCCCGCGAGCGCTGGCGCGACCGCGAGCAGTTGCTCGAGCGCCGCTTGAAGTTCGCCGCGGGCGGCGAGATCCACGAGCTCGAGTTCCGCCGGGCGGAGATGCGCCTGCAGAAGTTCGACGACGTCGAGGGAGCGCTGGACATCCTCGAATCGATCGTCAAGACGAACCCTGGGCACATCGGAGCGCGTGCGCTGCTGGAGAAGATCCTCCAGGACCCGGCGCACAAGGGGCGCGCGGCTCGCATCCTCGAGCCGCTCTACGAGGCTGGCCAATCGTGGCGCGAGCTGGTCTCGGTCCTTCAGATTCAGCGCGAGGGGCTGCAGGGCCCGGACGCGGGGGCGCTGCTGGCCCGGGTCGCGACCCTCCAGGAGGCGCGCCTCGGCGCCCGGGAGCCGGCGTTCGCGTCGTGGCGCGCGGTGCTGGCCGCCGATCCCAACCACAAGACGGCGCTCGCAGAGGCCGAGCGGCTGGCCGAGGCGCTCGGGCGATGGACGGAGCTCGTCGATCTGTACCAGGAGGGCGCCTTCCGGCGTGACGCCTCGGACCTGCAAGGGCGGGCCGATCTGCTGTCCCGGGCGGCGCGCCTCTATGCCGGGCGCATCGGCAATCGCCGCGCGGCTATTGACGCGTGGAAGCTGGTCCTCAACCTCGACCCGGAGAATCCGGCGACGGGCAGGGCGGCGGCAGACGCGCTCGAGGGCCTGTACGCCGACACCGGGAACGTTGCCGCGCTGGTGCGCATCCTGCGCCAGAAGGTGGGGTGGGCCGACACCCTGGACGAGCGCAAGGCCTTGCTGTTCCGGGTCGCGGAGCTGGAAGAGACCTCGCTCGACGACGCCGACGCCGCGGTGGCGACGCTGCGCACCATCCTCGACATGGATCCAGCGAGCGTGGAGGCGCTCGATCATCTGGAGCGGTTGTTCCAGAAGGCAGGGCAGGCCCGGCAGCGGGTGGAGGTACTTCGTCGCCGGGTGGAGATCGTTGCGGACGTCGACGCCCGCCAGGCGTTGCGGCGCCGGATCGCGGACATCCTCGAAAAGGAGGTCGGCGATCCCAGCGAGGCGATCGCTGCGAACCTGGCCATTCTGGACGAGAGCCCCGTCGATGCCGGGGCGCTGGATTCGCTGGCCCGCCTCTACGAGCAGCAGGGGCGTCACGCGGACCGCCTGGAGATCCTCGAACGTCGCCTGACCCTGGTCAAGCGTGAGGGCGCCACTCGCCCGGAGATCGCGGCGCGCATCGAGGTCCTCCGTCGGCTGGCCGAGCTGTCTGGGGGCCCGCTGGCGAACCCTGCCGCGGCGCTGGCGCGCTGGCGCGAGATCCTGTCGTTGTCCCCCGGAGATCCGGGGGCTTTGACGGCGTTGGAGCAGATGCTGGTGGCCGAGGTGGATCCGGCCACGCGCCTGGCGGCGGCCGAGGCCCTGGAGGCGCACTACGAGAGCGCGGGGCGCTTCGCCGAGCTGGCCGGGGTCCTCAAGATCGTCGTCGACGCGGAGACGGACGCGCGGTCCCGTGTCGCGACCTTCGTGCGCCTGGCGCAGATTCAGGAGACGCGCCTCCGCAACCCGGAGGCCGCCTTCGCCGCCTACGGACAGGCGATTCGAGACGCGCTGACAGAGCCGCAGCTCTCCACCTTGCTGGACGCCTACGAGCGCCTGGCGGGCCCTGGCAAGACCGCCGAGGTCATCGCCCTGTTTCGCGAGATCTCGCCGGACGTCCTCGACGAAACGATCAAGTCGCGCCTCGATCGGGTCGTGGCCGAGGGCGCGGCGCGCATCGGTGACAATGACCTCGCCGCCGAGTATTACCGGCGAATCCTGGACCGGGCGCCCGACGACGCTGGCGCGTTGTCCGCGCTCGAGACGATCTACCGGCAGGCCGAGGACGCCTCGGCGCTCTACGAGATCCTGGCGCGGCAGGCGGAGCTGGCGACGGATCCCGCCGCCGAGCGCCGCTTCCGCGGGCAGATGGGCGCGTTGGCCGAGCAGCAGCTGGAACGCCCCATGGAGGCCATCGCCGCGTTCGAGCGCGTGTTCGAGCTGGCCCGCGACGATCGCGACGCCATCGTCGCGCTGGATCGCCTCTACGCCAAGCACGAGCGCTGGGCCGATCTCGTGCAGCTGCTCGAGAAGCTGCTCGAGCGCCGCATGCCCGAGGCGGCCTCGATCGAGCTGCGGTTCCGGCTGGCGGAGATCCGCTTGCGCAAGCTGGGAGACTCCGAGCGCGCGCTCGAGCAGCTGCGGGCCGTCCTGCGCGGCGACCCCGATCACGCCGGCGCCATCGCGATGCTGGAGGGCATGCTGGAGGACGTGGGCGTTCAGAGCGCCGCGGCCGAGCTGTTGGAGCCGGTGTACGCAGGTCGTCAGGACTGGGCCGCCCTCATCCACATCGGCGAGATCCGGTTGCAGCAGGTGGAAGATCCCGCCGCGCGCTTGGCCCTCACGAAGCGGATCGCTCGCCTGTACGAGGAACAGATCGAGGACTACGACAGCGCGCTCAAGTGGTACGGCAAGGTGTTCCAGGAGAACCCCTCCGAGCGGATCAACCTCGATCAGATGGTGCGCATCGGCGGGCGCCTGAACCGCTGGCAGGACGTCGCGGAGCTGCTGTCCCAGACGCTGGCGGGATCGCTCGAGGACTCACCGGCGATCCTGGAGATCACGCGGCGCGCGGCCGAGATCTTCGACGTCAAGCTGAACAATCAGGCCGAGGCGCGGCTGCTCTATCGTCGCCTGTATGAGGCGCGCCCGGGCGATCACGAGATCGCCCGGCTGTTCGAGGACGCCCTCGAACGGTGGGAGTCATGGCAAGAGCTGCGCGAGCTGCTCGACGACGAGGCCTCGCGTGAGTCGGACCTCGAGGCGAAGAAGCTGCTCCTGCGCCGCAGCGCCCGGCTCGACGAGGAGAACCTGGGAGACTCCGAGCGCGCGGCCGGAACGCTGCGCGAGATCATCGATCTCGATCCGACCGATCGCGCGACGCCGACCGCCGCTGACGAGCTGGAGCGACTGCTCGCGGCCCAGGGGCAGTGGCACGACCTGGGTGACCACCTGGAGGCGCAGCTCGGACGCGCCGAGGGCGCGGAGCGCGACGTGCTGGCGCTGCGGCTTGCCCAGGTTCTCGAGGAGAAGATCGGCAACTCCGCTGGCGCGGTGGATCGATACGCGGAGATCCTGGAGCGGAGCCCCGCCCACAAGGAGGCGATCACGGCGCTCGAGCGCCTGCTGGCCTCGCCCGACGAACGCGCGCGGGTGGCCCAGGTGCTGGAGCCTGTCTATCGACACGCCGGCAACTGGTCGCGGCTGGTGGGGGTGCTGGAGGCGCAGCTCGAGACCGTGGACGATCGGGACGATCGCGTCCGGTTGTTGCGGGAGGTCGCCGACATCCAGCAGCGGTTGGCGCGTGTCGACAACGCGTTCGACAGCCGGGCCCGCGCCTGGCTGGTGGACGTATCGAACGCCGAGACGCTGGGGGAGATCGAGGCGCTGGCTATGTCCGCCAAGCTCTACGGTCCGCTCGTGCAGACCCTTCAGAAGGGCGCCGACATGGCGGGCGACGCCGATCTGCAGGCGGAGCTGTGGGCGATGTCCGCGCGGGTCCTCGAGGCCCAGCTTCAGGATCCCGGAGAGGCCATCGAGGCCTGGCGGCATGCCCTCGACGCCCGGCCCGACGACGAGACCATCTTCGTCGCGCTCGAGCGGTTGCTGGACGCCCGGGATCGGCAAGCCGAGCTGGCCGAGGTGCTGGAGAAACACCTGGCGATCGTCAGCAGTCCGGCCGAACGCAAGGAGATCGCGAAGCGAACGGCGCGCCTGTACGACGTGGCGCTGAAGCAGCGCGACCGGGCCATCGACGCCTGGCGCGTGGTGGCGGAGATCGACGACACCGACATGGACGCGCTCGACGCGCTCGGACGGCTCTACGTCGCGAACCTCGCCTGGCGCGATCTGGCCAGCGTCCTGCAAAGAAAGGTCGAGATCACCGCCGATCCGCAGAGCCTGCGCATGTTGCGGTTGACGAGCGCGCGCCTGTTTGACGAGCGCCTGAACGACGCGCAAGAGGCGCTCGGTCAGCTGCGCGCGATCCTGGACACCGCGCCCGGCGACCGCGAGACCCTGGAGATGATGGATCGCCTGCTGACCCGCGAGGGCCAGCACGCCGATCTGCTGGACGTCCTGGATCGGCGGGCGGCGCTCGAGACGGAGCCGGCCCTTCGTGACGCGGTCGCGATGCGGGCCGCGGGGCTGCTGGCCGACGACCTGTCGGACGTCGAGGGCGCCATCGGGCGCTACCGCCAGATCGTCGAGCGCAGCCCCGGCAACGCCGAGGCGCGGGTCGCGCTGTGGAAGATCGCCCGGGGGGAGGAGTTCCGGGCGGGCGCGCTGGCGGCGCTCGAGCCCTTGTTGCGCGCGGAGGGCGACTGGGCGGATCTGATCGAGCTCCTCGATCTCAAGATCTCCATCGAGGAATCGCCGCACGTCCGCGTGGGCATCCTGGCGGAGATGGCCCACATAGAGGAGACCGAGCGGCGCAATGGCGAGAAGGCGTTCGCGGCCTGGTCGCGCGCGTTCGCGGAGGACACCAACGAGCCGGAGCCGCGAGCCGCGCTCGAGCGCCTGGCGGCGGCGAACGGGGATTGGTTCTCGCTCGCGAAGGTGTATGAGGACCGGCTGGCGGCGACCTACGACGCCGGTCTGCAGCGCCAGCTGACGCTGCGGCTCGGCGAGCTCTACGAAGGCCCGCTCGACGATCTCGAGGAGGCGCTCGACTTTTATCGCAAGGCGGGCGAGACCCCCGGTGACGAGGGTCCCGTTCTCGATTCGCTGGACCGCGTGCTGACGGCGCTCGGCCGCCACGCGGAGCTGGCGGAGGTGTTACAGCGCAAGGCCGAGGTGAAGACGGATCCGGAGCAGCAGGCGGAGATCCTGGTTCAGCTCGGCGGCGTTCGGTTGCGCCACCTCGACGAGGTGGAAGGCGCGCTGTCCGTGTATCGGGACGCGCTGGAGAGGGCGCCCCAAAACCAGGCAGCCCAGCGCGCGCTCCACGGGTTGCTCGAGCGGCCCGAGGCCAGGGATGGGGCCCTCGACATCCTGGAGCCGTTGGCCGAGAGCCGGGGCGACTACGTCGAGCTGGTGGCCCTCTACGAGCATAGACTGGCCACGCGTGACGATCGCTCCGAGCGGGCGGCCGGCCTGCGCCGCATCGCCGAGATCCTCGAGGAGCGGCTGTCGCGGCCCGACGAGGCCATGCAGGCGCTGGGGCGGGCCCTGCTCGAGGAGCCGGTCCCTGGAGAAACGGTAGACGCGCTGGAGAGGGTGGCCGCGGGCGCCGCGCAGCCGGTGGCCGCCGCGCGCTTGATCGAGGCCGTGCTCGCCTCCGCCGACCCTTCCGCCGCCCGCGAGCTGGCGCTCCGTGCCGCCCGCTTGTTCGAGACGGACCCGGGCGAACGTCCGGCCGCGGAGCGGCTCTATGTCCGGGTGCTGGAGGACGATCCCGAGAACGTCGACGCGCTGACGGCGCTGGAGGCGTTCCGTCGATCGAGCGGCGAGCAGGCGGGGCTGGCCGAGGTGCTCGAGCGGCGCGCCGCGATGGAGTTCGACCCAGCGGCCCGGCGCGAACGCCTGACGGAGGCGGCGCGCTTGCACGAGGCGCTCGGCGATCCCGAGCGCGCCCTCGGTGCCTGGAAGAAGCTGCGCGACGCCGAGGAGGGCGACGCCGAGGTGTTGACCGAGATGGCGCGCCTCTACGAGGTGCAGGGAAAGATGGCAGACCTCTGTGATGTCCTCGCCGAGAGGGCGCGGTTCGAGAACGATGGACCCGCGCGGGCCGCCACCTTGGCGCGGCTCGGCGAGGTGAGGCTGGCGTCGCTCGAGGACATGGATGGGGCCGCCGACGCGTTTCGCGAGGCGCTGGACAGCACGCCCGACGACCCGCGCCTGCTGAGCGCGCTCGAGACCATCGAGGTGCGTCGCGAGGATTGGTCCACGTTGCAGGAGGTGCTGCTGCGGCGGATGGGCACCGTCGAGGGCGAGGCCCAGATTCCGGTGTTGTTCCGCATCGCGAAGAACGCTGAAGAGAGGCTGTCGGACCTCGATCAGGCGATCGGCTTCCTGCATCAGATCCTCGAGATCGACGCCAATAACGGGATGGCGTACCTCGAGCTGGAGCGCATCCTGCGGGCGAACGAGCGCTGGTACGACCTCGTCGACGTGCTGGGCAAGCACGCCGACGCCGAGGCCAGCTCCGGTCGCAAGCCCACCGAGCTGGCGTTGCGCGTGGCCATCGCGGAGGTCTGGGAGAAGAACCTCGATTCGACGGAGAGCGCGCGGGAAGCTCTGGAGAAGATCCTCGAGGTGGCGCCCGCGCACGTCGGGGCGCTGTTGTCGCTGGCGCGCCTTCACGAGGCGGCGGAGCGCTGGGACGACGCCACGGCGATGCTCGAGCGCGCGGCGGCGGCCGTCACCTCGGGCAGCGACGCGGCCGAGATTCACTACCGCAACGCCCAGATCCGCAAGGCGCAAGGCGCGCCGGAGGACGAGCTTGACCCGATCTACATTCGCGCCCTGGAGGCGGATCGGACCCACGGGCCATCGCTGCGCGCGCTGGAGGATATGGCGCGGAGCAACGGCGATCACGAGCGCCTCGTGCAGTTGCTCGAGCTCCGTCTCGACTCCACCACGGACCCGGCGGCGCGGCGCCCGTTGCTGGCCGAGATCGCGACGCTGCACCGCACGGTGTTCGCTAGCCCTGAGGCGGCCTTACCTTACCTCGAACAGCTGGGCGCCCTGGTTCCCGACGACGTCGGCGTGGCGGAGGATCTCGCTGACGCGCTGGTGGCGGTGGGGCGCACGGACGACGCGACCGCGATCCTGGAGCGCCTGGTGGCGGAGCTCGGCAAGGCCCGCCGTGGGAAGGAGACAGCCCGGGTGCTGCAGCGGCTGGGCGCCGTCGCCGAGGCCAAGCACGACTACGCCCAGGCGTCCGAGCGCTATACCGCCGCCTACAAATTGGACCCCGGGCACCCGGGTACGCTGGCCGCGCTCGGCCGCCTCGCGCTCGCGAACCATGATCTGGAAGGCGCGCGTCGCTTCTTCCGCTCCCTGTTGCTGCAGACCTTCGACGAGAACACCGCCGGCATCACCAAGGCGGGTGTCTACCTGGCGCTCGGCCAGATTCACCTGATGTCCGGAGAGGCCCCGAAGGCGCGAAACATGTTCGAGCGCGGGCTCGACACCGATCCCAAGAACGAAGAGCTGCGGCAGGCCCTGGCGAGCGTGCCCAAGTAGTCGCGTTGGCGCGGGCGAGCTTGGCTCGCGCGCGCCGTCCCGCGGGGGATCTAAAGGACCCTCTCAGGGGTCCTTTTCCAAGTAGTCGCGTTGGCGCGGGCGAGCTTGGCTCGCGCGCGCCGTCCCGCGGGGGATCTAAAGGACCCTCAGGGGTCCCTTTCCAAGTAGTCGCGTTGGCGCGGGCGAGGTTAGGACTGCGCCCCGGAAGTTCGTGCCCATCCCCAAAGATCCTTGCGGGAGTGCCACGCCGAGCCACGCGCCCGCCGAGCGCAATCGCGCGGGCGTGAACCTTGAGCGAGCCGCGACGTTCGAGCCCGCGCGAAACTGGGGCAATCGTCTGATGGACCGGGCTTCAGCGCACGTAACCAGCTGCCGCGCGGCTTGGAGCCCAGCGTTCGAATCGCGGCAACCGCCGCTTGGCGGCGCTCGGCGGGCGCGTGGCTCGGCGTGGCACTCCCGCGGTGAACTCTTCGGTGGTCACGTACTTCCGGGGCGCTGTACTGTGCTCGCGCGCGCCGTCCCGCGGTGCACTAGTGGACCAGGGTCATCTAGTAGAGGGTTTGGTGAGGCCCGGGGCAGGCTCAATTCGGTGCTTGTTCCGGGGCGGGGATCGCCGCAGCCGGTTTTCCCGTCGCGGCGACGGCGCGGCAGTGTGCCTCGGCGGTGGCGGCCGCCTCGGCAAGTGCGGCGTCCGATCCCGCCCGCGCCTCCGCCAGGGCACGCGCACCCTGGTCCGGATCGCACAATTGGCCCAGCGTCTCGACGGCGATCTGTCGGTACGGGTGGCGGCCGTCCCGTGACAATGCGGCGGCCGCCGCCGTGGCTTGCGGACCCTGGCCCCGGCCGAGCGCCCGCAACGACGCGACGACGACGCCTTCGATCGCGAGATCGGCCTCTGCTTCGTTGACGAACCTGGGCAGCAGCCCGGCCAGGGCGGCCGCGGCCTTGGCGTCGCCGGCGTCTCCGATCAAGGCCGCCGCGAGCTCGCGCAGCGCCGCGTTCAGCGCGTGGGCCTGAACGACCTGGATCAGGATTCGGGGCGTCCGTGGGTCCTTGCACCGCGCGAGGCCGACCAGGGCAGCCCGGCGAACGTCGTCGACGTCGCGCTCGATGGCCCGGACCAGCAGGTCACGGCCCGCGGCGCCACACAGCTGTCCGAGCGCTTCTATCTCCGCGCGGCGCACGATCGGCCAGTCCTCTTGCTTGGCGCCGGAGATGAGCTGGGGCTCGGAGGCGATGTCGCGCCGAGCGCCGAGCCCCTCGGCGGCCGTCTCGCGCACGCGCGGATCGCCGTCCACCAGCGCGCGGCGTAGCGCCGCCAACCCCGTCGGGGTCGCGGCGCTGGCGAGCTCACGCACTGCCAGGTAGCGCACGACCGGGTCGTCGGAGCCCCCGGCGACGGCGGCCAACTCGGCCGCCCCGTCCTCGTCGGCGACGGCGCCCATGGCCATGATCGCGCGCGCCCGCGCCTCGAAGTCGTTGTTGGTGGACGCGAGTTGCTGTCGGAGGATGACGCGCGCGGCGTCGGCTTCCGCGGCGGATCGGCGGGCGAGGGCTGGCAGCACCCGGATCAGATCACCGAGCCGGTTCCGGGCCGCCGCCCGCGGCGCGACCTTGATGGCGTCCGCGATCAAGGTCACCTGTGCCTCCGGTGAGGCGCCCAGCGCCTGCACCACCTCGAGCCGCGTCGCCGCGGAGCCCACTCCCACCGCCGCGAGCAAGCTCGTCGTCGCTGGCGCCAAGGGCAGCGCGCCGAGCGCCCGTGCGGCTTTGGCGCGTGCCTCGTCGGTCGAGGCCGGCGCATTCAGGATCTCGGACAGGGCACTGACCGGGGGCTGGGGCGCCCTTTGGAACACGGCCGTGATCATCCGCTCTTCGAGCGGTGTCGCGCCTGGCAGGGCGCCCACGAGCGCGGCCAGCGCGACGTCGCTGGCCGCGGTGGCCTCGATGCGGGTCAGCGACTGGACTAGACACGACCGCCCTTCACCGGTTGCGCTTCCGAGCGCCTCGGCGAGCGCCGGCACGGCAGGCGCACCGAGACCAGCGAGCAGGGGCACCCGCGCGGCGCAGTCGGCTGCCGCCGCGGTGTCGGCGACGAGGCGCTCGATCCCGGCCGTGCCCTCGAGGTCGGTGAAAACGTCGAGGTCGGAGATGGCGGTCGTCCCGCCGCCCACGCGCGGGCCCGCTTCCGTTCCCCGATAGACGTCGCGAATGACGACCGTGACGCACGTCGTTTCGATGGGCGAGGGCAGGGGGATCCAGTAAGGCGCGGCTCCCTGCGCGGCCGGGGTGGCCGGATCCTGGGGAAACTCCACCTCGAATCGCTGCTCGGGCTCGGGACCGAACGCGACCGACAGCGCCTTCAGGCGATTGCGCGCCTTGAACGCTGCCGGCGACGAGGCGTCCCCAGGAATCAGGCGCAAGCCCCGCACCCGCTGGGGGCCGGCGAACGAGCGGGCCGTGAGAAACTCGCCGCGGCCATCACCCCCGAGCCCCTCCGCCCACACGGTCTTCGGATCGTCGTCGTCGAGAGCGGTGGGGGCCGCCAGGGCGCGGGCGTCGGCCCCCGCGGCGGACGTGGTCGAGGCCGAAACGAAATGGAATCCGCCGAGCGGCTGCCCGGAGGGCATCGACGCATCGCCTCGCCGCGCCAGCACATGCTGCGACGACAAGGCGGGCATCGCCGCGACGATGGGTCGGAACCGCGCGGTCGTGAAGTCCCACGCCCGAGGAAACAGGCGCACGGGCTCTCCATCGCAGCGGGTCACCTGCGAGGCTGTTTGATACTCGTGGATGAGCTCCGGCGTGACCTCGACGAACAGCGACGCCTCTCCGTCGGCATCGCGCGGGCCCGACAGACCAGACCAGATCACGCGCGCCGGACGGACGGACAGGTCCCCGATCCAGACCTCCTCCGAGGCGCGGCCCCGCACCGGGATGCGAATCTCGGCGACCGCATGACCGTCCACGGTAACCTCCCGAAGGCGGGCGTCACCGCGCCGCAGGGCTGGCGTCTCTACGGCCAGGCGCGCCAGGACGGTCTCGTCGCGGCGCAGCTCCAGGCCTCCTTCCGGTGTGGCGACGAGACGCGCGGCGCCGGCGGCGAGCCTGGACGGAGCCGCGACGGCGAAGACGGTGGCGCCTGCCGAGACCGACAGCGCCAAGAGGACGGCCATTCGACGGAGCTGGTAGCGGCGGGCGCGCGAGCGGGAGGGAGGCATCCCGCCGATATCCCCGGTTCCGCGGCGGGCGTCAAGCAGCCGGGGCGGCTTTCGAGCTACGACGAACACCGGATGCCTTCCCGTCGATCGATCACCGTGCCAGCCAGGTAGGGCGTCCACCTTCAGTCGTGACTCGTTCCCGTCGATGGGCAACGAGCGGAGACTGTCCGGCGCGAGGCTCGACCGTCGCCCGACGACAGCGATGGCACCCACCAAACTTCCGGGATCACGCAGGGGCTGCGGACGTTGCCGCGCGGCGGGCTTCACGCTGGTCGAGGTCATGGTGGCGATGGTGGTCGCATCCATCGGGCTGCTCGGCACGGTGGCCGTACAGCAGACGATGTTCAACGCCACGGCGAACGCCAGCGATGCCGCCGTCGCCACCCGCCTCGCGATGCGGGCGATGGAGGAGTACGACGCGCGGATCGTCACCGCGGGGCCGCCTGTCGTCGATCAGCTGTCCGGGGCCGTGACCTCCGGGTGGGCGACCGCGACCTTCGTGAACACGCTCGGCGCCACGAACGCCACGGCGACGCCTGACTTTCGCTTCAAACGCGAGGTGCAGGTGGTCAACCTCGGTCCCGCTCAGCCCTACAACGTGTCGGTCCAGATCAGCTACGCCCTCGACACCGGCGCGCCCAAGATCGTCCGCCTCGACGCCCAGAGGTACAAGACGTGGTAGGCGTCCCGCGTCCCTGGAATCACCGACGGCGACGGAGGTGGCGGCCGCAACGGGGCCTGACGCTGGTCGAGTTGATGGTGACGCTGGTGATCGCTGGCCTCGTGACGTCGTCCTCGTTCCTGTTCTTCGCAGGCCAGAGGCGCGTTTACGACGGGCAGATGAAGGTGCTGGGCGTGCAGCAAAACTTGTGGGCGGCGATGGACACCGTGGCCCGGTTCGTTCGCGCCTCGGGGACCGGCATGATCGGGTGCGTGAACGCGACGGATCCAACGCCCACCGGCGCCACCCCGCCCCAAACCGGGCTGCGCGCCTACAACGCCGGCCCGCCCGCCGGCGTGAGGCGCCTGGCGCCCATCTGGATCCAGAACGGAGCGAGCGGGGCCTCCGACAGCATCACCGTCGCCTTCGCAACCGGGACCTTCGGCAATTTCAGCGACGTGGCGTTGGGGGCATCCGTTCAGCAGCCGACCGATCCGGTGACCACGCCGGCCGGGGCGACGAGCGCGTTCCGTGCAGGAGAGTTCGCGCTGTTGCTTGACACGAGCGGCCTGCCCGCCGGACCTCCCCTCGGCGATCGCGGCTGCACGTTGTTCCAGATCACCGGAACCGACGCCGCGAGCAACACCCTCCTGCGCGCGACCTCCTCCGCCTGGAACACGCCCTCCGACCTGCCGGGGCTGGTTCCGTTCACCTATGTCGGTGGCGCGGCGCCAAAGGCTGGCATTCGCGACTTTGGCGCGCTCTCGTGGGTCCAGTTCTTCATCGACAGCACCGGCCCGTCGCCGCGGCTGATGATGGCGCGGCTCGACGGCCTCGCCGGGCCGACGACGCCGCAGGTGCTCGCCGACGGGATAGAAGATCTCCAGATCGCCTACGCCTGTGATCTGGTGCCGCTCGCCCCCGACGGTCCGGACGGGGTGTTCAGCGAGGGTACGGACGGCCCGTCGCGGCTCGCGGACGAGTGGACCTACAACGTTGCGGGCGACGTCCCGCCGGCGGGCTGCGTCCGCCCGCAGGCCGTTCGCCTGACCATCATCGCGCGAACGACCACGAGCGACGACAACCTCGCCGGGCTGACGGCGAACGCCAAGCCCGCGGTCGAGGATGGCGTCGCCGGCGTGAGGGACAACTTTCGCCACCGCGTCCTGACGACCATCGTCAGCCCCAGGAACCGCTGAGAATGAACCAGTCCGCATGGGAGCGAACGCGGCGGCCCTACGGCCCCGACCGCGCGCGCCGTCCAGATCGCGAGCGCGGCGCGATCCTGCTGGTGATGATGTTGCTGATCCTCGGGCTGTTGGGCCTGGGCATCACGGGCCTGTGGCTGACGTCCGGAAACCTCCAAGTGCAGGCGAACACGAACCTCCGAGCCCAGGCGCTGGTGGTCGCCGAGGCTGGCGTCGAGCGCGCGCGCGCGGCCTTGAACGCCGGGGTCGATGTCGACGCGATCCTCGCGGGGCGAACGCCCGCGCTCGACAATGTCCCGACCGGGCTCGACGCCGCCGGGAAGCCGAACGGCGTGGGCGCGGTCTTCATCGACGGTGTCGCGCCGCTGTCGGCGATCGCGTTTCCCCCCGCCTCCTTCGGACGGACCGGGGGCACCGCCACCGCGCCCGTCGCGGCGACGATGGGGACCTACACCGTCTGGATCCGGAACGACACCGCCGAGTGCCGCCAAGGCCAGTTCACCCACGACGGGAACGGCACGGTCCTGGTGCGCGCGCGCGGTGTCGCCCCCGACAACCTGACCGCGGTCGTCGTCGAGGTGGCGCTAGGCGCCACCCCGGCGGTCCCCGGAACGCCCGGGGTATCGCCGGGAGTTCCCCCGGTCCTGTGCGTGTCCGGCAAGAACGCCTGTGACGACAACAGCTCCACCGTTTCAGGCGTCGTCGCGAACTGACGCGCGACCGCGCACTTCAGAAGTTCGGGGGTTCGGCCGATTCGAAGGTCTGGGACCCGCGTGCCTGCGGGTTTCAGCATGCGGACTCGACTCCATCGCGGCCGACTGGGCGCTTCGTGCGCCAGGGCGGCTGTCGTGCTGTTGGCGGTCGCCGTGGCGACGGCGGGGCCCGCCGACGCGCGGGTCGACCCGCTGCTGATCATCTCGCGCCAGATTCACCAGCCGAACATGCTGGTCGTGCTCGACACCTCGGGCTCGCTGACCGGCGTGCCGGGCGGCGCGTTCGACACCTCGACGGAGGTCGGCGTGGACTGCGAGGACGGCGTCAACTGTCGCGGTGGTGTGGCCCAGGGCACCTGCAACCAGTCGGGGAAGTTCTGCACGTCGGATGCGCAGTGCCGCGCGCCGACGTGCAAGGTGGATGGCACCGCCTGTGTCGCCAACGTCGACTGCCGGCCTCAGACGGGACAGTGCAATCAAAAGACGTGCAACGCCCAGGGGGGCAATTGCCAGTACGCGGCCTGCTTCTCGGATCCGGACTGCCCCGCGGTGACCAGCGGGAACTGTGCCGCGACGCACGCCACCTGTAGCCCGAGCAGACCGTGCGCGTCGCAGCCCCGCTGCCAGTATGGAAGCGCGAACTGTAGCCTCGGGACCAACTGCGCCGCCTACGGGCTTTGCCTGAACGCATCCAACCAGACCACGTCCCAGACCTGTTCCGTCGACACGGACTGTCCCCTCAAGAGCAGCGGGACGTGCGCGTTCGGCGGCAACACGTGCACCAGCGTGTCGAGCTGCTCGGTGAAGCTGTGCTCCGATCGGACCACGACGTGCACCGCCGACGCGCAGTGTGGCGTGTGCTCGAAGGGCACGTCCAGCAAGGGCAACTACTGCACGAGCAACAGCGACTGCAAGTCGTCGGGCGCCAAATGCCAGACGAGCTCGGGGGGCTGCAGCGTCAACAACAACAAGTGCAACATCCCCAACTACACCTGCCAGATCCAGCAGGCCACGAACCTCTGCCGCGAGACCAACGCGTGCGCCGGGCCGGCCAACACCTGCACCCCGGGGCCGGCCAACCCGTGCGTCACCGGCACCGCGGCCGACACCTGCAACTTCGCCAACAACACCACTGCCGCGATCGGGATGTGCCGCATCACCCTGCTCAAGTGCCAGAAGGACAGCGACTGCCCCGCCAGCGGCGACGACTGCGGTCCGGCGACCTCGCGGGTGGTGATCGCGAAGCGCGTCCTGGCGGACATCGTCAACAACAACACCGGCATCGTGAACTTCGGCTTCATGACCTTCTACCAGAGCCTCTATTTCCCGTACTACCGGCAGACCAGCACGGGCACGCAGAGCGCGACCATTTACTACTCGCGCGGTCGCCTCGACGGCCGCGGCTGCTTCGATCCGAAGACGGGACCGGCCGCCAGCTGCGTCATCGACGGGATAGCGTATTCACTGGTGGGCGCGAACAACAGCCAGTACACCATCCGCGGCAACGGCGGCCAGATGGTCGCGGCGAGCTGGTGTGGCATGACCTGCAACATCGCGGGCCTGGGCACCGGGAGCTATCAGGGCAGCACGTACAGCTACACGTTGAAGACCGGGACGACCTCGGGCGGCGCCGCCGTTCAAACGGCGTACACGGGCAAGCAGATGACCCTGAGCAGCGTCGACTATCGCTACTACGACTCGAACCCCGCGTACTACAACGGGGGCGCCACGCCGCCGGTCGATGTCCCCCAGTGCGGTGCCACTTGCAGCACGAAGTGCGGGGCCCGCTGGGACACCCAGCTTGCGCCGTTCCTCGATCCCTCGGGCGACCCCGTGAAGGCCAAGGCGATGGCGCTCGCCATGAGCGATCGGCTGGCGCCGGCAGGGTACGGGGGGCTGATCTCCTACGGCGGCACGCCGACGGGGTGTGCGCTGCACAACGACGCCACGAACAGCAGCGCGACCAGCGCCTACGACTACATGCGCGCCGTCCAGGCCATCGATTCGCTGTCGTGCCGGAACAACTTTGTCCTCCTGATCACGGACGGCGAGGCGAACGGCCCGGGCGACCTGAGCTGTGACAGGAGCACCTGCGCCGCGGCGAATCCGCGCGCCGCCGGTTGCACCTGCCGGGCCGTTCTGTCCGCGTACGATCTGAAGCAGAACCTCGGCGTGCGCACCTTCGTCATCGGGTTTTCGGGCGACGTCAGCGCGGGCACCGGACGGGCCACGAACGACAACATCGCCAAGGCGGGAGGGACGGACCGGGGCGACGACGGCGTCGCGCCCTACGCGTTCCTGGCGACCAGCCAGGCGGAGCTATCGGCGGCGATTCAAGGGGCCATCTACGCGGCCGTGAAGGGCAGCTACTCGACGTCGCCGCCCACCATGTCGGCCGGTGTCCAGCAAACGAACGGCGTCACCAGCGGGGCGTACTCGCTCGACTCGCGGGCAGACTTTCCGTCCTGGAAGGGACACCTGCTCGCCTACGACACCTCGGCGACGCCGCCGGCGCTGGCATGGGACGCCGAGACTCAGCTCGAGAGCGTGGACTGGAGGACGCGGCGAATCTACACCTCGGACGCGTCGAACAACCTGGTCCCGCTCGCGGTGGACAGCGGCGGCAACGTCACGAACAAGACCGCCCTCTATGCGCTCGGCCTCGGTGGCAACGCCGACGAGGCGGCGCTGATCGCGCGCTGGTTGATGGGCGATCCCGCGCAAGGCAACAATGCCATCCTGGGCGCGCTCGTCAACTCGACGCCGACGGACGTGGGGCAGCCTGGCGACAACACGCTCCCCGGCGGTCATGCGTTCTACCAGCAATGGAAGAACCGTCCCCACCTCACGTACGTGGGCTCCGACGACGGGTTGCTGCACGCCTTCTGGTCGCAGGACCAGACCGTCGGAGGGGTCCCGCACCCCGGGGGCACCGAGGCCTTCGCGTACCTGCCTCCCGAGATGCTGCCGGTCGTGACGAAGCTCTACGCGCAGGGCGGGCAGCTCCCCGATCCGACGAAGCACGTGTACGGGCTGGCGAGCTCGGCGAAGGTGAAGAACCTGTGCGTCGCGAACTGCGCGTCAGAGGACACGGCCGTCTGGAAGACGGAGCTCGTCATGACGGACGGCTTCGGCGGGGGCGAGGCGTTCGCCCTCGACATCACCGACCCGACGGCGAATCCGCCGTTTCAGGTGCTGTGGTCGACGGCGAACAGCGCCAGCAAGGGCACGTACGACGCCGCGCTGGGCCTCACGATCTCGGTGCCGGCGTTCTACCTGAACAAAACCGACGCCCTCGACGACTATCGCCTCCTGTTGGGCTCCGGGTATCGCGTCGACAGCAGCAGCAGTGGGGCGGGGCAGGGGCTCTCGCTGCTGTCGATCAGCGCGAAATCGGGCGGCGTCGTGACCCGCGCCGCGGTGAGCCCGCCCGGGGGTTCCTGCGTCGAGGAGTACACCATGCTGACCGACGTGGCCACGGCGAAGGACTACAGCCGCAACGCCGCGACAGGCGTCGACGAGCGCCAGAAGCTGCTCGGCGCCTACGCGGGGGACACGTGGGGAAATCTGTGGCGCTTCGACGGGGGTGCGACGCCGCACCTGGTGACCAGCCTGGGCTGCGACAATCCGCTGCACTTCACGCCGACCGTGGTGCAACTGGACCGCGACGATCCGACGAACCATCCGCACGAGATCTACCTCGTTCAGGTCACGAACTCGCCGATGGACGCCGCCACGCAGGGGCTGGCGCCCTCGCAGATGGTCTTCATGCGCGATCTCGTGGACGCCAACGGCGGCGTCTACGCGGATCCGAGCTTCGGGACGAACGGACAGATCGTCCTGAAGGTCGGCGACGCGCCCCGCATGTGCGCCGTCACGGACTCGAGCGGGTCGAACTGCCTGATGGACATGCCGCTGACGGCGCGACCGATGTCGACGCCCCTCGCGGTGCTGAAGCAGGATGGCAGTGGCTTCCTGGCGCTCTCCACGTGGTACGTGCCCGCCGATAGCGGTTGCGGCAAAGGCGCGACATACATGCAGATCCACCAGTACACGGCGGGCCAGAGCATCCTCAAGCAAGCGTTGAAGGTAGGCGACGAGCCCGTCAGCGCGCCCATCGTCGTCGGCGGAAAGATCATGGTGATGAGCTCCACCGGCCCCGTGGTCATCAACGGCAGCGTCCTGCAAAACTTCGTCGTCGGCACCTCGACCCCCGCCAACAACGGCGTGTCGGCCGAGCCCTTCAAGATCCTGGGCTGGACGGAGCTCTGACTCCGCGAGTTTCAGGCTCCGGCGACCGCGAAGCCGATCCAAGCACCCGGAGGTCCGGCTTTGCCGGACCGGCCACGACGTGAAGCAACTCCGCGGGGATCTCGCAGGGGGCCTTCCGAGGCCCCTTGCGGCGGCGAAGCCGCGGCCCCTACTCCAACCCGCGGTTGCGCTTCATCTGGTCGAGCACCTTCTGGTACTCGATCTCCCAGGTCGCGGTGCCCTCTTCGAGGTTCTTGATCTTGCGGCGAACCTCTTCATCCAGCTCTTCGTCGACCTGCATGTGCTTCTTCAGGACGTCGGCCATGCGCTTTCTCAGCACGGTGTCCTCCGCGAAGATCTCGTCGACGTGGGGAGACTGCATGAACGACTCGATCATCTGACTGGTCATCCACTCGAGCCCCTCTTCGCCGAGGCCGAGGCCCTTCTCGTGGGCCAAGGTGCGCTTCACCTTGCCGAACTGCTCGTAGGGCAGCCCCTTCTTCTGGAGGATGTCCTTCGTCTTCTCGGTGATCTCGCGATCCAGGCGCAGGTACTCCTTCAGCACCGCCTGCGCGTCCATCTCCGCCTCGCCGCGATCCACCACCGCGATGTCGCCCGATTCGGTCAGGGCCTTGACGACATCCGTAGCAATGGTCGGGATCTTCCCGCTGTAGAGCCGCATTTTTCTCCTCGCGCGTTATAGGGGCGGTGCCCACGCCCCGTCAAGCAGACGTTTCTTTCGTGGCAAGAATTCGCCGACGCGCCGTTCGCTCTTGACAGGGGAAGGCCCGAGCGCAAAATCCCCCGCGACTTTCGGCTGCTGTTGGTCGCGAGTTCAAGGCGGATTAGCTCAGTTGGTTAGAGCAGGCGTTTCATACGCGCCGGGTCCGGGGTTCGAGTCCCTGATCCGCCACAAGCCAGGTCGTCGTCGAAGTCGTGGTCCAGGCTGGCCCGATGGCTCGCCCGCGCTGGCGGACCTGGCTCGTCCTTGACGGCGCGGAGAGGCCGGGCTAAATCCCCGCTTCCATGGCCTACGACACGTCCGACATCCGCAAGGGGTTGAAGTTCATGATGGACGGCTCCCCTTACACCGTCATCGAGTTCCAGTTCGTGAAGCCGGGCAAGGGCGCCGCGTTCACGCGAACGAAGATGAAGAACCTCTTGACGGGCGCCGTGCTCGAAAGGAACTTCCGCTCGGGCGAGCGCCTCGAGGAGGCGAACGTCGAGATCAAGACGATGCAGTACCTGTATCGCGAAGCGGACTCGTTCGTGTTCATGGACACGACCACGTACGACCAGGTCAGCATCCCCGAGTCGACGATCGGAGAGTCGAGGGACTTCATGCCCGAGAACATCAACGTCGAGGTGCTGTTCTTCGACAACCGGGCGGTCGGGGTCACGCTGCCGAACTTCATCGAGCAGAAGATCACCGAGACCGAGCCCGGCTTCCGCGGGGACACGTCGACGAATACCACCAAGCCGGCGAAGATCTCGACGGGCGCGTCGGTGCAGGTCCCGCTGTTCATCAACGCGGGCGACGTGGTGAAGATCGACACGCGCACCGGGCAATACCTGGAGCGCGTGGGCCGCGCCTGACCGCCAGCGAGCGCGCACCGAGGAGCAGCGACCCCGTGACGGACGAGCGAGGGCGGCTCGCCGAGCGCCGCCCGGCGCTGGAGGGGCGGGCTCGGGTTCGCAGCGCCCTCCGGCGCTGGTTCGAAGCCGAGGGCTTTCTCGAGGTCGAGACCCCCGCGCGCGTCCCCTCGCCCGGGCAGGAGACGCACCTCGACGCCATCCCGTCCGGGGACCTGTGGCTCGTGACCTCGCCGGAGTATGCGATGAAGCGGCTGTGCGCGGCGGGGTACGAGAAGATCGTCTCCATCGGCAAGTGCTGGCGCGCCGACGAGCGCGGCCCGCATCACGAGCCCGAGTTCACGATGATCGAGTGGTACCGGGCCAATGAGCCGCTCGGCCGGATCGCGGACGACTGCGAGGCTTTGGTCAGGCTCGCCGCCGCGGCCGTGGTCGCCGACGCCGGCGCCGACGGGCCGGTGGGGCAGGGCGGTGCGAGGCTCCCGGACGCGCCGTTCGCTCGCGTCACGGTGCGCGAGGTGATGGACCGATTCGCCGGCCTCGCGCTCGACGGCGACGAGCACGCCGCGGCCCTGGCGGCGAAGGCGCGCGGGGCGGGGATCGACCTCGGCACGGCCACCGAATGGGACGACATCTTCTTCCAGGTGTGGCTCGACCGGGTGGAGCCGCGCCTCGCGGAGCTGGGACCGGCGTTCGTGTTCGACTGGCCAGCGCCGCTCGGGGCACTGGCCCGTCGGCGCGCAGACGATCCCCGGTTCGTCGAGCGTTTCGAGCTCTACGCGGACGGCATCGAGCTCGCCAATGCGTTCGGAGAGCTGACCGACCCCGTCGAACAGCGCGCCCGCTTCGAGGCGGAGCGCGCCGCGCGCCGCGCGCGCGGGAAGGCCATCTATCCCATTGACGAGCGGCTGCTGGCTGCCCTGCCCGCGATGCCCGTCACGGCGGGGGTGGCGCTCGGCTTCGATCGGCTGGTCATGCTGGTCCTGGGGGCGACGTCCCTGGCGGAGGTGACGGCCTTCGCCGCAAACGAGATCTGAGCCTCGCCGGGGCGTGACTCGCGGCGCCACGCGGCGCCACCACGCAGCGCCACAGCGAAGGACAACCTTGACCCAGGATCGGGCGTCTGGTATGCGTTCAGCCCCTTGGAGGCCCCAGCTTTGACATCCGCACTTTTCAGTCTCGCACAGGCGGCGCCCGCGGGCGGTCCGCTCGGTCAATTCGGCAGCTTTCTGCCGATCATCCTCATCTTCGGCGTGTTCTTCCTGCTGGTCATCCGGCCGCAGCAGAAGAAGGCAAAGCAGCACCAGGCGATGCTGAACGAGCTCAAGCCCGGCGACGTGGTGGTCACGCAGGGCGGGATCATCGGAAAGATCACCGGGATCAAGGACCTCGAGGTGACAGTCGAGGTGCAGCAGGGGGTTCGCCTGAAGGTCCTCCGCACCCACGTCAGCAACAAGCATACGCCCGGCGAAGCCGTGAAATCGGACGCCAAGGCTTCATAGTCGGCGCGCCGGCCCCAGAGTCAGCTCAAAGTCAGCTTACGGGCTCCCACGTCTGAAGAGAAGGAACGGGCACGAACCATGGAACGGTCCTGGTGGTGGAAGGCACTCCTATACGGCGCGCTCGTGGCGCTGGCATGTCTGTATCTGGTCCCTACGATCGTGCCCGAGGCGCAGCAGCCGGCCGTCGTCAAGAAGTACTTCCAGAAGCGCATCCAGCTCGGGCTGGATCTGCAGGGCGGCCTGCACCTCGTCTACGAGGTGCACGTGGACAAGGCGGTCTCGGACAAGGTCGATCGGATCGCGTCCGAGATTGAAGATCGCCTGAAGAAGGACGACAAGAAGGACGACGCCAAGAAGACCGTCGATGTCACCATCAATCGCGAGGGCCGCGACGACATCATCATCGCGTTCAAAAGCCCGGCCGATCAGGGCCGCTTGAACGACGACCTGCTTCGTGAGTTTCGCAAGCAGGTGGACGTGATCAGCCGAGATACGGCGACCGGTGTCATCCGCCTGCGCCTCGATCCTGACCAGATCGAGGAGGTGCGTGACTCGGCGCTGCGCCAGGGCATCGAGACGATTCGCGGCCGCGTCGATAAGTTCGGCGTCGCCGAGCCCACCATCATCAAGAAGGGCACCGACATCATCGTCGAGCTCCCCGGTCTGAAGACGCCCGACTTCGAGCGCATCAAGAACATCATCGGCAAGACCGCCCAGCTCGAGTTCAAGATCGTCGATGACGGCGCGGACTACATGAAGCGGATCGAGGCGCTGGTCCCCAAGGACAGCGGCATCGACATCCTCCCCGAGTCGTGGACCGAGAAGGACTCGGGCAAGCCGCACGAGGACGTCTACCTGAAGGCCAAGTCGCGGGAGACGCTGGAGAAGTTCTTCGCCGGGCTGACCGGCGACAACGCCTTGCCTCCCGATCACGAGATCGGCTACGAGGAGAACGCCGTCCGCAACGACGCGGGCGAGGCGACGCCCGACCGGTACTGGCGGACGTTCTTCATGAAGCGGCGGGCGGTGTTGACCGGCGAATACCTGTCGAACGCCGACCAGACCTGGGACCAGCAGACCGGTCGCCCCGAGGTCACGTTCGAGTTCGACCACCAGGGCGCCATCCTCTCCGAGCGCATGACGCGCGAGAACATGGGCCGCAAGATGGCCATCGTGCTCGACGACAAGATCAACAGCGCCCCGGTGATCGAGGGCATCATCAGCTCCCGAGGGCGCATCACGCTCGGCGGCTTCGGGGATCCGTTTCAGCTGCAGCAAGAGGCGAAGGATCTGGTCGCCGTCCTGAAGTCGGGGTCGCTGCCGGCCCCGCTGCGCAAGACCTTCGAGACGCAGGTCGGTCCCACCATGGGGCGCGACTCCATTCAGAAGGCGAAGTTCTCGATGCTGATCGGCGCGGCGGCGGTCGTGCTGTTCATGCTCATCTACTACCGGGCCTCGGGGATCATCGCGAACATCGCCATGACGCTGAACATGCTGTTCATGGTGGCCATCCTCGCCGCCTTCGAGGCGTCGCTGACGTTGCCCGGTATTGCGGGTCTGGTGTTGACGATCGGCATGGCCGTCGACGCGAACATCATCATCTACGAACGAATTCGCGAGGAGCTCCGCAACGGCAAGTCCCCGCGCAGCGCGGTCGACGCCGGGTTCTCACGGGCGTTCTGGACCGTGTTCGACGCTCACGTGACGAACTTCGTCGCCGGCGTCGTCCTCTACTCCTACGGCTCCGGCCCCATCCGCGGGTTCGCCGTGACGTTGCTCGTCGGAATCATCACCAACTTGGTCACCTCGTACTGGTTGTCGCGCTGGATGTTCGACCTGATGGTCGGCCGCCGCAGCGGGGCCCCGGCGACGCTGTCGATCTGAGGTCGGAAGGTCACCATGGCGGCGAAAAATCAGCAGAAGTTCTTCGAGATCATCAAGCCACACTCGACGTACGAGTTCATCGGCAATCAGAAGTACTGGATCGGGACGTCGATCATCCTGGTGCTGCTGACGGCGGTCATGTTGCCGTTGAACGCGTACGTCATCAAGAGCCGTGGGCACTTCCTGAACTGGGGCGTCGATTTCCGCGGCGGCACCGAGCTGCTGCTGGAGTTCTCGCGTCCGATCGACGCCGGTCAGCTGCGACAGACCCTGGCCGACATCGGGCATGACAACGCCGACGTGGTCCGCTACGAGGATCCGAGCGGCAAGTCCAAGGACGACTACCTGGTACGCATCGGTGCGGTCTCGGTGCTGTCGACGGAGCAGGCGCGCCGGGCGGAGCAGTCGCTGGCCAGGGAGGGCGATGCGACGCTCAAGCGGTTCGAGTGGTCCGAGGGCGGAGACAAGGTCTACCTGCGCTACGACAAGGCGGTCAGCACGGAGACGTTGTCGGCTTCCTTGAAGTCGGTCGGCATCAGCGCGGCGCAGGTTCAGCCGTTCGGACGCCTCGAGGAGAGCACCTACGAGGTCACCCTGGTCAGCATCGACAAGGAGATCTGGCGGGACCTCGATCAGAAGCTCGGTGCGGGCACGGTCACGGCCATTCCGCAGGTGGAGTCGGTGGGCGCGAAGGCCGGCAAGCAGTTGCAGTTCGACGGCGTGCGCTCGCTGCTGGCGGCCATCCTGCTGATCATGGTGTACATCTTGTTTCGCTTCGACTTTCGTTATGCCCCCGGCACCGTGGTCGCGCTGCTGCACGACGCCGTGATCACCTTCGGGGCGTTCGCCGTCACGTACAAGGAGTTCTCGCTGACGACGGTGGCGGCGATCCTGACCATCATCGGCTTCTCGATGAATGACACCATCGTCGTGTTCGACCGCATCCGCGAGAACGCGGCCCGCATGCGCGACCGCAAGTTCGACCGCGTGGTCAACATCTCGATCAACGAGACGCTGTCACGCACCATCTGGACCAGCGCCACGGTGTTCTTCGTGACGCTGGCCATGAACGTGTTCGGCGTGGGGGTCATCCGTGACTTCGCGTTCGCCATGAACGTGGGCGTCATCGTCGGCACCTACTCGTCGATCTTCATCGCCAGCCCCATCCTGATCTCGCTCAACGAGCGCTACCTCGCCAGCCAGCGGAAGTCCGCGGCGCGCCCCGGCCGCGAGATCCGCCGCCCGAAGCGCCCGGGCGAAATGGAAGAGGTCGAGACCTAGCCCGGCTCCGTGGCCGCGAGCGGGCGCTGGGCGGGACGGGCGAAGCCCATTCCGCGAAGCGGCGACCTTGCACTAGTCGAGGAGCTGGCGGATCTTCGATTCCAGGTCCGCCTCGGCGATTTCGAGCTGAGTGCCGGCCGCGAGGTCCTTGACCTGCACGCGCCGCGCCGTCACCTCGTTCTCGCCAACGATGATCGCCAGGCGGGCGCGCAGCTTGTCCGCGCGCTTGAGCTGCGACTTCAGGCTCCCCCCGCGGTGCTCGACCTCCGTCCGGATCCCGGCGGCGCGCAGCCGGTGCGCGAGCGGCAGGACATAGCCGAGGGCGGCGGGATCCAGGGTCGCGACGAACACCGCGAGCGCGGGCTCGAAGCTGGCGGCGGGCTCCGCCATCGCCAGGAGCGCTCGCTCGATCCCCAGCCCGAAGCCGAGCGCAGGGACCTTGGGGCCGCCCAGCGACTCGACCAGCCGGTCGTAGCGGCCCCCGCCGCAGACGGTGTTCTGGGCGCCGAGATCGCCGGCGGTCACCTTGATCTCGAAGATGGTCGCGGTGTAGTAGTCGAGGCCCCGCACCAGCCGCGGATCCACCTCGTGCGCCACGCCGAGCCCCGTCAGCACCTCGCGCACCCGGGCAAACCGCGCCCGAGACTCGTCGCCGATGTGGTCGTGGATCACCGGGGCTTCGGCGACCAGCGCCTGCACGTCCGGGCTCTTCGAGTCGAGCACCCGCAACGGATTCAGCTCAAGCCGACGCTTCGAGTCCTCGTCGAGCCGGTCACGGTGCTTGGTCAAGAACGCCACGAGGGCGTCACGGTAGGCAGGGCGCTCCTCGGGCTGACCGAGCGTGTTCAACGTGACCGTGAAGCTGGCGGGCGGGATCCCCAGCTCCGTCAACAAGGTTGCCAGCATCGCGATCATCTCCGCGTCGATACTGGGCTCGGACACGCCGAACAGCTCCGCGCCGATCTGGTGGAACTGTCGGAGGCGCCCCCGCTGGGCGCGCTCGTGGCGGAACATGGGACCGAGGTAGTACCAGCGGGTGACCGGCTCCTGGTTCCACTGCGACGCCGCCAGGTACGCCCGCACAGCCGGGGCCGTGCCCTCGGGGCGCATCGACACCGACCGGCCGTCGCGGTCGTCGAACGTGTACATCTGCTTCTCGACCACGTCCGTCACCTCGCCGACGGAGCGGGTGAACAGGGAGGTGTACTCGAGCACGGGCGTCCGCAGCTCGCGGTACGCGAACGACTCCAGCACGCCGCGCGCCTTCTCCTCCAGGAAGTGCCATTTCGACACGTCCGGAGGCAGAATGTCGTTCATCCCTTTGACGGAAGCGGGAACGTCGCCCATGGCAGCGGGACTCCTACCGCAATTACGCGGTCATGACCACCGCCGGCGCCGTGGTTCCCGTGTTCCGGGCGGGCAGGGCGGTTGTCAACGCGGCGGTCAGCGCGCCTGGCAACGGCTCAAGAGGCCCAAGGATCGACCCAGGGCTTGATCACCGGCGCGGTCGAGCGCGGCGAAGCCGACTCCTCGGAGGGGTCGCCCAGCTTCATCTCGGTCTGCGGCTTCCTGCGCTCCCTGCCTCGTCGATCCAGGGCGCTCGGCGCCACCCCGCCGCCACCCGCGATCCGATCGCGGCCCATGGACCGCCGGGCGATACGAGCCTTGGCCGGGGATTCCGGCACGGACGCGAGCCGTGCGGCCGGGTTCGCCGCCATAGCCGGGATCGCGGGCGCCACGATGGGCCTGCCTGGACCGGCGGCAATGAGCGGCTCCATGGCCGAGATCGTGAGCGCTGGCGCGGCGTCGGGGTCCTTCGCGACGGTTCGTGCGATGGGCGCCAGCGCCCTGACCCTGTCCTTCAGCTGATGGGGCAGCGACGAGCCTGACAGCGGCGACACGAACATGCCGAGAGAGAACGCTGCGACCGGAATCACCATCGATTTCCATGACGACGGCTTGACCCATTTGCGCTCGCGCTCGACTCCTCCGGCCCCGTCCTTGCCGGCGTCGTCGGCCGCTGACCGGAAGCTGGTCGATCCGTCCCCGCACTGCTCGGCGGCCGGGTCGGAGGGAAGACCACTGAACCAATAGCCCGCGTCCACCATCGGTGGAGGCGTGGAGCTCAGGTCGTGTTCGATCCGAAACGAGGACCGACCCACGTACACGGTATCGGACCGCTTCGTCGACATCGTCGGATCCAGGGACCTCACCGGCTGCCGAAACTCTCCACCCACACTACGGTTGCCGTTCATTTGAATCGAAGCTCCTCATGCCTATTTTTGGTTCGCCGATACCTTGGAGTGCCACGAGCGGCTGCTTAAGGGGTACCGGCCCCTCGTTCATACACCAACTGCTGTTTCGGCGGCGTGTCACAAAAGAGGTCTTTTTGTTACGTTTGCCGATGTTTGCGTCTGCTGGCTGCGTTTGCGGGCTGGACGCACCCGCATTTTTCACCGGTTGCACGTTTGGTGTTCGGCGACGACGCAAGCAAACTTTAAGGAGCCCCGCGCGTGAGAAGCTTCGCGTGCGCCGGGGATGGGCGTCCGTCTATTCGGTACGGACGATCGCGGGCCCGAGGCGCTGAACCAGCAGGGCGGTGGCCGCTTCCACGGCCTGGGGGTTTCGCCCATCGAGCGTGATCTTGACCTTGTAGTCGAGCGCGTCGAGGTGGGGATACGAGCCGATATCGACGGTCGGGAACGCCGCGACGACCGCGTCGAGGGTGTCGGCGATGGCCCCCTCAGGCTCGGCGGAATAGACCACTCGGGCGTGAATCTCGGGGCCCTTGAATAACTCGCGTATCACTTCAAATTTACGACGGAATATCTTCGGAACTCCTGGCAAAATCCAGACATTCTTCATCACGACAATCGGCCAGATCGTGGCCTCCGCGCGCGCGCCGTACTCGAGTCGAGCGCCCACGGGGATGTCGGCCATTCGAAGGTCGCGGAGATGCAAGCCCTCGCCCCAGCTGCGGCGCATCAAGACTTCGAGCTCCGGGTTACGCGCCATGGTCGTGCCAAACGCCGCCGCGACTGCCGGCAAGGTCACGTCGTCGTGGGTTGGCCCCACGCCTCCCGACGTGAAGACCCAGTCGAAGCGAGCGGAGAGGCGCGCGACCGTCTCGGCGATATCGGGCAGCTGGTCCGGCACGATCTCGATGCGCGCCACCGTAACGCCGCGCTGGCGAAGCTCGCGGAGCAGGTAGCGCGCATTTTCGTCGTCGACCTTACCCGAAAGGATTTCGTCCCCGATGAGCAGGATGGCGGCGGTGGGCGGTTTCGTGTCCATTCAGGGCCGAGAAATTCGAGGGTGACCCCGGAATCATGCTACATCCGGGAGGTCCATGCGTTGCTTGATTTGGATTGAGAACACGACTTCGATCGGTCCCCTCGGGTTCCCCGCGGGGAGTCGCCTGGTCGCCGTGGGGCTGCTGGCGTTCCTGTCGGCCTGCGGAAGCGGCGGCAAGGCGAGCGTCACGCCGGTCGACGCGGGTGGGGACGTCGCTGACGGCCCCCGGATGGGCGTGATGTGCCCTGCGGTCGCGGCGGGTGCGAAGCGGGGCCTCGGTGCATGCTGCGTCGGCGCGGCCGACTGCGCCGGAGGGGTGTGCTGGAACGGCTTCTGCTCGAAGACCTGCGCGACGACGGCCGATTGCGGCCCGGCCGAGGCCCCTTCCCCGTTGCCGGCCGGCACGAAGATGTCGTGCGCCGCGAACCAACTCGGGGATCCGTTCTCCTACTGCCTGCCGGGATCGCTCGCGCCGTGCGCCAATGGCGCCGCCTGTCCGAAGGGTGAGGACTGCGCGCTCGGGCTGAGCCCCGCCGCGACCCCGCCCGCAAACGCGTCCAGCAGCGCATATGCCGGCGCCTGCTCGACGACCTTGATCGCGGGCCACTACCCGCCGGTGGGCACTGCCTGTGAGCCCGAGGACGGGCCCTACGCCTGTGAGAACGAGGGCGGCTATCTTGGCAGCGGCTGCTTCGCGCACCGCTGCACCCGTGCCTGCGCCGCGGACGTCGATTGCCCCGTGGGGACGTTTTGCAGCCCGGCGCCGTTCTCGCCGGTCGAAGGCGGCGTGGCGTCGTACGCACCGCACAGCGGTGTCGGGATCTGTGTGGGCCGGCGGTGCGGGCAGGTCCATGGTCAGGCTGGGCTGGCGACCGGCCAGGTCACCCAGCAAGGGGCGGACGCCGTTTGTCCGTCAGGGGAGATCTGCGTGCCCACGATGGCGGTCGGCGCGGCGGGCGACACGGAGTACCTGGCTTGCATTCCGCCGCGCGCGGGCGCGCTCGCGTTCGGCATGCCGTGCTCGCCGGATCCGGCGGCGAACCGGCGGTGCGCGGACGATTCGCTTTGCGTTGCCCGAGGTGGCGCTGCTTTTTGCAGCACGCTGTGCCGCAATGACGCCGACTGCAGCGCCGCGGATGGCTACGTCTGCATGGACGACTTCGTGAGCGCGTCGCTTCCAAACGGGTCGGTGGCTCGCCTGGGCGTCTGCGCGCCGCGAGCGTCGGTCGTCGGGACGGTCTGCCAGGGCGAAGAGGACTGCGCCGCGACGGAGACCTGCTTGCCCGCGAGCGGGCGCACGACGCTGCTCACGTGTCAGCCGGCCGTGGGGACGAAGTCGGTCGGCGACGCCTGCGGCGCGGGCGCGGAGTGCCGCAGCGGCGAGTGCGTCGATCGCGATCTGCACAACGCGACCGGCCTCAACAGGACGTTTTGCGGCGGCTTCTGCACGAAGAACAGCGCGTGCGGAGCGGAACAGATTTGCCTCAGCGTCGTACGCAACACCAACGCGACCACGGACGTGCCCACCGACGACATCTCCCTCGGCTATTGCACGCCTCTGGCCGCGCCTGCGATGGCGGGCTCGTGCAAGCTGGACAGCGACTGCGCGGCGCAGATCAATCCCGACGAGACGGGAGGAGACACCTGCGATGCCGTCGCGCTCACTTGCTACAACAAGGCCGCGCACATCGGCGACGCCTGCATGCACCGCGCGCAGTGCCCGTTCGGGGCGTATTGCCGGGTGAACGATCCCCGCTTCCCGGGAGGGGCCTGCCTCTCGGAGGGCTGCGACGCCGCGGCGACCGTGGGTTCCGATGCCTGTCCTGCCGGCAGCGTCTGCACGCAGCGCCCGGCCGACCGCCCCCTGTCGGCCTGCTACGAGGCGTGCGTGGCGGGTCAACCGTGCACGCGACAGGCCGAACAGTATTACTGTGACTCCTCCGCTCCCGCCGGGACGCCGCGCATCTGCCTCTCGTCGGGGGGCGGCTCTTGATGATCGTCGGGGCGGCGTCGCCGCGCGCGAAACGGGCGTGGTCCCACGGGTCGAGAGCGTTCGGCGCGTCCTTTCTGGGGATCTCGGCGCTCACGGTTGGCTTCGTCGTCGCAGGCGCCGGTCGGGCAGGGGCCGCGGCTCCGCAGCCGGTCTCGCCGCCGCCGCTCGCGGAGACCCCGCCGCCCACGCCGCCACCGCCGTCGCCGCTTCCCGAGACCCCGCCGGCGGCGGAGGGCGCGACGCCGGCGCCCGCTACACCGGGCGGGGCGGAACCCGCCCCGGCGGGTCCTCCGGCCGCGCCGATCGAGCGCAAGGTCGCGACAGGCGATGTCGCGACCTTCGAGTCGGACCACGACGCAGTTCGCGACACCTGGGGCGTCGAGGTCAGACCGGTGGCCACGAGGCTGCCGGTGTTCGGGCTGCGCGCGATGAGCGGATGCCCGGCCGCGCTCACGACGACGGCCGGTGCGGCAGGGGTTGCCGCGGGCGCGTGTCCCCCCGTTTCGGCCAGCGCGCTGGTCGCGCGCCGCTGGGTGGGCAGGAACGTGGCCCTCGACGGTGGCCTCGCGCTCGCGCTCGGCGGCGGCAGCGACGGCGGCCGCGGGCTCGACACCTATTTCGGCGCGGGCCCCGTGCTCGGAGCGTCGGTCTTGCTCGCGAACTGGCGGCACGTCGCCATCGCGGCCGGTCCGGACCTGACCGTCGTCGTCTTTCGGGCCGCTGGCTCGGCCGCGACCGCTTACGTCGCGGAGCTGCGCACCAGCCTCGAGGCCGAGTTGCACTTCGGCTTCATCGGAGCCGCGGCGCTGTCGTTGGGCATTCGTAGCGGTTTGGCGTTTCGTCTGGAGCATGCCGCCGGGGCCACGGCCTGGTCAGTGGGGGTGGGCGGCGCGACGACCGTGAGGGCGCTCTTCGAAGACATCGCTCTGCGGTACTATTTCTAGTCGATGTCACCCCGGCTTCCCCCGCCCGACGCCGATCTCGTCGAACGCCGCGAGCTCCTCGACGCAATCGGGATGGGGCGGGCGCTTCGCCGCATGGCCTACGAGCTGGTCGAGCGGCTCGGCCACGAGGGTGATGCCATCTACCTCGTCGGGGTGCGCACGGGCGGGGCCCACCTGGCGTCGCGGCTCGCCGGGATGATTCGGGAGTCGGGCGACACGCCGGCCCCAACGCTCGGCGCCGTGGACATCTCGCTGTACCGGGACGACGTGTTTCACGGCCTTCCGAAGCCTGAGATCGGGCCCACGGAGTTGCCGGAGTCCATCGACGGTCGGGTGATCGTGCTGGTGGACGACGTGCTGTTCACCGGTCGGACCGTGCGCGCTGCCATGGACGTGCTCGGTGACTATGGGCGCCCGCGGGCCGTCAAGCTCGCGGTCCTGGTGGATCGAGGACGCCGTGAGCTTCCGATCCAGCCCGATTTCGTCGGGACAGTGGTGCAGACGGCGGCGACGGAATCGGTGCGCGTCATGTTGAAAGAGCGTGGCGAGTGGGACCGGGTGGTGTTACGAGAACGGCGGGCATGATGGTGTTCCCACACAAGCACCTGCTCGGCATCGAGAGGTTGGCGCCAGAGGACCTGACCACCATCCTTGATCTCGGCGACAGATTCGGCGAGATCGCGGCCCGGCCCATCAAGAAGGTGCCCACCCTGCGGGGCAAGACGGTGATCAACCTGTTCCTCGAGCCCTCCACGCGGACGCGCACCTCGTTCGAGATCGCCGCGAAGCGCTTGTCGGCGGATGCCGTCAACATCTCGGGCGCCTCGTCGTCGACGGTCAAGGGCGAAACGCTGCTCGACACCGCACAGAACATCGACGCGATGTCGCCGGACATCGTCGTGCTCCGACACGCGCAGGCGGGGGCCGCGGCGCTGCTCGCGACCCGCATCCGGGCGTCGGTGGTGAACGCGGGGGACGGCGCGCACGAGCATCCGACGCAGGCGCTGCTCGACTGCGCGACGATTCGCGCGCACAAGGGAAAGATCGCTGGCCTCCGCGTGGCCATCTGCGGCGACATCACCCACAGCCGGGTGGCGCGGTCGGATGTCTTCGCGCTGGCCAAGCTGGGGGCGCACGTCCAGCTCGCCGGGCCGCGGACGCTCTTGCCGGCCGGGGCGGCCGAGCTCGGCGCGACCGTCCACGATCGCATCGAGCCGGCGCTCGAGGGCGCGGACGTCGTCATCATGTTGCGCATCCAGAAGGAGCGCTTCGGCGCGCCGCTGTTCCCGAACACCCGTGAGTATTCGCGCTACTTCGGCCTCAACGAACGACGGCTCGCCCTGTGCCAGCCCGACGCGATCGTGATGCACCCGGGGCCCATCAACCGCGGCGTCGAGATCGACCCCGCCGTCGCCGACGGTTCCCGCGCCGTGATCCTCGAGCAGGTCGCCCGGGGGGTGTCAATCCGCATGGCGATCCTGTACCTGCTCGGCGGCGGCGAGGCCGGGGCGGAGTAGGCAGGCTTTCGGCGGGCCGCTTCGGCCGCTTTTTCGGTTGACGGGAGGGGACGAAGCTCCTATTCAGAAGGCGCCTTGGACCTTTGCTTGCGCGCCGGGCGGGTCATCGACCCGAGGAGTAACTTCGACTCCGAGGCCGACGTCTTCCTCAGGGATGGCCGCGTCGCGGAGATCGGCCCCGGTCTGGCGGGCGCCGCCGGCCCGGGGACCCGCGTCCTCGACGTCCGCGGGCTCTGGGTGATGCCGGGGCTCATCGATCTGCACACGCATCTGCGCGAGCCAGGCCAGGAATACAAGGAGGACATCGCGTCGGGGACACGTGCCGCCGCCGCGGGCGGCTTCACGGCCGTGTGCGCGATGCCGAACACGGTGCCTCCGAACGACTGCCGCGCCGTGACCGAGCTCATCGTCAGCCGCGCGCGGGCCGTCGGGGTCGTGCGCGTCTATCCCATCGGTGCGGTCAGCAAGGGACAGAAGGGCGAGGAGCTGGCCGAGATCGGTGAGATGAAGGACGCCGGGATCGTCGCCGTGTCGGACGACGGTCGGCCCGTCATGAGCTCCGAGCTCTTGCGCCGCGCGATGGAGTACGCACGCACGTTCGGCCTACCCCTCATCCAACACTGCGAGGATCTGACGCTGTCGCAAGGGGGGGCAATGAACGAAGGGGTGGTGTCGACGCGCGCGGGGATCCGCGCCCAGCCCGCGGCGGCCGAATCATCGATGGTTGCGCGCGACATCGAGATCTGCGCGATGACCGGGGCCCGCTATCACGTGGCCCACGTGAGCACCGCCGAATCGGTGGCCCTGATTCGCGCCGCCAAGCGACGGGGGTTGCCCGTGACCTGCGAGGTCACTCCCCACCACCTCACGCTCACCGACGACGCGTGCGCCGGATACGACACGCACGCCAAGTGCAACCCGCCCCTGCGCACGACGGCGGACCTGGCGGCGCTGCAAGAAGGCCTGCGCGACGGGACCATCGACGCGATCGCCACGGATCACGCGCCCCACTCCCCGGTCGAGAAGGACGTCGAGTTCGAGCAGGCCGCCTTCGGAATGATCGGCCTCGAGACCGCCGTGCCGCTGTCGCTGGAGATGGTCCGCGCTGGCGTCGTCTCCCCGGCCCGCTGGGTCGCCTTGCTGACGGCCTCGCCCGCGCACGTGCTGGGGTTGCCGGGCGGTTCGCTGGCCGTCGGGAGCGTCGCCGACGTGACCGTCGTCGATCCGGAGTCCTCGTGGACCATCGACGCGGACGCGCTGAAGTCTCGGTCCAAGAACACGCCGTTTGGCGGGCGCGCCGCGCGCGGGCGTGCAATGCTGACCATCGTGGGTGGCAACGTCGTTTTCGCGGAGGAGAAGCGCTTTGGCTGACATGGAGAAGACGCCGGCGCTGCTGGCGATGGAGGACGGGACGGTCTACCGGGGCTGGGGCTTCGGCGCCGCGGCGGACTCCGGGGGCGAGATCGTCTTCAACACCGCGATCACCGGGTACCAGGAGGTCCTCACCGATCCGTCCTACCGCGGTCAGATCATCACCATGACGGCGCCCGAGATCGGGAACGTGGGCGTGAACCCGATCGACTTCGAGTCGGACCGGCCGTGGTGCGCGGGGTTCGTGGTGCGCGAGCTGTCACCCGCGGTGTCGAGCTGGAGGGCGCAGGCGAGCCTGCACGAGTTCCTGACCGAGCACGGCATCCCCGGCATCACCGGCATCGACACGCGCGCCATCACCCGCCGCTTGCGCCAGACCGGTGCCCAGCGCGCCGTGATCACCCGCGCGGTCGGCGAGCCCGCGTCGGCGGTGGCGGCAGCCCTGCGCCACCCTCAGCTGGAGGGACGCGACCTCGTTCGCGAGGTCACGGCCGCGAAGCCTTACGGATGGGATGAGCCAGTTTGGCGCGGCGCCGGGTTGGAGGCGGGCGTCGGGGATCCGTTCGCCGACAAGCCGCCGCTGCGCCACCACGTGGTGGCGTACGATTTCGGCATCAAGCGCGGCATCTTGCGCCGCTTGCGCTCGAGCGGTTGCCGGGTGACGGTGCTGCCCGCGGGGACGACCGCGAAAGAGGCCTTGGCGCACGAGCCGGACGGGGTGTTCCTGTCGAATGGCCCCGGAGATCCCGCGGCCCTGCCCTACACGGTGGAGGCCGCCCGTGAGCTCGTGGCGGCGAAGCTCCCGGTCTTTGGCATCTGCCTCGGGCATCAGATCCTGGGTCAGGCGCTGGGGGGAAAGACGTACAAGCTCAAGTTCGGCCACCATGGCGCCAACCACCCGGTCATGGATCTGGGGACCCGCAAGGTGGAGATAACGTCGCAGAACCACGGGTTCGCCGTCGACGTCGCCTCGATGGAGGGCCGCGCGGTGCTGACCCACGTCAGCCTCAACGACAAGACCGTCGAAGGGATGCGACACGACAGCCTGCCGGTGTTCAGCGTGCAATATCACCCGGAGGCCTCGCCGGGTCCGAACGATTCGTGCTACCTGTTCGATCGTTTCACGAAACTGATGGATGAGCGGCGGCGGTAGCGGTGTAGGGGGCATCTCTTCTCGGCAGGCGGCGGTGACCGTCTGGTCGCTGGTCGAGCGCCTGGCCACGGTGTTCGCCGAGGGCGAGAACAAGCTGGAGGCGATTCGCGCGCGCGATGCCTTCTTCGACAAGGCAGGCAAGGTCTTCGACGACGACGGTGAGCTGTTCGAGGGGCGAATGGCGGCGTTTCTCGAGTGGTACATCATCGAGCGCCGCTTCCGCGACGGGCCGCCCCCGGCGGCGCGCGTGGCCAGCGGCCAGGATCGGAGCTTCACGGACGACGAGCGCCGCGTGGCGGTTCGCCTGGCGACCAGTCACCGGAGCCTGTTCGAGATCATCACCGTGGCCGGCAACCAGGTGGAGATCGACGACCTGCTGGGGGGAGCGCGCTTCGTGGTGACCGAGCGAAGGAGCACCGCGGGCTTCGAGCCGGGCGCCCTGTTCGAGGCCCGGATCATGTGGGATGGCGAGGTGGTGGTGTTCGGGAAGACGTTCTTGTTCCACCCACCGGAAGCGTACGAGCGCATCTTCGAGCTCGCGGAGCGCGCCGCCGCGCGTGACGACGAGGAGGCGCCGCTCGAGCTGCTGTTTCAGCTGTCGCGCCTTCACGTCCGCTGGCACCGTTTCAACCACCTGGCCGCGGCCAAGGTCTACGGCGGCGACGGCTGAAAAGGCCGCGGTGCACTGGCTTATTTTGCGGCACCGCGCAGCGCGAGCTCGTGTCCCCGCTGCGCCTGGGCATTCGCTGGCGCGACCTTCGTGGCGGCGTCGTATTCGCGCAGGGCATCCCCGAACCGGTTCATCTTGTAGAACGCGTCCCCGAGTAACAGGTGCCCCTCGAGCGCCGCGCCCGTGCCGATCGCGGCGCGTCCGACGCGAATGGCCTCGGGAAAGTCGCCCTTGGCGAACGCCGCGCGTCCCTTGAGCACCAGCTCGACTCCGGCCCGCGCATCCCTCGGCGCTGCGTCGACCTTGCCCGGGGATCTCGGCGCTCGAACGGCGAGTCTCTCGCGGTCCATCGAGGGCGGCCGCGCGCGCTCGGTGAGCCGGTGCGCGGACTCGGGGGGGGCCGCGACGGACGGGACCTCCGGCGCCGGTGGCCGTGCCGCGGCCTCGGGCAGAACATTCCGCGTCTTTGCGGCCGCCAGCGCGTCGATGGCCGCGGCGCCGGCGGACGGTGCTCTCGGCAGCGCGGCGGGCGCGATGGGCGGGCTTGGCGTAGCGCCTCTCCGTCCGACGACGACGAACGACGCGCCTCCCAATCCCACGACCACGCCCGCCGCGACGATCCAGGCGGCGCGCGCGGACCGCCTGCTCCGGTTCGTTCGCGCGGTGATGGTACCGGTGCCGTCCGGCGAGGCCGGCAACGGCACGCGCGCGAGCGACGGCGGGACTTCCATGCGCGCCAGACACCTCATGATGTCGTCCTTGAGGGCGGTCATGGTGGGGTAGCGATCGTCCGGGTGTCGCGACATCGCCCGAAGCAACATCGCCTCGATCTCGACCGGGGTCTCGGGCCGCAACAGGCGAAGCGGCGGTGGCTCGACGTTCGCCTTCTTGTTGAAGACCACGATGACGTCCGCGCCCGAGAAAGCCGGCTTGCCCGTGAGCATCTCGAAGAGCAGCTCGCCCACGGCGTAGACGTCGGTGCGACCGTCGGCGGTACGGCCGGCGGCCTGCTCCGGCGCCATGTAGATGGGCGTGCCCACCGCGACATCGGGATGAGTGAGGCCGGTGGCGCGCGCCGCGCCGACCGAGTCGAGGTCGCTCTGCTTGGAGATCCCGAAGTCGAGGACCTTGACGAAGTCGTCCTCGTCGCGGTGCCGCACGAGCATGACGTTCGCGGGCTTGAGGTCGCGGTGAATGATCCCGGCGGCGTGGGCGGCGCCGAGCGCCCGGCACACCTGCGCGGCGATCAGCAGGGCGCGCTCGACCGACAGCGGGCCCTCGCGCCGGATCAGCTGCTCGAGATCCAGACCGTCGAGGTACTCCATGACGAAGAAGAACGCGCCGTCGGGGGTGGTTCCAGAGTCGGTCACGTCGACGATGTTGGGGTGCCCGATCTTGGACGCCGCGCGGGCCTCGCGACGGAATCGCTCCACGACATCGGGGGTGTGCCGAAACGTCGAATGCAAGATCTTGATGGCGACGCGGCGCCCGATCTCGACGTGCTGGGCTTCGTAGACGCGGCCCATGGCGCCCTCTCCGCACAGCCGTCGCAGGAAGTACCGCCCCCCCAACGTGGCGCCGACGCGCCGGTCATCGGCGAGACCGCTGTCTGCCCCGCCGGGCTCGCCCGTGGGATCTCCGGTCGCGGCCGCGCCGTAGGCGCTCGCGGCGCGCGCCTCTTCTCCGCCGAGGGCGCTCGCCGATTCCGCCGGACGTCCCCCCGACAACAGGCCGGCGGCGTGCACCAGCAGCTCGTCTCGCTCGAGGCGCTCGCCCTCGATCTGTTCGCGAAACAGGCGTGTCATGAACGCGGCAAGCGTGGCCGCGTCGGTCTCGGGTGCGTTGCGGGCGAGGAACGCTCCGAGGTCCGCGCGCAGCGCCTCGCCACTCTGGTAGCGATCGTCCGGCGACACCGCCAGCGCCTTCAGGGTGATGGCCTCGAGCTCCGCCGGCACCCGCCCCGTCAGCGCGGACGGCGCGGTGATGGTGGGGTGACGCAGGCGCTCCAGCGCATCGAGCGTCGGGCTCCCGGGAGGCGCCTCGTCGTTCAGCCGTGCGCCCGGCTTGTCTGTGCGCACGGGGAACAGCTGCTGCCCGGTCAGCATCTCCCACAGCAGGATCCCGGCAGCGTACAGATCCGTGCGGTGGTCGAGGGCCTCGCCGCGCGCCTGTTCGGGCGCGAGGTAGGCGAGCTTCCCGTAGATGATTCCGGGCGCCGTTCGCTGCTCCTTCAGCTTCGACGTCGCCAGGCCGAAGTCGGTCAGCTTGACCTCACCGCTGTACGACAGCAGGACGTTCGCGGGCGATATGTCGCGATGGACGAGGTGCAGATCGCGGTACGCGTGAGCGTAGGCCAGCCCGCGAGCCAGCTCCTTGACGACGTAGGCGGCGATCTCGACCGGGAAGGCGACGCGCTTGGCGGCGCACTGGTTCCACGTGGCGAGGAGATCCTTGCCCTCGACGAAGTCCATCGCGAGGTAGAACTGGCCCCCCTCCTTGCCCCCTTCCTTGCCGGCGTCGAGCACGCCGACCAGGTTCCCGTGCGACAGCCGCACCACCATCATCGCCTCCTCGCGAAAACGCTGCACGTTCTCCGAGGCGAGGAGGTGGGGCAGGACGCGCTTTATGACGCACAACTTCTCCATCCCGCGGCCGCCGGTGACCGCCAGGTCGAGCTCGCCCATGCCTCCGCGCGCCAGCGGCTTCAGCAGGACGTAGGAGCCGAATCGTCGAGGGAATTCGCCCGAGCCCACCGTGCCAAACTTATACCGTCTGGGTGAGCGGTTGGACATTTTCCGCCCGCGCGCGGCCAGGATGGGGCCTTGCCGCCGGGATTGAGGTAACTTTGGGCATCCGAAAAATGTCAGCTCTCGCCGGAAAGAACGTGGTCCTGGGAGTTACGGGCGGCATCGCTGCCTACAAGGCCGCCGAGCTGTGTCGCTCGCTGGTCAAGGCGGGCGCTCGGGTGCGCGTGGTGATGACGGAAGCCGCCAAGCGCTTCATTGGCCCGCTGACCATGCAGACGCTCTCCGGCGCTCCCGTGGCCGACGATCTGTTCGCCGCCGAGGAGACGTCGGGCGGCGGCGGCGGGGCTCGCATAGGCCACATCCAGCTCGGCGACGAAGCTCACGTGATCGTGGTGGCACCCGCGACCGCCGACACCATCGCGCGGCTCGCGATGGGTCGCGCCGATGATCTGCTGGGCGCCGTCGTCCTGGCGAGCCGCGCCCCCGTGCTGCTCGCGCCTGCGATGAACGTCAACATGTGGGGCAACCCCCTCACACAACAGAATCTGGGCAAGCTGGTCGCGCTCGGGCGCTTCCGAACGGTCGGTCCCGACGCCGGTGACCTCGCTTGCGGCTGGGTCGGCGAAGGCCGCCTGATCGATCCGGCGGAGATCCTGGCCGCGACGGTCCGTCTGTTGACGGCGCAAGATCTGGCCGGCCGAAAGATCGTCGTGACCGCGGGACCGACGTTCGAGCCGATCGACGACGTGCGGTTCATCGGCAACCGTTCGTCCGGAAAGATGGGGTTCTCGCTGGCTGCCGCGGCGGCCCGCCGCGGCGCCGAGGTGACCTTGATCGCCGGGCCCGTGGCGCTCGACACCCCGGCCGGCGGCGGCATCACGCGCCAGGATGTCGAGACGGCGGAACAAATGCGCGCGGCCCTGATGCTCGCCGCGCCCGAGGCCGACGCCGTCGTGATGGCGGCGGCGGTGGCCGACTTTAGGCCCGCGAATCGGACGGTGGGGAAGCTGTCGCGACGACCGCGCGCCGAAGGGGCGGGGGGGGAGGGCGCCAGCAACCCGCCGCTTCGCGAGCTGGCGTTGACCGCGAACCCCGATCTGTTGGCGGAGGTGGGTCGGTCGCGCGCGACGCGCCGTCCCTTTCTGGTGGGCTTCGCGGCGGAGATCGGGGCGGATACAGAGGCGCGGCTCGCGCGCGCTCGCGAAAAACTGGTCGAGAAGGCGTGCGACGCCATCGTGCTGAACGACGTCGGCGCGCCGGGGCTCGGGTTCGGCAGCGACGACAACGCCGTCACCCTGTTGTTCGCGGGCGGGGAGAGCGAGTCGCTGCCGCGCGCCCCCAAGTCCGAGCTGGCCGACACGCTCTGGGATCGTCTGGGGCCGAAGCTGCGCGACGTTGCCCGGCCGGTCGAACGCCCGGGCCGGTCCCGGCGGGCGACCGTCATCAGACCCGTGGTCGCGCTCGGCGCGCGGGGGCGAGGTCGACGTGCCTGATCCCATTCTAAAGAACTACCGCACGCAGGTGCTCGGGTACTTCGAGCGGGCCGCCGCAGCGCTGGCGCTGCGTCAGGTCGGCGGCGGCGCGGGGCCGGGGGCGGGCGAGGGCGTGGGGTCCAGCGGAACGTCGTCCTTGCTGAAGGGCAACGTCGGTCCCTGGCCCGGCTCCACGGACGCCGACTTTCATGGAACGCTGGGCGCGATCTGGATCTGGGCGCGGCATCAGAATCTCTCCGACAGCCCGCGCTTCGCGTCGAACCGCCAGGCCGCCTGGACGTTCGTCGAGAAGGTGTGGCGTTCGTTCGTGCCCGAGGCCATCGGGCCCGCGGCGAGCGACGAGGCCGCCTACGACTGCGCGATGGTCTTGCGCGCGGCGGTCGCCGAGCCGCAGCTCGAAGGTGAAGGCCACGGGCGCTCGGAGCTGATCTCGGGGGCCGCCCGGGTGCTGGCGGCCTATCTGGGGGAGCTCGACGACCTGTCGGGGCGCGACTTCCAGGATCCCGGCTTCCTCGCGTGGAATCTGATCGAGTACGCGCGTGCCGTGGAGGATCGGGGGCTGCTGGCGGCGGGCCGCCGTTTCGTGGAGCGGGCGTTCGGGATGAAGGCTCCGCCGGTCTTCGCGACCGAGCCCGAGACCCCGGGCGCGCTGTTCGACTTCTCGTCCACGACGGCGATGCGGGTGCTCGCCATCGTTGCCAGCGAGGGCAACACCCCGTTCGTGGGCGCCTGGCTGCGCGAGCGCGTGGCGCGGGCGATCCCGCCCGGATTCGTGAAGCGGGCGCGCGACGAGAACTGCTGGAACGGGAGCGTGGCGGCGCTGCTCGGCCGCGCCTACGTGATCTCGACAGAGGGCCGCTTCCTCGAGGCTTATCGCGCGATCCGGGCCGAGCTCGAGCGACGAACGGCGCAGGGCGAGGCGGCCGCGCGTGGCGGCGCCTCCGACGCGATGGACACGCTGGTGACGTTCTACACGTCGCTCGGGGCCGATGCGCTGGTGCGCCCCGGCCCGGTCGAGTCTGCGGTTCGAGGTCAGAGCGGGGGGAGCCCCGGTGCCGGTGGATAGAGACGAGCTACGCAGCATCGCGGCACGGGTGCGGACGAACCTGGCGCTGCGGGGACGGTCCGGGCTGGCAGGAGTTCCCGCGGGGCGAAGCCGGCGGGGCCGATTGCCGGTTCTGACGGAGGTGATGAGCGGGACGGAGGCGAACGGGGCGGCGGTGCCCGAACCGGGGCATCCTGCGGGCGCGGCGCAAATCCAGGTCGGCGCCGAGGGCGTACGGGCCGTCGCGCAACCCACGGGCGCGGCCGGCCTGGCGCTGGCTCGGGAGGAGCTGGGCGATTGCCAGCGCTGCAAGCTCGCGAAGGGCCGAACGAACCTGGTGTTCGGCGTGGGCAATCCCGACGCCCACCTGGTCTTCGTCGGGGAGGGCCCGGGCGCGGACGAGGACGCGCAGGGTGAGCCGTTCGTTGGCAAGGCCGGCCAGTTGCTGAACAAGATGATCGAGGCGATGGGATACCGGCGGCAAGACGTCTATATCTGCAACGTGGTGAAGTGTCGGCCGCCCGGCAACCGCAATCCCGAGCCGGATGAGATCGAGGCGTGCGAGCCGTTTCTGAAGCGGCAGCTCGCGGCGCTGCGACCGCGCATGATCGTGACGCTGGGAAAGTTCGCCGCGCAGTGCTTGTTGCGCGACGACACCCCGATCAGCCGGCTGCGCGGTAATTTCCGCACCTACGAAGGCATTCAATTGATGCCGACGTTCCACCCTGCTTACCTGCTGCGTGATCCCAGCAAGAAGAAGGAGACCTGGGAGGACCTGAAGACCGTCATGGCGGCGCTCCGCGATATGGGCCTGGCGCCAACTCCGCCGAGCGCCTGACCGCGCCGCGGACCTCGGGCTTCGGACTTCAGGCTTCGGACATTCTTGACGGGCCCTTCGTCGCTCCCTATCGTCGGGGGACGTGACGCGAACGACCGGCTTGGCGATGTCGATCATGACCACGGCGCTGGCCGCTCTCGGGCCCCTCTGCGGCGCCGGGTGTTCCGAGAAGAAGCGCACGGAGATCATCGTGGGTGTGGCGACGGATCTGGACGCGCCTGCGCCGCTCGCGAAGGTGCTGATCCAGGCCTACCGATTGCCCCAAGTCATCAACATCGGCATGGCAGAACGCACGATCTCGGGCGACGGGGTGGTTCCCTACTCGATCCCGGCGACGTTCGGTGTTTACTCCGATGCGGGAACGCCCGATCGGGTGCGCGTCAAGTTGACCGCGACCGACGGCACCAACGTCCTGGTCGTTCGGACGGCCGTGATGAGCCTGGTCCCCGAAAAGACGCTGTTCGTGCGCCTGGGCGTGGTGTCCGCGTGCATGGGAAGGAACGACTGCGATCCCGATCTGGGCCAGACTTGCGTCGACGGCCGGTGCGTGTCCGAGGCGATCGATTCAGCGACGCTGCCGACCTACGAGCCGGGGATGGAGAACCATCTCGGGTGCGCGAGCGTGGCCCACTACGTGGATACCGGCACGAAGCAACCGCTGGTGGTCACGGGGCCCGGGTGCGCGTCGGGCCTGTGCGCCGAGGGGGTTTGCCTGAATCCACCCGAGGCGGACGGCGGTCTGGGAGGCGCTGCGGGCGGGGGCGCGGGTGGCGCGGGTGGTGCGGGTGGCGCGGGCTCGCCTCCCCAGATAACCAGCGTCCTCCCCACGGTGGGGACGGCCGGAACGCCCGTCACCCTGGAGGTGCACGGTGAGGGCATCACAGCCGGCTGGACGATCTACTTCGACGGCGCCCCCGTGGCGACCCAGGTCGGGCAGGCCGCGGACGGCCCCATCGCCACGGCCACGGTCGCGATCTCCACCGCGATCGCGACCGGGCAGGTGCCTGTGTGGCTATCGATGGGGACCCTCGTCAGCAACACCGTCTACTTCACCGTGATGCCCGCCGCGGGCTCGCCGAGCATCGTCGACTACACGCCCGACAACGCGCTGCCGGGCGCGACGATCTCGATCGTGGGCTCCAACCTCGCCGTCGAGCCCGTGACCATCACGGATCCCCTGGGCCGCCCGATCGCCGTGCAGACCACCGGAACGACGACGTGGCTGGGATTGTCCCGCGACCGCGTCGACGTGATGATTCCCGCCGACATGCCCACGGGCGTGCTGACGGCCTCGAATTCGAAGGGGTCATTTCGAGGGCGGGTGTTCAACGTCGGCCAGAACCTGTCCAGGCTGCCGATCGCGTCGGCGACCTCCAGCACGCAATACAACACGACGAACTGGTCCACGATGAGCGGCTGGGACAACAACCTGCAGACGAGCTGGTTCTCGGCGTACGGCGACTGCGCCTCCACCCCGTCTTGCACCAGGGTTCCGTACTACCAGATCGCCTTCGCCACGCCGCAGACCGTGGCGCGCATCGCGATGCGCGGAAACCGCGAGTACGCCTCCGGCTATGACTTCGTCGAGGGCAGGTTCGACATCCTCGACGCCGCCGGGGGAGTGCTGTGGAGCGAGCAGCGCCTGCTCCCCGATCCCGATCGGGATCTCGATCTCCTTCTGTCGCCCCCGGTGGCGAACGCCGCGGCCGTCAAGTTCACCAGCATCTCCGACCAGAGCATCGAGCCGGGCTTCTCCGAGCTCGAGGTGTTCGGGCCCTGAGCGCGGCGGCGGTCTCGACCGCCCATCACCTTGAGAGGGGGTGCCCTCACAGGGTCCTTTTCGAGTCGCGTTGGTTGGGGCGAGCCTTGCTCGACCGAACCGTCGCGGGGGATCTAAAGGACCCTCTCAGGGTCCTTTTCGAGTCGCGTTGGTTGGGGCGAGCCTTGCTCGACCGAACCGTCGCGGGGGATCTAAAGGACCCTCTCAGGGTCCTTTTCTAAAAATCCACGGGCGCCCCGGTCAGCGCGCGGACGCGCTCTTCGGTGACGCCGGGCGCGCGCTCGACGCACTGGAAGCGCTCGCCCGCTGGGTCGAACACCCCGAGCTCCGTGATCACGCGATCCACGCAGGCGAGCGCGGTGAGCGGCAGCGTCAACTTCGCGACGAGCTTGGGCTTGCCGTCCTTCGACGCGTGGCTCTGCATGACCAGCAGGCGCCGCGCCCCGGCGGCCAGATCCATCGCCCCGCCCATCCCGGTGATCAGCTTTCCGGGCACGGTCCAGTTCGCCAGATCGCCGTTCACGGCGACCTCGAGTCCCCCGAGGATCGCCAGGTCGACGTGCCCCCCGCGGATCATCGCGAACGACATCGCCGAGTCGAACGTGCTCGCCCCGGGCACCACCGTCACCGTCTGTTTGCCGGCGTTCACCAGCAGCGGATCGACCTCGTCGTCGTAGGGGAACGGCCCCATTCCCAGTAGACCGTTCTCGGACTGCAGCATCACGTTCGCCGACGACACGATCTCGTTCGCCACCTCGGTGGGCATGCCGATGCCCAGGTTGACGATTGTGCCGGGCCGGATCTCCGCGGCGGCGCGCCGGAGCATCTCCTCGCGGGACCAGCTCACGCCGGGCTCCTGGTTCGGGTGGTGCGGTGTTCGATGACGTCGCGATGTCGTGGGACGTGGACGATGCGATCCACGAACAGCCCAGGCAGGTGAACGTCGTCCGGATCGAGGGCTCCCACCTCGACCAGGTCATCCACTTCCAGGACCGTCACCGTCGCCGCGGTCGCCATCAGCGGGCTAAAGTTGCGGGCCGTCCGGTGAAAGCGCGCGTTGCCGAAACCATCCGCGACCTGCGCGCGAACGATGGCCAGCTCCGCCCGCAGCGGCGTCTCGAACACCTGCTGCTGGCCGTCGATGACGCGGGTCTCCTTCCCCTCGGCCACGATGGTGCCCGCCCCCGTAGGCGTGAAGAACCCGCCCAGCCCGGCGCCCCCGGCGCGAATGCGCTCGGCGAAGGTCCCTTGCGGCGACAGCTCGACCCGAACGGTGCCCGCCAGGTACTGCTCGGCCAGATCGGGATTGCCGCCGACGTAGCTGCAGATCACGGCGCGCACGAGCTTGCGTTGCAGCAGGACGGCCAGCCCTTGCCCCTGGTTGCCGCAGTTGTTGCTGATGACGGTCAGCTCCCGCGGCGCGCGCCGCGCGATCTCGTCGATGCAGGCCTCGGGAATTCCGCACAGGCCGAATCCGCCCGACATCAGGCGAAGCTCATCGTGCAGAAGATCGGCGAGCGCAGCCTCGGCGGTCGGGTAGACCTTGCCGGTCGCCCCCGCCGCCTTCGGGCTCGGCGTGACAGGCCCGGAGGCGGTCATGGGTTCGCCTCCGCGCGCGCTTCGCCGACCACTTCGCCGAACGCTTCGTCGAGCGCGGCCCCGAGCCGCGCCAGCCCCTCCCCGAGGTCCGCTTCGGTCGCGACCAGCGGCGGCGCGACGTAGACGAGATTCTCGCGCTTGTGAACGTGGACGTGCCGGCGCCTGAGGGCGGCCGCCAGCCTTGCCATCGCCGGCGCGCCCACCGGGTCACGGGTCCCTGGCAGGACCAGCTCCAGCGCCCACAGCAACCCGACCCCCCGCACCTCGCCGATGGTGGGACGGTGCTGGGCGAGCGCGGCGAGGCGCGCACCCAGCGACGCGCCCAGCGTCGCCGCGCGCGGGATCAGTCCGTCGTCCCGGTAGGTCTCGATGGCCGCCACGATGGCCGCGCACGTGAGCGGATGCGCATAGGTCGTCAGCCCGCATGACAGCACGTGGTCGTCGAAGTGACGCGCGACCGCCTCGGTCACGATGACCGCGCCCCCGGGCGCGTACCCGGCGGTGAGCCCCTTCGCCACGGTCAGCAGATCCGGGGTCACCGCGTCGTGGTCGACCGCGAACCAGCGCCCGGTGCGGCCGAAGCCCGACAGCACCTCGTCCGCGATCAGCAGCACGCCGTGGCGCGTGCAGATGTCCCTGACCTTCTTCCAGTACCCGGGCGGCGGAACGAACACGCCGTTCGCCCCGACGACGCCTTCCATGATGACGGCGGCCACCGTCTCCGGGCCCTCGCGCCGCAGGACCGCCTCCAGATCATCCGCGCACTCGTGGGCGCAGGTCTCGGGAACGCGGCCCACGGGGCAGCGGTAACAATAGGGATCGACGGTGCGCACGACGCCGGGGAGGCCCGGCTCGAAGGGCTCGCGGCGCGGATCGCCGGACAGCGAAAGCATGGCCAGTGTGGCGCCGTGGTAGCTGCGGGTGCGCGCGATGACCTTCCTGCGGCCTGTCACCATCCGCGCCATCTTCACGGCGTTCTCGTTGGCCTCCGCGCCCGACAGGCAAATGAAGCTGTGCGAGAGCGGAGGGGGCGTCACCTCCTTCAGCAGCTCGCCCGCCCGAAGCTTGTCCGGAAACACCGATGAGGGGTAGGCCAGCAGGCCCCGGCCGCCGGCCGCCGCCAGCGCCGCCTTCATGCGCGGGTGACCATGCCCGAGGTTCGCGTTCCAGGTCATGCTGCCAAGGTCGATCCATCGGGCGCCGTCGGCCGTGGTGAAGCGCGCGCCCTCACCCGCGACGATCTCGAACGGCGGCGTGGGGCGGCTCTGCGCCGACCATGTCGTGAACACCAGCGCCTGTTGCCGGCGCGCCAGGTCGGACGGTGACGGGGTGTCGTTCACGGGGCGGACGCGACGCGATCGCGAAACGCGTCCTCGCAGGCAGCGATGAAGACGTCGGCGATGGTGTCGGCCTGTGCTCTCGTCAGGATGAGCGGCGGCGAGATGCGGATCGCCTGGGTCCCGCACTCGAGCACCAGCAGCCCACGCCGGAAACACAGCTCGGCGATGGCATCGGCGCGCGCCGGGGAGTCGAGCTCGACGCCGATCATCAGGCCGAGCCCGCGCACGTCGGTGACGCCAATCGCGCGCGGGCCGCGCAGCGCCGCGCGCAGGCGGGTGATGAGGTGCTCCCCCTGCCGGGCGGCGTTCTCCACGAGCTCGCCTTCCAGCAGCTCGAGCGTGGCCAGCGCGGCGGCGCAACACACGGGATTGCCGCCGCACGTCGAGCCGTGGCTACCCGGCGGCCACGTCATGAGGCTCTGCTTCGCCATCATCGCGCCGAGCGGCATCCCGGAGGCGATGCCCTTCGCCAGCACGACGATGTCGGGGGTGACGCCGAAGTGCTCGGCCGCGAACATCTTCCCCGTGCGCCCCATGCCTGACTGCACCTCGTCGAACACCAGCAAGATCCCGTGGGCGTCGCAGATGCGGCGCAGCGCCGGCAAGAAGTCGGGCGGCGGCAAGACATAGCCGCCCTCGCCCAGGATCGGCTCGACCACGATCGCCGCGACGTCCTCGGGCGCCACGAGCTGCGGGAACAGCTCGCGCTCGATGCTTGCGGCTTCCCCCCACGTGGCGTGAAACACGCCCGGCAACAGCGGGCCGAAGTGCTTGCGGTACTTGCTCTTGCTCGCCGTGAGCGACAGCGAGCCGTAGGTGCGCCCGTGAAAGCCGCCGCGAAACGCGATGATCGCCGACCGTCCCGTATGGTGGCGCGACAGCTTCAGCGCGGCCTCGACCGCCTCGGTCCCCGAGTTCGAGAGGAACGTCTGCCAGACGGTCGGACGCCCAGGCGACAGGCGCGCCGCCAGGTTGTTGAGTCGCTCGCACACGGCGGCGTACGCCGGGTAATGAAAGTCCGTCCCGCAGATGTGAATCAGGTTCTGCGCCTGCGCCGCGATGGCCGCCGCGACGGCCGGATGACAATGCCCCGTCGATGCCGTGGCGACGCCGGCCTGGGCGTCCAGAAACACGTTGCCATCGACGTCCTCGACCATGCACCCCGACGCGCGCGCCACGTAGAGCGGGTAGCAGAAGATCAGCGACGGCGACACGAACCGCCTGTCGTGCGCGATGCGCTCCTTGGCGCGGGGGCCCGGGGGCTCGACCAGGATGCGGATGTCCTGGCCGGCAAGGGGTAGGTCGGCCGCCGGCGGCGCGGCCGTGGGCAGCACGGAGACGGTCATGACGACACCGTGCGGCTCTGCTCGCGCAGGTAAAGCGGCAACGTGTAGTGCCCGCCGATGTTCTTTCCGGTCGAGCCGCTGCCCTTCCAGCCGCCGAACGGTTGCACGCCCGGCCACGCGCCCGTCGTGGCGCCGGCGGCGCGGTTCACGTAGACCACGCCCGCCTCGATGCGGTCCAGGAATGCGTCGATCTCGGCCTGCTTCTGCGTGAAGATTCCCGCGGTCAGGCCGAAGCGGGTGTCGTTGGCTTGAGTCAACGCCTCATCCAGGCTCTTCACACGTTGCACGGCCAGGATGGGGACGAAAAGCTCGTCCCGCATGAGCTGGTGGTCGCGCGGCAGCCCGTCGACGATCGCCGGCTGGACGAAGTGACCGTGGGCGCGCTCCCCGGAGGCGAGCACGCCGCCGCCTGCGCGCACGTGGCCCGCGGCGAGCCCGATGAAGCGCTGGAAATCCTCGAAGCTGGCCCGGGTCGCCAGCGGCCCGAGGAAGGTCTCCTTCACCAGGGGATCCCCGATGACGGTGTCGCCGAGCTTGCTGTCGAGGCGCGCGAGGAGCTCGTCCGCCACCGCCTCGTGAACGTAGAGCCGCGAGCACGCGGAACACTTGTGGCCGTTCATCCCGAACGCCGAGCGGTAGACGCCGAGGGCGGCGCGATCCAGATCGGCGCTGTCCATGACGATGGCCGGGTTCTTCCCGCCCATCTCGACGATGCACGGCTTGGGGTAGTCGGTCGAAAAGCGCTGGAAGATCTGGTTGAACCCCACGTCGAACGAGCCCGTGAAGGTCACGCCCTGCACATGGCGATGGCGGGCGAGCCCGTTGCCGACCTCCCTCCCGCTCCCGGTCACGCAGCTGACGGTGCCGGCCGGCAGCCCTGCCTCGGTGAAGAGCTCCGCCAGCAGAATCCCCGAGAGCGGCGTCTCGGACGACGGCTTCATGACAACGGTGTTTCCGGTCAGCAGCGCCGCCGCGACGGGCGCCCCCATGAGCGCGTACGGGAAGTTCCACGGCGCGATGACGGCCCACACCCCATAGGGGCGGAGCGCGCTGATGTTGTCGTCCGTCGGGACGAGCCGCCCCATCTGGCGGACGAAGCCGTCGTTCGCCCGCATCTGCGCGTTGTAGTAGGAGATGAGGTCAGCCGTCTCCTCGATCTCGCCCAGGGCCTCGAGGCGATTCTTCCCCATCTCGAAGATCATCCACGCCGCCAGCTCGTACCGGCGCTCGCGAATGAGGTCGGCCGCTTTCTCGAGCAGCGCCGCGCGCCTGGGCCAGGGGATCCGGCTCCACGTCGGGAACGCCGTCCGGGCGGCCTCCACGGCGTCATCGACGTCGCCGGCCACGCCGCGGGCCACGCGCGCGACGACGACGCGCGTGTCGGCCGGGCTGACGCTGTCATCTGTCGCCGCCGCCTCGCGCGGGGCGCCGCCGATGTGCAGCGGCCACGTCCGGCCGAGGCGGGATCGAACCGTCGCGATCGCCTCGTCGAAGGCCGCGTTCACGGCGGGATCGTCAGCCGAGAGACTGACGTAGGTCACCTTGCCAGCCGGGGCGCGCTCCATGGGCAGCTTAGAATAGTACGGCTTGGCGGCGCGCGCACCCGGTCCGCGTCAGTCGCGGTCGCCGTCGGTCGGGTGGTACGCGCTCGCTGCGTCCTGGCCGTCCGGTCCCGCGTCCCCGGGGCCTTGGCAGGCCGGCACCGGGTCGCGGCTCAAACAGACCGACACGGGACGCCCGACATCGCTCCCCCCGTAGACCGTAATGGAACCACACACGGGAAACCCGCGATCGATGCAATCGACGCCGTCGAAGCAGCGGCGGTAGCAAAGGCCATCGCCGTTCGACGTGCAACCGGGACCAATGCTCACGATCGGGGGGGAGCACGACGAGTCAGTGAACTGCAGCCAGTCCGGCGGACACGGAGCAGCGAGGCGACAAGTGCCGGCAGGGGTGCCTTCCGGGGCGCTCGAGCATGCCGCGAGGAGCAAAGCCAGAACCGCGGCACCGACTCGCAGGGCGCGCGCAGGGGGCAATGCGATTCGCAAATCGCGATTTGTGGCGTTCATCCCCTCTGGGCATAGCAAGAACGCCGCCAGGTGGTCGAGGGCGGAAAGCCCTGGCTTCCGGGCGATGTATTGTTGCGTTCTATCCGAAATGTGCCGACAAATTTGTCCTGGCCGCGTCGCGTGTCTCGAAAAGATGACCCCCGTTGCCTTCTGAGATCACTGCGCCAGGAAATGGTCCTACTGTTGACGCCGCCCCACGTGCAGGGATCGCCGGCGAAAGCGCCTGCCCGGCCATGATCGCTGAACGTTGGAGGGCGATCCCCGCCATCGTGGCGTTCGCCGCGGCGCTCTCGTCCTTCGGGGGAAATTCCGCCTGGGCCACCACCTACATCTTCTCCACGTTCAAGGGCGACGACGCCGCGGGCATGAAGCTGTCGGTCTACACGTCGACCGACGGGCTGACCTTCACCCTCCTCTCCGACACGGGATTCGGCGGCAACACGACCTACATCCGCGATCCCAGCATCATGAAGCACACCGACGGCAAGTACTACCTGGCGTACACCGATCCGATGACCGCGAGCTGCTGCAATCCCGAGGATCATTTCAGCATCGCCGTGAGCACCGACTTGATTCACTGGAGCGACCTCACGACCGTGAAGGCGGGCGTGCCTGCGGTCTCGCGCGTGTGGGCGCCGGAGTGGTTCGTCGAGGGGGGCGTCGTCCGCATCATCGCGAACATCGACACCGGCAACCAGCTGCCCGACTTTCAACCGTACATCTTCACGGCCATGGACGGCACGCTGACGTCGTGGAGCGGGCCGACGGTCATGGGGATCGGCGCGGATTACATCGACACGTTCGTCGCCAAGCTCGGCGCGACCTATCACGCCTTTGTGAAGAACGACATGACCCGGTACCTCGAGCACGCCACCGCGCCCAGCCTCACCGGGCCGTGGACGTTCGTAGGCAAGGGCGACTGGGCAGGCTGGGGGTCGGGTATGGAGGGACCGGCCATCGTCCAGCTCGACGACGGGAGATATCGGATGTTCGTGGATCCGCAGTCCGGGAGCACACCCTGCCAGTACATGACCAGCTCGGATCTGAACACCTGGTCGGCGCGGGCAAGCATTCCGGGCGCCGCCGGTGGCGTGGTCCGCCACGGAACTGTCATCAGAGACATGGCCGGCCACGGATCGAACGGCGACTTCTCCAGCGTCGGCGGCGGCAATCCGGGCAATGGTGGCAATGCCGGCAATGCCGGCTCAGCCGGCAACGGCGGCTCAGCCGGCGCGGGGGGGCAAGGTGGGGCGAAGGGGACGGGAGGGCTGGCCGATGCAGGAGCCCAGGACGCGGGCGACAGCAGCGGCGCGGGGGGCGCCGGGGGCCGGCCCAACACGGGGGACGGGATGAGCAGCGGGGGTGCGATGGGTTCGGGTGGGATCAACGACGCAGGATCGTCAACTGGCGGCGCCGGAGCCACGAGCACGGGTGGAACGCTCGGGACGGGCGGCGTTGACGGCACGGGCGGCGCGGCGTTGGGCCCCACCAACTGCGGCGGCGGCTCCGTGCCGGGCAGGACCTGCATGCCGGCCTCATCGGGCGGCGCGCCCGCGCCTGCTGGCAGCCCACCTGGCAGCTCCGGGTCCGGGTGCGCCTGCACCGTCGAGGGAGGAGACGACGACGTCTCGTCCCACGCTCGGGCCCTTCTCCTCGTCGTGCTTCTACTTCTCGTGACGAAGCGGCGCGCCCCTGACCACGGCACCCGGCGGCCCGCGTTCAAAGCGCCAGCTCGCGGAGAAGGACGGTCCTGAGCTTGTCCGGCCGGGTTCGGCTCGGGTCGTTCAAGTAGACCTCGAGGTGTGTGGGAGCGGGCGTCAGGCCGGCCTTGTCCAGCACCTGCGCGATCAGCCCGAAGCTCGCGGGCTCCTTGCCGTAGGGTCCGACGTGCAGGATCCGTCCGGCTCTCTGCGCCGCACGTGCCAACGGGCGGTCAGAGCGCATGGTGGGGCTTGATCCAGTTGGTCCGTTGGCGCGGTGCGGGCACGCGAAGCGCAAGCGATGCGCATGGGGTGCGCCAGCGGCAGGGTCACGCGCAATTCGCGCGCGAACCCGCACGGCGGCTCAGCGGCGTGCACTTTGGAGCGTGCCTTGCAGGCGAGCGCAATTGCCCATCGAACAAGAACGGATCTCGGACCATGACGGATACGCAGGTGCTGTACGCAAACGTCGCTTCGAACATCGTCGCGGCGTTCATTCTCTTCGTGAGCTGGCGGTGGCGTAACGTCGGGCGGTTTCTGTTCTTTGCACTCTTCCTCTGGGCCGCGCAGGTCAACATGCGCATGGCGATCTGGAATCCACACGCTTACCTCGAGTACGCGCGCTGGGCCGTCGCGCCGTACCGCGCCTTCATCCTCGGTCCCTTCGCGCGCCACATCGGTGTCTTCGTCGGGGGCATTGCCATCGGTCAGTTGGCCATAGCGATCCTCGTGACGCTGCGAGGCCGCGCGGTGGCGTTCGGCTTCGCGGGCGCCACGATCTTCTTGCTGGCGATCGCGCCGCTCGGTCGGGGTTCGGCCTTCCCGTTCTCGCTCGTGACTTCAGTCGCCGCGGTGAGGCTCTTGCGCCAGCGCCACGACCGCAGCCTCGTCGGTGAGGTAGGGACGAGAGTCCGTCGACGACGTGCGGCTGCCTGACGGGTGCCTCGAGCGCGAGACGTGGGTGCGCTCATCGGGGTCCTCCCGGCTGAGGAGCTGCACGGGCTCAGCCGTGCGGGAGCGCGGCCATTCGCCTGGCGATCTCTTCTGGCGAGACATCCTCGACGTGAGTCGAGATCGTCCAGACATGCCCAAACGGATCCTCGACTGTGCCGCTGCGATCCCCGTAGAACTGGTTGGTCACCGGGCGCTTGACCGTCGCGCCGGCGTCGACCGCGCGTTTGAACTGGGCATCCACATCGCCCACGTACAGGTTGAGGCCGCTCGAAACACCTCCGAGCGTGCGCGGACTCTTCGCGATGGCGCCCGGCATCTCGGGCATCTCGTCGGCGAGCATCAGGCGCGAGTCTCCAATCTGCAGCTCGGCGTGGCCCACGCGGCCATCGGGCATGGGCAACCTGTAGAGCTCCTCGGCGCCGAAGGCTTGCTTGTAGAACGCAATGGCGGCGGCCGCACCTTTGATGCTGAGGTACGTGGTGAGTGAATGGTAGCCGTCGGGAATGGGTTTCACTTTGCCTGCCATGCGATGATCCTCCCCTGAACTCAGGTGTTCGGTGCGAAGATAGGTCCGCGCGAGGGGCGCGGCAACTGAAGACCTACCCACCGTCAGCGACCGCGGCGTTTGCCGACGAGCGCGCACGCGAACAAGAACGTCAGGCCGGCCACGCCGCCCGGCGGGACGCGCGAACGGACCGGCGTCTCGGCCTCGACGTAACGACTCGTCGGTGCCTGTCCGGTGAACGGCTGGTCGAGCGCCACGTCCGTCGTCAGCGCGGTTGCCGGTAGGATCGTGGACAGTCGGGTGACGGAGGCCGCCGGATCGATCAGGGCCGTCACGGCGGGCAGAAGCCCGGTCCACGAATTGCCTGGGAAGACCCCTTCGATGATGAACGCCTGGTGGTTACGAGCGGCCACCGCGGCGGTCAGCGCCGCCGCGTAGCCGGGCGTGCGCAACAGTGAGGCGTTCAGGTCGGACAGCGTCAGCGCCTCGAACGGCACGGCCGGCGCCACCGCAGTGGGCGCGGCGACGAACACCGTGAACGAGACCGTGGCGGCGGCACCGAGGTGCGCGAACCGCAAGGGCAGCGTCCGCGCGTCCCCGGGCAGCGTGAAGTGAACACCGACGCTGGTCACGCCGCCCGGCGCCGCGCTGTCGTTGCGGCGGAGCGCGACGAAGAAGCGGCCGGTGCCCGCATAGGCATCAACCAGGGCGGGGCCGTCAGGCGGCAACGCGAAGCCATTGGCGGCGAGCCAAGCGTTCACCGCGTCGCCGGTGTCGGCCGTCAACACGACGGCGGTCACCGGGCCGATGTCGATGGGCGCGCTGGCGTCGACCCCGCGGTCGATCCCGCCTTTCGTACCATTGCTACCGCCGCCGGCGCCCAGGGGACAGCCGCATCCGCCCCCCGAATCGGACGACGACGTCGCGAAGACTTGCGGTGCGGTGACTCGATCGAGGGTGTCGAGATCCGCCGCGGCCACCGGTTGCGGATCCAAGGTGGGCGCTGCCGGTAGCGGCAACAGCACCCCGTAGTCGGCCGTCGTCGCCGGCACGCTGACCTCGGTGATGACGTCGGTGGTCCCGCCGCGCACGGACAGGAAGATTCGCTGCCGATCCGCGCCGAGAGTGCCCGTGCCCACACTCACCAGGCCGCCCCCGCAGGCCCAGGCGGAGACGGGCAGCGCCGTCGCGACGAAGAAGACAGCCCGCGCGAGCCACCCACCGTGAAAACGCATACGCAAAATGCTACCGCAACCAGGAAAGCTTCGTTCTTGCCAATGTAGCCTCACGAGGCTACATTGAATCCGTGAGCCTCAAGAGCGTGAACATCCGTGCGCTGAAGGACAAGCTTTCCGCTTATCTCCGCGACGTCCAGCATGGTGATGTCTTTCTGATCACCGACCGGGGCCGTGTCGTGGCCGAGTTGCGTCAGCCGACCCTGAATCCGAGCGCGATCGAGTCCGTCGAGAGTCGCGAACAGGCTCTGGTGGACCGCGGCGTCCTGAAGGTTGGTCTTCCCAACGATCCGACCGTCTACCGCGCGCCGCGATTGCGGGTCCGGCTCGCCGACGCGGCGATCGAGGCTGCGCTCAACTGGACACGCGGTGAGAAGTGAGCCCGCTCTACGCCGAATCGAGCGCGGTTCTGCGCTGGCTCTTACAGCACGAAGCCAGCAACCGCATCGAGAAGGCGCTGACCGGTGCAACCGACGTCGTGACCTCGCGCCTGACGGGGCTGGAAGTGGCGCGCACGCTGCACCGCCTGACGAGCACACGGCAAATCTCTCCCGCGGAACGGATCTCGTATCGGGCCGCCTACCAAGCGGTGGCACGGCACTGGAAGACCTACGCCGTCGCGGACGAGATCCTCGAGCGAGCCGGAGAGCCGCTCCCGAGCGAGCCGGTTCGGTCACTGGATGCCATTCATCTGGCGACGGCGCTCGTCTACAGCCAGGCCGTCGCACCGCTCACATTCTTGTCCACGGACGAGCGCCTCCGCGACAATGCCGTGGCGCTCGGCCTGAGGGTTCTCCCGTAACGGCCGGTGCGCGGTCAACCTCGACCGCGTCAGGGAAGCCAGCTCCCGTCGAGCTTGTCGAGATGGCGCGGGTCGCTGACGATAGTCGTGTTCGTCAGGAGCGCGCTCGCGGTGCGCAGGGTGGGATAGATGCGAATCTCGGCGCCGTAGCCCGGTCCGCCGCCCGCGTGGCCGAGATATGAGTGCGGCCCGCGTCGTCCGGTGAACCAGGACAACGCGTGGCCGGTTGGGCGTCCCGAGGTCAGGAATTGCGCTGCAAAGAAAGCCTCGAAGCCCTCACGCGACAGAAGGCGCGCGTCTCGCGACGCGATCGCGGTGAGCAATGGGGCCCACCCGAGCACGTTGCCCTTCAGGCCGCCGTAGGCCGGTCCGTTCAGGTCGAAGGGCCTGTAGCGGATCCAAGCGCCCTCCCTGCTCCGAAGGTGCGCGGGGTCTGGAAAGAAAGGGGTGAGCAGGCCCAGCAGAGAGCAGCGGCGCGTGTAACCGACGGCGTGGCCGCGGCTCGGCACCTCGAACCCGAGGAAACCCTCGGGGCTGGTTGCGTCGCGCGCGATGACATTCAGAACCTCGTCGCGAACGTACTGTTCGTAGGTGCGGCCGCTGACGATCTCAATCAACCGACCCAGGAGGAGATACCCGACGTTGGAGTACCTTGCCCTCAGCCCGGGAGGCGAGCAGCCAGGATGTTCCCTGACGACCCGCTCGAAGAACGCGCGAGGATCGAAGGACGACCGGTCGGATATGGCGTGGACCCATGACAGTGGCGATGGATTGGGGAGGCCCGCCTGGTGGCTGAGGACCTGGCGCACGGTCGCGCCGTTGCGATACGGCAGCTCAGGTAAGTAGGCGGCGACGGGCGCGTCGAGCAGAAGCCGCCCCTTATCGACGAGTTGGAGGACCGCGAGAGCCGTGATGGGCTTGGTCGTCGAGAAGCAGTGAAACGTGGTCGAGGGCGTCACGGCGACGTGAGCTCTTCGATCGGCGTAGCCAGCGCACGCAACGAGTGATGGCCCGGACGGGGCGCAGAACCAATATTGCGCGCCGATGCCATTGCGAAAGATCTTCTCCAGGGCAGGCTCGTCAGTCACGGCGGTGCCTTTCGTATGTCGGGTTGGCGAAGGCGGAGCGAAGCGTGGCCGGTTCAGGGAGTACGATCCCAGTTCAGAGGCGGTGGAGAGCAGCTGCCGGCGGATTCGGGCGATCAAGAGCGGATGTCCGCCCGGGGCTGGGTTCCTGCGTTCGGACCCTCGACGGCCACTGGTTCTCCCGAGGGGAGAAGAAACTCGGCGACGCACCCACCACCCTCGCGATCGGACAAGGTGATGCTTCCGCCGTGTTGCTCCGCCAGCATGCGGGAGACGGTGAGACCGAGACCCGAGCCCCGTGCTTTGGAGGTAAATCCGGCTTCGAAGGCGCGCGCGCGCATCTCGGGTGCCAGCCCATGGCCGCGGTCGAGAATGCGGACCGCCGCGTGGGTGCCACGTCGATCCACCGCGATTCGGATTTCGGCACCGGTTCCGCTCGCGTCGATGGCGTTCTGGAGGAGGTTGATCAGGATCTGTTTGACTTTCCGCGGGTCGCACGAGATGACGACGCGATCGTCGCTGGGCGAGACGAGCGTGAGACGCCGTTCGCCGGCCACGCCCTCGTGCAGCTCCGCGACGCTGCGCGCGAGGTCGGCGAGATCGACCTGGCCACGGGAGAGCGGTACCAGCGGCCGTGAGAAATTGAGAAACTCGTCGAGGATCGTTCGCATCCGGTCGACTTCGCCACGCAGGACATGCAGCCTCTCGGAGGCACGCGACGGATCGACCTCGACGAGCTGAGCGAGGCCCTTGATGCTGGCGAGCGGATTCTTGAGCTCGTGCGCGATCTCCCCCGACAGGGTCGTCAAATCGTTGAGCCGTTCCGCGTGGAGCTTGAGCATCTCGTCCCGCGCCTCGAGCGAGCGGAGCAGCATCGCGTCGCTCATCGAGCGGATGTTCACCCCGACGGCGGCCGTGTAGATGGCTATCGCGGTAAAGAACACCGCCGAACAAACCGTGAATGTCGTGTTGGTGTGGCCACCGGCGTCGAGAAACAGCGCCGGCATCATCCAGGGGCCGTGGCGCTCGAGGAGGGCGAAACACCAGACGACACAGATCATGGCCGCCAGCAGGATGGTCGTCGTTCGTCGATCGTGGCTGATGGCGACCAGCGCCGCGGAGGGAATGAACGACACCAGCCACGGACTGTGGAGACCACCCGTGACGAGGGACGTAATCGGCACAACCAAGAAGAGCGCATAGGCTTCGCGTCGCGCGGGCGTGAACTGGGCGATGCCGAGCCCGGCCACGCGGCGACTCTCGGCTCGCGTCAGGACGATCGCGAGAAGGGTCATCACGCCCACGACGAGCCCACGCCAGTGGGCGGGGTCGGCAATGATCACGTACCCGAGCACGATGACAAAGACCGGCTGCAGATACTGGCGCGTGCGGAGCAGTTGCTTGAACATCCGCGCGAGCTCTTCGCGTCGAATGTCGTCGAACCGAGCGGGAGTCTCCTTGGCTTCCATGGGCAAGACGCTAGCCCACTTGGGCGCAACCTGGCGGACGGGGGTCATTGGTTGATTTCCTTCACGCCCGAGCTATTGCGAAGCGCGTGCCGGCCCCAGGGAGGGAATCGTCGGCCGCGATCTCGCGGGCGACCGGCCCGGAGTCGCGGCGCTGTCAATCCGCGTCGCACCCGGTGCCGCGATCGTTGACACGCGAAGCTCGCGTCCCTCCGAAGGCCGGGGATGTAGCGGGGATCGCCCTGGCACGACCGATGCTCTCCGGCAATCGCGGAGGCAAGTGATGCACGATCAAACAACAATGATGAATTCGGGGACACAGACGCGGTCGCTGGTGGGCGAGGCGCGCGTGGTCGAGCGGCCGGCCGCCCATCTGGTTTATCGCCGCACCGGGTCGGGTCCCGGCGTGCTCTTGATCCAGGGCGTGGGTGCCGTCGGGGAGGTCTGGAGGCCTCAGGTCGACAGCCTCGCCGTGCGCCACGCGACGGTCACCTTCGACAACCGCGGGATCGGCGCGAGCCGGATCGTATCGGGGGGCCTCAGCATCGAGGCCATGGCGGAGGACGCGCTCGCAATCATGGACGCCGCGGAGACAAGTCGATTCCACGTCGTGGGCCACTCGATGGGCGGGCTCATCGTTCAGGAAGTGGCGCTGCGTGCGCCGGAGCGGGTCAAGACCCTGTCGCTGCTGTGCACGTTCGCGCGCGGGCGTCAGGGCGCACGTCTGACGCCCGGCATGATTGTCTCGGGAATCCGTACGCGGATCGGCACACGCGCGGCCCGTCGCAAGGCGTTCCTGGAGCTGGTCGTGCCCCCCGATCTGCTTGCCAGCAGGGGCGCGCCAGCGCTCGCCGAGGAGCTCGGGCGGCTGTTCGAGCGCGATCTG
>CAYUFS010000024.1:0-71763 GCA_964443975.1 uncultured Myxococcales bacterium | reverse complement strand
CCCGCGCAGAAAGCTTCCTCGATCAGGCCGCGTAGAATGTCCCTTCAGGGTTAGTTGAATTCCTCAGAGATATTACCGGTATCTCGAAAATCGGAGAAGCGGCGCGGTGGATAGCCGACAACCTGCTAAATGGCATCTGTGACGAGGCGCATCGTGCCGGGGCGATATCCGGCGATCATCGAGACGCCGTTCTAGACTTCCTCAAGGAGCGCTCGACGACGTTGGTTAGTCTGGTGGAGCAACTGCCGACCCCCGGACAGCGAAACCTTCCAATCCCATGAATGCGAAGTGGCTAATAGCGAAGTACATGATTGACGTCCGGCGGCGGGAGCCGAGGAACGTCGGCATCGTTTTGTTCACCGACTCTGGCGTTCATGCGAAGTTCAGGGGCGAGGAAGCGGGCACGATCGACGGAAGGCGAGTGAGAGATCTGGGCTCCCTCGAAAACTACAGAGCATGGGTCCGGCGTTGGCGGAGAGATGCGGCCAAGAATGACCCCGTGAGGATGGTCAGCGCGACGCCACACCAGAATTACTTCTTGGAATTTGGCGGAGCGCGGCTTCTCGGCAACGCTGGGCTGAACCCCGAGACTTTTGTCGCAGAGCTTTTCAGAGAACTGGTAGATGAATCTCCGGCGCCCGACATGGCGGAGAAGGCCGAGATAGTCGAACGTACGTTTGAGCGCCTGCATATCTCCAACAAAATTACCAAGGCGCCGCGAATTACGATCGAACGCGACGGCGTCAGGGACCAACTGGCATTCGACTATGAATACCGAAATGGTATCTATGCCTTGATGAAGCAGGTCACCGTCACCAGGGACGCGTGGGATCCAATACATGCCGCTGCGTATTCGTTCGAGCAGGCAAGGCTTGAAGATAGGGATTGCAAGCTCATCTCCCTTGTGACTTTTTCCCCTGCGTCTACCGCGGATTCCAAGGAGTCCGTCAATATTCTTCGAAGGCATGCCTCGGTCGTTGACTTTACAGATGAGATCCGCGCGGAACGCGAGCTAGGGACGGCGCTCGCACTCTCGGTCTAGTGGCAGCGTGATAGCCATGACATGACCGGGCAAACTCCCGACGTGGACCCCGTTCTGCCGCAGGGTTGACCTGACCCGGTGGGTCGGTTCCGTCCTGCAAGGACCTGCCAGCACTGCGGACGCTCAGCGGCCTAATTGTCACAGTACCGTTCGGTATAAGCTCCATGCGCCATGGGGCCTACCCTGAGATGATGCCCACCGCAGTTGAACCGCAATTCGGGAGCCTCCCCCGTGTTTATGACCGGGGGCTATTCAGTGGGGCAAAGCCTCCTCCACCCCGAATCACCAGGCTCCGTCCGGACTTTGACCCGCGGGCTGCTAACCGCGGGGGGCGGAGGCGGGGAGCTTCGCGGCGATGCGCGCCACCGCCTCCTCGACGTTCTCGCGAAAGCCGAAGGCAGACAGGCGAAAGTAGCCCTCGCCGCAAGACCCGAAGCCCGACCCCGGGGTGCCCACGACGTTCGCCTCGGTGAGGAGCTTGTCGAAGAACTGCCACGAGGTCAGCCCGCCCGGCACCTTCAACCAGACGTAGGGAGCGTTCGTGCCGCCGTGAACGGTGTAGCCGGCGTTCGTCAGCCCCTCGCGAATCAGGCGCGCGTTCTCCATGTAGGCGTCCACGTTCGCCTGCACCGCCGCGCGGCCCGCGGGCGAGAACACGGCCGCCGCCGCCCGCTGGATGGGATACGAGACGCCGTTGAACTTGGTGGTGTGCCGCCGGTTCCACAGCCCATGCAACGGCACGTCGGCCCCGGCCGCGTCGGTCCCCTTCAGCTCCTTCGGGACGACGATGAACGCGCAGCGGGTGCCGGTGAACCCGGCCGTCTTCGAGAAGCTGCGGAACTCGATGGCCACCTCGCGCGCGCCGGGGATCTCGTAGATGCTGTGGGGGAGGCCAGGCTCGCGGATGAACGCCTCGTAAGCGGCGTCGAAGAGGATGACGGCGCGGTTGGCCTTGGCCCACGCCACCCAGCGCGCCAGGCTGTCGCGTGACATGACGGCGCCGGTGGGATTGTTCGGGGAGCACAGATAGACGAGGTCGACGCGCGCGGGCGGCAGCGGCGGATCGAAGCCATTCTCGGCGGTGGTGGGCAGGTAGGTGAGCCCTGCGTAGCGGCCTGTCGCGTCGGCGGCGCCCGTTCGCCCTGCCATCACGTTCGTGTCCACGTAGACCGGGTACACGGGGTCCGTCACGGCGACGAGGCTGTCGGCGGCGAAGATCTCCTGGATGTTCGCGGTGTCGCACTTCGAGCCGTCGGACACAAAGACCTCGTCCGGCTCGACGCGGGCGCCCTGCTCGCGGTAGCTCTCCGCGATCGCCGACAGCAGGAAATCGTAACCTTGCTCGGGACCGTAGCCCCTGAAGCTCTCCTTGCGCCCGAGCTCGTCGGCGCCTGCCTTCAGCGCCTCGACGATGGGGCCGGGCAGCGGCAGCACGACGTCGCCGATCCCCAGCCGGATGATCCTGGCGTCAGGGTTCTGCGCGGCGAACGCCCGGACCCGCTTGCCGATCTCGGGGAAGAGGTATCCCGCCTGCAGCTTCTGATAGTTCGTGTTGATCCGCGCCATGGCTTGATGGCGCGCACCCTACCATGCAGGTCGCGGCTTCGCCGCCGCGAGGCGCCCGTGGTCAGTCGGCCAGCGACGGGCCAGCGACCGCCGAGCTCCCAGGGACCTCGGCGCCGAACGAGACGAGCCACGCGTTCAGGCGCTCGAGCTCGCGTCGGACATCGGGCGCATCGGCGGCCGCCCCATATTCGAGGGCCGCCACCTCCGCGAGCTGTCGCGCGCGGTCGCCCTCCCGGCCGAGCGCCCGCAGCGCCCGCGCCAGCGCGAAGTGGGCCTCCGCCCGCAGGGCAGCCTCGCTCTCGCTGGCGTCACGGATCTTGACGGCGCGCTCCAGGAAGGGCAGCGCTCGCTCGGGCATGTGGTCGTCGAGGTAGCCGAGTCCCAGGACCATCAGGGGGTATCCGAGCATGAGGCCGTCGGACTCCACCTCGCCTTCGAGGATCGCGAGGGCGCGTCGCGACACCTCGCGGGCCGCCTCGAACCGTTCGAAGCGATTCAGGATCTCGCCGTAATTGAACAGCAGGATGGCGGTTCGCGGGTGATCGGGGCCGAGCCCCGCCTCGGCGATCTCGACGGCCCGGCGGGCGCAGTCCTCGGCCTCGGTGAGGCTGCCGAGCTGCGCCAGGTAGATGGCGACGTTGCCGAGCGAGAGCCCGACATCCGGGTTGTCCGGTCCCGCGACCCTCTGCTTTAGGGCCACCGCTGCCCGGCTATCGGCCAGTGCCTCCACGAGCAGGCCTTGCCTCCGGCGCATCGCGCCCCGGTTGTTGAGCAGCCAGCCCCACAGGCGCTCGTGTCCACCGATGCGGCGCAGGATGGCCTCGGCGTGCCTCGCCCAGATCTGCCCGACCTCGAACCGCATCAGCGTGTCGCCAGTGATGTAGACCAGGGACGTCGCCGCCTCCGCGGCGACCTCTTCGTGGCGGGCGATCTCCGCGGTCCACAGCGCCTCCTCCAGCGCGCGAACGGCGGACTCGGCCTCCAGGCGGTAGGCGCGGAGCTGGCCCAGCTCCAGCAACGTCTCGGCCAGGAGGGGTCCGTATCCGATCTCGCGGGCGGTGCCCTCCATCCCCTCCAGGATCCGCAACGCGTCGGTCATGCGGCCGACCTGGCCCAGCACCCGCGCTTCGGCCAGCTGGGACCGCTGCGCCTCCACCAGCGCCTGCGTCTTCGCGTCGTCGGGGGGTTTGACCACCGCGCGCAGCAGCTTGACGTCGAGCCCCCCCTCCAACCCCTTCAACGCCCCCACCGCGGTCACGGCATTCTCCACCACGTCCGGGGTGGCCTGGCGAAACACGCGACACAGGGCGCGCAGCTCCTCCAGCCGCTCGTGCAGAAACCCTATCTTCAGATCCAGCACTTCGGCGGACTGCTCGCCGCGTAGGTGTGTGGCCTCGCAGGCGTCGATGTACATCTCCGACCACACTCGCGTGTAGTCGTCCAGCAAGCGGCTGACCGTCTCGAAGGCGGTCACCGCATACGCCTTCTCGGTCGCCAGGAACGCGCTGCGGGTCTCCCGCTTCATCGCCGAGTCGACCGACACGCCATGCACGGGCGGCTCCCAGATGCCCGCCAGCTTGGCGGACGCACCGACGACGAAGCGATCCCGGCCCGCCACGAGACGATCGTTCTCGAGCTCGGCGAGCAGGGCCCTGAGGGCGGGCCACCGGTCGTTGGGGTCCGGGCGCAGGCCTCGCAGCAGGATCTTTCGTATGCCGGCCGGCACGTCGCGATTCGCGGGCGCCTCGCGGACGGCCCCCCTCAGCACCGCGTCCGAGAGCTGTCCGAACGACGTCCCGTGGAACGGGCGCTCGCCGTAGAGGGCCTCGTAGAGCGCCACGCAGAAGCTGAACTGGTCCGTCTTCGCGTCCGTCTGCAGCCCTCGAAACTGCTCGGGCGCCATGTACGCCGGCGTGCCCAGCATCTCGCCGGTCAGCGTCAGCTCCATCGTCAACATCACCCCGGCCCGCGGCGGGGCGGGCGTCGAGGTGAGCGCGCGCGTCGAGTCGATGTCCCCATCGTCGAAGGCGATGGTCCTCGGACTCAGCGAGAGCGACGGAGGCGCCGGGGGGGCAGGCGAATGGACCTCGGGCGGGCGACCCGTTCGACCATCGAGCTTGTCGAGGCTGCTGTCACTCTTCACGCTGCGGGCCAGCCCGAAGTCCATGACCCGCACGTGCCCGTCCACGCCCACCATGACGTTGTCGGGCTTGAAATCGCGGTGAATCAGGCCCTTTTCGTGCGCCGCCACCAGCCCCCGCCCGGCGTCCGCGAAGATCTTCAGGACCTCCGGCCAGGCCCGCTCCGCGGCCAGCATCCAGTAGTTGAGGGTGTGTCCCTCGACGAACTCCATCGCGATGAAGATCTGCTCGCCCAGCGTTCCGACGTCGTACACGACGACGACGTTAGGATCGGACAGCTTGGCGATGGCCTGGGCCTCGCGCAGCAGGCGCGCCCGCCCGTCGTCCCCCTGGCGTCCCACGCGCAGGAGCTTGATCGCGACCTTGCGATCGAGCTCGGGGTCGTAGGCGGCGTAGACCTCGCCCATGCCTCCGCGCCCGACCAGGCCTAGGATCACGTAGCGACCGAGCGTCGCCCCCCGATCGAGGCTGGGGGGAACGTCCGATTCCTGGATTTGTGGGGGGGGAGACGCCAAGCGGGGTGAAGCATCGGCATTTCTTACGACCATATTGAGCGAAAGGTGGGGCGGTGTGAGGATGGGGTGTCATGATCCTCTCGAAGACCCAGGACCGCACCGTAGACACCCACACCAAGGCGCTGGAGATCAACCAGGACGCGCGGCGGTACGGCACGTTCGCCGAGATCGGTGCGGGCCAGGAGGTGGTCCGGTGGTTCTTCCGCGCCCGGGGCGCCTCTTCCACCATCGCCAAGAGTATGTCCGCCTACGACATGGCGGTGAGCGACGCCATCTATGGCAAGGCGGAGCGATACGTCTGCCGGCCGCGACTGCAGTCGATGCTCGACCACGAGCATGGGCTGAACCTGACGCGACTCGCCGAGTCGCGCGGCGAGTCCACGGCGTTCTTCGCCTTCGCCGACACGGTGTCGGCCCGGAGCTACCGCGGCTCGAACGAGTGCCACGGGTGGATGGGGGTGAAGTTCCAGTCGCGGCCGCGCGACCAGGACAGCCAGATCACCATCCACGTCCGCATGCTCGACAGCGAGAACGCCCTGCAGCAGGAGGCGCTCGGCATCGTGGGCGTCAACTTGCTGCACGGGGCCTTCTTCCTCAGCAACGAGCCCGAGCTGTTGATCGAGTCGCTGCTGGACGGCCTGACCACGCACCGGATCGAGATCGACATGATCGAATTTTCGGGGATCGAGTTCCGCCAGGTCGACAACCGCCTGATGAGCCTGAAGCTCGTGCAGGTGGGGCTGTCGGGCGCGGCGATGTTCGACCCGCGCGGGACAGTGCTGCAGCCGTCCGAGGTGCTGTACAAGAAGAACGTCCTGGTCGAGCGCGGCAGCTTCCGCCCGGTCTGCCACGTGCACATCGACATGTTGAACTGTGCGCGGGCTGGCTTCGCCCGCGATCTCGCGAGCCACAGCGACGGCGAGGCGGGCGGCGAGATCGTCGAGCTGATGGAGCTGACCACCCGCAACCTGAGCGACGCGGGGGGCGTGGTCGACCGGCGAGACTTCCTCGCGCGCGCCGACATGCTGGCGGCGCTCGGCAAGACCGTGCTCATCTCCGACTACTTCGAGTACTACCGGCTGGCCGCTTACCTCGGGCGCTACACCAAGATGAAGATCGCGTTGACGATGGGCGTCCCGAGCCTTCGCGAGCTGTTCGAGGAGAAGTACTACGTGGGCCTGGAGGGCGGCATCCTGGAGTCGTTTGGCCGCCTGTTCAAGAACGATCTGCGCCTGTACGTGTATCCGCTGCTCGAAAAGGCCGGTGACGTCGTCACGGTGGAGACGCTGCAGGTGGCGCCGGCGCTGCGCAAGCTCTACGGCCATCTGGTCGACGGCGGCTTCATCAGGCCGCTCGACAGCTTCAACACCGAGTGTCTGCGCATCTTCTCGCGCGATGTCGTGGCCAAGATCCGCAGCGCCGACCCCACCTGGGAGGCCATGGTCCCCGAAGAGGTCGCCCGCATGATCAAGGCGCGGCGCTTCCTCGGTTACCGGCCTCCGGCCGGCGACGGGCGCGAGTAGGCGCCGCCCGGCTTGGGGGCGCTCAGGTGGTGACGGCCGCCGCGGAGGGGGGCGGCGACCAGTCGAGCTCGGGCAGCTCGCGAAACACCCTCCGGACACCGTCGCTCCACTTGGAGCTCAACCCCGCGAAGTACGCATCGCCTGCCTCGAAGCGACGGCGCATCGCGATCTTCAGACTGTCCCGCTGGTAGCAAATGAGGTCGATGGGCATGCCCACCGAGAGGTTGCTGCGCATGGTGGAGTCGAAGGACACGAGCGTGCACTTCGTCGCGTCCGCGAGTGTGGTGGTGGGCGTGAGCACGCGGTCGATGATGGGCTTCCCGTATTTCGCCTCACCGGTCTGCAGGAAGGGCGTGTCATCTCCCGCCTCGATGAAGTTGCCTTCCGCGTATATGCGGAAGAGCCTGGGACGCTCGCCCTTCAGCTGGCCCCCCAGGATGAAGGACGCGTTGAACGTGATGGGGCCGCCCTCCAGCGCCGGCCCGTCGCGCCGTTCGATGTCGCGCATGGCGTCGGCGACGAGCCCCGCGGCGTCGAACATCGTCTTCGCCGTCCACAGGGTGGCCGCGCCCGCGGCCGCCTCACAGCGCTGCTTCAGCACGCTGACGACCGCCTGGGTTCCGGCCAGGTTGCCCGAGCTCAGCAGCACCATCACCCGATCCCCGACCCGCTCGAACGCCGTCATCTTGCAGAACTTCGCGAAGTTGTCGACCCCCGCGTTCGTTCGCGAGTCCGAGGCCAGGACGAGCCCATCGTTGACCAGCATGCCGACACAGTAGGTCACGCGCCGCTCTCATTCGCCCAGGCGGTGGAGGCGTCTCAATGAGACAGCCTGCGCAGAAGCGCGCCGACGACGGCGACCACGCCGCACAGGCCCGCCGCGGCGATCAGGATCTTTCGGGCGGACCCCATCAGCCGCGTGTGCTCGATTGGCTTGCCGCCCTTCGGATCGAGGCCGGCCAGCGTCGCGATCACGACCAGCACGACCGCGCCACCCAGCCAGACGAGCGAGCTCATCGGGTCACCATACGGCGTGTTTGCCCCAACGCCATGAAAGATTGGATCTTTCCTACAGGCGAAGCGCGTTCGCGACCAGCTTCAGGCCCAGGTCGTCGTGGCTGGTCATGATCGATTCGGGGTGGAACTGGACCGCCGACAGCGGCAAGGTGCGGTGCTCGACGGCCATGACGATGCCGTCGTCGGTCTCGGCCCTGACCTCCAGGACCGGCGGGAGCTCCGGGGTCTTCACGTAAAGAGAGTGGTAGCGCCCGGCCTGGAAGCGCGCGGGGAGGCCGCGGAACAAGCGCCCGCCGCGGGCCTGGATCACCGACGGCTTGCCGTGCACGGGCTCCGGGAGGACATGCAGCCGGCCACCGAAGTGCTCGACGAGGCCCTGCAGCCCCAGGCACACGCCGAACACGGCGAGGCCGCGAGCGAGGGTGGCGTCGAGCAGCGCTGACATCCCGAAGTCGGCCGGTCGCCCGGGGCCCGGCGACAGCACCAGCAGCTGCGGTCGAAGCTCGTCGAGGACGCCCGGCGCGAGCGGGGCGCGGCGGGTGACGACGTCAGCGCCGGCCTGGCGAAAGTAGCAACCGAGCGTGTGCACGAACGAATCGGCGTGATCAACGACGAGGACCCTGGGCCGCGCGCCGCCGACCTCGCGGACGGGCGGGGGCGCGGCTGACCCGAGCGGCCTGCGGAGCGCGTCGAGCAACGCCGAGGCCTTGAGCTCGGTCTCGCGCTCCTCCTCGTCGGGGTCGGAGTCATGGAGCAACGTCGCCCCGACGCGCACCTCGGCGACGCCGTCCTGGATGCGAAGGGTGCGCAGCGTGATGCCGGTCGAGAGCTGGCCGTTGAAGCCGAGGCGCCCCACGGCGCCGCCATACCAGCGCCGCGAATCCGCCTCGTGGTCCTCGATGAACTGCATGGCGGCGATCTTCGGCGCCCCCGTCACCGTCACCGCCCACGCGTGGGTCAAGAACGCGTCGATGGCGTCGTACCCGGGGCCGAGCCTCCCCTCGACGTGATCGACGGTGTGGATGAGACGCGAGTAGAGCTCGATCTGGCGTCGGCCGAGCACGCGCACGCTCCCCGGGACGCAGATGCGTGACTTGTCGTTGCGGTCGACGTCGGTGCACATCGTCAGCTCGGCCTCGTCCTTGCGCGACTCGAGCAGGCGACGGATCTGCGCGGCGTCGCCGAGCGGGTTCGCGCCGCGGGCGATGGTGCCGGCGATGGGGCAGGTCTCGACCCTGTCTCCTTGCACGCGCACGTACATCTCGGGCGACGCACCGACCAGGTGCTCACCGGCGCCCAGGTTCATGAGAAACCCGTACGGCGCGGGATTGCGGGCGCGGAGGCGCCGGTAGAGCTCGCTCGGCGGGGCGGTGCACGGCTCGCGCATGGTGTAGCTCGGCGTGACCTCGAAGAGGTCGCCGCGCCGGAAGCTCTCCTTCGCGCTGCGCACGATGCGAGCGAAGGCCCCCGCCGGCGGCCGGCTCGCCTCTCCTCGTGGCGCCGAGGAGGATGGCGACGTCGATGGCGGCGTCGGCGTCGGCGACGGCGGTGCGGGCGGCGGCAGCCCCATCGTGCTGCGACCCCCGTGCGTGAACTCGTAGCGGACGCGCTGCGCGACCTCGCGGCGATGATCCACGAGCACCAGGTCGTCAGGCAGGTACAGCACCAGGTCACGCGCCCCGGCCGGACGCGGCGCCTTCACCTGCAGCGCCTCGAACTGCAAGGCCAGGTCGTAGCCGAACGCGCCATAGAGACCGAGGTGAGGGTCGTCCGACGCGAACAGCGCCGCGATGGCGCGCAGCAACGAGAACACGCTCGGCTGCTTGCTCCGGTCCTCCTCGGCGAAGTCGCGCGCTGCCGCGACCAGGTGGGCCGTGATGGCGGCGCCGTCGCGCCCCGCGTCCTCGTCCGCCATCTCGGCGACCGCGGGTGTGGCGCGCAGCGCCTCGGCGATCGGCGCGAGCAGCACCCTCCCGCGCTCGTTCAGCGCCGTCACCCGCGTCTCCCGACCGCGCACCTCGATGCACACGGGCGGGTCGACGAACGCGACGTCGTAACGCGCGTAGCGCCCGGGATACTCGTAGGACGATCCCAGCAGCATCCCGCGACGGGCATCGAGCGCATCCAGCACCGGCGCCGTCGCGTCGCCGTAGGGAAGGTCGATGGTGGTGCGGGCGATGCCGATCCCGCCCGCCGTCATGAACGCCGTCTTCGTCTCCATGGGTCGCTCCTCCTTCGAACCGGCCGGAGACGACCCCGAAAATGCACCACGCACTTCGAAAGCCACCTCCGAAGGCGGCTCTCTCGTCGTGTGTCGTGGACCTGATCTATCTCGAACGCACGCGTCGTGAGCCGCAAGCTTGCGGCCACCACCAGCGTCGGGACGAAATCGAGGTCACACCAAAGAGGTAGCGGATGCCGGCCACGCTGTCAAACCCCGGCGTCCCTCACAGCCGGAAGATGCCACCCAGCTTTCGCCCCAGCAACGCGCGCGCGAAGACGATCGCGCTCGCCAGGAACAGCATGGCCCAGACCCCCAGCGCCGCCGCCACCTGCCGGCCATCGCCGAGCAGCTGAAACAGCTCGTAGATGGCCTTCGTGATCGGGTAGGTCGACTGGCGTTGCGCCAGGATCAGCGAGTCGGACACCTCCAGCATCGAAAGCGCGAACGCGAAAATGGCCCCCGCCATGAGGTGCGAAACCAGCAGCGGCAAGGTCACGCGCAGCACCACGCGCGCGCGGCCGGCGCCCAGGCTGGCGGCGGCGTCCTCGAGCGCCACGTCGATCTGCTCCAGACCCGCGGCGGCCGAGCGGACGATGAACGGCAACCGCCGGATGGTGTAGGCGATCACCAGCAAGGGGGTGGGATCGCGCACCGGGTTCAGGAACGCCAGCGGCCGCCCCTCGCGCGTCATGGCCAGGTAGCCGAACGCCATCACCAGGCCAGGGACCGCCAGGGGAAGCATCGCGGCCGCGTCGAGCAGCCGCGCCCCGCGCGAGCGGCGCCGCACGACGATCCAGGCGATGCCGGTTCCGAGCAACAGGTCGGCCACCGTCGACAACCCCACGTAGCGCAGGCTGTTGCCGATCGACGACACCACCATCTCGTGGCCCAGCGCCGCGCGAAAGTGCGCGAGCGTGAAGCTGCAGGGCAGCACCGTGCCGTACCAGTCGCGGGCGAACGCGACCAGCACGACGCTGATGTTCGGCAGCGCGGCGGTTCCGACCAGGGCTCCCAGCGCCATCACCGCGGCCGCCCCGCGCAGGGGCCCGAGCCGGCGGGGCCGGCGCAGCCGCACGCTCTTCTGCGCGGTGGCCGCCGCGCGACGCCTGATCAGGAGGCGGGCGCCCGCGTAGAACGCCACGGTTCCCACGAGCACGATCATCACCAGGGCGTGGACGCTGGGGTTTCGCCCCATGTCCTTCAGACCCGAGAAGATCTGCACCGAAGTGATGCGGGTGAAGTCACAGACCAGCGGGACGCCGAGCTCGGTCAGCCCGCCGATGAAGACGATGCTGCAGGCGCCGAACACGCTCGGTGAGATGAGCGGCAGGGTGATCTTCCGAAACGCGCGCCATCCGCGGCACCCGAGGCTGCGCGCCGCCTCTTCCATCTCGACGTTCAGGCCACCGAGCGCGGCCGAGACGTTGAAGTAGACGATCGGGTAGAGGTGCAGCGCCGTCAGCCCCACGACCGTGCCGAGCCGGCCGCGACGGAGCCAGTCGATCGGGTGGGCGGCGTCGATCAGGTGGGCGTGGGCCAGGAGCGCGTTCAGGGCCCCTGCCTGACCGAAGAGTTGCTTCACGCCGATCGCGCCGACGAAGGGGGGCACGATCAGCGGCAGCGGGACCAGCAGGACGAACACGCGCTTCGCGGGGAAGTCGTAGCGATCGACGAGCACCGCGGCCGCGATCCCGACCGCCGCCGCGACGAGGGTGCTGGCCACGGCCACGATGAGGGCGTTGGCGAAGCCCTCGACGAACGTCGGGTTGCGGAACACGCCCGCCACGTACGCGAAGCTGGGCGTGTCGCGCGCGTCGAAGAAGGCGCCGCGCACACTCTCGGCGAGCGGCCAGAAGAGAAACACGCCCAGCAGCAGCGCGAACGGAAGCGAGACGGCATCGGCGGCGAAGCGGCGGCGCACTCAGTGCACCGCCGTCGCTCGCCCGGTCCGCGCCAGCGTGGCGACCTGCCGGTACTGGTCGCGAAATTCCCTGACGAGGCGGTTCGCCCAGGTGACCTCGTCGATCGCGTTCGGCGACCGCAGCGCCGCGCGCAGCGGGCCGTTCACGATCTCGTAGTCGACCGCGGACACGTCGTCGAAGCGGGCGGTGGCCTCGGGTGGAAAGCCGGCCTCGGCGAGCGCCTGATAGGCCGCCTGCAGCTCGGGCCCGGGATCCACGCACATCACGCGCACCACGAACGCGATCGCACGAAACAACGGCCGCGTCCAGGCCTCGTGGTACACGAAGTCGCGCGTGGGCGCGTAGGGATGCGTCCGCGGATCCGCGCGAAAGCCGTCGTAGGCGGGCGCGTAGAGCGACGGCACGATCGGCAGGCGCTGCAACGAATAGCGCTCGGGCCCCCCCGGGGTCCCTCGGCGGAAGCTCCAGATCTTTTGCCCCGCGTCCGACAGTACGAACTCGATGAACGCGACAGCGAGTTCCCGGTGGGGCGCCCCGCGCAGCAGGCCGATCGAGTCGGGGCCCACCGACGTGCCGCCCTTCGGTAGCGCGAACCCCATTCGCCCGGGCGCGCCCGCGGCGTCCGTCACCTCGCCCTGGAAGCGGCCGTAAAAATCGATGCACATCCCCGCGGCCGCGTCGCCCGTCGCGACGTCGACCGGCACGCGGGACGCCGCGTCGCTGAAGTAGCGCGCGTTCGCCGCCAGCCTGCGAATGAGGCGCATGGCCGCCTGCCACCCCTCGCGGACGGCCACCCGATCGAGAGCCGCGTCGCCGCCGAGCCCGCGCGCCTCGGCGCGCCGCCGCGCGTCCTGCATCTGCTCCTGGATGATCATCTCGAACGCCTTCACCGCCGAGCCGCTCTTGCCGGGGTCCGCCAGGCCAAGCTGTCCGAGGTACGCCGGATCCGCGAGCGCGCTCCACGACGCGGGCGGCGCGACGCCGAGGCGCGCGACGGCGTCACGGTTGAAGCAGATCCCGAAGCCCGACAAACACGTTCCGAGCCAGCGTCCGCCGCGATCCCAGAATGCCTCGCCGCCGACGACGGCCGGGATCGCGCCCTCGCCGAACAGCTCGGGGTGGTGGCTGATCACGCCGGCATCGACCAGGCGACCGGCGGTGGCGTGGAGCTCGGCGTCGACGCTGCCGCCCCCGAACAGCAGATCGACGCCGCAGCCGACGTCGGAGGCCAGGAACGCGCGCCGGGCCTCGACCTCGGCGGCGGCGTCTCCAGCGCTCGCGCCGGATACGCGCGGGCGCGACGGATCGGAGTCGGTGGCAAACGCGGCGGCCACCCGCGCGGACCATGTCCGGCCCAGCGTCCGGGTCCAGTAGCGCTCGAACGACGCGGCGTACTCCGCCACCAGCACGCGGTTGATCTCGCTGCCCCCGCCCGGGCTGCGCCAGTCGATCTGCACGCGCCGCCCCTGGCGCGCCATGTGGTCCGTGAACGCCCGCGTGAACTCGTGACGGATCGCCTCGTTGTGCGGCGTGATGATCACCAGCGTCTCCCGCGCCCCGACCTCCGCCGGTCGAGAAGGACGCGCAGCGAACGGCAGCGCCAGGATCAACAGCAGCGCCACCGCCGGCACCAGCCACGCAACGGGGGACCGCCTCACGAATCGCCGCCCTCGTCGCCGTCGAACGGCAGCAGCACCACGTCGGACACGTCCGCCTGCGCGGCGAGCGTCGTATCGGCCGCGCCGCCCGGGTTGACCTCGTAGACCGAGAGCAACCGGTCGCCGACCCGGAGCTGGTGCTCCGCCAGCTCGCCGAGGTAGATGGTCGCCTCGCACGGGCCGCGCACGATGTTGGGCCGGGCCTCGTCGACGCGCAGCCGCAGGCATTCCGGCCGCACGCAGACCCAGACCTCCGTCCCGGTGTCCGGGCGAAACTCGTCGTCCAGGCCGGCGACCCAGCGCCCGGCCCCGGTGTCGACCACGCGCGAATCCGCCCGAACCTCGGCGACGCGCCCCCGGATCAGGTTCGCCGCGCCGACGAACGACGCCACGGCGCGCGAGCGTGGGCGGCGGTAGATGTCGCGGGGCGCGCCGAGCTGCAGGATCTTTCCGGCCCGCATCACGGCGACGCGGTCGGCGATGGCCAGCGCTTCCTTCTGGTCATGCGTCACGTAGATGGCGGTGAGCCCAAACTCCTTGCAGATGCGACGGATCTCGTCGCGCATCGAGTGGCGCAACCTGGCGTCGAGGTTCGATAGCGGCTCGTCGAGGAGCAAACACCGCGGCCGCACCACCAGCGCGCGCGCGAGCGCCACCCGCTGCTGCTCGCCGCCCGACAGCTCGTCGATCCGGCGCCCTCCGAAGCCGTCGAGCTTCGTGGAGGCGAGCGCCGCGCTGACGGAGGCCTCGACCTCGCGACGGGGGACGCGGCGCTCGCGAAGACCGAAGCCGACGTTCTCGGCGACGCTGAGGTGCGGCCACAGCGCGAAGCTCTGGAACACCATGCCCACGTTGCGCGCGTGCGCCGGCACCCGCGTGACGTCCTCGGCGCCGAAGTGGATCGATCCCGCCGACGGCGCGTTGAAGCCGGCGATCGCCCGCAGCAGCGTCGTCTTGCCGCATCCGCTCGGGCCGAGCAGCATGAACAGCTCCCCGGCCTCGACCGTCAGCTCGACGTGGTCCACCGCCACGGTCGCGCCGAAGCTGACCACGAGATCCCGCACCCGCACGTCGGAGCCGGCGCTCATTTGCCGCCAGCTTACGCTGCCCACCCCGCCGCCGCGACGCCGCCCGACGACGCGCGCTCGGCCCGAAGCCGCGGAGGGTGGCCGCTTCGCGGACGAGATTCAAGACATTTCGACGGCGGTCGTTGGGGACAGACGGACTGGTCGGCTTGCTTTGGACCGGGGCACGCGGGCAGCGGCGAGTCCACCCGCACGGACGTCACCTGAGATTGATTACGGAGGCAGAGAGATGGGGCAACTTCACGACATGTGCCAGAAGATCGACGCACACATCAAGACCAAGAAGCTCGATACGTTCAAGGTGCGCGGCCAGCTCTCGCTGATCTGCGGATTCATGCTCGGCTTCGTCAACGCGAAGACCCCGGACGATCCGGCCCAGATCGCCGCCTTGAAGAAGGCTGGCAAGGCCGTCCTCCAGCAAGACTTTTGATGCTTTCGAACACAAGGAGCTTCTGACATGTGGCCAAGACTGATTCGCACCAAGGTGGTGATCTGCATCGGCGCGACACTGATCCTCGGGGGAGGCGGAATCATCGCGCTGTCCTACCGTGAGTATGTCAATCAAATCGACAGAATCGGCCACAAGTCCCTGGACGAGGCCAGGGAGGCCTTCGCGAGCGCCGAAGCCGACGACGTGAAGATGCTGAAGGCCACCCTCGAGACGCTGATGTCGAACGACGCGATCACGACTCCCTTCGCGCGGCGCGACCGGGCCGCGCTGGCGGCGGTGACCGCCCCGATGCTGGCGCAGATGAAGGCGCACTACGGGATCACCAACTGGATGTTCGTCGAGCCCGAGCCCAGCAACAAGGTGTTCTTGCGGGTTCACAAGCCCGGGGAGTTCGGCGACACCATGGACCGTCCCCTGCACGAGGAGGCCATCCGCACCAAGACCTTCGCGGTGGGCAAGGAGCTGGGCAAGGCGGGATTCATCCTGAGGGTGGTCCTTCCCGTGTACGACGCGCAGAAGAAGCTGCTCGGCTACGCCAACCTCGGCGAGGAGATCGGTGGCTTCATCGGACGGGTGCAGCGGCAGACCGGCCATCAGCTGGCCATCGTGATGAGGAAGCAAGCGCTCGACCACAACCTGTGGAGCGCGACGTGCAAGACCCTGAAGATCGAAGACGAGTGGGACAGGTGGCCGAGCTTCGTGCTCATGGGCTCGACCAAGAAGGACGCCTCCTTCGCGGCCTTCGACGGGGATCTGGACGCCGTCCCGGAGACGGGCGGGGTGCTGGGACTGCGCTTCGCGAACGGGCGCACCACGCTGCGCGCGATCGTACCCCTGCTGGATGACCACAAGGTCCGGAACGGCGGCATCGTCCTCGAGACCGACATCACGGACGTCTACCGGCACGCGCGCACGACGGCGATCATGACCATCGGGGTCATATTCCTGCTGATCATCGTGATGTCGCTGGCGATGGCGTTCATGATGGATCGGCTGGTATTCCGGCGAATCGACCGCGTCATCGACAAGACGACCCGCTTCGTTGGAGGCGACGCCGCCTCGGTGATCGCCGTCGAAGGGGACGACGAGGTCGGCAAGGTGGAGACTCTGCTCGATCAGCTCCGCCAGCTCTTCGTCCACACCACCCTGCGCCTGCCCCAGGGCGAGTGACGCCGCGAGCGAGCGGCCGCTCAGGCTACCTGAACCGAGAGTGCCGACTTCGCGCGGAGCGCGGCGCGGGCCAGCTTCCTGTCAAAGGTCAGGAACCTCTCGGCGCTGGCACTCGAGGAAAGGTGCAGGGCATCGGCGAAGTCCATCCCGGACTCGTAGGCGGCGATTGCCGCCTGGACCGCCTCGGCTCCCTCCACGGTCACGGTCGACGTAGACAGCAGCTTTCCGACCGCAGCCGCGATCGTCGTCCGTGACAGCGCATAGCTGAAGCGGAGCACCCATTCGGTCTCGAGCATGACGGTCTTGGAAACGAACACGTCCTGCTCCGCGAATAGCTGGGCAGTCCGAGGGCTCTGGATCGGATCGTCGTTCGCGAACAGTCGCACCAGAATGTTTGTGTCGATTGCGATCATCTTGTCTTCCGGGCGCCGGCGCGAATGGCGGCTTCCATGTCGGAGAGGGACCGCCGGGGACCTTGGTAGCCGGTGCAGCCAAGCAGAGCAGAGGCTGCCTCTGAGCGTTTGGCGTCGAGCGGGCGCAGCGACAGGCCATCCCGAGTGGACTCGACAACGAGGCGTAGTCCAGGCAGCCAGCCCCGATCCTCGCGCAACCGCTTGGGAATGACGACCTGACCCTTCTGGGACAACACGGTGGTCGACCCTGTCCCGCCAGTAAGACGTTTGGTTTGCATCTTACTTGGCATCTTACTAGCTTTCCGCCTTCTCGCCACGACGCGAGAACCCATGCCGAGGGGACCTATCCCTGCGGGGGCTGTGGCGGGGGGACCGGGAGGTGCGCGTCCAAGAAGCATGGGAGCCGGGAGTGACATCGGGGACTGTGGCCGGGCCACTCCCGTAACGCCCCGGCGACACTCTCCTCGGGATCTTGCGGCCAACTGGCGGGCACGGTCCTTGTATCCCACGGGCGCATGGACACCCTCATCATGGGACAGACCGAAGACGTGGGTTCAAACGGCCGGGGCGAGAAGAAGGGTCGCGGAGGACGTCGTCGCCGCGACGAGGGGGGCGGCGAGGGCGACTCCCGGCAGGCTCGTGACGACTCCGGAGAGGCGACGCCCGCGCGGACCGGAACGCTCGGCAAGGCGCTGGCGGCGGCGGTGTTCGGCGGGCTGGCGTTCGGCGCGTCGGCGTTGGGTCGGCCGGTTTCGAAGCCGCGCGTGTGGTACAGGTCCCTGTTCAAGTCCAAGGCGACGCCCCCGTCGTGGGTGTTCGGTCCGGTGTGGACGGCGCTGTATTCCGGAATCGCCTACTCGGGGTATCGGACCTGGACCAAACCCGATTCGCCCGCTCGCACCCGCGCGCTGCGCCTGTGGGGCTTGCAGATGGCGCTCAACGCCTCGTGGTCGCCGCTGTTCTTTGGCGCGCATCGACCGAAGGCCTCCGCGGTCGTCGCGGGGGCGATGGTGCCCACCATCGCGGCGTACACCCTGACCGCGCGCAAGGTCGACAAGCCCGCCGCGGCGCTGATGCTTCCCTACCTGGGGTGGAGCGCCTTCGCCGCCTATCTGAACGCGCAGATCGTCCGCAAGAACGCCTACCGCCTCTGAGCACGGTTTTTTTCCGGACTCCAACTCCTGTGGTATTCGGCTGGGCATGAAGCGCACGTGCTCCGTTCTGTCGTTTCTTGTGCTCGTTCCGCTGGCCACCGCCACCCTCACTGGCCCGGGCGCGCGCGCGGAGACGCCGCCGTCCGGCTCCGAGCCGATCGAGCCGCTTCCCCCCGCCCCGCCTCCGGCCGCGCCGGCCGTTCCGACCGACGTCGCCGAGGCTCCCGCGACGGCCAAGAAGACGAGCAGCGGGCTCGCCTCGAAGGTCCTCGTCAAGGCCAAGGGGGGCGCCGGCGCCCATCCGGGGCCCCACGATCGCGTGACCGTCCACTACACCGGGTGGACGACCGACGGGAAGATGTTCGACAGCTCCGTGACCCGCGGGGTGGCGGCGACGTTCCCGCTCGACGGCGTCATCAAGGGCTGGACCGAGGGGTTGCAGCTGATGGCGAAAGGCGAGAAGCGCCGCTTCTGGATCCCGGCCGACCTCGCGTACGGCGACACGCCGAAGCGGCCGGGCGCTCCGGCCGGCCCGCTGGTCTTCGACGTCGAGCTGCTCGACTTCGTGAAGGTGCCCGAGCCGCCCCAAGTGCCGCCCGACGTCGAGGCCGCCCCGAAGGACGCGAAGAAGACCGCGTCGGGCCTGGCCTACAAGATCTTGAAGCACGGCAAGGGCAAGGAGCACCCGAAGGCCGAGAACACCGTCGAGGTCCACTACAGCGGCTGGACGACGAAGGGCGAGATGTTCGACAGCTCGGTGACCCGCGGCGAGCCGACGACGTTCCCGCTCGACGGCGTCATCAAGGGCTGGACCGAGGGTGTGCAGCTGATGGTCGTGGGCGACAAGGCGCGCTTCTGGATCCCCGGCAACCTCGCCTACGGCGACAAGCCGACCCGACCGGGCGCCCCGGCCGGCACGCTGGTCTTCGACATCGAACTGCTCGCGATCAAGTAGTTGAATCAGCGCCGGCGGACGCTGGCGAGCGCGCGCGCGAGGAGGCTGGCGAGGGCGACGACTGCCGCCGCGCGGAGCGTCGGTGCGTCGCCCCAGCGCTTGGCGAGAGTGGCGTGAATGAAGGGCAGCGCGAACCCCACGTAGGTGAGGACGTAGTAGAGGCCGACCGCCGTCCCGCGCGCGTCTTGGGGCACGCGCGCGCCCACCTCGGTCAGGCCGCTCGTCATCACGAGGCCGTAGCCGATGCCGACCAGGACCGCGACCGCGAAGGCGAGGTTCGGCGAGGCGACCGCGACCGCGTGAGACGCGACCAGCAGGCCGCCGAGCCCGGCCGCGAGGCCCACCAGATCGGCGTGGCGGCCGATGCGTCGCACGAGCGACTGGACCAGCACGCCCGCCGACAGGGTCGTGACGATGACGAACGCGGAATAGAGCACCGGCCGCGCGACGTGGGGCCGCATAAGGCCGGGCAGGATCGCGATGGTCACGGCGGCGAACCCGAAGGCCCACGGCGCCACCGGCACGAGCCCGACGAGCACCCCGAGATCGCGCGCGCGAATTCCGGGCGCGGCTTCTCGCGGCCCGCCCGCCGGGGCGTCGCGCCTCGCGCGCGGCGCCGTCTCCGGCACCGCGCGCGCGCCCACGAGCGCCGCCGCCATGGCGAGGCCGTGCGCGACGTACGGCAGCACCATCGGCGCCGGCGCGAATTCAGCGATGACCCCCGAAACCACGGGCCCGAGCCCGAACCCCGCCGACAGCGCGAGCGTCGCCCGGCGCGCGCCGAGCCCCGGCGGCGAGAGCTCCTGCACCCAGACGCTGCCGGGGCTCATCACCGCGCCCATCGCCAGGCCAAACAGCAGCCGGCCGGCCAGCAACACGCCGAACCCGTCAGCGCCGAACGCGAGCACCGCGCTCGCCGCGATCGCGAGCAGGCTGGACGGCAACACGAGCGCCCGCCGCCCTCGCCTGTCGGAGGCGCGCCCCGCGAGGACGAGCCCGGGCACCAGCCCCAGCGCGTAGGCGCCGAACAGGATCCCGAGCGCGGAGGGCGACAGCCCGAGATCCCGTCGATAGACGATCAGCAGCGAGGAGAAGTGATTCGCCCCCCACCCCGCCGCAAACAACAGAAGCGCGACCCGCCGATCCATCGATCACGTAACCCCGGCCGACCGTGAGATCACGGCGGCCGGGCTCGGAAGCGGTTCGGCCCGATGGCGTGGTCGTGAATCTGTCTCCTGCCACGGTGGCGCCGCTGCTGCGGCTCTCATGCGAGATTCCCTTCACGATCTGGGCGGCCCACCCGCGGCTTCTACATCGCGTCTGCGTGTGCCGCAATCTCGCGCCCGTGACTCAGGCGATTCGTCTCTTTCAACTCTTGAGCGACAAATTGCGCTGCCTCATCCATACCGAGCAGATCTTCAAGAAAGGCTTGTCGGAAGCTAGACGGGGCAGTGCCGCCGACATCGTCTCTGATGTTGCCAGAGCGCCTCTGTCGGGAATTGAATCTCCGGATTGCCATACGGGCGGAATCCTTTGTGCTCAGAGCTCGGAATACCACCTCATCCACACGCCGAAGAATGTCGTAATCCGCCATGCCGAGGTCAATTGGTAGCCGCCGTTTCAAAGCTACTTCGTCCTCGGCCTGTCCGCTTGAATCGTCCAATACGGTCGGCAATTTTGCCAGTACCTTACTACCTTGCTCGGCCCCGAAGGCGACTCCCGCAGCGGCGTCGCTATGACGTGGGCCGTTCAAGAGACCCTCACCAGCTGATCGGCTGGAAGGCGCTGTCGAGAGCCTTGGGGCTCGCACACTCCGAGTTCCCAAGAGAAAGACACAAATCCCGACAGCAAGAGCGGTCGATAACAGCACCCCAACCGTGACTGGACTCAGGCGTCTCGCTGTCGTCATTCGTATCCGTCTCCAGTTGATGCGAACTCACCGCAAAAATGACACCTGCGGGCCCACAATGAATTACATGCATCCCTGGCGTCAGGGTTTAACACCGTTCAATTCATACGATCCTACGTCGCAATTGACGCTGCTGCGCCTGTAGCCCCTCTCGTCACCGCCTAGGCACGATTGGGCGGTAACGTTTCCGCCAGCTCCGATGGAGTTATGACGCCCGAATTGGCTGTGAAAGAAGGTGGTGGATGTGGGTTTGTAGGCGGGCAGGGTTCCCCCGACGGCCAAGGTGGCAGCAGCCTGATTGTTCAACCCAAAAGTACTCAAGTTCGCCAGGGTCGGCGTTGCGTTGACGCCCCACCAACTTGTTGGAAGATTGCAAGTGCGAGATTGGCCAATCACGTTTGTCGAGTAGTTGAAAGTTGGGCTGTTGTTGGAAGTGTCCAAGGTTGTCCCGATCAAGTCACAATCATCGAGACTGTTGGCGGTTCCGACGACGTTCGTCGTTCCGTCAGAGCTGAATACGACTTTGTTGTAGGCGATGATATTACCTTGAAGAGACACAGACGCGCCGGTAGCAGACTCAAAGGCTATTCCACCGGCCAAGGCTGCATCGCTGGCGCATCCCCCTACGAACAATCGGCAGTCCGCCAGCGCGGCGCTATTCTCGACAATAGTGTTGAACAGGAGATCGAGCGAAGTTGTCGGGAAAATGACGCGCATTGCGCCGCCGTGCGAATTTGCGGTGTTGCCGGCGACCGTGGTGTTGTCCATATACAGCGATCCTCCAAATACTTCCAAGCCGCCCCCTCGACACGCCTGGTTGTTGACGATTGCCGAAGATTCGATGGAGGCTGCTCCACCCGAGTAGACATCGATTCCGCCACCGTTGGTGAAATTGCCCCCGCCGCAGGGCGTATGCCCAGTACTTGGCTTGACCGAGTCTATATAGTTATTCTGAACCAGCGAATTCGTGAGCAGCAGTGCGGCGCTGCCGGCGGATGCGATTGCACCTCCCAGGCCGGGCGCGTGGCAGCCCTGGACTATGCTCTGTTCGATTTCCACTTCACCACCGCCGGCGCCGACACAACCCCCAGCCGACGAAATAGTCCCCCCTGGCTGTTCACCGTTTTGAATTGTGACTCCGCCCACAAACAGGAATGGATATTGACTCGAATTTGCCGGCTGCAATGTGAATTGCCTTACAGATGTATTCGTTGAAGTGTTAGTTCCGTTGAGTACGTAGTTCTTTACATTAGAAAGGCCGCCTGTCGGCGCACCGACAATGACAACAGATCCCTGGGTTAGCACGAGATTTTGGGTGAACGTATATGTGCCCTTAGCGAGAGAGACATTATATGTGTTGTTCGGATCGGCGTCTGCCAGGACAAAGACCTGATTCAGAGATGCTATCGTTGTCACGGAACATTTCATGTTGCCCGCGTTTATCGGATCTGGATTGCAAAGCGCTGCTCGCGCGAGCGATTGAGCACTCAACGTGGCCCACAATACTCCAACGAGCGCGGTTCCCCTGCGTCCTAACATCGACCCCTCCTGCTCAAGTTGTTTTGTCGTTACTCATGTATCCGATCCATTACCAGCGATACACAAGGGGAAGGTCGCCGAAAGAGAAATAGAAGTCAAGAGAAAATGGGCGGACAATGAATCGCGGGTCTCGACAGTCGCTTCCAGAGCGGTGGTACCCCGACGTTTAGGCCTCAATACCAGCGTGACTACATCGCATCGTTTTGCGAGCGTTTCAAAGTCATTAACTTTGCGCGGCCTTCTCGTGACAAATGCCAATTCGCCCTAGATCACGATCAACGTTGTCCTCGAGCCCGACCGGATGGGTCAGGCAGCCGTCAGGACTGGATACCGGACGAAATCGACCACATTCTCGGATAGAACCTTGAGCGTGATGCGGAAGTCAGCCGGCGATGCAATTCCTCGTCGGTGGCGGGACGCGGACCGGCGCGATCATTGCCCCTGCTGGGACGAGACTACCCCCGCCCTCTCCGGCGGCCCATTTCCTCGGCCATCGTCTACGACGAAATTGCGACCGCGACGCCTTGAGGATTGGCGCAGAGAACAGAGACGGCGACCTGCTAGCACCGCAGTGGCGTTCGTCACGAATTACCAGCGATATAGCTTCGTCCGCCGTGCTGACGCGCTTGCGTTCGGGCGCCTCGAAGTGCTGAACCTCAGCGAGAGGCCATTCGGAGGCCCCCAGAGTCGCTTTCTGGACTCACGGTTGAGGAGAGGGCCGAACGGTTAAGTTAAGGAGTATCAAGCCGCACGGCGGGCGGCGATTGAAGCTGTCCTTGGCGCTAATGCGGCCAAAGAGTTCTTTGCCGTCGAGTCTTCGGTCAACACCCACGCTCTCTAAGTCCATTCCCATTTCGCAACGCGAGCAGTCGACGATGAAGGGACGCCCCTGACTGCCCAACCCGCTCGAAGGACCGGAGTCCGCTGCCGCTCACCAACGACGAGGCTAGATCCTTGCCCATGGCGCAGTCGGCGGATGCCGGCGCTCCGAAGCTGGGAAGCCGACGGGGTAGCACCTCAAAACCACGGCTACGAAGCCGCAATGTTCTCGATAGCCCGTTCGGCCTCCCAACAAAGCGTTGGGAAGAGGCTGCGCCTACATGCAGCCGACGCGGGTCAGACCGATCGCGTAGTCGTCGATCCAGAGATTGCCAGCCGCGCCGGTCTGTCGGTAGCTCTCGTACCCGATACGATTTTCGGTGAGCGCGGTGATCATCTTGCCGTTCAAAGTCAGGGTCGGCATCACGGATGCGCCGACGTAGAGCGAGACATTGCCGTTTCCGCCCGTCGCCGAGATCTGCCATTCGAAACACGTCCAGGCCCCCTTGGGAAGGGGCATCGTGGAAGGCGCACTGGCCTCGCCGCCGCCGGCAACCGGATCGATGTTGATCTCCATATTGCCCCCCTGGGTGTTCAGCGGGCGCACGCCGTTGTTCTGAAGGCTTGTCGGAACTCCCGTCGAGCCTTCGATCAGCACGCAGTGACCTGGGTCCGCTGGGGTCTCCAGGTACATCCAGACCCGCGCCCAATAGCCCGTCGTCGACGGTGATGCAGGCACCCCCATCTTGGTAACGATCATGGCGTAGCCGCCGCCTCCAGCAGGATACGTGATCTCCACCGAGTTCTTTCCCGAGTGGGCCATGGTTGGGCCCGGCGTGGTCGTGTAGGTGCTGACGACGTTGGCAGTCCCCTTCGCCGTATTGTCGAACGTCCAGGCGCTTCCCAGCGTCGCGCCGGCCTCGAAGTCGTCGCAGAACGTCGCCGCCGCGGGACAGCCGGCCGGGGCGGTGCTGCCGCCCGGACCGCCGCTGCCGGCCTTTCCGCCGGTTCCCGTGCCGGGGCCGCCGCCGCTGTTTCCCGTGCCGCTGCTGCCACCGGCATGTGAGCCGGCGGCGCCGCCACTTCCCGTGACGGTGGTCCCGCCCCCGCTCGTCACGCCGCCTGTGCTGGTCGTGCCCCCGGTGCTCGTCGTGCCGCCAGTGCTCGTCGTGCCCCCGGTGCTGGTCGTACCTCCGGTGCTCGTCGTACCTCCCGTGCTCGTCGTACCTCCGGTGCTCGTCGTGCCTCCGGTGCTCGTCGTACCTCCCGTGCTCGTCGTGCCCCCGGACCCCTGGGGCGCGCCGCCCGTGCCGGTGCCGGGCGTGCCGCCGCCAGACGAACCGCAGCCCGCGGCCAAGATGCAGGCCAGGCCGAGTCCGAGGACCCCGCCGCCATGCAGAAATCGTGTCGAAGAAACCGCTACAATCGATCCGCAAGCGGATCGGTCATTCTTTTCGACGGTGGCCATGGCTCCTCCTCTGATTGGACCTTGATGCGAGAGCACCCGCGTGGCGGGCGGTCGAGCGGCGTCCCGCCTTTTGGGCGGATTACCCCGTGCAGCCGATTCTTTTAACACACTTTTGCTGACACATTTTCCGCGGGGATTTTCATGACGCGATTCGTCCTGGGCGCCGGGCGCGCCTCCCCTATGGCCCCCCAGTGCTTGGCCAGCCTCCAAACGGCTCAGCCCACGAGCGGCAGGGTCACCTCGAAGCGGCTGCCCCCGCCCGCACCCACGCGGCAGGTCGCCTCGCCCCCGTGGTAGCGCGCCACCTGCCGCACGAATGCCAGGCCCATGCCGTGCCCGGGCGTGGCTCCCCCGGCCGACGGGCGCCGGAAGAATGGGGCGAACACCCGCTCGCGATCCTCCGCGGGAATGCCCGGTCCGTCGTCCTCGACCGAGAGGCGGACCTGGGCGCCCTCGATGGCGAGCTCGGCCCGCACCGCGGGTGCGCGCCCGGAATCCGCCGCGCCGGCCGCCCGCGCCACCACCGGCGACCCGTGCCGCTCGGCGTTCTCGAGGAGATTGCGGACCAGGTGCCGGAGCATGGTCGCGTCGCCGTGAACGGTCACCGCCGGTCCCTCCACGGCGACGCTGACGGCCGCACCGGCGCGGGCCGCCTCATCGGCGAGCAGCGACCGCAGCTCGACCGCCTCGGGTGGCCGCCGGGGCACGCGCCAGTCCGCCCGCGCGTAGAGCAGCAGCTCCTCGATCAGCTCGTCCAGCTCGACGATGTCGCCGTGAATCTCCTGCGCGCGCGCCCGCCGGCGCCCCGCGTCCGGCTCCTCGGCGATCAGCTCCAGCCCCATGCGCAGGCGGGCCAACGGCGAGCGCAGCTCGTGGGACGCCGTCGCCAGCATCTGTCTCTGTTGCGCGAGCACGAGATCCAGGCGCTCGGCGGCGCGATTGAACGTCGCGGCGAGGAGCGCGATCTCGTCCCTGCCGTCGACGGACACCCGCGCGCGAAGCTCTCCCGCGCCCCAGCGCTCGACCTCGGTCGCGAGCGATTCGAGCCGGCGCGTGACCCGGCGGGCGACCGGATAGGCGCCCACCGCCATCACCACGGCCAGGATCGCCAGCGTGGTGAAGAACGGGTGCATCCGCAGCCGCCGGTACGGAACGCGCGGGCGCAGCGCCGCCCAGCCGTCGCCGCCGAGCGAGATCAACAACACCGGGCCGACGCGATCCCGCCCCGACCCCGGCGACAGGTGCCGCGGGATCGGGAACGCCCGCGGCCCGGGCGCGCCGACGACCGCGCCCTCGGAGTCCCCGGCGATGATGTCGACCCCGAGCTCGTCCGCGACGGCCGCGACGCGCGCGCGCGCGTCGGCGGCGCGAACGTCGGGCAGGCGGTCCGGTAACACGCGCGCGGCCTCCTGCATGCGCTCGGCGGGCGGCCCGCCTGCGTCGCGCGCGACGCGAAACGCGATCCCCGTCACCAGCAAGCAGACGAACGCGCTGCCCAGCAGCGCGGCGTAGAGTTGTAGATAGAAGCGCGACCTCATCCTGGGGGCAGCTTCCTCGCGGACTTGGCGTCCTGCGCCGGCGAGAACACGTAGCCCACCCCGCGCACGGTGCGCACGAAGACCGGGCGCTTCGGATCGTCCTCGACCGCGTTGCGGATGCGAGACACGTGGACGTCGATGCTGCGATCCACGTTGTCCCAACCCTCGGCCCCGAGCGCGGTCATGATCTGCTCGCGGGTCAGCACGCGCCCCGCGCGCTCGGCCAGCAGGACCAGCAAATCGAACTGGCGGCCGGTCAGCTCGCGGCGCTGGCCGTCCACCTGCACCTCGCGGGACTGGCGATCGATCGTCAGCCGCCCGAACCGCAGGGGCGCCGTCGGCTCGGCGACGCCGCGGCGGGTCCGCCGCAACACGGCGCCGAGGCGCGCCAGCAGCTCGCGCGGATCGAACGGCTTCGGCAGGTAGTCGTCCGCGCCGAGCTCCAGGCCCACCACGCGATCGGTGGCGTCCCCGCGTGCGGTCAGCATCAACACCGGGACGTCGGAGCTCGCGCGGATCCGGCGGCACACCTCGAAGCCGTCGAGATCGGGCAGCATGACGTCCAGCACGACGGCGTCGAAGTCGCCGGCGCCCAGAGCCGTGAGGCCGCTCCGGGCGTCGGCGCGCTGTTCGACCGCGAACCCGCGCGTGGCCATGTAGCTGGCGAGCATCTCGGTCAGGCGTTCGTCGTCGTCGATGATCAGGATTCGATTCGCCAACGGTCGTCCTTCCGGTGCGTCACTCGCCCGCGTCGTGGTCACCGCCCGGGCCGTGCCCCCGGTGCTGCTCGATCTGCTGTAGCACGGTCTGACGCTGCGCCGGCGTCAGGATCTGGGCGCTCGCGAGCATACCCCGCGTCACCACCGCCGAGAGCTTGTCGACCGTCTGCATCGATTGCTTGCGCAGCTGCTCGACCTTCGCCTGATCGATCGTCGGCGCGGCGATGGCCTGGCCGAGCTGATGGCGGATGTCGGCCTCTTGCTTGCGCAGCGGCTGCAGCTCCGGACGCAGCCCCTGCCAGATCGCCTGGATCTGTGCCTTCTGCGCGTCCGTCGCGCCGGCCGACGACAGGAGATGCTCCATGCGCTCCTTGCGGAATCCGCCGCCGCCGCCGAACCCTTGCGCGCGCGCCGCGCCCAGCGTCAGGGCGCCGAGCGCCACCGGGATGGCGAGCAGCGCCCACCATCGACGCCGGCTCGGGCGGGGGCCGTTGCCGTTGCCGTCGGACGCTGCTTCACTGGATCGGGTCTGATTGGTTTCCATGTCGGTTCTCCTGTGTGGTTGCGAGCGACCTTCGCCCGCCATCCAAGAGTGACCACCGAGCGTTTCCCAGGTTTTGCGCGCGCGTAAAGATTTGTAAAGCTCACGCGCCGACGATTGCCACGAGCGTCGACGCTGGAAGGAAGAGCTTGTTCGTCGTGCCCGGCACACGACGGAACCCGTGAGACTCGTAGAACGCGAAGTTCGCCTCGGTCAGCGCGTCGACCACCACGGCCACGAAGCGCACGGTCTCGAATGCGCGAAGTCCGTCCGCCAGCGCCCTGGCGAAGAGCTTGGTCCCCAGGCCTCCCCCGTGAAATCGCGCGTCAACGCCGAGCCAAGCGAGCGTCAGAGTGGGCGGCGGGTGACGCGGAGCCTCGCCGCCGAGGAGATCGAGGGGCACCTGCGACACGTCAAGTGCGGTGTTGGCGAGCGTGTAGAACCCGGCGATGGCCCCATGTTGATCAGCCAGCACACGGGTCGTGCTCGTGTTCTTCCGCATTGCCGACAGGGCGCGACGCTCCAGCCACTCGTCGACGCGCCGATCGCCGCTCGAGAACGCCTTTCGACGGTGTCGGCGATCGAGTAGCTCGAGCGCCAGTCCCGACGGAGGGAACTCACGATCGGCGTTCACCGGCTCAACGAACCGACCGGATCAGCTTCCCGAGCCCGCGCTGCGCGGCGGTCGGGGGTGGCGGGTTCTGGAGCGCGAGCCACAGGGCAATTTGATCGTCCCGCGAGAGCTTCAGGACGCCGGTGTCGGCCTCGACCAGATCCTGCCGCGCCAACGGCACCACGCGGCTACGCACATAGTCGCTGACGCTGAGCCCCCTCGCCGCCGCCGCCTTGCGCAACAGTGCCTTGGAGCGTCGATCGACCCTGACCAGAAGGCTCTCGTCGCGAAGCTTGTCGCTACGGGCCGGTGCTCGAGCCATGACGACAGAATAGCGTATCGCTCTTAGAGATACAACCCGCGCTGGCGGGAGGGGAAGTCCGAAGCCAGAGGCCGGGCATTTCAGTCGGGTCGCCGGCCGAGGTCCACCGTGTCGGGGAGCTCGTCGACGTCGCCGGTCGGCTCGGGGGGGAAATGGCGGGCCAGCGCGGCGCCGACGGCCTCGACCGCCTCGACCAGCCCAGCGGTGAAGTCGCCTGCGCGCAGCCTGGCGCTGGCCGCGTCGCTGACGCTCGCCCAGAAGGAGTCGCCGACGTGCGCGTGAATGCCCTCGTCGCCGAGGATGCTCAGCGTGCGACGGGACGGCGCCACCAGGATCAGCACCCCGTTGCGGCGCCGGGTCGCGTGCATGCCCAGCCGTTGAAATGCGCGCTCGGCCATCCGCCGTGAGGTGCCCCAGAACACCCCGGCGATCGACACCCGGATCTCGCCCGAAGTGCGCTGCTCGGCGCCACGAACGGCCGCCTCGATGGCGGGCACGTCGAGGCGCCGCAGGAAACCGCGTCGGGTCATCACCATGATCCCGACGCGCCGCCGCCGCCCGAGCGGCCGCCTCCGCCCGAGAAGCCGCCGCCACCGCCGCCGGAGAATCCGCCTCCACCCCAGCCGCCTCCCCGGCCCCGGTTGGACGCGAGCGTGGTCAGGAAGAACACCGCCGCCGCGGGGTGCGTCGCGACGAAGATCAAGATGCCGACGCCCAGCAGCCCGAGGAGCAAGATCGTGCCCCAGCCGAGCTGGGGTCGCGGCGGGGCCTCTTGATCCGCGACCGGCACCCCCTCCGCGGCACCCGCCCCACCAAGCGCCGCCAGCATGGCCTCGACGCCGGCGCGGGTGGCGCCGTCGCGATCGCCGGCGCGGATCCGCGGCACCACCACGTCACGAATGATCGTCGCGGCCTGCAGGTCGGTGAGCTTGGCCTCCAGCCCATAACCGACCTCGATGCGCAGCTTGCGGTCGTCGGCCATGATGAACAGCACGACGCCGTCGTCGAGGCCACGCCGGCCCACCTTCCACGCGGCGAACGCCCGCACGGCCCAGTCCTCGATCGGCGCTCCGCCGGTCGTGTGCCCGATCCACACCAGCACCTGGTGCCCCGAATCGTGCTCGTACTGGCCGAGCCGTGCGTCGAGCGCCGCGCGTACGGGCTCCGACAGGAACCCCGCGCCGTCGGTGACCCACTGGGCGGGCGCCGGCGGGACCGCGGCGGGGGCGCCCGCGAGCGCGGCCGGCGCGCCCAGCGCCACCGCCAGCAGCAGGGCGGCGGCGCGCCGCCGGCGGCCGCTCGCGGCGGTCCGCGGCGCGTGCGTCAGAACTTCACCTTCGGCGCGACCTCGGACCCGGGTTGCGCCGCGAAGTAGGCCTTCTCGGCGAAGCGACCGCCGAAGAACCCGACCACCAGCACCGTGGGGAACGTCTGCCGGCGCGTGTTGAATTCCTGCGCCGCCTCGTTGAAGCGCATGCGCTCGACCGCGATGCGATTCTCGGTGCCTTCGAGCTGCGCCTGCAGATCGCGGAACGCGCCCGTCGCCTTCAGGTCCGGGTATTTTTCGCTGACGACCATCAGGCGCGACAGCGCCGACGACAACCCGTCCTGCGCCTGCTGGAAGCGCTGGAAGGCCGCCGGATCGTTGACGACGTTCTGGAGCCCGGCCGCCGAGACCTGACCGACACGCGAGCGCGCCTCGGCCACGGCGGTGTACGTCTCCTTCTCGAACGCCGCCGCGCCCTTCACGGTCTCGACCAGGTTCGGCACGAGATCGGCGCGCCGCTGGTAGACGTTCTCGACCTGGCCCCATTGCGCGCGGACCCCCTGATCGAGGCGCACCAGCGTGTTGTATCCGCTGACGACGGACACCACAAGGATCACCGCCAGCCCCAGCAATCCGATCGGAAGCAGCTTCTTCATGACGCTGTTCTAGCAGCCGGGCGCTTCCCAAGCATCGTCCGCTCGTCGTACCCTGTGGGAGTGAACTCTCGAACGGTGTGGGGTGCTTCTCCTTGTTCAATGATCGGGACGATCGGTCGGATGTGCGTGCTGGCCTCGCGGGCGTGATGCAGCCGGCCGAGACCGCTTCGACGACCTGGGTGGGGCGCCCTCGCTGGGGGTGGCTGCGCATCGCGGCCGTGGTGATCGTCCAGGCGGCGTCGGTGTTTCTGCAGGTGACGGGACTGCAAGACACGAGCGGCCCGCCGCCCTTCCCGCCAGAGGCGGAGGTCTGCATCCAGGTGGGCTTCTTCCTGCAAATCGTCGCGATGTTGCTGCTGCTCGTGTTCCTGCTTCGAAAGGTGCGCATCTCCGTGTCGGCTGGGGACCTGCGCATCGGCGACCGGCGCATCCGGCGCGCGGAGGCGACGGTGAGCGTCGCGGTCGAAACTCGGTGGCGTCGGACCAGCGTTCGACTTCGCATCCGCGGACCCGGACAGGAATTCGTCCTCCGCGCGCGCGGCGCGCCCCGCCGCGCGCGGGTCGACACGGTCTCCGTCGCGACACCGACGAAGATCGACGCCAGCCTCAACCCCCTCGACTTCGAGGAGCTGCTCGCCGCGTTGAAGCCCGCCTCGGTCGCGCCGTTGCCCGACGGCGTCCGCTTCGACGTCTCGCCGTATCGAGGCGACGGTCGCTTCTCGCTCGCCACGCTGCTGCGGTGGCTCCTCGCGATCGCGGTCCTGGCCGTGACGGGCGTGATCCTGGGCCCGTTGATCACGGCCACGGAGGTCGGGCCGCTCATCCTGCCGCCCGCGACCGAGTTTGCCGCGTGCCTCGGGATCCTGATCGCCGTCTTTAGGTTGCAGCGGCCACCGCGCCTCCTGCGCGCCATGCTCGGCCCCGGCGACCTGACGCTCGTGGAGACGCGCTCGGGCAACGTCGTGGCACAGGCGCCGCTGTCCGCGATCCGCGCCACGCGATTCCACTACGCGTTGCTCGGTCGGGGCGACCGCCGGAACAACTCCGGCCTGCGCCTCGAATTCCCGAACCGCTTCAAGCTGGACCTGGCGATCCCGAGACCTCCGCACCGCTGGCCAGATGAGGTCGGCAGGGCCTGGGCGCCCCACTGGACGCTCGAGCTCGGCGCGGTGGACGCGTTGTTGAAGGCCGTGGGCGCCGTTCCGTGAGCGGCTTCGCCGCCGCAAGGGGCCAACGCGGCGTCAGCGGTGCGGGTGCCACTCCCCGCCATGCCAGTCGTAGTGGTCTTCGTGGCGCTCCCACCGCCCGGGCACGTACTCGTAACCGCGACGCTCGCGGTAGTAGCGCCCGCGGCTCCACACGTAGTGACGATGGTCCCAGCGGTGATGGCCACCAACCCACACATAGCCGCGCCGGGGGCCGTAGTGCTCCTCCACGGGCGGAGGCGGCGCATCTCGGGCGCCGCTGTGAATGATCACCACCGCCGCGCTCGCCGCGGGCACGGCGCCAAACGCGAGCATCAACCCCAGGAGGCCGCTCTTCCAGATCGACATCTCCCTGACTTGGTCACGATCGGGCTTGGAGGCAATGGCCAAAGCTACTGCCCGGGATCGGCGCGGGTGTCGTCGGGGGCGGGCCACGGCGGCAGCGGAGGCAGCCCGAGCGTTTCGCGCACGGGCGCGAACGAACGCCGGTGAATGGGACAGGCGCCGAGCTTGCGCAACACCTCGACGTGCGCGCGCACCGGGTATCCCTTGTGCTGAGCGAAGCCGTACCCGGGATAGGTTCCGTCGAGCTCCGTCATGCGCGCGTCGCGCGCCGTCTTGGCCAGGATGGAGGCGGCGGCGATGGACAGGCTCTTCGCGTCGCCTTTGACGATCGGCTGCTGCGGGATGGCCAGGCCGCGAAGGCGCCGGCCGTCGACGAGGACGTGCTCGGGGATCGTCGCCAGGCCAGCCACGGCCCGCCGCATGGCGAGCAACCCCGCCCAGAATATGTTGAGGCGATCGATCTCCTCCACCTCGGCGAAGGCGACGGAGCACGCGACGGCGGCCTCGCGAATGATCGGCGCCAGGCGCTCGCGCTCGCGCGGATCCAGCTTCTTCGAGTCGTCCACGCCGGGGAGGCGCGCGCCCCGCGGAAAGATCACCGCCGCCGCGGCCACCGGTCCCGCGAGCGGGCTCATCCCCGCCTCGTCGACCCCCGCGATGAACACGGTCCCACCGGCCCACAGCGCGGTCTCGAAGCGCAGCATGGTGCGCAGGCGTTGCCCCTCGGCGCGGTTGGCGCGCCTGCGGCGCGCGACCGCTTCCACGATCGCGCGCGCGCCCGGACGCCCGTCGGCGCGCAGAATCGCCTCGAGGTCGGCGGGGAGGGGGCGGCCGCCCTCGACGTAGGTTTGCCGCAGCTCCGCGAGCGATGGGCCAGGCAGGCGCACGCTCCGTCTTCCCGGGGTCGTCATCCTGGCGCGACGTCGAGCTCTGGATAAGAGCGAAAGAGGCCGTGCTCGTTGAAGGGAAGGCGGCGCGCTGAGGCGACGTAGGCGGCCACGTTGGGGCGGCTCGCGACGCGGGCGTGCAGGGCGCTGACGAGGGGAATGCGCGGCTCAAGGCCGGCCATCGCCTTCGGAAACGCGTAGCGCAGGCCCGCCACGACCTGGAAAGCCGCCAGGTCGACGTACGAGACGGCGTCGGAGACAAGGTGTCCGTCGCGGGCCAAGAGTCTTTCGAGGTACCCCAGGAACTTCGGGACGCGCTCGCCCAGAAACAGCGGCGCCCTGCGGAGCGCCTCCTGCTTTTGATCCTCGTAATAGAGGCTCGACGCGATGGGATGGTGCACGTCGTGAACCTCCACGAGGAGATCCATGATGGTCAGCATGAGCTGGTTCGCGCGCAGGCGGCTCGGCTCGTCGGCCGGCACGAGGCCCAGGCGCGGCGCCAGGAACGCGAGGATGTTGGCGGTCTGCGCGATCACCAGCTCGCCGACCTTCAGGAACGGCGGCGCGAACGGCAGCGTGCCCGCCCCGTCGCCCTTGATGAAGCGCATCAGCGCCTTGACCCCACCTCCCAGCGCTTCGGGCTGGCGCGCGACGTCGACGTACGGCGTGCCCGCCTCCTCGAAGGCCAGGCGGATCAGCTCGCCGCGACCCTGGATACCGGGCCAGTAGTAAAGCTCGTACGGCACGGGGTTCGACATGAAGCGACGATAGTGACCGCCACCGGCGGCGTCAAAGCCTCACGCTCAGCCCTTGCTCAGCCCCGCTTGGGCAGCTCCCGAAGCACGGTCGGCAGCACGTTGGACACGCCCTCGACGACGAATTGCACGGCCGTGGCGGCCAGGATCAGCCCCATCACGCGCTGGAGCACGTTCATTCCGGTGCGGCCGAGGCGCCGTTCGACCAACACAGCGCTGCGGAGGAACACGTACGACGTGAGCGCCGTCAGCGCGATGGCGGCGAACACCACCACGTATTGCCAGACCCGCTCGGCGCGCGACACCAGCACCATCACCGTCGAGGTCGCGCCCGGGCCCGCCAGCATGGGGATCGCCAGCGGGAAGATCGAGACGTCGGGCCGGTCCACGCCCTCCGCCTCCTCCTCGGGCGAGGTGCGCTGGCGCGAGCGCTGGGCGCGCAGCATGTCCACCGCGAGGAGAAACAGCAGCACCCCGCCCGCGATGCGGAACGCGCCGAGCGAGATGCCGAGCACGCGGAAAATGATCCCGCCGAGCGCGCCGAACGAGGCCAGCACCACACCGGCCGCCAGCGCGGCGCGGAAGGCCGTGCGCCGCTTGTGCTCGAGCGAGTCGTTCCCGGACATCGACAGGAACAGCGGCACCGCCGCCGGCGCGTCGACCACCAGCAACAGCGTCGTCAGCGTCGAGAACGTGAACGCGAGGATGTCGGACAGCACGGCCCGAGCATAGCCGCTGGGGCGGCGAAGCCGCGTCAGTTCGTGACGAGGCCGATCATCGTGCTGCTCTGGAACGTGGGCGTGCCGGGCTGGCCGAACTCGGAGAAGAGGACGAACGCCTCGGCGTCGAGGCGCGGGTCCGAGCTTCGCGGCGAGATCGTGAGGTTGATGGTGTCGCCGTTCTGGCCGGTGAACTTGTCCAGTGACAGGAGCAGGTTCGGGGTGCCGGTCTTCAAGTACGCGCTGTCGTAGACCCGCACGGTCCAGGTGCCGCCCGTCGGAGCCCCGCTGAAGAGATTGAGGGGGATGGTCCGGCTGCCACCGAGGGGAATGTTGATCCCCTTGGTGGTGAACGCGTGGCCACCGCCCGGGTTGTACACGATGGTGCCGAGCGCGGGGAACGTGTTGAAGTACGGCGCGGTCGTTCGCGCAGGCACGCAAGGCTCCTGGGAGGCGAGCGCGGCGGCGTTCGACCACGTGCGCTGGATCATGTACTTCGATCCGGGCGGAATGAAGAACGCGTCCTCGTTGAGCACGCACATGTCCGCCAGCTCGCCGCCGGTGATGGCCTTCCAGACCACGTGATCGTCGTCGACGAACAGGTACGCGGGGTTGCTGTTCGGAAAGGGGTCGGTGGCGGACTCCACCAGCTCGTGACCGATGGCGATGGTCCGGTCGTTGATGGCGTTGCTCGCGCCGCCGAAGCCGGAGCAGGCGCAGGCCACGACATAAGGCAGCGGGACCGCGCTCATGGTGGTCTCGGAGTGATAGCCGCCGTAGTCGGTGCAGCAGGCGCCGTTGCCGTCGCTCTGAACGGTGCCGGCCGGAAGCACGAACGTGTAGATCGTGCTCCCGTCGGACGCTCCCCAGGCGGGGCTCGCGCCCGAGGTGTTGGCGACGACCATCGCTTGCAGATCGGCGTCCGACACCATCTTCGGGGCGACCCCGGGCAAGGTCACCGCGGGCAGCACGGTGAGCGGGCCGACGCCATACTCCGACGTCGTCTCGCTCCAGAACGTCGTCTGGGTCAGCTCCTGGAAGAAGCTGGCGATGTCGTTCGCGCCGGTGTCGCTCGCGTACATGATGGGCTGCACCTTCGGCGCCGCGAGCACGGGACCGCCGGAGTCGAGGACCTGCGGCATCGGCTCGTGCACGATGGGTGTGAACACGCCCCCGCGGCCGCCCGCGGCTCCCGCGGCGCTGCCGCCGCGGCCGCCCTCGGGCAAGACGGCCGCGTCGGCGTAGCCGGGACCAGCGTCGCCGCCGCCGCAACCCACGAGCGCTGCCGCGCCCGATGAAACCCCGACGAGAGCGAAGATGAGCTGCGCGCGAATGGGGGGGCTCCTTCCGGCGGAGATATTAGCCGGTCTTTCGCGTAGCGCTCGGGGGAAAAGCACGGCCACGGCGAAGCCAGCGGGACGGTGACTCGCGTCACCGACGCCGGCCCGTCGGCGCTTGTTGACCATCTGTGATGGTCATGTCACGATTGGATGAGATGAAGCCCATCAACGTCGCGGACGCCAAGGCCCGCCTGCCGGAGCTCATCGACGCCGCCTTGCGGGGCGACGAGGTGATCGTCGCGCGGCGCGGGATCCCCGCGGTCCGGTTGACCGCCATCGACAGCGCGAAGGTCAAGCCACGCTTCGGTCTCCTGGCGGGGAAGATCGTGCTGCGAGACGACTTCGACGCCCCGCTGGACGACTTCGAGCCTTACCGCTGACCGTGCGGCTGCTCCTCGACACGCACGCATTTCTTTGGTTCGCCGCCGGCGATCCCCGGCTCCCGCCACGCGCCCGCCGTCGGATCGAGGACACGGCCAACGATCGCTTCCTCAGCGTGGCCAGCGTGTGGGAAATGGCCATCAAGCTCTCGCTCGGAAAGCTGGCGCTGGCGGTCTCGCTCGACACCTTGATCGAGGAGGGGGCGGTCAACAATGGCTTTTCCCTGCTGGATTTTCGCCGCGAGCACGCGGTGGCCGTGACGCACCTTGCTTTTCACCATCGCGATCCCTTCGATCGGCTGCTCGTCGCTCAGGCGATGACCGACAAGCTGGGCATCGTGTCGAACGACGCGGAGCTGGAGGCCTACCCCATTCAACGACTCTGGTAGGACGCCCAGGCGGGACAACCCGCGCTCGCTCGCCTCGCTACCGCGCGGCGAGGCGCAGGCGAACGCCGTGGCGCGGGCGAAGGGTCACGCTCGGGAACAGGGTCAGCTCGGTCTCCGGTGTCGTGTCGAAACGAAATCGCTGGATTGCGACGGCGAGGACCAGCTTTGCCTCCATCATCGCGAAGCGGTTGCCGATGCAGACGCGCGGGCCGCCGCCAAAAGGAAAGTACGCGAACCGCGGCAATCGATGCGCGAGATCGTTCTCCCAGCGCTCGGGCCGGAAGGCCTCGGGCGCGTCGAAGCTCTTCGGATCGTGGTGCAAGACCCACGGCGACATCACGAACTCCGCGCCCTTGCGAAAGCGGAAGCCCCCGATCTCGACGTCGGTCAGGGCCTGCCGCGCCATTCCCCAAGCGGGTGGGTAGAGGCGCATCGATTCCTGAACGACGGCGTCCGTGTACTCGAGGCTCTCGAGGTCGGCGAGCCCAGGCGCGCGTCCGCCGAGGACCCTGTCGAGCTCGTCGGCGAGACGCGCCTGGGACGCCGGATGCGTCGCGAGCAGATAGAGCGCGTACGTCAGGGCCAGGGCAGTGGTCTCATGTCCGGCCAGGAACAAGGTCACGGCCTCGTCGCGCACCTGCGCGTCCGTCATCCGACCGCCGTCCTCGTCCTGCGCGCGAATGAGCAACGACAACAGGTCGTCCTGTTGGTCGCCGCCCTGCCGCCGGCGCCGCGCATCGATGATGCCGAGGATCACCGCATCGACCTTGCGCGCGGACGCCCGCAGTCGCCGGTTCGCCACGGTCGGCACCCACGCCGGCGGTTGAAAGCGGGCAGCCAGGCCCAGGATGCGCCCGAACTCTTCCATCAGCTCCGAGATGATCTGCCCGATGTGCCCCGCGTCGGCGGACATGTCCGCCCCGAACAGCGCCTCTGCCACGATGTTCATCGTCACGCCCATCATGTCCTCGTGCACGTTGCGAACCTGGCCGGGCTGCCACGTCGCGCAGGCCCGTTCGATGGCGCCGACCATGACGCCCGCGTACGCCTGCAACTGGCGATGGTGGAACGCGGGCTGCAGCAGGCGACGCTGGCGGCGCCACGACTCGCCCTCGTTGACCAGAAGACCATTTCCGACCACGCGCGAGAGCAGCCGGCTGGTGCGGTCCTTGCGGAAACACTCGGCCTTCTTGACCAGGATCTCCTCGATGCACGCAGGATCCGCGACGAAGTAGAGCTGCAGCGGCAAGCGCGTGCGCACGAATGCGCCGTACTCGCGGTGAATGAACGTCAACCCGTCGAGCACGCTCGCGCTGAACACCTTGTGCACGCGAAGGAAATCACGCCAAGGTGGGCGCGCCGGGTGCGCCGGGCGACGCCAGCCGCCGCCACCGCTGCCGCGCGGGGGGCCAGCCGTCGCGCCGTCGTCGGAGTCGGTCTTGTCCTTGTCGGGGGCGGCCTCGCCGATCGCCATGCGGCGAAGCATACGCGGTCGCGGCGGGTCCGCCCCGTGCCGCGGATCGGCTCAGGAACCCGAGGGCGACACGATCTGCAGGCCGTTCACCGGGGCACGCGGGGTCTGGCCCGTGCCTGGCGTCGCGGTCAAGGTGAACGAGGCGCCGGTCAGGTTCTTGAATACGACGTAGTTGCCTGCCCCGCTCGCGCCCACCAGGCTGAACCCGCCAAAAGTGGTAGCGGTCGGTCCGGCCTCGGTGGCGGTGTATGACGTGGCTCCGATCGAATACTTCGCGGTCCGGGTGGTCGCGGAGCGGACCTCGCCGGTCAGGTAGACGTAGACGTCGTAACCAGACGCGGTGACCGCCGCGGGCAAGCCCGAGACGACCACCGTCGCTGGGCTCGTCGTGGCGAGCGGGTCGAGGTAGCCGTTCAACATGCGGACGTCGCCAGGCGCGTCCGTGAAGCCCTTGGTCCACTCGCCCGGGCCCGACGTCAGCGCGGGCACGCTCCAGGTCACGCTTGCCGCCGTCAACGCTCCGCTCGAGAGCGCGAGCGCCGCGAGGGCGCCTGACGATCCGGGGGCGCTGTTCCATCGCGCCGCCGGCTTCACGCCCGCGACCTCCGCCGCGGTCATGGCGGTGGCGGGGACCAGCGTCATCGTTCCCGACGGTGACCACCGCCCGCCGACGAAGTCGATGCTCAGCACCAGAGGTTGTGCGCCTGTTCCTGCCCCGCCTCTTCCACCCACGCTGCCGCCGCCACTCTGGCCGCCAGCGCCGCCGCCACCCGCACCACCGACGACCGCCGCGCCGGCACCGCCCGTTGCCACGCCGCCGCCCCCGACATCTCCCGTCGCGGCGCCGCCGCTGCCGACACCGCCCGTGCCATCGCCGCGCCCCGTGTCGTCCCCTTCTCCGCCCGCGCCGCTGCCGCCGGGGACACCGGCGGTTCCGGCGCCCGCGACACCACCGCCGGTCTCTCCAGTCGCGGCGACACCCCCGGTCCCCGTGCCGGCGCCTCCGCTGCCGGGCGATGGCGCGGGAAAACTCCCGCCATTTCCGCGGGTCCCGCCGTTTCCGCCGCCGATACCCCCGCCCCCGGGGGCCGGGCTGAGCCCCGTTCCTCCCGTACCGATCGCCACCGCGATGGACGCGTCACTCTGGTAGCCACCTAGCGAGCCGTAATCGTAACGGCACCCAGCGAGCCCCGCCACGAGACCGCACACGACCACCGCACCGCCTCGCTTCGCCCATCCCGAGCCCAACAACACGAAAATCATGCCGCCCCGTCGCCTCCCTCGTAAGACTCCTCCCGCCGAGAACCGAGGGGACGTTATCACACCGGCACCGACGCCGAGGATGAAAACTCCGACGAAACCGGTCCGTCGTCGACACTAACCCCTCAGCCTCGAAGCCCGCGGCCAGAGAAAGGACGGCTACTTCATGCGGCAATCGGCTGTGGCGGATCGTCGACCGGCGGCACCGCTTCCGGAGGAGCCGAAGCGACGGGCGGCACGAGCACCGGCGGGACGACCAGCTCGGGGGGCAACGGCACGGGCGGAAGCGCCACCTCGACGGGCGGAGCGCCCACAGGCGGCTCGAGCGGCACGGGGGGAAACACCAGCTCCGGTGGTTCCAGCACGGGGGGAAACACGAGCACCGGGGGCGCCGCCAACACGGGAGGTTCCACCGGCACGGGCGGCAACGCCGGCACCGGTGGCGGTGCCGCGGGGGGAAGCCATGCCTCCGGGGGCGCGGGCGGGGCGAGCAGCGGCGGCGGGCAAAGCCCCGGAGGTCGCGGAGGCGGCGCGGGCGCGACGGCCGGCGGCGGCGCGGGCGCGGCGGCTGGCGCCAGCGGACTCGGCGGTGTCGCGGGCGCGACCAGCACCGGCGGCAACGGAGGCGGCGGCGGATCGGTGCCGGCGGCAGGTTGGGTGACCATTCACAACGACTTCTTCTGGTACGACGACACGGGAGCGCTGATTCAGGTTCGCAGCGGGGCCCTCCGTCAGTTCAACGGGAGCTACTACTGGTTCGGCAGCCAGCCGGGTGCCATCGATCAGACATGCTACGCATCGACCGACCTGGTCCACTGGACCTACAAGGGCGTCGCCGTTCACCTGGCCCAGAGCGCCAACAGAATGGACGTGCTCTACAACGACACCACGAAGAAGTACGTCATGTTCCTGAAATACAACGGCGACGCGGCCTTTCTGGGCATCGCGACCGCGACGGCTCCGGAGGGGCCCTACACGTTCGTGAGCCAGACCCTGGTCGACGGCGCAAAAATCGGAGACATGTCGATGTTCAAGGACGACGACGGGCAGGCGTATCTGGCCTACGTCTGGGATCAGGTCGGCCCCAACCGGCAACACGGCATCTATAGAATGTCGGCCGACTACTTGACGCTGGACACGCGCATGTACCTGTTCAACGTCCCCAGCCGCGAAGCGCCCCACATCTTCAAGCGCAACGGCACCTACTACTACGGTGTGTCGGAGACGAATGGCATTCAACCGTCGCCCACCCGGTATTACACGGCGACGGCCCTGGCCGGACCGTGGTCGGCGGCGACCTTGCTCGTCACGCCCGGCTCGGCGACGACCTACGCAACCCAGTGTGATTTCGTCTACCCGTTCACCGGGACGCAGGGGACGGTCTACATGATGGACGCCGACCGGTGGATTCCGACAGGCGGCTTCCAGGGCGACTACCTGTGGTTGCCCATGACCTTCGGCGCCACCGGTGCACCGACGATGGACTACTACCAGGACTGGGACTTGAACGTCGCGTCCGGAGCCTGGCGGGCCTTCGATCGCACGCGCGACCTGGCGCTCGGCAAGCCGGCCACGGCCTCTTCGACGAACGGCGCGAACGTGGCCGCGAACGTCACCACCGCCACCACCTATCAGAACTACACGAACTTCCGCTGGGAGAGCGCGGCCAGCGACCCGCAAACGCTCATGGTCGACCTCGGGGCCGCGAAGGAGGTCGATCGCGTGATCCTCAAGTGGTACTCGAACTATGGCAAGTCGTTCAAGCTCCAGGTCTCGGGCGACGCGACCACCTGGACCGACGTGTACGCCACGACCACCGGCGCGTCCTACTCCGTCACCGACGTGACCTTCGCCAAGACCACCGCGCGGTACGTGCGAATGAACGGCACGCAACGGGGCAATCAAGGCGGGTATTCCTTGTTCGCGTTCATGGTTCTGGACGATCCGTAGCGCGACGGGCTGCGGTCTTCCGAGGAGCAGCCCGCCGGGTCGAATCAAGTTTCCCGGCCGGTCAGACGAGTCGATCTGGCCTCCGAGAAAACGGGGGCCTGGTCCTTTGGGCCTGACCCTGGAGCCTGTACACTGAAAAGCGACACCATTCCCGTGACGGCAGGAGGTCCGCGCCGATGAAGAGGACTGCGACGATTCTTGCCGCGCGAGGGGTTGGCCTCTGCTTCACCCTCGCCCTGGGATGCACGGGCGCCGTCACCTCCAGCGGCGGTGTGGGCTCGGGCGGTGGCGGCGGTCCCCCCAAAAACAGCGGCAGCGGCAGCGGCGGCGCCGGTCCCGTCGATCCCGGCATCATCGACCAGCCCGGCAGTGGCAGCGCGGGAGGCACACCCGGCGGCCTCGGCGGCGGCGGCACCGGCCCGGCCACGTCGAGCTGTGTCCCTGGTGATTTGCCCGCGACGACGCGCCTGTTTCGGTTGACGCACGCGCAATACGACAACACGGTCAGCACGCTGACAGGCCTCGACCTGAAGCCGTCCGCGGATTTCCCGGCCGATCAGAACCAGGCGGGGTTCGATCGCGGCATGGATCTCGAGGTGGGCGACGCGCTCGGCAAGGCCTATCGCGCGGCCGCCGAAGCGATCGCCGCCCAGGTGGTCGCGTCGCCGGCGGCGCTGCAGAAGGTGGTGGGTTGCGATGCGTCCACCGGCAATGCGTGCGCCACGGCGTACGTCGCGTCCTTCGGGCGACGGCTGTATCGCCGTCCCCTGACCGACGCCGAGAAGACCGCGATGATGACCCTGTTCAGTCAGGGCGCGGCCCTCGTCGACGGCGCGGGCAGCGCATTTCAAAAGGGCGTACAGATCACGCTCGAGGCGTTCCTGCAGTCGCCAAAGTTCCTGTACCGCACCGAGCTCGGGACGCAACAAACGGGCGGTCTCGTCGTGCTCGACGCGTACGAACGGGCGAGCCGGCTGTCTTACTTCATTCAGAACGGCCCCCCCGACGACATGCTGTCAGCGAAGGCAGACGCCGGGCAACTGGCCAGCGCCGACGACGTGGCGGCCGAGGCGCGGCGCCTCGTCGCGACGACGCCCGCACACGAGACCGTCCGCGACTTTCACCACCAGTGGCTGAACATGGACATCTACGCGAACAAGCTGACCAAGGACCCCACGGCGTATCCGACCGTGACGCCCGACCTGGCGCCGACCCTGGCCGGCGAGACCGAGAAGTTCGTCGACGACGTGGTGTTCTCGCTGGGGAAGGGATTCCCTTCGCTGATGACGGCCCCGTTCACCTACGTGAACCAGACCACCGCGCCGATCTACGGCCTCACCGGCAGCTTCGGCGCGACGCTGCAACGGATCGACCTCGATCCCAGCCAGCGGGCGGGGCTGCTGACGCAGCTCGGGTTCCTCGCCTCCAATGCCTACAGCAACCGCAGCTCGCCCATCCATCGTGGGGTCTTCGTGCAACGACGGGTGCTGTGCGGGACCATCCCCGATCCGCCGCCGAACGTTCCCCAGCTTCCGCCGCTCGGCGCGACGCAGACCACGCGGCAAGAGGTCGACATGCACACGGCGCCCGACGCGTGCAGCGGTTGCCACCATGCCATCATCAATCCCGTCGGTTTCGGGTTCGAGAACTACGACGCTGTCGGCGGCTACCGAACGACCGAGAACGGGTTCCCGATCGACGCGACCGGCACCCTGGCCGGGACCACCGAGGCCGCGGCCGGTCGCGGCGCCTTCAGCAACGCCATCGAGGAGTCGGCGCTGATCGCCGCGTCGCCCGAGGCGGCGGCGTGCTACGCCAAGACCTGGGTTCGCTACGCGTTCGGGCGCCCCGAGAGCGCCGGTGACACCTGCGCGATCGCCGTCGTCGGCGGCAACCTGGCCAGCGACGACTACAAGGTCACCGATCTGATGGTGGACCTGACCCGCACCCGCGCCTTTCTCTACCGCGCCCCCGGAGGCAACTGAGATGAAGACCAGGGCGACGACGACGATGAAGCGCCGGCAATTCCTGCGGGGTCTCGGCGGCGTGACCGTGGGCCTGCCGTTCCTCGAGACCTTCGCGCCGCGCAAGGCGGTCGCACAGGCGGCCGCGACGCCGAAGCGCCTGGTGGTCTTCTTCAACTCCAACGGCGTCAACATGGACAAGTGGTTTCCGACGACGGCTTACGGCCCCTTGACCGCGGACTCGTTCACCGGGACCGGGCTCGAGCCGCTGTCGTCGTACGCCACGCGCATCCTGCTGCCGCGTGGGATGCACCAGGTCCCGCGGGGCTACATGCGCGATCCGGGCGGCGGTGACGACCACGCGCGCGGGGTCGGCTGCAAGCTCACGGCAGCGCCGCTCGCCGACACGACCGAACGTTACGCGACGGGGGTCTCGATTGACCAGGTCATCGCCCAGGCGGTGAACCCCGGCGGACAGGGCGCCTTCAACACGATGATCGGTTACCGCAGCAAGGACGTCCTCGGTTGCATCTCGTACGTCGCGGCGGGCCAGCAGGCGAGCCCGTTCCAAGATCCCTGGAAGGCCTTCAAGGACTGGACCACGTCCGGAGCGCCGGCCGCGGGCGCGATGGTCGACCTGGCGGCGGCCAGGCGCAAGAGCGTGCTCGATCTGGTCAAGGTCGACTTCGACGCGCTGAAGGCCAACCCGGCGCTGAGCGCGCAAGACCGCACCAAGCTCGACCTGCACTACACGTCCATCCGCGACGTCGAGACGACGATGGGCGCCGCGGGCCTCCCGGCGTGCGGCATGGACGCCACGCGCACGAGCCAGATCATGGCCATCGATCCCACCACCGTCACGCTCGATAGCCAGTACCAGACCATCGGCGGGATGATGATCGATGTCCTCGCCCTGTCGCTCGCGTGCGATCACAACCGCGTGGCGACGATGCAGTGGGGCTCGGGGGCGGCGGGCCCGATCTTCAGCTGGGTGCCGCCCGACCTCAACTCCATGTACAACCACCACAAGCTGTCGCACGGTTCCACCACCGACGGCGGGACGATGAACACGCTGCCGATGGATCAATGGAAGTCGGCGCTGTTCAACATCGACCAGTGGTACGCGACGCAGCTGAAGGCGCTGCTCGATCGGATGTCCGCCTACGTCGAGCCGGGCGGCACCATGCTGGACAACAGCGTGGTGGTCTACATGAACGATCTCAGCGACGGCCTCGCGCACAGCTGGATGGATCTGCCGCTGATGCTGATCGGGGGCTGCCAGGGCTACTTCAAGCAGGGGCAGTATCTGAAGGTGACGACCGGGACGGGGACCGCCAACGACACCGACGCGCCGACGAACCAGCTCTGCACGACCCTGGCGAACGCGATGGGCGTCCCGATGTCGAACTTCGGCAGCGCCCCCACGGGCAAGGCCGGCGAGCTGGCCGCGCTCAAGGCCTGAAGCTCGGCGCGGCTGTTCAGGGCAAGCCCCTACTTGGGTGGGAAGGAGACCACCACCACGGAGTAGGCGGGCACCGCCACGGGCACGGAGGTACCGGTCGTCGACGAGAAGATCGGGGCGCCAGCGCTGACCGGGCCGTCGTTGTTGTTGCTGGCCGCGGGAACGAACGAATACACGGTGCCCGCGCAGCCGAGCGCGCCCCCGGTGACGTTCAACGTCACATTCGCCGCCGCGCTTGGGCTGATGTTGGTCAACATCACGCTGAACCCGCCGTCGACGTGGTGAGCGGCGTGGGCGACCAGCGTCGTGCTCGACGACGTCGGCCGGGGAAGCATGCTGTCGCCGCCGGCGGCCAGATAGTGGGCGATGAGCTGACCCTTGTAAGCGAACCCCGGCGTGTCCTGGACGGGGGTCGCCAGCAGGTACTGGTTGTCGTGAAGCTGGGCCCAGTGGACCGCCAGCGCGCTCTGCTCCATGAAGGTGGCGTAGGACTCCGCCGCGAACAAGCCGCCGATCTGGAGCTGGCTCGGGGTGCCCGTGGTGGGGTGCCAGGTCTGACCGATGATGGCCGCCGTTCCGTACAGCGTGTTCGGCCCCCATTCGGTCACCGCGATCGGCATGGTGGCGCCACGGGCACCGCACGCGGTCATCATCAGGGCGTGCAGATCCGAGAACATCGTCGGGATATCCGTCCCCGGCAACGTCAGCAGGCTGGCGAGGGTCGTGCCCGGGTACCAGTGGACGGCGGCGAAGTCCATGCCGGCGCACGCGCCGTTCAGGGCACCCGCGTCGAACCCGGCATAGGCCGAGTCGGGCCAGTTGACGACTCGCCCGAACTGGATCGTGCTGTCGACCGCCTTCATCGCCGTGGCAAATTCGGCCGCTGCGGTACCGTAGACCGACGGCGCCAGGTTCGCGTTGTTCTTGCGGGCCGTGCCGTTCGTCCCGTTGTAGGGGGCGTGCAGGTCGGCCTCCCAGCCGGCGCTGGTTGCGCTGCCGTTGAAGTAGCCGTTTCCGTACAGCTCGTTTCCCAGCTCCCAGTACTTGATCCCGACCGGCGCGGGATGATTGATGCGCAGAAAGTTCTTCCCGTCGTCGACGGGCAGCGGAGCGGCAGCGCGCAGACCGGCCCAGTACCCGACGGTGCCGAAGTCCACGGGCGGCACCGAGTTGTCGGCGCCGATCGACGTCGTATCGCCCGGGCTCCCGTTGGCATACGCCACCCACGCGGCCGCTTCCTTGGGGCTCCCCGGCCCCTTGGTCCCCGAGTTCATTCCGTAGTTCACCGTGATCAGGGCATTCGCGCCGAGACGTCCGAGCAGCAGCACGAACTGGCCGAAGTTCGCCTCCGGGGCCACGTAGATCGTGTTGCTGCCCGCGCCTGCCGCCGGTGTGTCCGTCGCCGTGTGGCTCTCCCAGTGATACAGATCCGCGTACGATCCGCCGGGGTAGCGCAGCGACGTGACGCCGGCCGCCCGCAACAGCTGCTCCGTGGTGGTGGAGGTGGTCAACAGACCATCGTAGACGGCGGTGTGGATGCCCATCAGATCGGGGCTGACCTTCGTCGTCGCGGCGCCGGCGAGGTCCACCGTGACGGTGACCGCGGCGCCCGTGGTCACGGGGATGGGAGCCTGACACGCGACCGGGGTGCCGCCCGTGCCCGCCCCGTGTGATCCCCCGACGGCGCCCCCGTTGCCGTTGGCGCCGCCATTGCCGGTGGCGCCGCCGTTCGTGCTGCTTCCACCGCCACCAGTCGTCTGCCCCCCACCTCCCCCTGGCGTACCTCCCGTCCCCGCCCCGCCACTACCAACGGTGGCGTTTCCGCCTGTCCCTGCAGGCGAACCTCCGGTGCCCCCGGAAGCCCCACCGCTTCCGCTGGCGGCGCCCCCGGTGCCCGCCGGGCCAGCACCGCCGCTGCCCGGGACGGCGCCTCCCGTTCCGGGCGAGTGACTGCCCCCGGTCCCGGGAGCCCCTCCCCCCGTGCCCGCGGGGCCGCCCCCGCCGGTACCTGAGGTCGTGCCTCCGGTGCCCGAGGAGTTGCCCCCACCCGTCCCCGAGACTCGGCCCCCCGAGTTATTCGGGGAACACCCCGTCACCAGCAACAAACCGACAAGCGCCGGAGAAAGGCTCCGCCTGATTGCAAAGGTCATCCGAGCTCCCGTTCTCGTTTGCGTGCGGGCAACACGGGCACCGTCCCTGCTGGCGAACCCGCGCCCGAAGCAGGAACCGAAGCTACCACGAAAACTAGCGGGTCGGTTCGAGCGCAGCCCCGGCGCAGTCGACGATAAGCACCGAGATGTCATCGAGGGCGGAGCGACCGCCGCAATGGAGTGCGAGATCTTGCTTCAATCGCGCCAGGCGCTCGCCCGCGGGCGCATCGCGCAGCGTCCTCAGCAACCCGTCGTTCCCGAACGGTATGCCGTCGGGCGCCTCCGCCTCCGTCGCGCCGTCGGAGCACACGATCAGCTGGCAAGCGCCGCCCACTTCGACAATCTCGGGTGACTTGAGAAACGGCGGATTGGCCCCGCGGCTCCCGGTGTCCGGGAGCGGTGGCGCCTGCGGCGTTCGGACCGTTGGCGGCGCGAGGCCGCCTGTCATTCAAGCGATCGCGGCGTCGATCTTGGCGGCCAGGATGAAGTCGTTCTCGGAGAGGCCGTTCACGTCGTGCGTGGACAGTGACACGTCGACGCGGTTGTAGTGAACGCAGAGGTCTGGATGGTGCTGCTCGGCCTCGGCCAGGCCGGCCACGAGATTCAAGAACGCCATGGATCCCAGGAAATTCTTGAACTCGAAACGTCGGTCGAGCCGGCGCGGCTTCGCGGGGTCCGGGGCGCTGACGGTCCAGTCCCTGACCTCGGGGGCCAGCAGCGCGATCTCGGGCTCACCCAGTGGAGGCGCGCCCTTCTTGCAAGGTTTGCAGCTCCTGTCCTTCAGGCTCATGGCGACTCATCTTGCACCGCGATCCCGCCGGACGCCAGGCCTCGGCATCGTGCCGCCGGCTCAGTCCTTCCAGGAAGGATCTCGATGCCGTCGACGCGCCGGGGCCGTGACTCGAGGCAAACCATCACGTGGTGCTTGAGCAGTCCCTGCTCACGAAGGGCCCGCAGCCCCGCAGATCGCGCTCCGCGACGAGGCTCTTGCCTTTCACCTCGACGGCGGTCTACCGCCGAGCACGAAGTCGACCTCGAAGTTGGACGTCGAACGCCAGTAGGCGAGCGGCACGGGCTGGTTTAGTCGATCCAGGTCGAGAGCTCGTGAGACAGATAGGTCTCGAACGCCTCGCCGAGCTCAGGCGACCGCGCCGACAAGCCGCTCCGGTGCTGCAAGAGGCATCCGACCATCCCCCGCGACCCGCCGTCGTGTCGGAAAGGCCGTCGGCGAACCGCCATTTGGTTATCGGTTGATCGGTTGGCGGTCCACAATCTCGTCCCCGGCCGGCGCGCGCGCGAGCGCATTGTGGACAGCCGGGATTGGGGGCAGGCACGGGTTGGTGCCGCTGTTGTCGAGCTGCTGGTGGAGGGCCACCAGTACCTGCAGGGACGTGCCGAGCGGCTTCAGCCCCGGCGGGCCCATGGTGAGGGTGCACGAGGTCTTGTCGACGGCGCCAAACGACTGGCTCGGCTTGAGATCGCGAAACCAAAGCAGGCGTTTGGCGTCGGTGTTGCACGAGCCGAAGGGCAGAATGTTGGCAATGTTCTCGATGGGGTATTCCGCCGTGGAGTGACAGCTGATGCACGACGACACTGGATTGTCCACTGGTCCGTTCATTCGCCCTTGCGCGCCGAGGTGCGCGAGCGCGTAGGCCGGCGCCGACGGGCTGACAATCGTCTCCTTGAGCGGCTTGTTCGCGGCTTGATCGGCCGCCGTGTACTTTGGGTCGTCGCCGAACATGAGGCCGACCGGCTGCATCTTGTGCCAGGCGTCCGGGCCCGTCGCCGCCGCGTCGTAGGCAAACGTCCCGTACACCCATCCGGTGGCAGAGCGGGGGTCACGCACGGCAACGTCCATCTGCAAGAGCCGCACGGTTTGAAGGGCCCCCTTCACGCCGATCGTCCACGCGGGCGCGCCGGCGGTGATGTTCTTGCCGGCCGGAAAGTTTGCTGCGTCCGCGTCCGTGAAGAGAATCTTGAATACCATCGTGCCGTTCGCGAACTTCGCGGCTGCAGGGCTTGGCTTCCGCGGGTCCTTCCAGATCTTTCCGAGCGCATAGCCCCCGGGCGCATTGTAGAAGCCGATGGCGAAGTTGTGTGCCGGCTTCGTGAGGCCGAGCTCGGGCGGATTGAGAATCCGCTCCGAGGTCAGACCGTGCACCGCCTCCCGTGCGTTGCCGCCATAGGTCAGGTAAGGGACGTTGAACCATTTCCGGACGGTGTTGTTCTCCGGACGAAAGTCCGCCCCGATCATTCCGTCGAACGCATACTCGCGCAGCGCGACCAGGTAGCCGGTTGCGTTTGTCTTGAAATTGATCGTCGCCCAGGGCGCCGCCTCCGCCGGTGGCGCCTTCGTGGGGTAGTCCTGCGAGAGCTTGAACACCGGACCGGCGTACCCCGCGGGCAGCGAGTCCTTGCGCACGATGAAATCCGGAAATCTCCCGGCGCAGGAGGCGACGAACAGCCCGGTCGGAGACGCGTTCCCGCTGCCGGTCACGTCGATGCAGGTCGCGGTGGCGGCACAGGGTGGGGTGGCTCGCGCTCGGCCTTCGAGACCTACCGAGAGGAGAAAGGCCAGGGCCAAGGATCGGGCCGCCCCCGGGCGAGATGATCCATTCATGCAGGACTGAACGAGCGAGGAGAGATCTATTCCCGATCTGGCGGCCGATCGTCTTGTGCTCGACGAGCCGCACCCAGCGGCGTGGGCTGCAGCGAATCTGCCACCAAGCGCGCTGTCAGCGTCCGAAATGCGCGGCGAGCAAGGTCAGGTCTGGCGCGGTCTGCGTGGTCTCGAACCGGCCGTCGCCGTGCGAGTAACCCGGGATGACGGTCAGGTTGGCCGTGTTCCCCACCTTTGCCAGCGCGTCCTTCAGCTCCTGGGATTGCGCCCACGGCACGTTACAGTCGTCGTTGCCATGGGCGATGATGAAGAGCGGCAGCGTCCTGGCCGTCGCGACGTACCCGACCAGGTTTGCCTGTGCGAGCTTCGCGGCAACCGCGGCGTTATTGAGCGCGCCGCCCAGCCATTGACCCTCGGGAGATGTCGCCGGCGTGTGCTGCAACCAACTGGTCGGGCAACTGGCGGGAGGGCTGGCCATCTGCTGGCTGTCCATCATCGCGAGATCCGTCGGGCCATACCAATCCACCACGGCGGCGACGGCGCTCGAGACCCCTGGGTTGCCCAAGGAGTCGTCGTCGAAGACGGTGGCTTGATCCCCGGTTACCCCGAGCATCGCGACCATGTAGCCGCCCGCCGATTCGCCCCAGCAGGCAAAGCGGTCGGTGTCCAATCCGTATTGGGCGGCGTGAGCGCGCAACCAGCGCACGGAAGCCTTGATGTCTTGAGCTCCGGCGGGGAAGAGCGCTTGGCCCGACAGGCGGTAGTTCACGCCGGCCAGGGCGTACCCCTTGGCCAGAATCGCGCTCGCCGTCGTGCCCGACTCCTCACCCGACTTGTCGCCGCTGCTGAACCCGCCGCCGTGGATCCGGACGACCAGCGGCAGAGGCAACCGCGCATTGGCGGGCAGAAGCAGATCGAGCGTCTGCGATGCGGATGAGGTGCCCGCGTAGTTGATGTTCTTGATCGTCTGCGCCGCACCGGTCTTTCCCCCGGCGCCCGTACCCGTGCTGGCGTCGGATTCGCCGGTGGCGCTGTCCACGCTGGCATCCGGACGTGCGCCACCATTGCCGGTGGCGCCGCCCGTTTCTGAGACCACGCCAGCGTCTTGGCGGGCACCGCCGTCGCTGACGGAGCCGCCCGTAGCCCCAGCGCTGGGGGTTCCGCCGCCGGCTGTCCCAGCGCTGGGCTCTCCACCGCCTGCGCCGGTTGAACCACCGGCCATCGTCGTCGTCGTCGTGGTCGCGCCGGTCCCCGCGCTTCCTCCGCTCGCGCCGCCCACGCTCGTCTGCCCGCCGCTGCTGACGCTGCCGCCGGTTTCGGCGGCACCGCCCGTGGCCAAGGTACCCGGGCTGCCGGCTCGACCACCACCGCCCGTCCCACCGACGCTGGACTTGCTCGTGCTGGTGCAAGCCTCGGCGGACCACCCTGCAACGATGAGCGCCAGGACCGAAGCGTACTTGCCTTCCATCGACATTGAAGATCCTCGCTTTCCGCAGGTTGCGCGCAAGGGAGCGAGCGCGCGGAAGCCTACCCCGTGGCCAGGGTATCGCGCCGTACTTTTCGCGGACCCTCGACCATGGGTGAGCGAGGTCGCGGATTCGCCACCTGTCTCCTGAAGATTGCCTTCTGCTCCTCTCGATCACCGCACGCAGCGAACGTAGTCCGAGTTCGAGATCTCGTCCCTGTAGGCGTTGCCACCGGAGAAGTAGACCGCCCACGCGTCGCCCGCGACCTCGGCCGACGGTGTCGCGGACCAGAAAGGGCCACTCGGCGTATCTGGAAACGCGGTTGAGTCAATGGTCGGCCCGGAGGCCACGGAGACGTCCACCAGTGTGACGAGCTCCTTGACTGTCGGCAGGCGCCAGCCTCCCCCGTTCAGGCTCAGGGTCGCGCAGGCGGTGGCCGCGTCGGCCTGTGTGTAGATCGTCGACGAGATCGCCTGCTGCCAGGTGAGCTTCGTCTTCACGTCGGTGACCGCGCCGTGGTCGATCGTGTAACGACCGGTGGGCGCGACGGCGCTGCCTGCGGCCGCAATCGCCAGACCACCGACGACGACCACGACGCTCGCGAGACCGGCACGACGGCGCCGCGTGAATGAGCGCCCTATCGTCGTCTGGCTGAGCCTCAGGTGGCGCATCTCGAGACTCAACGCACGCAGCGAACGTACTTCGTCGAGGACACCACGATGCTCAAGGGGTCGCCGCTGGTGAAGTCGACAGCCCACGCATAGTCGGAGCTCCCAGCGTGCAGGGTCGACGTCCACGAATAATCCGCGGGTGTGGACGGGAACACCGAGCCATTGATGCTCGGATTGAACGTGCTCGGGTCGACGATCGAGAACAGCTCGACGTAGGACGGAAGGCGCCAGTCGACGTGTCCGGCCAAGCTCGAGCTCGCGCAATAGGCGAGCGCCTCCGCCTGAGTGACCGTCTCGGCGGGCACCGACTGCTGCCATACGAGCGAGGTCACATTGTCGGTCACGGTGCCGTCGGAGTTGTCCGTGTAGTTCTCCGGGTTCGGAGCCCCGGCCGCCACGTCCGTCAGCGCGTTCGACATGGGCCACTCGGCCCAGAGCGGGTCGGCGCAGCTCGGAGTCCCGCCGCGCTCGCAGACGAGACCCGGTCCACACGCCTGGCATTCGCCGATCCCGACCGAGCCGTCGCCTGCTCCGCCAGAGCCCGTCGCGAGAGGCCCGGCGTCCCCCCTCGAACAGCCGACCGCGCACGATGCGACGATCGCTGCGAGCGCCAGCGCTGCCGTCGCGCGAGGCATCATCGCCATGACGCGGGCGAAATCGGATCGACGGTCCATCATCGGGGGGCAGTGACGGCGTCGTGCGGAAAGGTCCAAACTCTTGCGCGTGATCTTTCGAGCGGGCGTCAGGGCGCGGCGACGTAGGTCGCGTTGCCGTCGGCCAGGCACTGGTTCATGACGCCCAGGGCGTCGAGCACCGGCGACATGTAGTAATAGCTCGTCATCGTCCCGGCGCCGATGACCTGCTTGCAGCCGCCGACGGAGCCCGTGAGATCGCACGGGCCCGTCGAATACGTCCCTTTCAAGATGGCGCATCCTTTGTCCGCGCTGGCCGTGTACCCCGCAGCGTACTCGATGCACTCCTTGTATTCGGGGATGTCCTGCGTCGCCGGCATGTCGATGTCGCACCGGGTGATCGCCATCGTGCCCGTCGCGCCGCCGCCGGTGCCGGAGCCACCCGCCCCAGCCGACCCCGACGCCCCGCCCTTCCCCGCGGCGCCGACGCCGCCGGCGCCGCCCGTCGCGGTCGTGCCGCCGCAACCGGCCGCAAGGCCCCAGAGTCCCAACACGAACACTGCCGCTGCAACCGTTCTCATCGTGAGCTCCCGTCTTTTCCGGATACTACCAGCCCCGGGGCGCGTTTCAGGCGTGCGTCGATTCGGCCGGCGCCGCCGCGTCGAGCACCTCACCGATGCACCCGCGACGGCTGCACGATTTCCTGAACCGATTCGACGTGTCCCGGCGGCCGGATCGGCGTTTTGTTGAGACGGCGCGGCTCTGAGAGCGCAGGTGCTGAGGTCGACGAGGCGGCCGGCCCCCGGCAGTGCATTGCGAGCTCAATCTTGCCGTTCGTCGGCGCGAAGGAGATATTCCTAGGTGGTCGGACGGAAACGGACGAAGGAGCGCAAGATGTCAACGACGCCAACGAACGAACCTAAGCACCTCAAGGGGACACGGGCGGAGTGGCGCGCGGCGCGGGTCGAGCTGCTCGAGGCGGAGAAGGAGCTGACCCGGAAGAGCGACGAGCTGGCGCGCCGACGGCGGGAGCTTCCCTGGGTGCGGGTCGACAAGGAGTACCGATTCGACACCGACGCGGGGAGCGCGTCGCTGGCGGACCTCTTTCAGGGGCGCTCCCAGCTCCTCGTCTACCACTTCATGCTGGGGCCGGACTACAAGGCTGGTTGCCCGTCGTGCTCGGCGATCGCCGACGGATTCAACGGCTTCGCCGTCCACCTCGCGAACCACGACGTCATGCTGACCGCGGTGTCACGCGCGCCGCTCGCAAAGGTACAGGCCTACAAGCGGCGCATGGGCTGGAGCTTCCCCTGGGCGTCGTCGTTCGGAGGCGACTTCAACTACGACTTCGGGGTGGGGATCACCGAGGAGCAGCAGCGATCGCGCGTGGGGGAGTACAACTTCACACCGCAAGACGAGAAGGCGGTGGCGGAGTCGGGCGGGGGAGTGATCGGCTCCGCGATCGCCGCGGGCGTCGGCACCGACTGGCCGACGTTCTTCCGCGAGCGGCCGGGGATGAGCGCGTTCGTGCTCGAGGACGGCGCCGTCTACCACACCTACTCTGCCTACGCGCGTGGGCTGGACGGGCTCTGGGGCATGTACCAGTGGCTCGACCGCGCACCCAAGGGACGCAACGAGACGGGACTCTGGTGGCGCCGTCATGACGAGTACGACAAGCGCTGAGCGGCCAGCCTTCCGGGGCGTCTCGACGCTGCTGTTCGCCGGCAGCGTGGCGGGAACGATCGGTTGGTGCGCGTCGATGTCAGGCTCGGCAATGGCCGGAATGCCGATGCCCGGCGGCTGGACGATGTCGATGGCGTGGATGCGGATGCCCGGACAGACGTGGCCCGGCGCGGCGGCCTCGTTCCTCGGCATGTGGGTGGTGATGATGGTGGCGATGATGCTGCCGTCGCTGCTCCCGATGCTGCGGAGCTACCGCGCAGCCGTCGGCGGCGCCGCAGAGGCACGACTCGGCCGTCTGACCGTCGCTGTGGGCGTCGGCTACTTCTTCGTCTGGACGCTGCTCGGGATGGCCGCCTTTCCGCTCGGCGTCGCGCTGGCGGCACTCGAGATGCAGCAGCCGTCGCTCGCGCGTGCCGTTCCATCCGCCGTCGCCGCGGTGGTGTTGCTCGCGGGTCTCCTCCAGCTGACCGCGTGGAAAGCACGCCAGCTCGCCTGCTGCCGGGAGGTGCCGGGGTGCGGCCGCACGTTGCCGGCCGATGTCGGCACGGCGTGGCGACACGGCCTCCGCCTCGGCGCCCGCTGCAGCCGCTGCTGCGCCGACCTTATGGCGATCCTCCTCTGCATCGGGGTCATGGACCTGCGCACGATGGTCGTCGTGGCGGCCGCAATCACCGTCGAGCGCGTCGCCCCGGCCGGCGAGCGCGTCGCACGAGGCTCCGGCGCCGTCTTCGTCGGAACCGGACTATTTCTACTCGCGCGGGCCGCCGGGCTCGGCTGACGGCTCTGATCGCCGCAAACCGTGGCGACGAGAGAGCCGACGGGCGCCCCAATGGCGCCCGTCCTTCCTTCCCACTACTTTCCAGGCGACCGGTAGTTGATGACCTTCCTGGCGGCTTGATCGATCTCCTCCGGAGACACGAGCGGAATGGACTCGAGCACATCCATGAGCCCGCTCGCGCGGATGACCAGCGTCAGCGCGGTGGCGGTCACGTTGTCCGGCAGATCGGAGATGGCGTACACGGTGGTTCCGCCGGGCGCGTAGAGGAACGTCTCCAGCTTTCCGCCTTGGGCGCTGATCATCTCGGCGACCGTCGCGCGTCGAGCGCTGCCCCCCTCCTTCAGCAGACCCTTGGTACCCTCGGCATTGTAGGCGACCTTCAACAGGAACTTCGGCATCGGAATCCTCCCGCGTAGCGTTTGTGCCGCGAACCGAGGAATGAGCTTCGCGCTCAATCTCGCCGCGATGAAGGCACCCTATTCGACGGGGTGGGACCGCGGAATAGCCCTGGAGGTGACATTTTCCTGCCGAGGAGGCGCTTTTTCCCTTACCCCGAGGTAAGGGTCCTCGGAGGCGAATGACCGCGCGAGAGGCGCAGAACCCGGCCGGACCGATCAGCCCGCGAGCAGGGCACGGGCGCGTCCGGCGTCAGGACCGGCGCCGATTCGTTCGAAGCCGGCGCGCGCCGACTCCAGCTCGAGGTGAGCGCCCTGTCGATCGCCGCGCTTCTTCAGGGCGCGGCCGCAGTCGAGTCGGGCACGCGCCACCGGATAGGCGGCGTCGACCTCCATCCACAATCGGTAGCTCTTGCGGAGGTGGGTGATGGCAGTGTCCAGTTCGTCCTCCGCCAACGAGAGAGCGCCCTGGCCCTGGGCGGCTGCCGCTTCCACGGCCCGGATCCGCACGATATCCGCGATCTCGTGCAGCTCGCGCACGGCAGCGCGCGCCAGGTCGATCTGTCCGGCTGCCAGCGCGATCTCGATGCGCGCCGGAAGCAACCGCGCGCGCAGCACGGGCAGACCCATCGTTTCTGCCAGCGCCGTTCCAATGCCGGCCAGTGCTCCCGCGGTGTCCCCGCGCGCCAGCAGCAACAACGAGAGACCAGGCTCCGCCACGCCGCCAATGTCGTGGGCGCGACGGAACGAAGCCTCCGCTCCCGCCAGGTCGCCCGAACGCAACCGCAGCTCGCCCAGCGCGTACGACGCCATTCCCACGTGCATCAGATCGAAGCTCTCGCCATCCGCGCCGGCGGCCAACGCCTCCACCTCGGCCGCCGCCGATTCCCCGCGAATGGCCAGGACCGTTGCCAGGTGGGCTCGGCACCCGCCGAAGCCGCCATTTTCGGCGGTCTCTCGGCATTCCCGCACCACTTCGGTCCACTCGAACGCGCGCCGGTACTGGAACAGATCGAGGCAGGAGCACAGCGTCCGGCAATAGACCAGCCCCGTCGCCGCAGGCCCGAGCTCGCCCCCGGCGGCGCTGGCCATCGCCTCATCGAACAGCGCCATCGCCGGGTCCAGCTGGCCCTGCAGCGCCAAGGCGCCTCCCTGGAGGGCGAGGCCCAGAGCTTCCACGTCGCGGTCGCCATATCGTCGGCCTATGGTTAGCCCGGCGCTGGCCAACTCGTAGGCCGCGTCCGCCTGCCCCTGGCCCAGACACAAGATCGCTTCGTAAATGAAGACATGTCCGTGTTCGCGTCCTTCCGGCAGCGGCTCGACGTGCCGTCGTGCTTTGGCCAACCAGCCCGCTGCGACGGCCATCTTCATGCGTACGGCGTAGTTGAACGTCAGGTCCAGCGCCACCAGCGCCGCGCGCGCCGAGTTCCCACTCTCGACGTAGGCGGCATGCGCCCGCAGGCGGACGTCCGTAGATTCTTGCATCTTTCCGCACCACAACGCCGCGTCCCCCAACATTGCGAGATCGTCACCGGTACGCAGATCTCCGGCTGTATTCATTGCCTGCAATTGCGCATAGGCCTCGGCCCAGGCGCGGCGCGCGAACGATGCGCGCGCTGCGGCGATCGAGACGGTGGCCCCGTTCGGGGCTGCTGGCCCATGGGCGCCCGGGACGGTCATGGGCCAGGCCGGGGGAGCCAGCGGTGGCGCGGCCCCGAGGTCGGCGGGCGTCAGGACGCCACGAGAGAAGACTTCGTTCGCCAGTCGAAGACGTCGTTGCTCGACGCCTTCGGCGATGTCGAACTTGTCGTACAGCCGCAACAGGTGCTGCTTGACGGCGGCCTCGCTCACGAACAGGCGCTCGGCGATCTCGCGCACGGTCGCCGGCTCGGTGAACGCCAGGGCTGTCGGCGCGACACTGGGCCGACAGAGCTCGATCACCACCTCGCGCTCCCGCCGGGTCAGTTCCGGCCGGCCGTCGCCCCCTGCCATGGAACGATCATATTACGCGCGCATCTCGCGGGTCTAACAAAGATCCGTGTCCTCTCTCGTTACGGGCCGCTAGCCCACCTCTGCTTGTCAGCCCAGCCGCTTGCTACCTGGTTTCTTGTCCGGCCTCTAACACGGAGGGTTGGCGAGCAAGTGATTTCAGCGCGGGATCGGCGAACGGGGCAAGGTGGTCGTATGTCTGATATGTGGGACTATGTAACCTGTCTCGGGCGCTCCTCGACTGCGCCCCCGTCTTGCCGCCACGCCCCCGCTCCCGCGGGCAAAGCGCGCGGCGGCGAGTTGAGTTGCCGCTCACGCCCGTCCCAACGCGCGCCGGACCAGGCGCGGGATCCATGACACGGCGCCGGCCGTCTCCAGACGACCGTTCGATTCCTGACACTCTCTCGCGCCCAACCCGTCGTCCCCGGTAGAAGACGATGGTTCGCAGTTCCGCAGCGGGCCGTCTCCGCCGGACCTCGCTCGCCATGAGGCGCGCATGTTTGTGACCTCGTACGCTCAACCGTACAATGACGCGTGGCCGATAGGGAAGGCTGGAGGACGCGACGTTCGGCGCGAATGGCTGTCGCTATGGCGAGTCTCGTCGCGGCGGCAGGGCTATCGTGCGGCGGCGATTCGTTGGACACCTTCATAGACTCCTATACGTCCGCAGCGTGCAAGCGCGTCTTCGCGTGCTGCGCCCCCGCCGACGTGAGGCTCGCCACGACGGGGACCGACGAGGCCAGTTGCGTCGCTATGGGTCGGGCGAAACTTCAGGGTCAGGTGGCGCAGAGCATCGCCATGGGCCTGATTCGGTACGACTCGGCCGCCGGTCAGAAGTGCCTCGCCGATCTGCAGCAGGGGTGCCCCGCGGTCTTCGACCCCACGTTCGGACGGCTCGCCGTGTGCGGGGACGTCTTCCCCGGCGCGATGCCCCTGGGAGCCCCCTGTGAAGACCTCGACTTCATCTGCGCGAGCGGTGACTGCGAGGGAACGTGCGTCGAACGTCCCGCGGGATGCGCGCCTATGTCGTGCACGCCCGACCAGTTTTGCGTCAATCCAGTTGTGGGCTGCCAGCCGCGCGCCGCGCTAGGCGCCGCCTGCGGCTCCAGCGAGTGCGCCGTCGGATTGACGTGCGCCACGGGCGCGACGTGCGCCACCCCGCTGTCGGACGGCCAGCCGTGCTCGTCATCCATAGACTGCGCACACACGTGCACGACGAACAGCGCCGGCCCGCCCACCGGGGTGTGCCGCCCGGGGATCTGTCAGGGGACGTGATTCACGCCTGGCCCTGTGTGACTCGATCGTCCGCCGCCTACTTCAGCGCGCGCACGTCGAGGCTCGTGAGGAATCCCGCATCCGTGCAGTAGAGCGTGCCGCTGTCGCGCGAAAATACCTGGACCGGGCAGGGCCCCGGAACGGCAGCGAGCGGCGTCCCGTCGGACACGCGATAAACGTGCGACGACGACGCGGCGAGGAGGCCGTTGGGCGCGATCGAGAGGATTCGGTCCGGCTGCGAATATCGGATCTGGGTCAGATCGACGCCGTTCAAGCACTGTCCGGCGTAGAAGACGCTCGTGCCGTCGGGCGTCGCGAGTAGCGTCGGCGTGCTCGCGCCAGCGTTGAGGGTCGAGCTCTTGCTCACCTGCTGGAGCATGCCCCCGGACACGTCGTAACGGACGATGACCGGCGACGTGACGCCGGGGTTGTCGGCGACGAAAAGCGACTTTCCATCAGAGGTCGCCGCCAGCTGGCCCTCGTAGCGGGCCTCGTACTTGCTGTCGAGCACCATCCCGGTCGCGACGTCGAGGAGGCTCGGCGTCGTCGATTCCCAGGCATCGATGACGGCGATGCGGTCGACACCGAGAGGCGCGACGTCGAAGTCGACGTAGCGCGTGGGGATGAACCGCTTGAACGTGAGGCTCTCGGCGTCGAGCTGCGCCAGCCCTTGCGTACCGGTGTGACCCACATAGAGAAACGTCCCCGTGGGGTCGATATCGAGGTCGGTCGGTCCCGATCCGACGAGCACCTGCCGCAAGGCGACGCCGGTGGCGGGATCGATCTCGACGACGACCTGCTTCAGCGTGTCGAGCCCGTAGAGGCGCGGTCGCTTCGGGTCGGCGACGAGCTTGGCGAATCCGTGGTTCGCCAGGAGTCCCGGCCCCGACTCGCGGACGCCGAGCGGCTTACCCCCGACGAGGTCCGCCAGGTTCGCGCAGGTCATCACGCCTGCACTGTTGTCGAACGTCCAGAGCTCGTGGTCGGAAGCGGTCAGCGCGGCCGCCGCGACCGGCGCCGCGAAGGAGGAGAGGCGCGTGAGCAGCCGGGCATCGATGATGCCGGCGGTCGACGCGGCCACGCTGCCGGCGGCGTCCTCGGCGAGGACGATTCCGCTCGGCCCCCGCACGAACGTGAGCTGGGTCGCATCCAGCTGGTAGCCGTCGTAATACGCGTTCTTGCCGCTCGGCCCGAGGTAGAGGTAGCGCGGCGGCAGCGAGAACCCGGAACCGACCCCCAGCCAGTTGCCGGCCCCCACCTGCAGCGCGCCCCCGCCGGAGACGTTCAAGCTGTAGATGTCGCTCGAGGTCGATCCCTGCCCCCCTGCGTAGAGCAGGCCCCCGTCCGCGGAAAGCTGGAGCGCCGGAGGCTCAGCGCTGTACGGCGTCACCAGCTTGACGTCGCTCGATGATCCCGCGGCGAGGTCCATCCGGTGCAGGAGATCGGATGGGCGACCCCAGTAGTAGACAATGCCGGCGTTGTCGACCGCGACGGCCCAGGCACCCTCGGCCGTCGGCACGTTGGTCAGCGCAAACGTGCTCGGGTCGACGACGGCCACCTGCTTTGACCCGGCGAACCCCGCGACCAGGTGCTGTCCGTTCGGCGAGAGGTCGAGGTCGACCGCCGCGCTCCCCAGCGCAACCCGGGTCACCTCCTTCTTCATTGCAGTGTCGAACACAACGATCTCGGAGGACGGCGCCGCGTTGAGACCGAACATGAGGCAGGCGGAGGGATGGGCCACGAGCTTGACGATGGTGCCCGGGACGGGGAACGAGCGCGTCGACCCCGGCGCGACCGGCTTGCAGGCGCAACCGTCGTCCACGCCGCCGTTGCAGTCGTTGTCGACGCCGTCGCCGCAGACCTCGGCGCTGGGAGGGACGTAGCCGGCGCCGCCGCAGCTGGACCAGGCGGGCCAGAGGCAGCTCTCGGTACAGGTTCGCGATTGTGTCCCGGCCTTGCAGGCGCCGGCGCTGGAGCCGCACGACTGGGTTTGGGTCGCTCCCGGTTGACACTCGACGGTTGGGTCGGAGGCGCACGCCGGCGGTGGCCCATCCACGCCGCCGTCCGAGGCGTCGCGTGGGGACGCGTCGGTGTCCGAACAGCCGGAGGAGACCGGCGGGATGTTTGGGTTCGGGACGGTGACGATCGTCCACGGACTCGCCGGGTAGGTGATCGCGAACGTGAGCCCGGCCGGCGTGACGTCCGCCGCCGAAATGATGCCGCCCCGGTGGTCCTGGCTGCCCGCGCCAGTCGCGTCGGACCAATCGGCGGGGTCGCAGCCGATCCGTGACGCGCGGCCCGTCGCGTCGACCCACCACACCGACACCAGCACGTGATCGGTCTGCGGCTCTTCGGTCGCCGCCACGTACCAGGCGCCGGACCCTGCCGGCCACGCGGCCAGGGGGATCGCGCGCGGCGGAAGCTTCAGGTCGAACGGCACGAGCGCGCCGCCGGACACAGATCCGAGCGCGTAGATGAACGAGCGGTAGGGCTGGCTGCCCATGTCCGTCAACGTCTGGAAGGGCCGCGTCCACAGGAGCGCGCCGTCATCCGAGGCCCCCAGCAACGTCGTGTCCCCCAAGGTGAGGGTGGGGTCGCCCGGGTTCGGCAGGAAGACCGGCAGGGCGCTGCGCTGGTTCGTCTTCGTCGAGACGGACCAGGCTAAGGGGGTGCCGGAGATCGAGTCCGTTCCAGAGACGAGCACGTCATCGCCGAGTACCTGAATCCCGTTGATCGGCTTCTGGCGCACTTCGGCCTCGGTGAATGAGAACAACAGCTCCTCGACGCCCCCGTTGCGGGCCAATCGCCACAGCTCGTAGGGTGCGCCGATCGCGACCGGATCGTGCTGGAACCAATAGACGAAGTGCGCGTCCAGCGCCCGACTGAAAACGCTCGGCTGGTAGCGATTCGTGGCGTACACCACCCCAGGATCGGGCGCGCCGCCGCTCTGAGGGATCGTGAAGAGCGCGGCGTTCTCCGAGTAGACGAGGTTCCCGCCATCGAGCCAGATTCCGGTTTGACCGCCTTCGTGAATGACGTTCGGCGTTCCCCCGGGAGCGAGCGCCGCGAGCGTCAATTTCCCGTTTGAAACGTAGTTGCCCAAGAAGATCCGACCGCCGCTGGCGCGCAGGAGGTCGCGCGACGGCGCGGACGAGCCCGTGGTTGGCGCCGTGAAGGCGATCTGCCAGTTGCCCGCACACTGATTCCGGTCGAGGACGAACGGGTCGCCGCCGCCCACCCCGCCCGGTCCGGCGCTGCCCGCGGTCCCGAGCCCGCCCGGGCAAGATGCAGCGCCGCTCCCGCCGGCGCCGCCCGCGCCGATTCCGCCGAAGCCGGTGCCGTCGATTCCACCGGCGGCGGTGCCGCCGCCTGCTACGCCGCCCCTTCCGCCGACAGCGCGCCCACCGATTCCACCGCCGCCGCTTCCGCCGACGGCGGCGGTGCCACCCGCCATTCCGCCGTTGCTTCCGTTCCTGCCGCCCATCCTCGAACCTGCCGCACCGGCGGTGCCCATGTGGCTCCCGCCTCCCCCCGAGCAGGCAGCAGACGCCAGAAGCGCCCCGAGAATCCCCCAGTGCACCTTCGCAAATACGCCCCGCATTTCCGCGAGACTATCGCGTGACGGAGGGCAGCGCCTAGTGTACCGCCAGCTCATCAAGGACAAACGACGACCGTCGTCGGCGAGCGCCGGTAACCCACGCCGGTGGGGCTGCCCCAGCAACGGACCCCGCCCAGGTTCGACAGCGCGCAAGAGTGAGAGCTGGCGGCCGTGACCGCCTTCATTCCCGTGAACAAGTCCGTAGCCGGCGGTGAGCGGAGCCAGCCCGTGGTGGTCCGATCCACCTGCCCGTATTGGTTCAGGCCCCAGCAGCGGATGCCGCCTGTCTGGGTAACCGCGCAGGCGTGCTGGTAGCCGGCTGCGACCTCGGCGACGTTGGTGAGAATATCGGTCGCCGGCGGTGAGGGCACCGGCATTTTGCCCCCGTCGCCGAGCTCGCCGTAGACGTCGAGCCCCCAGCAACGCACGCCACCCGCGATCGTCAGCGCGCACCTGAAGTCCGAGCCGACCGTGATGGAACGGACACCCTGGATCGCGTCGACCGCCGGGGGCGTCGCGACCACGCTGGCCGTCCCATCCAGGCCGAAACCCCAGCAGCGCACGCCACCCGTGTTCGTCAGCGCGCACGTGGCCGCTCCACCGGCGGCGATCGCCTGCACGCCCGTGAGCGCGTCCGCGCTCGGAGGGCTCGAGCGATTGACCTTCGTGCCATCGCCCAGCTGCCCGCCATCGTTGGCGCCCCAGCAGCGCACACCACCCATGATCGTCAGCGCGCAGGTGTGCCGCGTTCCGGCCGCGACGGACTTGACCCCGGTGAGCACGTCGGTCGCCGGAGGGCCGCTGCTGGCGGTCGTCGTCCCGTCGCCCAGCTGGCCGTAAGTATTGTCGCCCCAGCACCGCACCCCGCCCGCGGTCGTGACCACGCAGGTGAACAGCCCGTGCCCCACGCTCACCTGTTCCACGCCCGTCATCAGATCGGTGGTCGGCGGCTCGGTCGCGGCCCCCCAGCAGCGCAATCCCCCCGCTTGCGTGATCGCGCAGGTGTTGCCGTTGGCCGCGTCGACGGCCTTCATCCCGAAGATGACGTCGCGCCGCGCGTCTGCGGTGCCGTCCCCGATCTGGCCGACGGTGTCGGCGCCCCAGCAGCGGATCTCACCGGACGTGAGCAGCGCACAGGTGTGGAAGCCACCGGGCCCGGCCGCGATCGCGCGGACGCCGGTCAGCACGTCGGTCGCCGGTGCCAGAGCTTGCGAGGTCAGCGTGCCATCGCCGAGCTGACCATACTGCGCGCTTCCCCAGCAACGCACGCCGCCGCTCGTCATCAACGCGCAGGTGTGTTGCGCTCCTGCGGTGATGGCTTGCACGCCGCTCAGCACGATGCCGGTCGTTTGCGGTACGGTGACGAACCCGGCACCGAGCTGGCCGCTGTCGTTGTTCCCCCAGCAATCAACGCCACCCGTCGTCGTCAGAGCGCACGCGTGAGAGCTGCCGGCCACGATCGCCTGGATGTTCGTCAGCACATCCTTGGTCGGCGGCACCTTCAGGTCAGTCGTGTCACCCGTACCCAGCTGCCCATAGTAGTTGCGTCCCCAACATCGGACGCCCCCCGCCTGGGTCAAGCCACAGGTGAAGTCGGCACCAACGGCGATCGCCTTCATGTTCGTCGCAACGTCGACGGTGGGGGGCGTCGCGCGATCCGTCGTCGTGCCGTCGCCCAGCTGCCCGCCGGAGTTGTAGCCCCAGCAGCGCACGCCGCCGCTCACCATCAGCGCGCACGTGTGAAAGCCGCCCGTGGCGATGGCCTTGACGCCGGAGAGCACGGTCGCCGTCGGCACGAGCTGGTTGACCTTCGTTCCATCGCCGAGCGTCCCGTAGCTATTCGACCCCCAACAGCGAACATCACCCCCCGTCGTCAGTGCGCACGACACGGGGCCGCCGAGGGCAATCTGCTGGACGCCCGCGAGCACGTCAGGGGTGGCAAACGTCGAGCGCAACACGGTCGTGCCGTCGCCGAGCTCGCCGAAACCGTTCTCACCCCAGCACCGGACCGAGCCGGCGTTCGTGAGCACGCACGTGTGCGTGGTGCCGGCGCTGATGGCCTCGATCGACGACGCGTCCGCCGGCATGCAAGGATCGGAGAGAGCACCGCCGACACCGCCGCTCCCACTCGCCCCGCCCTGACCAGTTCCGCCCGCGCCCGCGCCGCCGCCGGCGGTCGCACCAGTACCGCTGCTTCCGCCCAATCCGCCGGCACCTCCACCTGGTCCGTTTCCGCCGGCGCCGGCGACTCCACCGACAGCCATCGCTCCCCCTTTTCCTGCCAAGCCGCCCGAACCACCACCGCCCGCGCTACCTCCGGTTCCGGCAACAGCGTCACCACCCGCTCCGCTCGCGCCTGCGCCACCCTGCGTGCCAGCGACAGCTCCCGCACCACCTCTGCCGGCAGCGCCATAGGTGGCGTCGGTCCCGCGATCGGACGTGGCGTCCGACTCCATCGCGTCAACACGCGTGCCTGAGGTACCGCAACCCACGACGGCGGCGAATATCGCGCCGAGCACGCATCCTCTCGCCAGCCGGCCCAGTCCCATCGCCTGGACAATAACCCGTACATGGATCTTCGTCATGCGAGGGGCGGCGATGAAGGCGGTGCAGGAGCTACTCGGTCACGCGACGATGGAGATGACGAATCGCTACTCGCACCTCAGCCCGGAGGTGCCTCGTCACGCGGTGAAGCTGCTCGATGGCCTCGACCCCGTGACGAATCCGTCTGGGCGACAGGGCCCGCTTACGTCGCTGACCAGACCCAGATCGCGGTGTTCACGGTCGATCAGACGAATGGGCTCCTGACGGCGACGGGGACGCCCACGCCAGTGGCGGTCGGCAGCCAGCCCTACAACCTGACCACGGATCCAGCAGACGGCCACCTGACCGTTGCCGACCGACTGGGTGATGGGGTCAGGAAGCCGTCGTTGCGCAGGTCCTACGACGACACCGCGCTGCCGGGGTTGGTGGGCGAGGTTCCGACGAGGGCAGAGTGCCCGTCGCCTTCGGGGACTGCCAGCCGCGACCGAGCTGACCCTCACTCGACGCGGTCGGTGATCGGCGCGAACGAGTCGTACGGCATGCGGGGCCCGAGCGCGCGCACCACCTCGACGAGGTGCACGGGGTCGAAGGCCGTGTCCTCGGCGCAACCGGCGACGCTCGCGGCGTACACCTTCTCCACGGAGAGCGTGTCGCCGAGCGAGTAGGCGGCGTCGGGGGCCGTGAACCAGCCCTTTCCGTCGCAGCTGGGTGGCAGCGGGCACCCGCCCGTGACGTAGACGGGCTGGGTGCAGCCAGCGTCCGCGTACCGGCGCAGATGGCAAGTCGACGTGAAGCCGGGGTCTCCGGCGCTCGGCAGGGGCAGGCAGCGGTCGCCGCTGGGGGAATCAGGGCGCGGCAGGCACGGAGCGCTCACGGCTTCGTCGAAGAACGTGCGATCGGGCGCGGCGAAACCGACGATGTCCCTCAGGAGCGTCCGCGAGTGCACCTCGGCGCCGCTCACGGCGCGGCCCGCCGAGTCGGTGAACAGGTCCACGTGGAGGCGTCCTGTGCCCGTGCGTTCGACGGTCGGGGTGGCGAAGGTGGAGTCCGCGACGAACGACGTCGAGCAGGTGGGCGCGCCGAGGCACCCGGTCGTGCCGGGCGAGGCCACGCCGAACGTGTACAGCTGGTAGATCGCGCCGCACGCGAGCTCCGATCCCTGCGGTGCCGTGCCCTCCGACGTGAGCGCGAACCCGACCGCGGGGCACGGCGCGCAGGTCGTATCCTGGACCAGGCAGCCGAATGGCGGAGGGTTCGCGATCGCGGCGTCCGCCGGAACGCAGACCATCGACGCGGCGCCGGCCACGAGGCTGGCGAGCGGGACGCACGGGGTCATGTGCGTCGTGTCGTAGAGGCCGACGTTCTCGCGGGTGCCGTCGTCGGCGACCACCACGCGCGCCGAGAGCGGGCGCGTGCTCAGGTCGACGGTCTCCCTGGCGGAGACGTAGGCGGATAGGTCGCCCGGGGGCAGGTCGGCCGGGCACAAGCTGTCCACCGGTCGGCCGCCGTTGAGGAGGAGGGGTAGGCAGCGGTACGATCCGCCGGGCAGGCGCACGAAGCCGCAGTCGATGCCGAGCTTCGTGTCCGACCAGGCGACGAGCATCAACGCGCCGCCGCCGCCGTCGCGCACGCGGGCGCGCAGGCGTGTCCCGCTCTGCCACGCGCTCGCGAGGCTCGGGTCGGCGCCCGCGTCGCCGCCGTCGTCGGCGGCGAGCCCTCGCGTGCGCGCGCCGCACCCGAGCGTCGCCGCGGCGACGAGCACCCCCCGCAGCATCGACGTGCACCAGCCGCCGCGTCCGTGTTCGAGAGCCATTTGCGCGTCGCAGAGTATCGCAAGCGGCGGCACGGTGGGAGTCCCGCCGTCCGTTCCAGCTAACTAGATGCGGGTGCCCCGACGCGCAAACCTGGGCACCACCAGAGTTGGGGCAGGCCGTCGAAGCGCGAGGAGGCTGGCCCGGGCAGGTGATGCTGTCCGTCTATTATTGCCGAGGTTCGGCACCAAGAAGCTGGACGAGATCGACGCGGAGGTGGCACATGCTGAGGCACACGTTCGCTTCACACCTCGTGATGCGAAACGTGCCCCTCAAGGCAGTCCAGGAGCTGCTCGGTCACGCCACGATCGAGATGACGATGCGCTACGCACACCTCAGCCCGGATGTGCGCCGGGACGCGGCGGGCGTGCAGCACCTGTCAGTCGCGTTAATAACTGAAATCAAACAGAATCATTGTGGAGGCGCCGGGAGTCGGACCCTTGCGAAGGGTCCGACGAGAAACGAGAGAAGACGCGGCCTTACCCACCAAACCCACGAAATCGTTTGGACAAGTCGCTCCCGTTCGATCCCGCGCCGTCCCGTCTGATACCGCCGTTCAGTGCAGAGTCGGGGCACAAGGAGGGCACAAGATTTCGCCGCCAGATGCTTGGCCTGGAGCGATCAGAATCCCGCCGCCAACAAAGCCGCTTTGCCGCGAGCCGGCTCATGATCTCGCGGCAATTGCAACGTTCAGGTCGACGCCGCCGTAGGCGCTCTCCCATCCCAGAGAAATCTTGTCTACGGGCTCGGGCAGCGAGATGTGGGGACCGGCGGCGCCGGCGATGCCAGCGGACGCACGACGTGGACCGAACGCCCGGGCCCGCCGCAGCAGGGTACCCACCTGCACTTGGAAATCGAAGGGCGTTCGACCGCCGGGCGGGTAGACGTGGCCATCGACCATCACGTCGGCCTTCGCCCGATTCAGGATGACGTCGGCGTCATGAACCAGAACGGCGCGCCCTTCGTCGTAAATCGGTTCGTCGACCAGCGGCACTTGCTGGGGCGCCAGATGACAGTGCCCGCGCGCCACCGTCCAGGTCCGCTTCGCGATCACGGCGAGCCAACCCTTGCCGGAGCCGTCCGCGCCGACCTGGATCGCCGAAACCGAGGGAGCCGATTTCCGCGCGCCGGGCGGACGCAGGGAGGCGGTGCTATCTGGAGTTGGGGAACTGGTCGACATGGATGCCTCAGAGTGGCTCGATGCTCAAAAACTGGCCCGTGCGCTCGACGTAGTAGACCCGATAGCGCTCTTCTTTGGACAGCGCTTCCATGGCGTTCTTGGGGGCGCTGACGCGCGCCACGCCGATGACCAGGCTCGGCGGTCCTCGACTGCCGCCGGCGAAGGTGGGGAATCCTTCCGCGCTCACCACCTTTTTCTGGGTTCCTCCCCGGAACAGCGAAAAGCCAAAATAGAGCATGACGCCGCAACCTGGGATCAGAAATACGCACCACAGCACGCGGAGCAGGGTCGTGGTCTTGATTCCAAGAATGAGGAACAAGGCACCAAGCGCGACGAAGATCATGCCCAGGCCCATGGTCAGGTCGCGGATGCTGACGCCGTTCTGGGCGTCGGACAGCTGTCCGAGGCGATTCAGCTCCAACTCGGCCAGACTGAAGCCGAGCATCGTCGAGAGGTGGTTCAATTCCGGGGAGCTGACCATTGCTCGTCAGAGGGGTTCGATGCTCAGAAATCGAGCCAGCGTGGCCAGGTAGTACATCCGATACGTCTTGCCGGGCAGCAAGGTGTCTTTCGCGCCGACGGGCGCTTCGACGTCTGCCTGTCCGACGACCAGACGCAGGGAAGATCGGGCTCCTGTCTTGATTTCCGCGAGTCCGTCAGCGGTGGAGACGCGTCGCCGCATCGACGCCACGAACTGCCAGCCGCCGAAACAGAAAGTGCCGCCGAGCGCTATCACCAACAGCACATAATGGACTCGCGAGCCGGTCGTGGCCTTTCCGGGCCAGGCCATGAGCACGAACCCCAAGGACAGAAGCATCATGCCGATGCCAACGGAGGCTGTTCGAAGAAGTGACCAGGTCTGGCTCGCCGAGAGCTCACCCGCGCGATTGAGGTTCAATTCCTCCATCGTGAAGCCGAGGCGTGAGACCAAGTCACCCAATTCCGCAGGCATTTCCATCGGCCCGCCTAACGGAAAAGACCGTCGATGAGAGTACCCAACTTGCCCGCGGGGCTGACATGACCCGGTTCGGGGTTCCAACCGCTGACGGCGGCGTTCTTCGGCGCATAGCCGATGGGCGTCCCGGCCACGAGAGTGCCGATCGCCGTGCCAGCCACTCCAGCCGCTTGATCCACGGGCGCGTCTTTCCACGCCGTAGCAATCGCCGCCGGAATGAACCGCCAAGCGTTGGCGAACAGGCGGCCGTTCGAGGCGAAGTAACCGGCGCCATCATTCATCAGACCGGCCGCGCTCTACCCGGCGACCCTGGCCCTGCAAGGTGCTCCCGGCTGTCAACACGACGTCCTTGCGGGCTTCAACCCGGAAGCTCTCGCAGCGCGCGACGATGTCGTGGTCGGCGACGAGCTCGACGGCTGCCGCGCGCGCACGGAGCACGGGACCCGCTGCGGTCAGCGAGATGGTGATCTCGAGCGCTGTCTCTGGCGCGCCCCCGGCGACCCGAAGCATGGCGCCCCCGGCGATGGGCGACAGGCCGGCCATCCATTCGTCGCCGAGTGGAATCTGCGGCTCGCTCGACGAGCTTTGTTCCGTGCGCCCGACGGACGTCGCCCGCTCGTCGCCTTCAGCCGTGCTCGTCAAGCTCACAGAGAGAAGATCGCAGAGTTCGGGCCCATGGGCAATCATCGGTGTCATCGGCATCAGCGTCGGCCGTGCTGGCCGCCGTCGTCGATGTTTGCCCCCGCCCGCCGCATCTCCTCGGCCAGGGCTGACAACCGGCTGACAGGTCAGCCAGCTCCATCTGCACGACGTGATCCGCGCCGACGACCGCGCCCCGGAAATGGGCGTCGACGACCGACGTAACTCCGCGGAGTCCGCGCATCGCGCTGACCCAACAGCTCGTCCTCGGGATCGACGATGCGTGGACATGCTCGCCGGGAGCGTTCGGTCGCGCGCATCAAGCGGCGTCGCCGCGTGCGTGCTCCGCCATCGCCATAGGGCCGCCCACCATGGCGCACGATTCAACTTGACAGATATTGTCTCGGTGTCTATGTTGTAAACTATGACAACGCCCGCAACCAAGCCTGTCGCCCAGAACGCCGCATCGAGCCGCCGCCGAGAACTCGTCACGTCTGCCGCAGGCCTTTTCGTGCGCTACGGCTTTCGTAAGACGTCCATGGACGACATCGCGCGCGCCGCGAAGGTGTCGAGGCAGGGCCTGTACCTCCACTTCCGCAACAAAGAGGACGCCTTCCGCGCCGTGATCGAGCACCTCGCCGAGGTCACGCTGCTCGCGCTGCGGACGGCGCTCGCGGCCGATGGGCGCTCACTGGACGACCGCTTGTTGGCCGCCTTCACTTCGATGACCGAGGCGGCCGTCGGCTCGGCCGACCCGCGAGGCATGCGGGAGCTGTTCGACGCCGCCCAAGAGCTGGCGGGCGACATCGTCCACGGGCTGGATGAACAGATCGTCCTCGCGCTGGAGGGCGCCCTGAAGCAAGCACGCCGAAGCCGCGAAAGGGGGGAGCCCTCGCCGCGCGCGCTGGCCGAGATGCTCTACGCGACGTCCTACGGGCTCCAGCACCGCGGGCACGGCGGCGACGACTACCTTGCCCGGATACGTGTCGCCATTCGCGTCGTTTGCAAGAGCGAAGGACTTTGATCGTTCACCTCGAACCACCTCAACCAACAGGAGAGCGCCATGACAACGATGACTTCTGCAGTCCCCATGTTCAGTCGCATCACCCCTGCCACCCTGTCGAACCACTCACCCGAAGTGATGGCGAGAGGACCGGCCGTGAACGTCACCAAGGTGAGCTTCGTCAATCCGGCGAGTCGAGCTCGGCTCGCCGGGCTCCTCTTCGAGCCCAAGGGCATGCCCACCGGCGACCGCCGCCCGGGCATCGTCGTCGTGGGCCCGATGTTCTCTGTGAAGGAGCAGGCAGCCAGCGTCTACGCCCGCCGCATGGCTCAGCTCGGCTACGTGGCCATCGCGTTCGACCACACCTCCTTCGGCGAGAGCGAGGGTGAACCACGGCTCAACGAAGACCCGTTCATGAAGGCAGAAGACGCCAAGAGCGCCGTGACCTACCTCGTTGGCCTGCTGCAGGTGGACCCGGAGCGCATCGGCGGAGTCGGGGTCTGCGGCGGCGGTGGATATCTTCCGCTCGCAGCGGCTTCGGATCCCCGCATCAAGGTCCTTGCGAGCATCGTTCCCCACACCGCCGTCAAGGAACAGGTCGCGTCCGGCTTCGGTGGTTTGTACGGAAACGGAGAGAAGGTGCTCGCGCGGGCGCGCGCCGCCCGGTTGGCTTTCGAGCAGGGGCAGCCCCCGACGCACCTCACGTTCATGCCGAAGATCTCGAGGTTCACGCGCGCCATCGCGTCACTGAGCCCGAAGTACCGCGACATGCTGAAGGCGATCGACTACTACGAGGATCCGAACCGCGGCCTTCATCCGAACCGGAAAAAGGACTTCCTCATCTGGTCGGCCGAGAAGATGGCGGCCTACGACATTGCCGACGCCTTGCCTCGGCTCGAGTCCACTCCGCTGCTCGTCATCACCTCCCAGCGCGACTACTCGCGGGACGACGGAGAAAAGCTGTACGCGGACAAGAAGGGACCCAAGGCATTCCACCTCATCGCGAAGGCGGGTCACTTCGACCTCTATGACCTCGAGCCGTACGTGACCGAAGCGGTCGAGCGGATTCGCCCGTTCTTCCAGCAGAACCTCCGCTAGGCCCACGCCATGAGCTTCATCGGACGAATGCTGCGCGGAGTGCGCGCCGGCGAGGGCGGCCTGCTCTGGAACAGCGATGCGGGCCGGGCGGCTCCCGCCAGCATCGAGCTCGTCAGCGATGCCTTCGAGGGCGGCACTGCAATCCCGCGTCGCCACGCCGGCAAAGGCGTGGGGGAGAACATCTCGCCGCCGCTGGCGTGGAAGCACATCCCGCGCGACACGGCCGAGCTCGCGCTCGTGATCGAAGATGCGGACGCGCCCCTCCCGCGCCCGTTCGTACACACGGTCGTGACGGCGATCCCGCCCGAGGTCACCAAGATCCCCGAGGGCGTGCTCGTCGAGGGACTGGAGCATCCGGGCGTGTTCGGCAAGGCCACGGGCGGCGGCCGCGGTTATCGAGGGCCGAAGCCCGTGCCCAGCCACGGACCCCATACCTACGTGTTTCAGGTCTTCGCACTCGCGGCGCCGTTGCGGGGAGCGCGCGTCTCGCTCTCCCGAGGGCAGCTAGAGAAGGCAATGGCCGGGATCGTCCTCGCGCGTGGCCGTCTCGATGGGACATACGAGCGATGACACGTCATCCACCACCAAGCCGCTAACGACCGAAACGGGACGAAGAATGACAAAAGCCGTCGTCACCTTGTTGATCCTCTTCCGAGGGTCACCTCGAGACCGCGGTGGTGAATGTCGTCGCTATGCTCGTGGCGTGCGTCTCTCCTACGTGCCGGCGCAGGTGGCTGTGCGCGCCTGTCGGCATCGGCTCGTACGACCGTCGCCGATGACCTAGGCTACGGCGCCCCGTCTCCCCCCGTCGCGACGGGACTTTGAGGAACCCTTGAGCTTGACGACCTTGCGCGCCGGTCGACTCTTCGCGGCAGCCATCTTCGCGATTTGATGCACGCGCTGGTATGAGAGTCCCAGC
>CAYUFS010000023.1:0-78855 GCA_964443975.1 uncultured Myxococcales bacterium | reverse complement strand
CGCGCGAGAAGCCGCCGCTGATCACCGCGGTCCGGAAGCCCAGCCGCTTGAGGACGCGGATCAACGTCTCGGCCCCCTCGGTCAGCGGCAGGTTGTTCGCGATCTCGTCCAGCACCTTCACGTCGAGGCCCGCGAGCAGCGCCACGCGCTGGCGCAGCGACTCGTCGTAGTCCATCTCGCCCTGCATCGCGCGCTCGGTGATCTTCGCGACCTTCTCGCCGACGCCGGCCGCACGCGCCAGCTCGTCGATCACCTCGATGCGAATCAGGGTCGAGTCCATGTCCATGACGACCATGCGCTTCGATCGCCGGAACAGGCTCTCGCGCTGCAAGGACACGTCGAAGCCAGCCTTGGTGGCGACGGCCAGCAAGGACCGCTTCAGCGCCTCGCGGTCACGCCCCACGGGCAGGCTGGCGTGGATCTCGACCGACGCCAGCGTATCCTCGGACAGCCGGGAGATCTTCTCGATGTTGGCGCCCTCGCTGGCCAGCGTTTCTGCCAGCGCGTGCAGGGCGGCGGCACCAAGCGACCTGCCGATGGCCGTGATCACGTAGCGCCGGCCCGGCTCGTTGGCCGCCCGCGCCCCGTTTGCCCCCTGCGCCGGTGCCGTCACGGGATTGAAGTCGAGGTCCAGGCCCATCTCCTTCGCCGTGAACAGCAGCTCCTTCAGCACGTCCCGCGCATGCGGCAAGCCGACGAGCAAGCACAGCGTGAGCTGTCCCTGGACGACGACCTGCTCGATGTCGTGCAAGGTCGCCCCCTGCTGGGCGAGGATCCCCGTGAGGGTGGCCGTGATGCCGGCGCGATCGCGTCCGGTCACCGTGATCAAGACGCGGTCATCTGTTTCGGTCAAAGCCGGGGCAGTCTATGCGGTCGTCGCCCGCCTGCAACAGGCCGCGCCCGCCCCCGGGGCCTCCCCTGGCAAAGCCCCTTCAGGATACCCTGGTAACCACCGATGGCCCCCATGGGTCCGGATATGCATGTCTTTGTGGCGAGGCAGCCCATTTTCGACGTCCGAAAGCGGGTCGTCGCTTACGAGCTGCTGTTCCGATCGGGGATGGAGAACTTCTTTCCCGTGGGGACAGATCCGGACGTCGCGTCTGCCAAGGTCATCGACCACGCCCTCTCGGCTTTCGATCTCGGGGGCCTGACGGGCGGGAAGAAGGCCTACATCAACGTGACCCGGCGGGTGCTGTGCCAGGGCCTCTACAGCGTGCTGCCCCCGAGGCAGACGGTCATCGAGCTGCTCGAGAGCGTCAGCGCCGATGACGAGACCGTGGCCGCGGTGCGCGCCGCCCGCCGCGCCGGCTACGAGATCGCGCTCGACGACTTCGTGGACCGGCCCGGGCTGGAGGCGTTCGTGTCGATTGCGCACGTCCTGAAGGTCGATTTCTTGGCCACGCCTCCGGCCGAGCGGCGCCGACTGCGCGAGCGAACCCGGGGCACGAAGCTCGCGCTGCTCGCCGAGAAGGTGGAGAACGCGACCGAATTCGCCAGCGCCGAGCAGCTCGGCTACACGCTCTTCCAAGGTTACTTCTTCCAGCGCCCCGAGATCATCTCGCGCGAGGAGGTCCCCCCTGCGAAGCTCACCTACGTGAGGTTCCTGCGCGCGCTGCAGGCGCCGGAGCTCGACTACGCGGAGCTCGAGGCCGTGATCAAGCGAGATCTCTCCCTGTCGGTGAAGCTGCTCAAATTCCTGAACTCGGCCGCGTTCGGGTGGCGCAGCCGGGTGACCTCGCTGAAGCACGCGCTCGTGCTGCTCGGGGAGCGTCCGTTTCGGAAGTGGGCGTCGCTGATCGCCGTGGTGGGCCTGACCGACGACCGCCCGCCCGAGCTCGCGCTCGTCAGCCTGGCGCGCGCGCGCTTCTGCGAGCGTCTCTGCCCGCTGGCGCGGCTCGATGACCACGAGCTAGACGCGTTCCTCGTGGGTCTGTTGTCGGCGCTCGACGCGATGATGGGCCGGCCGCTCGCCGAGCTCCTCGCGGAGATCCTCGTCTCGCCCGCCGTCGACGCCGCCCTGCTCCGACAAGACACGCCGCTTGGCGCGGTGCGGGCGCTGGTGCTCGCGTACGAGCGTGGCGCGTGGGACGAGGTGACGGCGCTCGCCGCCAAGCTCGGCGTCGCCGAGCGCGACCTGCCCGCGATTGCCGACGAGTCGCGGGCCTGGGCGAGCGAAACGCTGCCGCTCTAGCGAAGTCCGCCGGTCAGGGTGGGGGCGCGGCGAATTGGCCGGTGTCGGCGGCGATCGCGGCCTGGGCGGCCGCGAGCTTGTTGCGCCAGGCGGGCGCGGCGACGTCCGCGGGGTACGCCCGCAGGAGCTGGCGATAGATGGTCGCCGCTTCGTTCCACCGGCGGGCGGCCATCGCCGCCTCGGCCCGCACCGCGAGGGCGGCGGCGGGATCCGCGGGCGCCCCGCTCGGTGCGCCGCCCAGGGGTTCGCTCGCGCGCGACCTCGACTTCTTCGCCGGGCTCGCACGGGCGGCGTCGGGCAAAGGCGCGGCCTTCGACGCGGACGTCGCCATGGGCTTCGCGGGGGGCGGGACCGGCGCTGCCGGTGCGGCGGCCGCTGACACCGCCCCCGACTCCGATTCAGCCTCCGCCTGCGATGCCGGGCGCGGCGCGGCCAAGCCCGCGCCGTGCCGAGGGGCAGCTACCGCGGCCTTGTCGGCCGATTCGACCGATGCCCCGCCCCGAGCGGCCCCCCGGAGCGCCGACGGCGCTTCCGCTTTGTCGATGTCGCGGCCAAACCGGCCAGGCTCCGGCGCGGGCGCCGCTGCCGCCCCGAGATCGTCAGCATGCGGTTGCGCGGGCGAAGGCTCGTCGCGTTCGAACGGCCGCATCCCGTCAATTCGCTGCTCCTCGCGATTCCCCTGGCGATTCTCCTCGCGCCTCGTCGCCGCACGCTTCGCCGCGTGTCTCTCCGCAGCCGCCGCCGGGCCCCTGCTCACCGCTTTGCCGAGGAGGCTGCCCGCCCCGCCTCCCTCGCGGGAAGCGTCGTCCTTCCCCGCGGAGGCGGCGGACTCCGGGCCTTGCACGTCCTGAGCATACCGCGCGCCGACCTGCGGACGCCGGGGCCGCGACGGGGGCTGCGCCTCCACCGCTGGCGCCGGTGGCGGCGACGGGGCCGCTACCTCCTTGGGCGCGAGCTCGTCGAGCGCTCGCTCGCCGAGCGGCTGCTTCGCCTCCCTGAAGATCGTTCCCCGGACCAACAGGAACGCGGCCAGCGCCGCCACCGTCGCGAACGTCGGGAAGGCCCACCGACCGCGAAGCCGATCTAACCAGCTCGGCCCCCGCACGGCGTCGGCGCCCGACGGCACCTTCCGAGCCGACCGCGATTCGCGGCCGGGCTCTGCCCTGGCAGCCGCGGCGTGCGCGGCTGCGAGCGCCCGCGCGCGGACACCCGGCGGAACCGCGTCTCCGAGCGGCGCGCGCGCGACCGCTCGACCGATGCCCCGCGCTCGCTCGGCCCCGTCAACTTCTCCCCGACACGCGTCGCACCCCTTCAGGTGGGCGTCGAACGCCGCGCGCGCCCCGGCGTCGAGCTCCCCGTACAGGAAGTCGATCAGGCGCTCCCGAATGTCGTCGTGGTTGAACGTCATATGTCGTCGCCGCTCGCGTCTCCGCTCGCCTTGGCTGCCGTCCCCCGCGGTTCGTGGAACGCCGCCAAGGCCTGCCGCAGCTTCTCCAAGGCATAGCGCATCCGGCTCTTCACCGTGGGCTCGCTCGCGCCGACCGCCGCCGCGATCTCGGAGAAGGAAAGGTCCATCACCTCGCGCATCAGGAATACCTCGCGCTGCTCGGTGGGGAGCAGGTCCAAGGCGCGATCGATGTGAAGCCGAAGCTCGCGATCCATCGCCTCGCCTTCCGCGCCGGGAGCAGGCGCGGCGATGCGGTCCCCGAGGACAGGCCCCGACGACTCGTCCGACGACGGCCCGGCGGGGGCGTCGAGCGACGACGCGCGGCGGTGAACGGCTCGCCGCGCGTGATCGGTGCACAGGTTCCGCGCGATCGTGTAGAGCCAGGTCGAGACCTTCGCCTGGCTCTTCCAGCCCCCGGCCGCCCCGACCACGCGCAAGAAGACCTCCTGGAGGACGTCCTCCGCCGTTCCCGCGTCTCCCACGAAGCGTCGGACGAAGGTCCAGAGCGGCCGCTCGTGCCGGCCCATCAGCTCCTCGAACGCGGCGACGTCGCCCTGCTGATAGGCCGTCATGAGGCTCTCGTCGGACGCGGGCACTCACCTATCAGTAACGCACACAGCAGCCTTCGCGCCAGCCGGCGGGCGGCGTGGCGTACCGAGGGGAGCTGGCCGGAAACGGCGTCGCCGTTTGGCGCCAGGCCAGATCGTCCGGGGGCGAACAGCATCCGTCGACGTCGATGCCGAGCGCGACGAGCCCATCGCTATCGTTGTAGCGGACACCGAGCACGATCGACGGGCGGGTCGGGTTTGCCCGGGTGAAGCTGACTTCACGCACCGCGGAGCTCACGGCCTCGCCGAACTCGGTGCCGAGGCCGGGGCGACGACGCGCCGGGGGAGCGCTGGATTCTCGCTCCGCGAGCGCGTCAGCCGCAGCCGAATCTGCGGGCGCCGCTTCGACGTTCGCGGCGCGGCCACCGGAGGGGGCGGACTTCGCGGGCGGCGGCGAGGGCGCGCCTCGCTCACCGAATTCTCCTTTGGCTGCACCGCCGGTGGCGGAGGGCTCATAGCCGAGTCCATCGTCACGGTAGCGCCAGTCGGGATAGCGCGGCGGCTCGGGCACGTAGACGGGCCGCGGCGGCAGCGCGACATGCTCCGGGAACACGGCGACGCCGATGACGCCCACATCGCGCGCGCTGCCGGTTCGCGCCGCGTACGAATCGGCGACGGTGGCGAACCGGAAGGCCGCCACCTCGGCCTGCGACAGGCGCCACCCATCGATGTCGACCGCGCCCCACGCCGGCACCAGGTAGCCGCGCTTCGACCGAACGTCGGCTGGCTTGCCGTCGATGGCGTCGCGTCCGTCCACCGACGCCACCGCCTCGATGCGACGCCCCGTGTGGTTCACGATACGCAAGGTGTACCGGGCGCCCATCTGGCCCATGACGAAGCTCTCCCCGGCGTGCGCGAACGTCTGCGCGGGGACACCATCGAGCAGCACCTGCAGCTCGTACCCCCCGCCTGCCGCGCGGAGCGGGTACCCGCCCGTGGGCGGGCGCGGCGCCGCGCACGATGACGAGACGAACCCGGCGACGGGAATCAGAGCGGCAAGGACAGATGTGAGCCACAGGCGGCGGGACAGACCGTTCTTCGACATGGGGAACCTCCGTCCCCCTCGAACGCGCGGCCGCCGAAAAGGATCTGAGAGACTCCCCGGGGCCCCGTCAAAGCTCGATCTGGGTGCCGATCTCGACGACCCGATTGGCGGGAATCGAGAAGAAGTCGGTCGCGGCCCGCGAGTTTCGCGACAGGAACCCGAACAGGCGTTTCCGCCAGTAGGCGAGCACCGGATCGCGGGTGGGCAGCAACGTCTCGCGTCCCAGGTAGTAGCTGGTATCCGCCTCATTTATGCAAAGGCCGATGCCCACGCAGTGGCGGAGCACCTCCGGCACGTTGGGCGTCTCCATGAACCCGTAATGAGCGGTCAGACCCCAGAAGCCGTAGCCAAAGTTCTTGGACCGGATGCGATCGTTCGCGTCCACCTCGGGCACCGCGTCCGTCACGACGGACAGCAGCACGACCTGCTCGTGAAGAACCTTGTTGTGCTTGAAATGATGCAGCAACACGTTCGGCATGCCCCGCCGGGTGGAGGTCAGGAACACCGCGGTGCCCTTCACGCGATACGGCTTGGACAGCTCGATGTCCGCGATGAACGCGTCGACGGGCAAGGTCTCCGAGGAGATGCGGGCGGCCAGGACCGCCCGTCCCTTCTTCCACGTCGTCATGATCACGAAGACCGCGACGGCGACCGCCAGCGGGAACCAGCCGCCGGTGGCGATCTTCGCCGCGCAGGCCGCGAAGAAGCCGAGGTCGAACGTCAGGAACACCGTCGCGAGGGCCACGCACTTCCAGATCGGCCACCGCCACCGATCGCGCGCCACGAACACGAACAGCACCGATGTGATGGCCATCGTCCCCGTCACGGCGATACCGTAAGCGTCGGCCAGGCCCGACGAAGCCCGGAACCCGAGCACCAACGCAAGGCACGCCACCATCAGGATCCCGTTGATCTCGGGGATGAAGATCTGCCCCTCGGTCTTGCCCGAGGTGTGCACGATCGTGACCCGTGGCGCGTAGCCGAGCTGTACCGCCTGCCGGGTCAGCGAAAAGGCGCCCGAGATCAACGCCTGGGACGCCACCACCGTCGCGATGGTGGCGATGACGACCATCGGGTACAGCCAGAAGCCGGGGACGAGATCGTAGAAGGGATTCGTCGACCCGGGGCGCTCCAGCAGCAGCGCGCCCTGGCCAAAGTAGTTCACCAGCAGGGCTGGAAACACGATCGACGACCAAGCGACCTTGATGGCGCGCCGGCCGAAGTGTCCCATGTCGGCGTAGAGGGCCTCGCCCCCCGTGATGCACAGGACGACCGAGCCCAGCACCAGGAAGCCGTGCAGCTTGCCGCGCATCAAGAAGCGCACCGCGTGCAGGGGATTGACCGCCATCAAGATCTGCGGGTGCCGGAGGATCAAGGGAAACCCCGCGGCCGCGATGGCCACGAACCAGCAAACCGTCAGCGGTCCGAACACGGCCCCGATGCCGCCGGTCCCGCGCTTCTGCACGGCGAAGAGACCGATGAGGATCCCGCAAGTGATGGGTACGACAAAGGGCGCCAGCGCGGTCGTCGCCACCTCTAAGCCCTCGACCGCCGACAAGACGGAAATGGCCGGCGTGATCATACCGTCCCCGTAGAGCAGCGCCGCCCCGAACAGGCCCAGGAACGCGAGGGACTTTGTGAAGCGGTGCTTGGCGGCGTGCATTGGTGAGACGACCAGCGCCATCAGCGCCAGCACTCCCCCCTCGCCGTCGTTGTCCGCCCGCATGACGAAGCGCAGGTACTTGACCGAGATGACCAGGGTCAGCGACCAGAACACCAGCGACAGAATCCCGAAGATGTTCTCGGGCGTGGCGCCCACCCCGTGGGGCAACGTGACGCACTCGCGAATCGCGTAGAGCGGCGAGGTTCCTATGTCGCCATAGACGACCCCGAGGGCACCGAGGGCCAGCTTCGCCAGGTCGGCGCCGTGGGCCTGGTTCGCCGAGTGCGTGCCGGCGTGCGGGTGCGAAGACGAGAGCGACGGGTGCGGCACGGCAGCTTGAACCGCGACGGCGGGCGCAGAGGTGCCTGGAGGTGTACTCATCTATGGTGCGAAGGCGGACCAAGCCGCCCTGAGTCGCATGCAGAATGCACTGCTTTGATTTCCGGAACGTTTCGGCGCGGTAATTTCCTCGAAACGAGAATGGCGCCTGCAGGCTAGCCGGTCGCGCCTCCGAATGCGAGGCGAACCTACGCCGCTCACGCGGCGCCGTCCGGGTGGGACACGAGGCCGATCGAGGCGGATGCGCCCAGGCGATCCGCGCCGGCGGCGCGCAGCGCGAGTGCCTGTGCGCGGGTCCTGATCCCGCCCGACGCCTTGACGGCCGCGCGATCCCCGGCGAGGCGCTTCAAGAGCGCGACGTCCTCGACCGTGGCCCCGCCCTGTGCGAAGCCCGTCGAGGTCTTCAGGAACGCCGGCCCCCCCGCCAGGACGGCGCGCGCTCCGAAGGCCTTCTGTTCCTCCGAGAACAGCGCCACCTCGAGGATCACCTTCACGGGGATGCCGCCCGCCGCCTGCACGAGAGCCAGCGTCTCCCCCGTGAGCTTGTCCGCGTCGCCCTCGCGGATCCAGCCGAGGTTCGCCACCACGTCGAGCTCCGTGGCACCGTCCGCGACGGCCCGCCGTGCCTCGAACAACTTCGTCTCGGTGGTCGCCGCGCCGTGTGGGAAGGCGACCACCGACGCGACGCCGACCCCGGAGCCAGCCAGGTTGTGCGCGGCTCGCGCCACGAACGTAGGCTGCACGCAGACGGTGCGAAACCCGAACGCCAGCGCCTCCGTGCACAGGCGGTCGATCTCGTCAGCGACGGCATCGGGGCGAAGCCATGTATGATCGATGATCGAGGCGAGCGCGCGATCGAACGGCACCTCGCGACGGTAGTCCGCCCGCCAGCGACAATCCAGCGATTCGAACGATCCCGTGAGCCATGCCTGTGCCCAGCGTGCCAACATGCCAACCGTGACCCCCCCCGCGATGTCCGCCGCCGCGAACGCCGTCACGCTGGCCGACATCGAAGCGGCGCGGGCGCGCATTGCTGGCCGCTTGCGGGTGTCACCGTGCGCCGCTTCCCGCGTCGTCAGCGAATCGACCGGCGCGAATGTCTTCTTCAAGCTGGAGAACCTTCAGCTCATGGGCTCGTTCAAGGAACGTGGGGCGTGCAACCGGTTGCTGCAGCTGTCGGCGGCGGAGCGGCACCGCGGCGTCATCGCCGCCAGCGCCGGCAACCACGCGCTCGGCGTGGCGTATCACGCGCGGGCGCTCGGCATCCCCGCCACCATCGTCATGCCGCGCACGTCTCCGCTCGTGAAGGTGACGGAGACCCGGGCCCTCGGCGCGACGGTGGTACAGGTGGGCGATGGCTACGACGCCGCGTTCGCCGCAGCGACCCGGATCGCCGCCGAGCGGGACCTGGTGATGGTGCACGCGTTCGACGACGCGGCCGTGATCGCCGGGCAGGGTACGTTGGGACTGGAGATCCTCGACCAGGTCCCGTCGGTGGACGCGATCCTGGTCGCGGTGGGGGGCGGGGGACTCATCGCCGGCGTCGCAACCGCCGTCAAGGCCGTCCGCCCGGCGGTGCGGCTGATCGGTGTGCAGGCCGAGGCCATGCCCGGGATGCGGGCAGCGCTCCGGGAAGGCAAGCCCGTGCGCATCGAGCCCGCGCGCACCATCGCGGATGGGATCGCCGTGGGCCTGGTCGGGGGCGCCGGGTATCCGGCCGTCGCCAGCCTGGTGGACGACGTGGTCACCGTCGACGACGAAGAGATCGCCGAGGCCATCTTGACGCTGCTCGAGAAGGAGAAGATCGTCGCCGAAGGCGCGGGCGCCGCGCCGCTGGCGGCGCTCTATCACCGCGAGCTGGGCCTGGGCGGCAAGACGGTCGTCGTGGTGGTGGGCGGTGGGAACATCGACGTGAACGTCCTGTCGCGCATCATCGATCGGGGGCTGATGAAATCGGGCCGCATCATGCGCACGCGCGTCATGTTGCCCGATCGCCCCGGCTCGCTCGCCCAGCTCCTCGCCATCCTCGCGGAGCGCGAAGCCAACGTGCTCGCCGTCGATCACGATCGGCGCGCCGCGCGCCTGGAGCTCGGTCAAACGTACGTCGACGTCGAGGCGGAGACCCGCGGCTTCGAGCACGTCACCGAGATCCTAGAGGCGCTGAAGGCGAAGGGCTTCGTCCCCGTGTGACGGTCTTGCCCCGGCGGCGCCCGCATGAATCGCCAACGCACCCGGCCCCCTGGGAGGGTTTGCTTGGCTTCTTGCCGGCTTCTTGATGAATTCCTCGGCACACGCTAACGTCCGGACCCGAACCTGGGGGGGGGCTGGCCTGATCACCGAAACGACGATCACGGACTACACCGAGAACGCCGACGCGGACTCGGTGGGCCTACACCTGCTGGTCATGTCCCTGGAGGTGTTCTGGTCACGGCCTTTGCCAGCCTCCGGCGAGGTCACCTTGGGCCGATCATCGAAGGCCACGGTGCGGATCGAAGATGGGTTGGCCTCGCGCGAGCACGCCAAAATTCAGGTGGGCACGAACGGTGGGTCCCCGATGTTGACCATCGAAGACCTCCACAGCGCCAATGGAACCCGCGTGCGAAACGCCCTGATCGAGCCAAGGGTTCCCGTGACCATCGCGCCGGGCGAAGCGTTCATGATCGGCTCGACCGTGTTGATGGTCATGCCGGGCCAGCCGACCGTCGGCCACCGGCGTATCTGGTCGCACGCCTACTTCGAAACCCGCGTCGACGAAGAGTGTGTCCGCGCGTCCAAGGCTCACGCCTCGTTCGCCCTCGCGCGAATTCGTTTCAGCGGTCCGGCGCCCTGGACCCGGGTGACGCCGATTCTGGCCACCGAGCTCACGGCGCCGCACGTCTTCGCAAGCTATGGCCCGAAAGACTACGAAATTCTATTCACCGACCCCCGGCCGGGCGAGCCCGAGGCGGCGATCCAAAAATTGATAGACGGCTTCCAGGGTGCGGGCCTCGAGGCGAAATCCGCTGTCGCGTGGTATCCGGAGGATGGACGTTCGGGGGATGCCCTGCTCGGAGCAGCCAACGCGGGCCTGCGAGGCGCGGGCCGCAAGATCACGCTCGAGCTTCCCCTCACCGAGGGTAACGAAATGCGTCGCGTCCGCGCGATGGCCGCGCGGGCGGCGCCAGCGAACATCAATGTGCTGATCCTCGGCGAGATGGGCGTCGGCAAGGACGTCCTTGCTCGCCTCATCCACCAGCTGTCCCCGCGCGCGAGCAAGCCGTTCGTGGCCCTCAACTGCGCGAGCTTGACCGAGAGCCTCATGGAGAGCGAGCTGTTCGGCCACGAGAAGGGCGCCTTCACGGGAGCGGCGACGGCCAAGGTCGGGCTGTTCGAGTCCGCGAATGGGGGCACCGTGTTCCTGGACGAGATCGGCGAGATGCCCCCGGCGATGCAGGCCAAGCTGCTGCAGGCCATCGAGCTCCGGGAGGTTCGGCCCGTGGGGTCGCTGCGAACCCGGCCCATCGACGTGCGGTTCCTGTCAGCCACGAACGTGAACATCGAGGCCGCCGTCGCTAAGGGGACGTTCCGCGGCGACTTGATGTACCGCCTCAACACCCTGACGCTCGCCATCCCCCCGTTGCGCGAGCGGAAGGAGGAGATCGGCGTGCTGGCGGAGGCATTCGTCGCCCAGAACTGGCGAGACCTCGCTCGTGCAGGCTCGCCCACGATCACGCCCGAGGCGATGGCGTGTTTGCTCGGCTACGCTTGGCCGGGGAACATTCGCGAGCTCAAGAACGTGATGGAGCGGGCAGTCGTGCTGTGCGACGGTGCCGAGATCCTGCCCGAGCACCTGCCGCTCGAGAAGATGCGACCGACGCGCGCGCAGGCCGTGCCGGAGGAGACCGCCCAAAGGGCCACCCCCACGGGGAATCGCGTGCTCAGGAACCTCCCCCCGCTCGACGATCCCGACGACGAGGCTGAACGGCAGAGAATCCTGGACGCTCTCGAACAGTGCGCGTGGAGTCAGACCCGAGCGGCGGAGCTCCTCGGCATTTCTCGCCGTACCCTGGTGACGAAGCTGGGCCGCTACAAGATCCCGAGGCCGCACAAGGACTACCACGAGGACGACGCCGACAAGACCATCGCCGGGAAGCGGATTGACGACCTGGCGGGTTCGTCCGAGCCGGCGCCAGGGGAATAGCCTGACCATGTCGATCCGCCCACCGCCCGCCTGTCGGCGGCGAACACGCCCGGGGTCAGCGAACGTTCGCGGGCCAGCCTCCAACGGACCCGCGCCATGACCGAGCCGTCTGGGGGCGCGCGGCACAGCCGGTCGGACCATCCTCGCCGCATTGGTCCGTACCATCTCGGAGCCCTGCTGGGGCAAGGGGGCGTCGGTCAGGTCTTTCGGGCAGTCCATGCCGAGTCGGGAGAGGTGGTGGCGCTCAAGACGGTGCGGATCGCCAGCGAGGGAAAGCTGGCCAGCGTGCGGAGGGAGATACAAGCGCTGGGGCGCCTCCGCCATCCCGGGGTCGTGAAAATCCTGGATGGCGGCATCGATGAGGGGAGGCCGTGGTACGCGATGGAGCTGCTGGAGGGAGGCTCTCTCCACCAGTATTTGCACGCGCGCCGGCCGATGACCGTTTCCAGAACGACCCAGGAAGACCTGCTGTCGCCCAGCATGAATTCCTCGGTCGCGAAGCTCGTGTCGGGAGGGCCGCCGGAGCTCCATCCGGGACCAATTCCACTCCCTGTCTCCAGGTCGGCTACCTCGTCTGTTCATGCCCTTGCGCCGCGACCGGATCTCGGGCCGTTCCTCTCGCTCATTCGCCGGCTCTGTGAACCTCTCGCTTACGTCCACGGCGAGGGCTTCATCCATCGGGACATCAAACCGAGCAACGTCCTGATCCGCGCCGACGAAACGCCGGTGCTCATGGACTTCGGTCTCGTCTGGATCCTCCAAGAAGAGGGTAGCCGCGAGATCGTGGCGGTGGACGCCGCCCGCGCTGGAACGGTCGCGTACATGGCACCTGAGCACCTACGCGGGGAGAGGATCGATGCGCGCGCCGATCTGTTCTCGCTCGGATGCATCATGTACGAGGGCATAACCGGGCGGCAGGCGTTTCCGGTCGAGACCACGCGGGAGCTGGCGATCGCCCACGCCGAGGGCATCCCGCCGGCCTCGGCGCTCGTCGAGAATCTGCCGCCCGCCCTCGACAAAGTGGTCAGCGGCCTGCTCGCGCTCCACCCGCGCGATCGGATTGGGCACGCGATGGATGTGGCCGCGATGCTCGCCGATCTGGGGGCGGAGGGGATGCCCGCGAGCGATCGCCCGGCGCCCCGCGCCTATCTCTATCGACCAGAGCTGGTGGGTCGGGGCCCCCTCCTGGATGCGGCGGACGAGAAGGTGACACGCTTGCGGGAGGGCTCGGGGGGATGCTTTCTGGTCACCGGCGAGAGCGGCATCGGCAAGACCAGCCTGGTTTCCGCCATCGCTCACCTCGCCGTCGACCGCGGCGTTCGTGTCGTGACCGGCGATTGCGCGGCAGTGGGCGTGGTCGCGGGCCGGGGCGTCCGACAGGGAGGTCCACTCTACCCGTTGGCCCGGTTGCTTCAGGCCGTCGGTGATCGCTGCGTCGCGGGGGGAGAGACGCTCACGCGACGGATGCTCGGTGAGCGCGCCAAGGTCTTGGCCGCATGCGAGCCCACGCTACGAAACCTGCCGGGGGTCGAATCCTATCCAGAGCCGGCCGAGATACCCGGCGAAGCCTCCCGACGGCGGCTGATCGATGCAATGGCCGAAACCCTGGCGAGCTTCGCCTCGGACAGACCGACCCTGTTGGTGCTGGATGACCTGCAGTGGGCGGACGATCTCACCCTGGCCTTCCTGTCCTCGTTGACGGAACGCTACTACGGAGAGAACCCGGTCCTCGTCGTCGCGACCTATCGCGCCGAGGAGTCGACCCCCGACCTCGACCGACTGGCCGGGCTTTCGCATTCAACCCACTTTCGCCTGGACAGGCTCGACGCCGCGACGATCGGCGCCATGTCGGCGGACATGCTCGGGCAGAGGCAAGTTCCGGACACGCTGGCGGCTTTCCTGACCGAGGAGTCGTCCGGAAACCCGTTCTTTGTCGCTGAATACCTGAGGGCCGCGGTCGACGCTGGCCTGCTTTTCCGGGACGACCGCGGGAGATGGCAACAGTCCGGCGGGGGAATGGCGCTCGATGGCCTCGGCCTGCCGCACACCTTGCAGGCGCTGGTGACGCGCCGACTCGACGGCCTCCTCGATACCTCGCGACGCCTGACCGAGGTCGCGGCGGTCCTGGGCCGCGAAGTGCAGATCGAGGTGTTGTCCGCGCTGGCCCTCGCCGTCGGAGTCGCCGATGAGACAGCGTTCGGGCAGACGCTGCGAAACCTCCTGGTGCGGCAGATCCTCGAGCCCTCACTGCCGGGATCGGTGAGGTTCGTACACGACAAGCTCCGGGAGATCGCCTACGAGGGGCTATCCGCCGAGCGACAGGCGAGGCTCCATGCGGCAGCGGCGGTCCTGCTAGAGCGCCGGCACGCGGAGGCAGGGACCTTGGACAGCGTCTACGCCACCCTGGCCCATCACTTCGAGAAAGCAAAGGACTTCGCAAAAGCCCTGGAGTACCTGGACAAGGCCGGTGAGGCCGCCCATGCGATGCACGCGAATGCCGAGGCGATCGGCTTGCTGGAGAGAGCCAAGTCGCTGGAGATGTTGGTTTCTGCGAAGGCCTCGGTGCTCGCCCGCGCCCGAAGAGAACGACTCCTCGGTCTCAATGCCCTGGCTCTGGGGAACATGGACCTGGCTTCGTCGAGTCTGGTCGAGGCCGCTGGGATCGCGGGGAAACGCTGGCCTCGCTCCCGGGCGGGAATGGCCGCTCGCTGCGTCCTTTCACTCGCCCGAGAGCTCATTCGGCGTTCGCTGCCGTCATCACTGCCCCTTCTGCAACCGGAAGGTGTTGCTCGCGAATTGCTGCTGGAAGCGGCCCGTGCCTACGAACGGCTGTTGGTCGTGCACTACTTTGTCACCGGCAACATGCTGGCGGTGACCCTCGCCGGCCTGACAAACATGGATCTCGCAGAACAGGCGGGCGGCGCCTCAGCAGAGCGCGCACTCGGGTATGCCACGTTCGCGGCGATGTGTTCGCTCGCCAACCTCGATGGTATTGCCCAATCCTACTGCCAACGGGCCACGCAGGTGGCCAAGGAGAGCGGAGACGAGCTCGCGGAGACGTGGGTCCTAATGAACGTGGCGCTCGTCCATCTCCAGGCGGGTCGCTGGGACCAGACTCAATCAACCCTCCAGCAGGTCGGACTCATGTCATTGCGGATGGGCTTTAGTCGGAGGTGGGAGGAATCCACTGCACAACTCGGCACCGCCCTATTCCTTGCAGGACGATTCCGCGAGGCCCACGATGTCAATGAACGGCTCCTCGGAACGACGGAACGGGCAGATCCCCAGAGCAAATGCTGGGCCGTGGTCAAGCGGGCGGAGCTACATTTGATGGGCGGCGAAGCGACCGCTGCCGTCACGGACGCGAGAGAAGGAGAACGACTTTGCCGCAACGCCCTCGGCCGTGCCGAGTGGATCTATGCGCTTGGCGCTCTGGCTCTCGCTTATTTGAGGTCCGGCGACGCTCAGGCGGCCCAAGACGCCGCGCGACGCTGCTCGGCATGGGATAGCAAGGGGACGGCTCCGGTCTTCTACAACATCTTCGCTTACGGCGCCGTTGCCGAGGTCCACTTCCGTTTGTGGACCCTGTCGACGAACCGCCAAGACAAGCACGACCTAGAACAGCTCGTACGACATGCCGTGAAGCGAATAAGGGCGGTGAGCCGGGTGATGGTGATCGCTTCGCCACGGGCTTCCCTCTGGCAGGGCATCGAGGCCGCCAACGTGGACGGAAACGTGAAGCGCGCCAGGCGTCATTTTCAAGCGAGTCTGAAGCGCGCCCGCAGTCTCTCGATGGCGCATGATGAAGGGATGGCGCTGGCCGCCCTGGGAGAACACGCGATCAGCCCTCCTGACCGCGCGCGCTACCTCGGAGAGGCGGCAGAGCTCTTTCGTAGAATTGGTGCGCGCCACGATCTCGCGCGCGTCGAACGGCTCATTTCTGACCAGCTCAGGGTGTCTCCGCGCGCGCCATAGCGGCAGCGGATTCTAAAGCCTGAAGAGCCCAAGAACCTTCTTCCACCGTTCGTTTATCTGCACCATATCGCCGAATGGTGGCCCGGCCGCCGCTCGCGTCGCCTCGTCCCACCGAGCCGTTTCGAGCTTCGCATACCCATCCCCCAACTCCTTGACCAATCCGGCGTCGAGCCCCGCCATTGACGCCCCAAAGAGGTTCGACAGCGGCTTCTCTCTCCCGTACAGCTCGATCGCCTGAACCGCATGCTCGACCTTGTCATCAAAGTCAACGATATCCATGAGGTGAGGAAGGTTCAGGTTCATCAAGCGCCGGTCCACCCGGCGGAAGAAGTCCAGATCCTCCAACTCCTCGTCTTCAGGATTCCAAGTGGGCGGCGCCTCGTACGTTCTAAACTTCGACGCCCAATTGTAGGTCCTGTTTGACAGGTTCTCGATCTGGTAGCCGTGGTCGAGGTATTCTGCCTTGACGCTGTCAGACGCGTCGTCCATCGACAGGCGTCTCAGAATTGCGGCGACGGCATGTCGGCCCGATTCATTGGCTGACTCCATAGTCGTCATGCGGGTGCGGGTCGCCATGAACGTCCCGCATAACACCCATCTTTTGAAGTTCAGATCGTATTCGATCTCTTTGACACCCACACACACATGCCCATCGGGGCCAACCGGTCTCAGACCAGCGCGGGGCTTCTTCATCCCCGCCATGGACGCGAGGAACTCTGTCTTCTCCTTCGCCGGCCGAGACAGATTCCGATCGATGTGAAGACATCTGGGATCTCCGAGTTGCCGTCCTCCCCCGATCCTGTCCGCAATTTGCTTTAGGGTCTGCTGGCCTGTTTCGAGAACACGCCTCTGTACGTCGTACCCATCCTTCTGCTCCCCGGGTCTGAGAGCATCGGCGAACGATCCTGGCTCGGGAGGGCCATCAGGTCCTATCCCGGTGGTGCATACGTCCACTGAAAGGAGCCCGAAGTATCCATCGGAGAAGCTCCCGCGCCGGGACCAAAATTGAGACTGGGAAATGGATGACAAACCCCAACTCGAGAATGGGAAGTACATGTGCCCTCTTCCAACGTCGGTCTTGGCATCAAAAAAATACTGCACGCCCGTCATGGTCTTCATCGCCTTTCGATCTTGCACCTCCTTCCCGAAGTCGAGGAAGGTCGCGAAATCCGGCGCCAGATCTTTATGCTTTTCGACGACCACTCCAGCGGTGACAGGCGCGGCCGCGTCGGCTCCCGGATCGATCACAATCTGCTCAATCAACCGCTGGCTCTGCTCGATATTCAGAGCCAACACATAAAAATCCGGCCGCAACCCTTCGTTGGCCAATGACGCAGTCAAAATCTCGTGGGCGTCCTGGGACACCCGATCCTGCGCTGAACTAAAGTCGATTCTTGGAATGATCTCATCGTTCTTGAGCTCCAGCGCGCTGAGCCTTCCGAGAAAGAATCTGACGCCTTGGCGCTCAAGGTGCTCTCGCCACGGCTCCAGCCACGCATCGCTCGTTGGTCCGTTGAGGGTTCGATCGACCCGTGTGCCATCCCGCAACTCGTCGAGCAGCATTTGGACCGCTATGTTTCCGTAGGTTCTGGCGTCCGCCTCTGAAGCCGAAAATGCCAACAGCGCCTGAGCAGCCGATTGAATCTGCTTTTGCATCGGTTTTGAAAACTTCGACACGTCCAGGAACTCTGCCCAGGTCAGGTCCTCGTACTTGGCCCTCCGCCGCTCTGGACTCGATGTCATGAAACGAATCAGCTTGGACAGTAGGATCACCGCATCTCGCCTCGTCCCGCCCAGACGTTTGACGAATCGATCCGTGCAGTCCCGGAACGCCTCGATACTGCGAGGCTTCTCGCGGTGCAGTTCTACGACCGCGCCGCTCGCTTCGTCACGGCACGGCGAAAGCATCGGGTCGTCGTAGTTTGGATATCTGTCGTCCCTTTGGTTCGGATCCTGCGCTTCCAGATTGGGTCGGCGGCTACTCTGCCTGAGCGACACGATCGTCTTACGATCCTCGTCGGATAGCCCGATGCCCTGGAAGACCGTGGGCTTGAGATTGTCGAGAACCGTTCGTCCAGTGGTCTGGCCATTTTGATAAAGGGGGATGCGGGCCATGGTGTCGTCGAGATGCCGATAAAATGACGGGAAAAAGCGATACCCGTGCTCTCCGGGCAGACGTTGCTCGACAATCTCGAGCTGAAGCCACGCTTGAAATGGGAATTCCGGCGGTGCCTCTGCGACTTCGACCGCGATTGGAACGCCGTCACCATCAAGCGGAACTAGGTTTTCTCGTGTCGACCTCGTGTGCTTGGTACCTTCATTGAGAGCCTGTTCCATTTCCGGCGGAGGGCAAGAGACGCAAGAGTACTTGAAGATATCGTGACTCTCGAACACGTGGAGCCACTCCTGGTAGAGGGCGCGCGCCAGCCTAGGGGCGTCTTCGAAGCCTTGGCGGGCGAAAGGGATCAAGCGAAACGAAAGGAACTCCCGTTCCATGCCCAGGGTGACCAGGGACGGGCAGGAGTGGATCTGCGTGGAGCTCGGCAACTCGGTCGTGACGTCCGTTCCCTCGAAATGGGTAAGGAGCTCCTTTGAGATGGACGTCACCGCGACATCAGCCCCCATGAGCTTGTCGTAGAGCTTCTTGCAGTCGGCGTTGACGTCGACGTCCGGCGTTCTTGGCTTGATAGCGCCCAACATTGCTGGTCGGACAATGAGGTCCCACAACCAGCGGTTTCTGTAGTGGTGGCGGGCATTTGCCAGGTCGCGCAGAAGATGCTCCTTGTATATCTTTGCAGCGGGATCGGTTGGAGAGGAAAAGATGCACCCATTGATTCTCTGGGGCTCCTCGGTCTGAATCCATCGGCTACGATTGAACGCGAACAAATTCAAGAGCCACGCCGCGACTCGCCTCGTGGAGCTGAGCGCCTGCGGCTCGCCGTCAACTTGGGGTGTCAGGGCAGCGATCATGATGTCTCGGTGAAGGTCCTCGATGTTGGCTCTGACCCTGGCCGGCTGATTGGCGGCCAGGCCGCCGACAATCGGGCGACCCGGGCAAGACAAATCTTCGCTGGCTTCCACTACCTGGACGAGGAATCCACGATCGACCAACTCATGAGCCGCCGTCAGCCCCGCCACTCCCGCGCCAAAGATAGTCACGATCGGCGGGTTCAGCGCGTGTTTGCCGGGCAGCCTCGGCTCCGGCCGGCGACTGCGCCCGTCCGCCCGCAGCTTCTCGAGCAGCTTCGATTCCTGTCGTGCGGCAGCTTGGGCGGTAACAACGGCGCTCGCGCCTGCGTTCTGCTTGGCCCCCGGGCGAGCTGGCCCGGCGGCTGAATCCGCAGCCACGCTTGTCGGGTCAGACGGTTCCGGAGGAAGAAAGTCCCTCGCCCGCGGTCCAAAGCTCAGCCTCTGCGACTTTTTTCCCTGATTGAACATGATGGCCTCCCTGTTCTCTATTCCGGACGGTGGTTCACTGGGCGGCCAACTTCCATGGCCAGGAGTTGCCGGTGGACAGCCGGCATCGAAGGGCAGCGCAAGGCGCCATGAAGCCATTCAGCCCAGCCCTCCAAGAATTTCAGGAGGGTATCCAGCGAGCCCCGAACGAAGACCCGGTCGTTGAGGACGCCTTCCTCCATGGTGAGGCGACCTAGGAGGAGGTCAGTAAGTGCCGATTCCTCCATCGTAACTTCAACGTCGCCTTGAGCGAGACGCCGGTCGACCCATGCGTGTCCAGCGCCGACGCAGACGCTGAAGGGAGGTGCGCCATCGACGCGGACAACCGCGCGCAGGTCGCGCAGCGTCTGCTGCATGGCGCTCAGATGCGCGGGCGATTCATGTGAGAGACTCGACATGGCGGCTTCGAGAAACCGCGGCAGCGCCTCCGCGCGCGTCTCAGCCACGTACGAACTCCATGACAGCGGGGCCGGCGAAGTCGAGGTCGGCCGCGCGGGTGGAGCCCTTCACGCGGGCTTCGCCGCAGGTCTCGTTGAGCACGACAAGCCGAAAGGGGTCCGTGTCGCTCGGGATTCCGATGCGAGCCTTCGAGCTCGTGACGAGGTCTATCGTCACTTGCTCGTCCCTGCCCCGCGCTTCGACGAGGACCCGCGACGGCACGCCGGAGCTGGTGCCGGGCAGCAGGAGCGACGCCACCCGGGGCAGGGTGAACGGACGGGGGCCCGGGTGGGCACCCTCCATGGTCATCCGCACCTCTCGGTCCTGGAAGGTGCGGATGAGGCTGTCCCGGCGCCACAGCAGCACGCTTTGGCTGAACGTGCAATGACGACCGCGATCGGACACCCGCGCGAAGACGACGCTGAACGGGCAGCGCGCATCGGCCGGGTTGACGAAGCCCCACTCCCAGGCGAGGTCGCCGCCCCATCGGAAGTGTCCCCAGTTGTGATCGTGATAGGCGGACGCCCGCTCGAGACGTAACGTGCGGCCGCCGATCCGCACCCAGCCCGTGGCCTCGAGGCGCGGGACGACCACCCACGCTATCGAGTGCCGGCCGCCGAACGACACCTGACTCGGTACCGTGGGCGGCACGAGGGGCCGGAGCCGGAGGTCGGCGGCGATCTCTGCGGCGTCGAGGACGAGGACATACGCGCCGTCCCTCCAGCTCACGCCATTTCGCCCGAGGAACAGATCCAATCCGCCCGCGCCGCCCGAAACCGCATCGTCCCCGAAGGTCTCCAGCGTTCCCGTCCAATCGCCGAGGTAGCCGAGCGCAATCAGCCGGGGATTGCGCGTTCGAGCTCCCGCCAGGAGGCTGTCAGTGACGTTGAGGTTCACCAGCAGGTGTCCCGTTGGGTGGGTGCGATCCGCGAGGCAGACGCAGAAGTGCATCCACTCCTTGTACGAGCCACTGTCGCTGGCGGCGCTCTTCGCTGATTGGCGCCAGGCGTCCACGCGCGTCACGGAACGTGCGATCGCGGGGTCCAGACGACCCGTGACGGTCATCGCAGCATCCCCTTGGACGCATCGATGGGCCCCGGCTCGTTGGCAGCGCCGCCCCCCTCGGGCTTCGATTCCGCCGCCGCGCGGGCCTGATCGCACAGCAGGGCAGCCCGCAGGGTCAGCCCCGCGGAGATCACCCCCATCAGGAGGTGAGCCAAAGGTCCGTCAGCACAGACGCCCCCGTCCGGACGGGGAATGGCGGTGACCGCCGCCAAGCGCTCGGTGAATCCCACGATCCCGAGCAGCATGTGAGCGAATCCATCACGGCCGGAGAATTGCTCGAGCTGTTCTTCCAGCATGTCACGCTCCGTCGTCCAGGTCTTTGAAGAGGCGATCCAGCAACTCGTCTCGGCGCGGCGACGTGGCGGCCGCCGCGACCGCGTCGATCAGCGCCGAGGGCGTCGCGGTGTCTGCTGGCTCCTCCGTTATCCACAGCGTGGCGTTCTGCCAAATCAACACGGCCCGCTCGAGCAGCGTCGACCGAAGGATCCGGTCCTTCCATCGCCTGCCGATGGCGGTCTGCGCGAATAGCCTGCCTTCCTGTATGAGGCTCCGGTACAGGGCCCGAGTCGCCTCCGAGTGCACGAGCGCGGCGCTCTGCATTTCACGCAGCAGATCGAGGACGGCGTCCTCCTGATCGCCAATCACGACCTCGGGCAGCAGATCGTCGTCCGGAGCGGTCATCGATCGCCCTCACGAGCGAGGGGCAGGGCGGAGACATCGAGCCAAAGACGATCACGGCCCTTGTCCCATCGACATTCCACCGGGATCGTCATCGCGTCCCCCTCGCGCCAACCTCCGAGGTCCGCCTCGACCCTGACCAGCCGCGTCTCGCCTGGATCGAGCTCGCCCCCGTGGGGCTCGAAGACGACCCGTGGAGGGCTGCCGCCTTCAAGGGGATCACCAACGACGAACTCGAAGCGCGCTCGTGTGGCCGAACGGTTAGCGAGCCTCAATCGCCCCGCCGCCCGGGAGCCAGCGCCGCCGACGATGTTGAGCTCCTGTTGAACCCGACGCGCCGGAATCACGCGTCCGGCCTCGAACAGTCGCTCGATCAGCTCGGCCGTGACCAGCTTCTCGCCGCGCAGTCTGTCTCCCCTCTGGGCGAAATGACCGAGGATTCGCTCATACGAAGCGTTCGGCGCTCCCTCGCGCTCTCTCTGCCGCTGCCGCTTCGTTCGGTGGATTCTTAGCAGCGCAGCGAGCAGCGCATCCTCTTCACCCGCCGATTCGCCCCCCGAGCCAGACCTCGTCATTCGTCTCCCTCCCCCGCCTCAGCGGGATCTGTGTATCACAAACTCGACCAGTTCTTTCAGAAACAGTTTGTGTATGGAATCGGGCAACTCCTTCAGGCCGCGGTCCAGCACCGCCATGGATCGACCCGCCAGCCGGCGGGCGATTCGCCGCGCGTGCAGGAGACTCTCTCCTCCGCGACCCGTGACGAGCTCGTGGAGCCTGCGGACGTCGGCGGCGGTTCGGTTGTCGGCGGGCGCGCCGAGGAGCGCCTTCTCGAGGATGGCCCGCTCGCCCACGGAAAGCGGGACGGCCCCATTCACGAGCCTTGCGAACAGCCGGGCCCGGTCCGTCGAATCGTCGGGAGGCGCTCCGTCATCCGGCGGCGTCGCGCGCGACAGCGCCAGAATCGCGAACGCCTCGCGGCGCTCGGGCTCGGGCAACGAGCGCAGCGCGTGCAGCAGCGCGAGCGTGTACTTCCCCTCCCAGAGGTCGCCCAGTGCGTCCTTCCCGATCGTGCCCTCCCCTCCCTCCAAGCTCAGCAAGTCGTCTTGAATCTGGAACGCGATGCCCAGGGTCACGGCGAACCGCCCCAGCGTATCGATGGTCCGGCGATCCGCGCCGGCGGCGATCGCGCCCACCTGTATCGGCGCTATGAACGAATACCACCCTGTCTTCTTGTGGACCATGCGCAGGTAGTCACGGTCCTCCAAATCCCAGCGACGGTTTCGGATCCAGTCGAGCTCCAGCATCTGTCCCTCAGCGGATTCACGTGCCATCCGTGCGAACGACTGCAGGATCTTCAGCGCCGGGCCCAGCCCGACGACGCGAACGTTGTCGAGCAACGGAGCGAAGGCGACCGCCAACATCGCGTCACCTACGTTGACCGCGATCGGGACGCCATGAGTGGAGTGCAGCGTCGGCCCGTGGCGACGCAGCAGCGACGCGTCCTCGACGTCGTCGTGGACCAGGAACGCGTTGTGAAACAATTCGAATGCGGCCGCCGAGGGCAGCGCCGCATCGAGGTGGCCTCCTAGACCCAGGCAGACACCAATGCAGAGCGCGGGACGCAGCGCCTTGGCGGGACGCATCGGATAGTCGAGGATGAGGTCGTACAGGCCCGCGGTGTTTCGGGTGTCGCGCGGGACGTGTCTCTTGATTTCCTCAAGCGTCAACCGGCGACAGTCCTGAAGGTACGCGTCGATCCGGAAGCCGCTTCCCATCGTGGGCCTAACCAGTCCTGGCACGGAGACCCGCGGGCAGGCAAGCGCCGATTTCATCGTCCCCGCGCCTTGGCGTGTCACGGAGGTCGCGGGCTGGAGCATCGTGGCCGCCCGCACCTGCAGGGATCGAACCAAACTGATGGGCAGGGCGGCCGGCGCCCCACACGAGCGCTTCCGGAGCGCGGGTCGCGGGGTTGCTCAATTAGGGAAAGCGACGGTCGCTCACGCGGATCGGCCTGCGCAGATTGCGCATCGAATGAAGGATCGGCCCGACGATCGCCGACTCGCCGACAATCGTAGACCCGCGTCGCCCGAGCCGTCCCGGCCGCGGGGATCCGGCCTCTTCGCGCGCCCTCTCAAGTTCGCTCCCCCCTCACCGATGGCCCCTGCGAGAGGGACAAAGCGAAATGATTCCTGCAAAGACGCACCCCGCGTGGGCAGCACTGATCAAGGGCAGCACGAACCACCAATTCAAGTTGGCCTCCGCCAGCATGCTGATGTTCAACCTGCGCAGCAAGTACCAGAAGGACCACTCGCAGTTCGACGCGCTCGCGGAAGAAGCGCGGAAGTTCTTCCTCAAATACGAGGCCATCCTCGGCGACGATATCAAGCGGCTGTTCGGCTAAGGAGAAGCGCATGTTCGCGACCATCGACCAAGTGAAGGAACTTTTGGCGGCCGGCAAGACCCTCGTCCTCGCCGCGGAGGAGGATGTGCTGCGCGCCGTGCCTCGCGGCAGTTGGATCGGAGGCACCATCCCTTACTTCATGACCGAGGAGGGCGGCAAGACATCTCGCACGGGCATCTTCGTGGAGGTGGCCCCGCCGTTCGCGCACCCGCGGACCGCCACGGTCTACGACGTGAGCACCATCGCCAAGATTGGCGAGGACTCCCCGGAGAACGGCTACACCATCCTGATCCTCCCTGCCTTCACGCCCATCCACCAGCAATACGCGCTCGAGGCGCCGCTCTACAAGGACCTGTTCCTGAAGACGGTGGCCGGGTGGATCTCGGGGATTCACCTCGATGATCTCGGCAAGAAAACCCCGAAGGTCTTCAACGGCATGACCGGCGAGGTGCTGTCGGATCGCGGGGTGGCGCTTCACGTCGACTTGCCCGAATCCCACCGCGCGCAGATCGGTATCGTCAACATCTTCGAGCCCGCCGCGGACGGAGATGAGATCACCTTCCCTGCCTCGGGCTTCGGGGTGAAGGACTGCACGATCAACGGTGAGCGTCGGAACTTCCACGACTACGTAGTGGGCAAGCGCCTCGACACCCGCCTGCCCCTGGTCGCCAATTTTTGCGGCGCGCTGATCAACGTCAGCATTCAGGCGCTCGACGCGCAAAGCGCGACCGTCAAGCTCTACGCCCCCGTGTTCGAGGGCGTGTCGTATCGATTCGCCCGCCCCATCGAGAGCTATCCGCAACGTTTCCTCGCCTCGATCCCCTCGGACGTCGGGGCGCCCGTGTTCACCTGCAATTGCGTGCTCAATTACCTCTACGGCGAGCTCGAAAACCACCGAACGGGGTCACTCCTTGGTCCCATGACGTTCGGCGAGATTGCCTTCCAGTTGCTCAATCAGACCCTCGTCCACGTCACCATTTCTCCCGCGCGCTGACCGCGGCGGCTCTCCACGCCCGGTCGGCGCCGGGGGAATTTCTCCGGGGCCGACCGCCAGTGGCGCGTCTTCGGCGTCCCGCGATCGGACCTGCGCGCCGCAAGATGACGGGGGACGCCCGCCACCGCGGCAAGCGCCGTGAGATCGGGCTCCGGGACGCTGATGCCGCTGGCTACGCGCGGACGCTGATCGTCGCCCCGTCGGGCAAGGGACGCGGCGCGGGAGCCGGGGCGCTCGCCGCTTCGATCAGGCGAAGCGCGTTCGCGCCATCGATCCGGCTGCTGTCTTGCGCGCGCTTCGCCATCGCCGCCTGGTAGATGGCCGAGCTGTCGGACTGAGGGTCGCTGGCCCCCGAGCAAGCGGACGTTCCGTTCATCGGCAGGACCATCGGCGGAACGGTCGACGCCCTTGAGGCCGCACGCGGCCGCCCCCGACCGCCGCGGGCGTCACCCGCCCGACGCGCGCGTGAGCCGCACCTGCGCGAGCGCGAGCTCGTATTCCGCGCGGGTCAGGTTGAGGCGCGCCTGCGTCAGCGCGGACTGCGCCTCCAGCAGATCCGTCGTCGTGGCCGTGCCGGCCTTCGTTTGCGCCTCGGTCACGCGGAAGGCCTCCTCCGCGCTCGCGATGGCCTCCTCGGCCGCCTGAACGGCCCCGCGAGCGGCGTCGCCCTCCGAGACGGCGCCCACCACCTCCGCCTCGATCTGGCGATCGACGCCCTCCGCGTCCTGGCGCGCCGCCGCCGCCTCGGCCAGCGCCGCCCGCCGCCGATGCTCGGTCGTCCCCCACTCCCAGATTCCCCACTCCGCCTTGACCCCGACATAGGCCGAGTTCTTCGGCGCGAACTGCTGGCCATCGATGCGCACATACGCCGCCTCGAGATCGATCTCGGGCAGCATCGCATAGCCGCGCGCCCGCGCGTCGAGGTCCAGCGACGACACGAGGTGCGTCTGCTGAACGACCTCGGGGCGGCGAGCGTGCGCGCCGGACAACAGCGCCTCGGCGGACGCAGTCGCCGCGACGCGCGCCGCATCGAGGAAGGCCTGCGGTTCGATCAGCGTGACAGCGTTGCCGTCCGCGGGCTCTACGCCCATCGCCGCGAACAGCGTCGCCCGCGACGCGCGCGCCTGGCCCTCCGCCTGCAGCGCCTGCTGGCGCGCGTTGGCCACCGCGACCTGCAGACGCAGCAGGTCGGCCTCGGTGATGACGCCGGTCGCCAGCCGCGCGCGCGCCACCGTGACCTGGTCGGACAGCTCGGCGGCGGACGTCTCGGCGATGTGCTTCATCGCCTGCGCCTCGAACGTGCGCAGGAACTCTATCTTGATGGCCTCGCGCAGGTCGGCCTCGGCTGCCGCCAGCTGCGCTTCGGCGGCCACCCGGCCCTCCGCCAGCGCCTCCCGCTCGCTGTCGAGGCGCAACAGCCCCAGCACCGGCTGGTTCGCCGACGCCGCGAACGCGTTCGTCGTCTGGTCGCGGACCGTCAGGGCGCTGGGGCCGAAGGTGACGCTGAACGGCCGGTCGTAATACTGCAACTCCTCGCTCAGGTGGACGGAGGGCAACATTCGTCGCCCGGCCGCCGTCGTCGCTTCCGTTCGACCCTCGAGCCGACGGCGGGCGGCGCCGAGGCGGGGATTGTCCCGCAGCGCCCGCGCCACCGCCTCCTCGATGGTCAAGGTCTGTGCCGGCGACGGCGACGCGGCCCACGCGAGGGACGGCGCGGCACCGGCCGCCACCAGGATCGCGGCGAGGGTCGCCCACGAGATCAGGGGCATGGCTACTTCTCCACGAAGACGGTGACGTCCGCGGAGAGGCCCGCGCGCATGGCGGCGTCCCGCGGCGGCGAGGTCCAGGCGATGCGGACGGGAACCCGCTGCACCACCTTCACGAAGTTCCCGGTGGCATTGTCGGCGGGCAACAGCGAGAAGCTGGCGCCCGTGCCACCCGACAGACTCGTCACCTGACCCTCGAACTTCTGGCCGGGGAACGCGTCGAGCTCGATCTCGGCACGCTGCCCGATGCGCATCTTCCCGATCTGCGTTTCCTTGAAGTTCGCGATCAGGTACGTCCCGCTCGGGACCAGATCGATCACCGGTTGGCCCACGGTGACCAGCTGCCCGTCGTGGACCATCAACTTCGACGCCACGCCATCGGCCGGCGCCACGATGCGCGTGTAGCCGAGCTGCAGGCGCGCCAGCGTCACGGCGGCCTGCATGCTCCGGACGCGTGCGTGGGCGAGCTCGACCCCGGCGTGAGCCGCGGCGATCTGGGGCGCGATCGGCGCGCTCTGCGAGAGGTGGCCGCGCGCCTCGCCCACGTGGCTCTGGGCTGCGCTCTTCGCCTCGACCGCCAGGGCCACCTGGGCCTTTGCCTGCGCCAGCCCGGCGCGGGCCGATTCGAAGGCGATCTGCGCGGCGTCCAGGCGCTCCGCCGGGATTGCGTTCGCGGCGCGCAGCTCGCGGGCGCGGGTCAGGTCGATCTCCGCCTTGCGCGCGTCGGCATGGGCGCGGTCGAGCGCGGCGCGGGCGGCGTCGACCTGGGCCGACGCGCTGCTCACGCCCACGCTCGAGCCACGCAGGGCGGCGCGCGCGGCGTCGAGGCCGCCCTTGGAAGTCGCCTCGACGATCTCTGACTCCGCCTCGGCGCTGGCCGCCTGCGCCTGGGCGATCGCCAGATCGGCCTCCGCCTGCTGCACGCGGGCGGCATAGTCGGCGTCGTCGATCTGCGCCAGGAGGTCGCCCTTCTTCACCGGCTGATCCTCGCGGACGGCGACGTGCGCCAGGATGCCGCCGACGCGCGTCCCGACGGGGACGGTGTCCGCCCCGACCTGCGCGTCGTCGGTGGTCTCCTGGCCGGCGGTGAGGTGGCGGTAAACGCCCACGCCGGCCAGTCCCACGAGAACGAGCGTGGCCAGGATGGCGAACGGGCGGCGCGACCGCGCCGGCTTCGCGGCGGTCGGAGCTTGGGCTGGCGCGGCGCTGGTGGTCGGTGCCGGCACGGCCGCCGCGTCACCTACCGCTCCGGGCACCGGCCCACCCACCCCGACTGGGTTGGCGGTCCCGGTTGCTGACTTCTGATTTCGTGCGGTCTCCATATCGTCCTTCTTTTCTGATGAAAGATTGGCTTTCCAGGATCTCGCTATTGACTAGTGAAGGTCGGGCTTCGACCGTCGCGCCCCGCGCGGGGCCTTGAGGAACATCCCCAGCGGCAGGACGAAGAGGAACGCCATGCCTGCGAGCAGGAACATGCGCTCGAAGGCCAGCACGTTCGCTTGGCGCTCGATCAAGCCGGCCAGCATCCTGCGCGCCGCGCCTGGCGCGTCCCCCGGGTCGAGGCCACGACCGACCAGCCCCTGCTGGATCCGGCCCAGTCGCGCGGTGACGTCGGCGCGGCCCGCGACGACGTGGGCCACGAGGCCGGTGCGCGCCGTGACCACGAAGTGCGGCAACAACGTGGCGAACGCGGCCAGGCCAAGCGATCCGCCGATCTGCCGCACCAGCGAGTTGAGGCCGGTCGCGTCGGCCAATCGATAGCGTGGGATCCCCATGAGCGCGACGGTGGTCAGGGGAACGAACAGCGCCGCGAAGCCGAACCCCTGGATGATGATGGCGCCCGCCACCGTCCGCGCGCTCGTGTCGAGGGTGTAGTGCGCCATCAAATACGTACTGAAGGCGACCAGACAGACACCCACGGAGACGAGGATGCGCGGCTGCACGACGTTGTAGAGTCGCCCGATGATCGGGATGCCGACCATCATGGCCAGCGCCCGCGGCATCAGGGCCTCGCCCGATTGCGTGGCTGTGAATCCCAGCAGCTCTTGCATGAAGACCGGCAACAGGAACGTGATCGACATCAGGATCGCGAACATGATCCCGCCGATCACCGTGCCGGTCAGAAACACCGGATCGCGAAACAGGGATAGATCGACGGCGGGATGGGGGGCCGTCAGCTCGCGGAGGACGAACGCCGCCAGGATGGCGATCGCCAGGAACGCGCAGGTGGCGATCGCCTTCGACTGAAACCAATCGTTCCGGCTGCCTTCCTCGAGCACGTACTGAAGACACGCGAGGCCGATGGTCATGAGGACGATGCCAATCCAGTCGAGGTCACCGCGCTCGCGTCGTGCCCGCTCGAGGTTTGCCCGCCGAATATCCTCCGGCTCGTGCACGAAGCGGCTGACCATGAACAGCGCCAGGATGCCGATCGGCAAGTTGATGTAGAAGATCCACGGCCAGCTGTAGTTGTCGACGATGATGCCGCCGAGCGCCGGTCCGGCCGCCGGACCGACGACCACAGCCAGCCCGAACAGCGCCATGGCCATGCCCTGCTCCTCGGGCGGGAACGTCTGGCGCAAGATGGCTTGCTCGGTCGGTTGCAGCGCGCCGGCGCCGAGGCCCTGGAGGGCGCGGAACGCCACCATCATCGGCAACGAGCGCGCGAGGCCGCACAACGCCGATCCGACCACGAATAGGGCCAGGGAAAACATGTACACGCGCTTCTGGCCGAAGGTGCGCCCGAGGAACGCGGTGAGCGGCATGACGATGACGGTGGCAATGACGAAGCCGGTCGTGACCCAGGTCATCTCCTCGACAGTCGAGCCGAGGGCGCCGCGCAGGTGCGGAGTCGCGACGGCGACGATGGAGGTGTCGAGCGCGCCCATCAGGGTGCCGAACGTGACGGAGAGCGTGACGAGCCACTTGTTGACGGGCGGTCGCGCCGAGGAGGCGGGCGGCGAAAACGGAACGACGGCGGCGCTCACGCTGCGGCTCCCTTCAAGAAGAAATCGAACAGCTCCGCTGCGTCCGCGACGGGATCGCCCTGAGACTTTCGCAGCGCATCCCGGATCGCGAGCGACCGCACCATCCCCATCAAGAACATCGGCGCCGTGGCCTCGATGTCCGCGCGCAGCGTTCCATCGCGGACGCCCTGGCGCACCACCTTTTCGACCCGCCCGTAAATCTCGCGCAGGGTCGCGCCCGGCATGTGACACGCGGACGGGAACGTGTTCTCGTAGCGCCCGATCTCGCCCTGCAGGAGGATCTGCATGAACTTTCGGTGCCGGCTCTTGTGGGCCAGCATCGTCTCGATCGCCACCCGCAGGCGGTCGATGGCAGGCCGCCCCGCCGCGTCCTTCAAGGCCTCGTCCAGGTGGGAGAGCAGCTCCGCGCGCCGCGCCTCGAGCAGGCCCGCCAGCAGATCCTCGCGATCCTTGAAGTGATTGTACAGGGTCCCCACCGAGACCCCGGCCCGCGCCGCGATCTCTCCCATGTGCGCCGCGTGCAGGCCCTGATCGGCGAAAACCTCCTCGGCCGCCGCCAGCACCGTCTCGATCGTGGTCGAACGGTTGCGCTCCCTCAGGGTTTGATGAGGGAGTTCAGAAATTGAACGGCGATTCATATTTTGGCAGTGTCAATCCAAACTCGTCCCCCGTCAACGATTTTCTTGGTTACGAATCGGGAACGCCCGGACGTGACCTCGGGCCTCTGCCTTCTGGCTTCGGGAAGGAAGCGGCTATGCAGACGCGCGATCGGCAATCGCAACTGTCTCAGCTCGCTGAACGCCCCCGAGGCCCCAAAGGCCCGACGTCCGAATGCCCCAGGCAGCCCGAGGCGCGAGGCCCCTGCCCCGCCCCGAGCCCCCAGGGCCCCGCGAAATTGGTCCCGGCCTCCCTGCGTTGCTACAGCGAGCTGCAGCGGGCGTCCGCTGCCATCCCACCGACGGGCTGCAGACACATGAGCCCGCCGCTGCACGTCCGGTTGTTCCCGGTGCCGCAGCAAGGCTGGCTCATGGCTCCACAAGCGGTGCACATCGCCGGCGCGCCACCGCCGACCGCCGTGCAGTTGAAGTTGGCGCCGCAGGTGCCGTTGCCCTGTCCCTGGCCCGGGCAGCAAGCCTGATTCGCGCCGCCGCACGCTTCGCACTTGTTTGCCGCCGGCGCGCCGCCCGCGCCCCCGGCGCCGCCGCTCGCGACGCACGCACTTCCGGTCTGGCAAATGTCCCCGGGGCAGCAGGCGCCACCGACGGTTCCGCACATCATGCAGGTCCGCGGCGCGCCGCCGCCCGGATTGGCGCAGCCGAGCCCGGTTCCGCACGTATTTCCTGCGCAACACACCTGGGAGGCGGCGCCACAGGGCGTGCACGTCCCCGCCCCGAAGAGCTGGGTGTTACAGAGGAGGTTGGCGCCGCACTCGGTCTGCCCACCGATGGTGGTGGTGCAGCAAGGCTGACCGACGCCGCCGCACGCGACGCACATCTGCGCTGCGCAGAGCCCGTGCGGCTGACACCGGTCGCCGGCGCAACAGGCGGTGCCCACCGCTCCGCACGCCATACAGATGTCTTGCCCCGGCCCGGCCGGGTTCGCGCACCCGAGGCCGCTGTCGCAGGTCTGGTTCGCGCAGCACGTTTCGGTTTCGGCGCCGCAGCTCGCGCCGCCGGCGCCGCCTGCGCCACCGCGACCACCACCAGCGCCACCGCGACCTCCGCGCCCACCGCCAGAGGCCGGACCGCCCGCGTTGCCGCCCATCTCGCCACGACCGGCGGTGCCCCCCGCGCCGTGTCCAGCGGTGCCACCGCTCCCGCCGGCGCCACCCGTTCCGGGCCCACCTGCGGTTCCTCCCGCGGTGCCCGGGCTCCCAGCGGCCCCCGGCGTGCCGGCCGAACCTCCGGCTCCGAGCGAACCGCCGACGCCGACCGGGGCGCCGCCGTTGCCACCGCCCACGGCCGATCCCCCGGCCGCCGAACCACCTTTCCCTCCAGCGGCGTGGCCGCCGACGCCCGACCCGCCGTGCCCGCCGACCCCAGCGCCGCCCGTCGCGCCGCCCTGTCCTCCGCCGACGCCCCCGTCGGGTGACGACCCGCTCGAGCCGCAAGCGCCGAGCGCAGCCATGGCGCCAACGCAGGACAACAGGAGCAGCTTCCTCGAAATGGTCGTTCCAACAGGGCTCGAAGCGTTACTGCGGCGTTTGCTCATGGGCGTCTCCTCGGATTCGAATCTGGGCATGGTTATCGCGGATTGGCGGTTCAGGGGGGAAGACCGTCCCGGCACTTTCAAGGCTTGTACCAAAATCGAACGCCAGTTGCCACGGGCGTCTGGCGCTCGCGTGGCGGTCCCGGAGGCACCGCGGGGAAACGATCCCGGAACACAGGTAACGGGCTCCGGACAGCCGGGGCTTCCCTCTCCCTGGCGATCCCGAGCTCTCGACCGGAGCTTCACACGAAGTACAGGCCGATCACGAGGTAGGTGATTCCGATGACCCCGAGCAGCGCGGAGGCGCCCCAGAGGATCTTGCGCTTGGTGATCAGGCACACCGAAGCCAGCGCGATCGCGATCTGCAAGCTGGCGATGGCGAACCCCAGCGGAGGACCATGCTTGGCCATGGCGTCGCGGTTGGCCTCTAGCTTCTGCGCTTTGCCCAGCAGCTCGCCCTCGTCGGCCTGGTAGCGCGCCACGTCGGACGCGGCCTTCGCCGCCAACGCCGCGTCCGCGCTGTGCGCCTCCATCTCGGCGATGCGCTGCTTGATGCTCTTGGCCTGGTAGAAGGCCCAGGTGTCCGAGGCCTGCGACTGAAACAGCATGACCTTGCCGCCGAATCCCCCCGACTTGAGCGAGCCGATCGCCGTCGCGACGGCAAGCGCCACGATCATGAGCGAAACGTAGCGCGTCCAGCTCTCCCGCTTTTCCTTTTGCTTGGCGGCGACCCGGTCCTCGTGGATCGAACGAATCAGCTCGCGAATGTCGTCGTGCTGGCTCTGGCTCTCGGCTGGCATGGCCCAACCCTTACCATGGCCGCCCCCTGACGCGTGGCCCAGTCGAGGTCCATGATTCGGCGGGTGAGGTTCTGGAAGCTCGGTTGCACGCGACCTGGCCGCGACGGCGCGCCCGGCATGGGCTCCGTCGATGCGTTGGGGGCCGTCGAGCCGGATTCGCCGCCGCCGCCCGCCCGACCCGGACACTGGCTGACGCGGTTCTTGATCTTGCGCTTGCTGGGGCTCGTGTACTTGATGGCGTTCCTCACCTGGGTGAATCAGGGCCCCGCGCTGTTCGGCAGCCACGGGCTGCTCCCCGCGGCATCCGCCTTCGAACGGGTCGAGGATGCCCTCGGCTCGCGGAGGGCGGCGTTCTGGCAGGAGCCGTCGCTGTTCTGGCTCGCCGACGGCGATCGGTTCCTGTTCGGCGCCGGGTGGCTCGGCGTCGGCATTTCGATCCTCTTGCTGGCAGGCTACGGCAACGCGCTCGCGTTGCTCGTGCTCCTGGTGCTGCAGGTGTCGGTCCTGCCCGCGGGCCAGACCTTCTACAGCTTCGGGTGGGAGCTCCAGCTCGTCGAGACCGGGTTTCTCGCGCTGTTCCTCGTGCCATTGCTCGACGGCCGGCCGTTTCCGCGCCGCCCGCCCTCGCTCGTCGCGATCTGGCTGTTTCGCTGGCTCATCGTCCGCATCATGTGGGGCGCCGGGCTGATCAAGCTGCGCGGCGATCCGTGCTGGCGCGACCTGACCTGCCTCGACTTCCATTTCCAGACCCAGCCCGTCCCGAACCCGCTCAGCCCCTGGTTTCACGGGTTGCCCGCAGCGGCGCACAGGGCCGGGGTTTTGTTCAATCACGTCGCCGAGCTGCTGGCCCCGTTCTTCGTGTTCGGACCCAGAAGGGTCCGGCACGTCGCCGGCGCGGTCATGGCGACGCTGCAACTGGTGCTGCTCGCCAGCGGAAATCTGTCGTTCCTCAACTGGCTGACGCTGGTGCCCATCCTGGCGTGCTTCGACGACGGCGTCTGGAGCCGAATCCTGCCTCGGCGCCTGGTGGCCCACGCGCGTCGCGCCGCAGCGGTTGCGACGCCGTCACGGGCGCAGTCTCGGCTCGCCCAGGCGGCCGCGATCGTCGTCGCCGTCCTGAGTGTGCCGGTGATGATCAACCTGGCTTCCGGAGAGCAAGCCATGAACACCTCCTTCACGCGCCTGCCGCTCGTAAACACCTACGGCGCGTTCGGCAGCGTCGGACGCGAACGCAACGAGCTGGTGTTCGAGGGAACCTCCGATGCGACCGTGACCCCGTCCACCCGCTGGACCCCCTACGCCTTCAAGTGCAAACCAGGCGATCCGGCACGCCGGCCGTGCTGGATGAGCCCCTATCACTATCGGCTCGACTGGCTGATGTGGTTCGCCGCCATGCGTGGCCCGGGCGACTACCCCTTCGTCGCTCACTTCGTCTGGAAGCTCCTGCGCGGCGATCCGGCGACCGTCGAGTTGCTGGCGGGCGATCCGTTCGCCGGCACGCCCCCCCACTTCGTGCGAGTCGAGCTCTACCGCTACGAGATGGCAACGCCGCCCGCCAAGGTCTGGTGGACACGCACCCGGTTGGCCGAGTGGCTGCCGCCGCTGTCTCTGGACCACGCCGGCCTCCGGCGTTTCCTGGAAGCGAAGGGGTGGGACTCCGACGCCCCGCCGCCCGCCGGGGCGCTGGATCGGCCGCCTGCGCGCCGAGAATGAGTCGACAATTGACTACGCCATTGAGCCCGGGCGGCCTACGCCCCCGCCCGGGAAGTCATCGGGCGGACCGGCGTCAGTATTTGAATCGCGCGATCAGCGTTTGCATCTCGGCCGCCATCTTGGCCAGGCCTGCCGACGCCTCCTCGGTATCCGTCGCCCCCGTTCGGGTGCTGCCCGCCGCGGCGGCGACGCCCGCAATGCTGCTGGCGATCTCTGAGGCGCGCATGGCGGCCTCGGCGACGTTGCGTCCGATCTCGGTGGTCGTGGGGGCGGGACTTGAGAGAGCGGCCCGAAGGCCGCGGAGATCTGCCTACGAGCCGGCAACGAACATGGCGTCGAACAGGGTCATCACCCGATCGACGGACGATCGCTTCACGTGCCGCTGGTCGTCTTCCCACGCGTCCTTGATGCAGGACGTGACGAGCTCGAAGCTCGGCAGGTAATGAACGTCCTTGTTGCGCTTGACCAGCTCCTCGGCTGCGACGCGGAGCACGGCCTTGGAGTGACCATTGGCGGTGACCACATGCGTGGTTCGCGCCAGACCGGTGGCGAGGAAAGGGATGGGAGACACGCTGACGATCAGCTTGAAGTTCGGGTTGTGGGCGCGGATGACGTCGATGAATCGCTGGACGTTGGCGACGTTCTCTTCGACGGTCAGCACCTTGTGGCGCAGCAGGGCATTCAACGCCTTGGAGCTGCTCGGGTTGCGTGAGATGACGGAGCCGTCAGGCATGTACTCCCAGCACTCGTTGAGCCCCAGTGTGATGATGAAGACCTCCGACTTGAGAAATCCTTCGCGCACCGCCGTTCGGTGCTTCTCGTAGTCCTCGGCGTAGGCCTCGGCCGACGAGAAGTACACGTTCTCGCGGTATGGATCGGCGTACATCCAGCGGCCGTCGTCCGCGCGGCGCCGGGTCAGGAGACGCGGCAGCTCACGCTCATGGAAGGCCTTCTCGGCGAGCTGGCGGAAGCTCGGGGTGTTGAAGAGGATCCCGTACCCGGCCGTGAACCTTTCGTGGACGTCGTCCGGCTTGTGGCTGTCGAGGAACACGCCCGCCTCGGGCTGGTGCCCCCTCTCCGTGACCACGTAGTTGAAGCCGCGGCGCTGCAGGCTGTAAGCGATCTCGAAGGCGAAGCAGCTCCCCGCGGAGCCGACCGGCGTCGTCTTCGAGACCAGCCCGAGGTTGCTGACGGTGGGCAACGTGTCGAAGAGCGACGTGCCGCGCTGGGGATTGGGCCAGAACACGGCGCCGGGATTGGGTTTGGTCTTGGCGTTGTACGCGTCCGTCGTCGCGCGCATCGTCGCCAGGTAGCGGGCCACGTCCGCGAGTGACTCGGTCAGCTTGGGATCGGGCTCGGGCATGTCCTTGAGACGGCTCAGCATCCCCTGCCACAGCGCCGTCACCAGCGTCGCCAACGAGGTGATGGGCGCGTTCGGCGCCCGCATCAATCGGCGGATGAACGCCTTCATCTCCGGGTCGTGAACGATGGCTTCGAGGAACGGATCGGCCTGCGCGGCGCTCCAGTTCTCGAGCTCGTCGAGGAGGATCGGGGTCGTCGCTGCGGCGGCTGGATTGGACATGAGTCGTCGGGTCTGCAAGCCAACGGCCACGGGTCCGGTCGCGCAAGCTCGCGCGTGGCGGCTCCCCGAGCTCCGCGGGGGTCAAAATCATGGCGCGAGCGCGGCACCCCAGCGTCACGATTTTGACGCTGGCGACGCTGGGCCGCGCCCGCGAGGTCAACCCTGGGCCCGGGGAGCCCCACTCATCGAGCCTCTTGGGGAGCGCCGTGCCTGGACGCCCGTTTGCAGCGGCACAGCCGCCATGACGTCATTCAGCAATGTCCTCGACGCGGCCTTCGGGCCTGTCCTGTCCGCGGGCCCGTCCCCGTTCTCCGAGCTCATCGCGACCTTCATCGCCGGGTACCGCGAATTCGAGCGCACGGGTGAGACCCCGGTTCCCGCCTACCTGGCCATGCGGCGATTGTTCTGCGCCACGAACGGCGAGTTCAACGATCTCGTTCACCAGCTTCTCTCGAAGAACACTGGCGGGGGTGCCCGTCCCGCGGCGGCGAGCGGAGTGCTCGGCGCCACGGACGACGCGCGCCTCGACACCATCGTCGAGGCCATCGGACGGGACGGCTTTTACGTCTTCGAGCAGCGGCTGCCCGAGGAGGTGTGCGATGGTTTGCGCGGGCTGGCGCTGCGAACGCCGTGCAAGCTTGGCGGCATCGGCGGCGTGGCCGGGGGCCCCCAGCTCTATGATCGCGCGCGCCTCGTCGCCAACCGGTACGATCTGCCCGAGGCCGTGGTCGCCGCGAACGCGGACGTCCAGGCCTTGCTGCTCGACGAATCCATTCGCGCGGTCGCGACCGCCTACCTCGGCTGCACGCCCATCCTCGACTTCGTGTCGATGTGGTGGGTCGCGCCGTTCAGCAACTCCGTGGAGGCGCTTTCGAAGGCCGCCCAGCTCTATCACTTCGACATGGACCGCCTGAAGTTTCTCAAGTTCTTCATCTATCTTTCGGACGTGACGTCCGTGAGCTCGCCCCACTGCTACGTCCGGGGCTCGTGCCGGCGCAAGCCTCGTGAGTTGCTTCGCGACGGCAGGATCCCCGATGACGAGATCGCCCGACATTTTCCGCCAGGAGATCTCGTCGAGCTGACCGCTCCGCGCGGCAGCATCTTCGCGGTCGACACGCGCGGCTTCCACAAGGGCAAGGCCCCCGAGGCCGGAGAGCGCTTGCTCTTGCAACTCGAGTTCACGAACAGTCTCTTTGGTCAAAACTACGGCCGGATCGAGCTCGACGCCGAGGCTTGCACGCCGCGGTTCCAGGCGTACCTTGCGAGCCAGTCCGCCGCGTCCGGGCGGTTCCACCTCGCCTCGACGGCGCCGCGACACGTCAGGGCGGCTGGCTGAAGACGCCGGCCCGAAACGCCTCGCGCGCCGCGGGACGGGGCCAACTTGCCGTCTGCTGGATGGCCATTTCGGGCCTGAGGTACTAGTGTGAGGTCAATGAAGCTCGGTCGGCCCCACTCTTCGTTGATTGCAATCATGGCTGCTCCTCTGATGGCGATGGCCTGCTCCGCTGGCGGTGGCGGCTCATCGTCCGGTTCGGGCGGCGGAACCTCGTCAGGCGGCTCGGGCAGCGGCGGCTCGTCCGCGAGTGGCGGCTCGTCCGCGAGTGGCGGCTCGTCCGCCAGCGGCGGCTCGTCCGCCAGCGGCGGATCCTCGGCCAGCGGCGGATCCTCGGCCAGCGGTGGATCCTCGGCCAGCGGTGGATCCTCGGCCAGCGGTGGATCCTCGGCCAGCGGTGGCTCCTCGGCCAGCGGTGGATCCTCGGCCAGCGGCGGCTCCTCGCCCAGCGGTGGCTCCTCGGCCAGCGGTGGCTCCTCGGGCAACGGTGGTTCCATGGGGGCCGGCCCTGGTGTTCTGATCACGCCGGACGCCACCGGGCATGTCGATGCCGCGAGCAACTCCCTCGGAATCAACGGCAACTGGTTCGCTTACTCCGACACCGCATCGACAATTTCTCCCGGCAAGGGAAGCTTCACGAACGTCGGCGGCAAGATGTGCACGAAGGGAACCCTCCTTGCCGCCTCGAGCTCCTATGGAGGCATCGGCTTCGAGCTGAATGACACGGGGGGGCAGCAGCCCTTCAACCTGACCAAGAACGGCGTCAAGGGATTCAGCTTTGTGCTGTCGGGGACGCTCCCCTCCGGCGGAGTTCGGTTTGCCTACGGGAAGAAAGGCGACGACAACGTGTTCTTCGCCACCGTCACCACGCTCGGCGCGAATACGGTCTTGGCGTCCGTTCCACCGCTCGGGCAGGGTTCGTGGGAGACCGTGGAAACCTGGGATCCGACCCTGATCGCGCTCATCGAGATCCAGATTCCGGGTTTGGCCACTGCCGCCAATCCCTTCGACTTCTGCCTCGAGTCACTGACCGCGGTCACGCAGTAGTCATCGTCGTCGTCGCCGCTTGCGCGGCGATCGCCGGCGTATGCGCAATGAGACCTGCCCGGCGGCCTGTTATGATGAGAGACGAGGTGGGTCGATGAAGATATCCCCGCAGTCGAATGGAGTGCTCCCCTTGCTGCTGCTGGCCTCGCTGGGGACCGCCTGCTCTGCGTCGCAATCGGGGGGAACACCCACCACGGGCAGCGGGGGCGGCGGAGATAGCGGCGGCGCGTCCGGCACCGGTGGATCCTCGAGCGGCACCGGCGGGAACCATGTTGGCGGGACAGGCGGCGCGAACAACGGCACCGGAGGTCGGACGGGCGTTGGTTCGGGCGGCATGGCGGGCGGTTCTCCGACCGGCACCGGCGGCGGCACGGCTTCGGGCGGATCGCCGATGGGCTCGGGCGGCGCGGGCGGACAGCCGGCTGGCACGGGCGGCGTCAACGGAGTGGGCGGCGCGGCCTCCGGCGGATCACCGACGGGCTCGGGCGGCGCGGGAGACACGGGTGGCTCGGCCGGTGGCGCCTCGGGGCAACCGAGCTCGCTGCTTCCCGTCCGCCTGCGCGCGGAGCTTCGTGACACGCCCATCGGCCTGCAAACCGCGACGCCGCGCCTCGGGTGGGAGCTGCAGTCCTCCGATGCCAAGGCGCGAGGGCAGGCGCAGGCGTCGTACGAGCTCCTCGTGGCGACGTCGGCCAACAAGCTCGCCGCCGACCAGGGCGATCTCTGGGCGACGGGCGTCGTCAGCGGAAACGACACGAGCGTGACCTACGCGGGTGGCCCCCTCGCCTCCGCGGCCCACGTCGTCTGGAAGGTGCGCGTGCACGACGAGGCCGGGCGGCTGTCCGCGTGGAGCGCCCCTGCCGAGCTGACGATCGGCCTGCTCGCGCCTGGTGATTGGGGCGGGCAATGGATAACCGGGGGCGGGACCACGGGCACGCTGCCGATCTTCCGTCGCGAGGTCGCCGTCTCCAAGCCCGTGCAGCGCGCGCTGGCCTTCATTTGCGGGCTGGGTCAATACGAGCTGCGCATCAACGGGACGAACGTCAGCGACGCAGTGATGGAGCCGAGCTGGACCACCTACGCGAAGACGTGTCACTACGCCGCCTACGACGTGACGAGCCTCGTCACCCAGGGACAGAACGCGGTCGCAATACTCCTAGGCAACGGCATGTACAACGTTCCGGCCAGCGCCCGCTACGCGAAGTTCACCGGATCCTTCGGCCCGCCGAAGCTGATCCTTCGGCTGCAGATCGAGTACGCGGACGGCACCAAGGACGCGGTGGTCAGCGACGCCACGACGTGGCGGACGACGCCGGGCCCCATCACTTTCTCGAACATCTTTGGCGGCGAGGACTTCGACGCGCGCGCCGAGCCCGCGGGCTGGGACAAGGCCGGCTTCGTCGACACCGCCTGGGCCCGGCCGACGGTGGTGGCGGGCGCGGGCCCGACGCTGACAGGCCGCTTGGCGCCGCCGGTGAAGGTCCAACAACAGTACGCGACGCCGAAGATCACCCAGCCGCAGCCAGGTGTGTTCGTTTACGACTTCGGCCAGAACTTTGCCGGTTGGCCCGAGGTCACCCTGCAGGGAACCGCCGGCGTGGCCGTGAAGCTCACTCCTGGTGAGCTTCTCGACGCGACCGGGGTGGTGAACCAGGCCAGCATGGGCGCGCCCGTCTGGTTCTCGTACACCCTGAAGGGTGGCGCCCCGGAGACCTGGCACCCGCGTTTCTCGTACACGGGCTTCCGTTACATTCAGGTCGACGCCGCGGTTCCCGCCGCGCAGGCCGCGAGCTTTCCGACGCGGCCGCAGATCACGGCCCTCTCGGGCGAGGCCATCTACGCTTCGGCGGAGAGCGTCGGCCAGTTCACGTCGTCGGACGCGGACCTGAACCGTATCCACGCGCTCATCCTGGCCGCCTTTCGTAGCAACCTGCAGAACGTCCTCACCGACTGCCCACATCGCGAGAAGCTCGGGTGGCTCGAGACCTCCCACTTGCTGGCGACCGGGATCATGTTCAACTTCGACGTCGCGACGTTCTACGAGAAGATCATCCGCGACATGCGGGACGGGCAGGGCGCCGACGGCCTGATCCCCGACATAGCGCCCGAAATGACGGTGTTCGCCGGCGCCTTTCGCGATTCCCCCGAGTGGGGGAGCGCGTACATCCTCGCTCCCTGGCGCGTCTACCAGATGTACGGCGATCGCCAACCGCTCGGCGAGCACTACGCGAACATGAAGCGCTACGTGACCTATCTCGCCGGCAAGGCCACGGGCAACATTGTCGCCTACGGCCTCGGGGACTGGTACGACGTTGGCCCGGCCGCCCCCGGCGCCTCGCAGCTCACGACCGCTGGTGTCACGGCGACGGCGATCTGGCTGGAAGACATGCAAGTCATGCAACAGGCGGCGACGCTGCTCGGCAACACGGCCGACGCCACCCAGTATCAGTCGACGATCGCCACCGTCACGAACGCGTTCAACGCGAAGTTCCTCGCCGCGAACGGAACCTTCGATCGCGGCAGCCAGACCGGCCAGGCCATGCCGATCGCGCTCGGCCTGGTGCCGGACGCCCAGCGCGCGAACGTGATCACGCGCCTGGTTTCGAGCGTCACGGGCGCCCAGAACCGCGTCACCGCCGGAGACGTCGGCTTCCGCTATCTCGTCCACGCGCTGTCGCAGGCGGGGCGGGACGACGTCATGTTCTCGATGGTCAAGCAGTCGGCCGGTCCGGGATATCTCTATCAAGTGAACCGCGGCGCGACCGCGCTGACCGAGGCGTGGGACGCGAACCCGGCAGACTCCCAGAACCACGCCATGCTGGGCCACGCAGAGGAGTGGCTCTACAGCGGGCTCGGCGGCATCAGCACCGACCCCGCCGCCCCCGGCTGGAAGAAGTTCATCGTGCGACCGCAACCGCAAACCGGGGTCGCTTCGGTGAACGTTCAGTACCACTCGATCCAGGGACCGATCACCAGCGCCTGGCAACGCGGAGCCGGCACAGCCGTGACTTACACCGTCAGCATTCCCCCGAACACGACCGCCACCATCACGCTGCCCACCGCCAATCCGGCGGGCGTCACCGAAGGCGGCATGCCCGCGACGAGCGCGCCGGGGATCACCGCGAACACGACCGGCACATCCACCCTTCAGCTGGTCGCGGGCTCTGGCAACTATGTCTTCATGGCCCCGTGACCTACTATGAAAAGGACCCTGAGAGGGTCCTTTTCATCCCCCGCGGGATGGCGCCTGCGAGCGAAGCCCGCGCGCGTCGGCGCGCTCGCGGTTAGACCGGCGGCACGCGTGGAAAGCGCAAGCTAGAGCCATGTCAGGGCTCCTCGTCGTGTCCTTGTGGCTCGCTGCCGGCGTGGACCTCCAGGTCCACACGGACTGCCCGTCGCGCGCCGAGGTGTCGTTCGAGCTCGACCGACTCGCCGGGACGGGCGACTCCCCGCCACGGGCGTCGCTGGGGCCCCGGCTCAGCGCGGACGTTGTGCTGGGCGATGGGGGCCTCGCCATCTCCCTGCGGAACCAGACGGGCGAGTTGCTGGCGCAGCGAACTCTGGTGCGCTCGGGCTCCTGCGCGGATCTGGCGGCGGCGGCCGCGGTGATCATCACGACCTGGGAGGGCGAAATGCGCGCCGACCTCGGGCCGGAGTTGCCGTCGTCGCCCAGTCCCCGGCGTACCCGCAGCGCACCGGAACGCTCGTCCGTGGCGGCGACGATCACCGCGTCCCCGCAGCCGCCTCCCATTCCCCCCGTGTCCGACCGCCCGTGGGAAGTGGGCGCGGCCGTGCTCGGCGCGCAAGCTGGGGATGTCGCCGCCGGCGCGGTCGTCGACGTGCAGGTCGGGCGCGCCCGGTCGAGCTTGGGCGCGCGAGCGGCCCTGCTCGTGGAAGGGTCGCACGCCGTTGCCCTGGGCCCGGCGCCAGGGCGCGCGCGCTGGTCGCGCGCGGCGCTCGACGCCGGATTGAAGGAGCGGGTCTGGCTCGGAGGGCTCGCCTTCGACGCCCGGGCGCACGTCGAGGCGGCCGTGATTCGGTTGCAGGGCGATGGTTTCGGCACGAACTACGACCAGACAGGTGTCGACGTGGGCATCGGGCTCGGGGGCAGGTTGGCGTGGCCGCAAGGGCGCCTCGCCCCGTTTGTGGCGTTCGACGCCTGGACCTGGCCGGGCCGCCAGGCGGTGATAGCCAGCGGCACGGGGTTCGAGGCCTCTTTGCCCCGCTTCGAGCTCCAGCTGTCGGCCGGCGTCAGCCTGGGGCGTTTTCGGTGAAAGGTCTTGGCCGGAGCAGGACACGAGGCCAGGCAGTCGTGAACCGACCTGAGCTCAGCGTCCGCGGCCCGTTGCTCGCCGAGCGCCCCGATATCGGGGAGCTCTACCGAGCCCACGCTCCAACCGTGGCGCGATGGGCCACGCGGCTCGGCGGACCGGCTGTCGACGCGGAGGACGTCGTGCACGAGGTCTTCCTGGTCGCTCACCGACGACTGGGAGAGTTTCGGGGCGACGCGAAGCCTGCCACGTGGTTGTTCCGGACCACGGATTTGATCGTGCGCGCTCATCGGCGGAAGTCGCGCCTGCGCGCGTGGCTGACGCGCTCGGTGGCCGACGACGGGGCGACCATCGATCTGGGGGCTTCCGCGCTGACACCCGTCGATGTGCTGATCGACAGGCAGCGAGCAGCGCAGGTTTACCGGATCCTCGACAGCCTCGGCGAGAAGTACCGGATGGTGCTGGTTCTCTTCGAGCTCGAGGGGCTCTCGGGCGAGCAGATTGCGTCGCTAACGGGGCTGAAGACGGCCACCGTCTGGGTGCGTCTGCATCGCGCGCGCGCGCTTTTCCTCCAGCGGATTCGAGCGACCAGCCCACGCGACGAGGACCAGCCGTGAGGGCGCCTCGAACCTCGTCGGTCGACAGGCTCCTCGGCTCGCCCCAGCGGGCGGGCACCCTCGAGGACGCCGCCGCCACCCTGCTTCGGAGCGCCGCCAATCGGAAGCCCCCCAGCCCCGCCGCGCTCGCGCGCGTTCAACAGCGGCTGGCGTACCGGATCACGTCACCCTCGCCGATGGCGCCTCCGCGCCTGCGTTGGAAGACGATCATCGCCTTGGTGGCCCTCAGCGTCGGCATCGGAGGGGTCACGGCCGCGGGCGTGTGGGTCGCCATGCCTCAGCTCCGGAACGGGAGGCCCATCACCTCGGCGGCGCCCTTCGAGGCGCTGCGGAAGCTCCGATCGCGTGTGCGCGGGGTCAGGCCCCCGTCGCCCCGCCCGGAAGCCCTCCCCGACACCCGCCCGGCGACAGGTGTCGGGGCCGATCCGCCGACCGAAGTGCCTTCGGTCGTGTCGGCTTCGGCGGTATCGCCTTCGGGCAACGAGCAGCGACCCCTGCTTGGTCCCGTCGCGGGCGGAGGACCGTCGTCGGCTCCCGTCACGACCCACGCCCCGACTCCAACCGCCGTGCCACCGCGCCGATTCCCGAGCCGAATTGCCCCGCCGGTCGTCGCGGCGGCGGCGGCCAGCGAGGCTCGACCTTCGGCGCCCGTTGCCGCGGCTCCCCTCCCGACGGAGCCCCCGCCCATCCCGCCCCCGGCGACCCGCGTCGTGGCGATCGCCGATCCGGCCACTCATCCGGTCAATCCAGCCGCGCCGACGCCGCCGACGTCCCGGGGCCACGCGGCCCCGTACTGGCTCGAGGCCACGCCCCCAGCACTGCCCGGCATCGCGCAGGAAGCGCGGCTCCTCGGTCTCGCGTTGCGGAGCCTGCGCCGCGACCACGATCCCCGTGCCGCCTTGGCGGCCCTCGACGAGCACACGCTGCGATTTCCCAACAGCGCGCTGACGCTCGAGGCCGATGTCACGCGCGTGGATGCCCTCCTGGCGTTGGACCGACGCCCCGCCGCGCTGGCCGTGCTGGAGCGCATGCGGATCCCCACTACCGCGCGCGGCCTGGAGCTGACGCTCCTGCGCGGCGAGCTTCGCGCCGGCGCCAAGCGGTGCGCAGAAGCCACCGCCGACTTCACGCGACTGCTCGAGGCGAATCCAGCGGCGGCGGTCGCGGAGCGCGCGCTCTATGGCCGCGCCGCCTGTCACCTGGCCTCCGGGAATCAAACCCTGGCTCGCGCCGACCTGCGGGACTACCTGGCTCGGTTCCCGACCGGCCGCTTCGCGACCGCCGTCCGCCACGCCTCGCGCGATCTGGAATGAGGCGGATGCGGCCCGCACCGGGCCGCTCCCCCTCGGCCTGCGTGTAGGTGCATGTGCACCCCGTTCAAATGGGGAGATTCTGCAAAGCGGGTGGACCTTCTGCCCCGCTGCCGGCACTGCGGGAGGCCGAACTTCTTACCCGCCGATCTGGCCACCTGCCGCCAGCCCAGCGGGCGTGAAAGGACCCTTTTGGTGAAATCTCGCGCTGGAACCTGCTGCTTCATGGCCTGCCTCGTCGGGATGGGGGCTTGCACGGGCGTCGTTGGCAGCGGTCAAGCGGCCCCGGACGGGGGCGGGCAATCAGGTGGCCAGAGCGCCACGTCCGCAAGCGGCGGCGCCACACCGACCTCGGGGACTGGCGGCGGCGCTTCGCCGGGGTCCGGCGGCAACGCGACGTCCGCAGCCTCGGGTGGCGCTGGTCCCGGAACCGGCGGCGGGACCGGTAGCGTGACGGGCGGCGGAACGGGCAATGCGATCGGCGGGACGGGAGCCGCGACCGGCTCGGGGGGGAGCGACCCGGGCGTGGCGGCCATCGTCGCCACACCGACCATCTCGCGCCTCAGTCAGCTCCAATGGGCGAACAGCGTGCGTGACCTCCTGATGCTGCCGAATCCGGGGCCTTTGACCTTGCCGACCGCCGACGCCGTCGTGCGGCTCGACAACGAGGCGGACTCGCTGTTCGTGAATCAGGCCTTGCACGACGATCTGCAATCCGCGGCGGAGAGCCTCGCCGGGCAAGTCGCCGGCGACGCCACCGCCATCGCCCGTCTGGTGCCGAGCAACGCCCCCACCGACGCCACCGGTAAGGCCACGTCCTTCATTCAATCCTTCGGGCGGCGCGCGTTCCGGCGACCCCTGACCTCGGACGAGACGCAAGCGTACCTGACGTTGTTCAACCAGGCTCCGAGCCTGACGACAGGCCTGACGACGTTTGCCGCGGGAGTGAAGGTCACCCTCGAGGCCGTGCTGCAATCGCCCTATTTTCTTTATCGAACGGGCTTCGGCGACACCGCCGTCCAGGGGCGCGCCCGCCTCACCGACTACGAGATCGCGGCGAATCTGTCCTACGCGCTCACGAACTCCCTGCCCGATGCGACGCTGGCGGCTGCCGCCGATCAGGCGGCGCTGGCTGGGACAGACGCGATCGCCGCGCACGCGCGGCGCTTGATCGCCACGGCCGCGGGGAAGTCGGCGGTGGATCGCTTCTATTTCCAGTTCTTCGGGCTCGGCCAGTACGACACGCTCGAGAAGGATCCCGCGGTCGCGCCCGCCTTCACGGCCGCCGTGGGTCCCCTGCTACACACCGAGACGCAGCAGTTCCTCCAGTACCTCTTCGCCCAGAACGGCACCCTGCGAGACATCTTCACGTCGCCGGTCACGTTCGTGAACAGCACCGTCGCCAGCCTTTACGGTCTCACCGGCAGCTTTTCGGCGAACACCTGGACCCAGGTTCAGCTCGATCCTACACAGCGCCCCGGCGTCCTGACGCGCCTCGGATTTCTCGCCTACTACGGCCACGACGGCAGCACCCAGGACTCGATCCACCGGGGCGTGTACATCAACCGCCGCCTCCTGTGCAAGGAGATGTCGACCCCGCCCGGGGTCGTCCTGCCGACGATCCCCTCGCCGATCGGAACGAACCAGACCAATCGCCAGATCGTGAACGGCATAACCGGCCCCGGGACGTGCGGCGCCAGCTGTCACGGCGTGTTCATCAACCCCGCCGGATTCGCCTTCGAGAACTTCAACGGCCTGGGAGTCTATCGGACGACGGAGAACGGCCAGCCCATCGACACATCGGGCAGCTATCCCTTCACCGACGGAACGAAGTCGTTCACGAACGAAGTGGACTTCAGCAACGCGCTCGCGGAGAGCCAGCAACTCCACTCATGCTACGCCACCAGCTGGACCGCCGATCTCTATTCGCGCATCCCGCGCGCGGGCGACCTGACCGCGGCGGCCGCCGCTGCGCAACGATCGCTCGGCCAGAATATCTCCAGCGTCGATCTGATGGTGGCCTTGGTGTCGGACGACGCGTTCGTGACCCGCGTGGAGGCGCCCTGATGAACCCCATTCGCGAGCAGCGCCGGTTCGGTCGCCGCCAGTTCCTCGTGGGAGCCGGGGCCGTGACCCTCGGCCTGCCGATCCTCGAGGCCTCTCTGCCCAGGAGGGCGTGGGCTGCCACGCCGCCGTTCCTCGGGATCGTCTGCAGCGCCAACGGCGTGGTGCAGGCCAAGACCGGCGAGGCCGAGGCCTGGTGGCCCACGAAGCTCGGCGCCCTGACCCAGGCGGGCATGCTGGCCGACAACCCGACGCGCGCGACGGGCGAGCTCGCGGTGTACGCGGACCGGCTGCTGCTCGTCCGCGGCGTGTCCCATTCCGCGTCGGCGACGGGCTGCAACCACGCCTCGGCGTGCGCGCAGATCCTCACCGGCACCCCGACGGTCAGCGGCAACTCGAACCAGGCCGTGTCTTCGAGCGTGTCCGTCGACACCGTGATCGCCAAGGCCATCAATCCCCCCGGCGTCGATCCGCTGTTCCTGCACGCGGGCATGTACTCGGCGGGGGGCTCCGGCTTCAACGTGCCGTCCTATATCTCCTACATCGCGGGCGGGCAGCAGCGACCCGCGATCGATTCGCCCCTGAAGGCGTATCAGAGAATGATCGGCACCCTCGGCACCACCACGGGCGGCGCCGCGGATCCGCTCGCGCTCCGGCGCAAGAGCGTCAACGACCTCCTGCGCGCGCAAATCACCGCGCTGCGCGCGCGCCCCGAGCTCACCGCCGACGACCAGCAGCGACTGGACCAGCACTTTTCGACCATTCGCGACATGGAGATCAAGATCACCAACGCCACGCTGTCGGCGGACAAGATTTCCCAGATGACCACCGTCGATGCGTCGCCCTACGCAGGCGAAAACCACGAGCTCATCCAGACCCTCCACATGGATCTGATGGTGTTCGCGCTGTCGTCGGGATACACACGCGTCGCCGTGTTGCAGGTGGGAGACCGAGAGGACGACCATGTGTACACGGTCAACGGGACCAGCGTGCAGTTCCACACGGCCTCGCACCGGACGCTCCCCAACTCGTACACGCTATGCCAGGCCATCGACCGGATTCAGATCAACCACTTCAAGTACTTTCTCGACCAGCTCTCGGCGGTGCAGACGGCGACGGGCCCGCTCCTCGATCAAGGGGTCGCCGTCAACACGAATCAGCTGTCGACTGGCCCCGACCACGGCTTCGGGCCGTTGCCGTTCCTCATGGCCGGAACCGCGAGCGGCTTCTTGAAGAAGGGTCAATACGTCGACGCGGGCAGCGCCTCGACCGCCACCATGTTGAACACGCTGGCCAAGGCGGTGGGCGTCACCACCAGCATGGGCGGCCAGTCGGGGGTCATCACCTCCATGCTCGCCTGACGCGAGGATGCGGCTCCATGCGCGCCCGACGGCCCTCACGCTCGTTCCCATGCTCTTGGCGTTGGTGGGGCCGGCCGCGTGCGCGTCCCGGCAGACGGCGGGTGGTGGTGGCGGCGGCACTGGCGGCTCGCTCGACGCGTCGAGTGGCGGAGGGACAGGGGGCGGCGCGCCCGCGGGCTCGGGGGGGCGCCAGGGCACCGGGGGCCTCACCGTGACAGCAACCGGCGGCGCGAGCGGGTCGGGCGGCGGGGGTGGCGTCGAGCCGGAAGTGGGGACCGGCGGCGCCGTCGCCGCGACGGGGGGTCGCCCAGGCACGGGCGGAACAGCCGGCGCCAGCGACCCAGCCAGCACCGGGGGTGGCGCTGCCGGTGGACCGGCGAGCGCAGGCGGGGGCGGGAACGCCGGTGCAGGAGCCGCGGGCGGAGCGACGGGCGGGGCGGCGTCCCCGGCGGACGCCGGCTCGCCCGGCGGGGCGACCCCGGACGGCGGAACCACCGGATGCAAGGGCCTGTTTTGCGAGGATTTCGAGAGCGGCGCGATCGATCCCGCGGTCTGGGACGTCAAGACCAACGGGGGCCAGCCCCCCCCTGCCGTCGTTTCGCAAGCGGGCATGGTGGGCCACGGCAAGTTCGCCGCGCACTTCCACGCGAACCCGAACGCCGTCAGCTATGACTTCATCATCACCAAGAAGCCGCCCGCGGCCCTCGCGGGTCACCATTTCGGGCGCGCGTACTTCATGATCACGCCGATGCCGCCCACGAATCACACCGAATACGTGTACGCCGGCACGGTGGGCTTCCCGCAATACAAATACCTCGAGGTCGCGAGCGCGGCGCCCCTCGCCTGGCAGCTGACCTACGTCGACCTCGTTCCGCCGGCGAACGGCGAGGACTATCACTCGGGCGGCCACGTCCCCACCGGAAGGTGGTTTTGCCTCGAATGGGAGTTCGACGACGCGCCCGACCAGGCCACCGTCTACGTCGACGGCGTCGCCGACTTCTCACAAAAGGCGTTCACGTTCGGCGGCGCGACCACCGGGCTGGTGGGCGGATTCGCCGCGTTCGGGTTCGGCTACTACGCTTGGCACCCGGCGACGTACGCGTTCGACGTGTACTACGATGACATCGTCCTCGATACGAAGCGCGTGGGTTGTCTTGATTGAGCGCGGCAACAGCCCGGCAAGCGCCCGGGAAGAGCGGACGGCAGGGTGAATCACGCCGCAACAGCATCTTTGTTGTTGGAACCCGCCCGAAGCCTCGCTATCCTCATGGTTTGCGACGACTCGGCCGACGGGTCTCGTGACTCGATGGGTGCTGTAACCGACGACGGACGGCCGGACGGTACCGACGAAGCGCTCGCGCGCGCCGTCGTGGCGCGCGAGCCATGGGCCCAACGGAAGGTGTGGGACCTGTACGCACCCATGGTGAATGGAGTTCTGCGGCGTGCGCTCGGTCCCGGGCACGACTTCGACGATCTCCTCCAGGATGTGTTCCTTCGCGTCTTTCATCGCGTCATTGGCCTCCGCGATCTCAGCGCCCTGCGGAGCTTCATCTACTCGATCACCATTCGCGTCGTACGCTGGGAAATCCGGCGCGCGCAATCCCGTCGCCGGAGCCAGGAAGCCCTGTTGCACAGCGACGGTCCGGAGGTCGTCTCGAGCAATCCCGAGGTGCGCGATCTGCTGGCGCGCGTCCAGTTGATCCTCGACAAGATGCCCAAGAAGGTCCGGGCGGTGTTCGTGCTGCGCTACATCGAGGACCAGGAACTTGCCGAGATCGCCGACGGGCTCGGGATCTCGCTCAGCACCACAAAACGCTGGCTGAAGCGCGGGGTCCGCCTCGTCGAAGCAGGAATCGAGGGCGATCCACGCCTGAACCGGCTCTTGCGGCCGAAGGGGAGCCCCATTCGATGACGCGCGATTCGCAACCACTCGACCGAGCTGGCGACGTTCGCGGCGATGAGCTCCCCGCCGATCGGCGAGATCGCCTCGAAGCATTCGCCGAGGTGGCGCGGCAATTTCCGGCAGCGACCCTGGCGCCCTGGCAACGCGCGATGGGCTGGCAGCGCCTGCAGCGGAGCCTTCTCGCCGGGCAAGCGGCCCCCGAGGAGCCTGTGCCCGCGTGGTGGGCGAGGCTGTGGCTCCGAAGCGGCCCGCGCCTGGCCGTGGCGTTCGCCGTCACCGCCATCCTGATTCCCGTCGCGTGGCGCCTCACCCGGACCACGCCGCCCGCGCCGCTGCAGTTCAGCGTCAGCGGCGACGGCGACGGCCACGCCGACCCCGGTGCAACCGGCGCCGAGGTGTCGTCGTCGAAGGGCCCGGTCACGGTTCGCTTCACGGATGGTTCGCGGGTGTGGCTGCGCCCGGAGACCCGCGTGACGGTGGGTTCGCTTGCGGCCACCGGCTCGGCCGTGCGGCTGCTCGATGGCTTCGTCGAGGTCGACGTGCGACATCGACCGGGCGCGACATGGACGTTCGCGGCGGGACCGTTCGTGGTCCATGTCAAGGGCACGTCGTTCGCGCTCGGTTGGCAGGCAGCGAGCCACCGCTTCCAGCTCACGATGCACACGGGCGAGGTGGCGCTTGTCGGCCCGGGCGATCGGGCGCCCCGGATGGTCGCGGCGGGCGCATCCGTATTCCTGGACGATTTGGGTCGTCCGCTGGCGCGAGAGGTCGGGGCAAGCGCACCCGCAGAGGCGCCCGCGCCTTCTCCCTCGACGCGCGCGGCCTTCGTCGCCGCGCCGGCGCTTCGTGACGACAAGAACCGGAGAACCCAGAGCCATCATGTGGCGCGGTCGCTGCCCGCGCATCCGGCGTGGACGCAGCTCTTGACCCACGGAGATTTCGACGCCATCGTCGACCAGGCCACGCGGAGGGGAGTCGACGCGTGCCTCGGCTTCGAGACCGAGCAGAACCTCGCCGCGCTGGCGGACGCCGCCCGCTACACCCACCGCCGCGAGCTCGCGCGGCGGTCCCTGATGGCGCTGCGCACGCGGTTTGCGTCGGGCGAGCGCGCGCGAGACGCAGCCTTCTTCCTCGGGCGCCTCAGCGAGACCGGGAACGGGGACGGCCGCGAGGCGCTGACCTGGTACGATCGCTACCTGCGCGAGGCGACCCATGGCTCCTACGCCGAGGAGGCCCTCGGCCGCCAGTTGATCCTGTTGCGGCGAGACCAGCAACTCTCCGCGGCCCGCGACGTCGCGAAGCGGTACCTTGCGTCCTATCCCCGCGGGGTTTATGTCCACGAAGCGACCCAGGTGCTCGTCGACCACACGGGGCCGTGAACGCCCTCGGTCCCGCGTTGTGGGCCGCGATGCTCGCAGCCGCCACGGCACCCGCGGCGCGAATACCAGCGACTCGGGCACCCGCGGCGCGCGCGCCCATTCCCGTGATCGCGGTGGTAGCGCCCCCGGGAGGCGATCCCGCGGTCACCGAGGCCCTGAGTCGCTTCAAGGGCGAGGCGGCGTCCGTCGGTTTCGAGGTCACCGTGGTGGCGGGCTCCGCCTCGGGCACGCCGTTGGCGCAGATGGAGGAGGCCGCGCGCGCGGCATCCGCCGTCGCGACGGTGGCGTTCGTGAACGGGGGTGACCCCCACGCCTTCGACGTGTGGTTCACCGATCGACTCACCGGCAAGACCGTGCTCGGTCACGTGGCTGTCGAGAACCAAGCCGGCGATCGCGCGTCGGTCGTGCTGGCGGTGAAGGCTGTCGATTTTCTACGCGCGCGCATGTTCGACTTCCTGGTCGCCCGGCCCGCCGCGATGGCCGACGGACAGACGGCTCCCGCCAGCCTCGCCCCGGCTACGGAGCCAGCCACCCCCGCGACGACCGCGACCGCACCCGCGAGCCCGACGGCAGCGGCAACCGGGACGGCCACGACCTCGACGCCAGCGGACACGCTGCCTCCGGCGACGGCCGTGGCCTCGGTCGATTCCTATGGTTGGGCGCTGTCGCTCGGCGTCGTCGCCTTCAAGAGCTTGCAGGGACTCGGCACGACTGTCGCCCCGGTGCTGCGCGCCGCTCACGAGCTTTCCCCGTGGTCCTCGTTGCGAATCGTGGTGGCTGGCTTCGGAACGGGCGCGCGGCTGGACGGGATGAACGGCAGCGCCACGTTCACCGAGAGCTTGGCAGAGGGTGAGCTCGTCGTCACGCCGACGAGCACCCGGGTGCATCCGATCTTCGCGATAGGCGTGGGCATCCACGACGTGCGCGCGCAGGGAACCGCGACCGCCCCTTACACGGCCCGGACGGCGAGCCGGGTGTCGGCGGCGGTCAGCCTCTCGGCCGGAGCAGGAATGACGCTGACCCCGCGGCTGGCCCTCGAGGCAGAGGGCGGCCCATTCCTTCTCTTCCCCGAACCACAGGTGCGGATCGCGGGGCTGGACGGCGGCCGAACGGGTCGGCCCGGGCTCTCCGCCACCGTGACGATGAAGGCGCGATTTTGATGGGGTCGTCGCGTGCCGCCGTGCCCGGGCTGCCAGCGCTCGCGCTCGCGGTGACGTGCGCGCTCGCGACCGCGTGCGGCGCCGGCACGCTCGACGCCGTCGATGCGCCCACAATCGACGTCGGCCTCGTCGCCCACTGGCGGTTCGATGACGGCCAGGGCGCCACCGTGCTCGACAGCTCGGGAAATGGGCTCGCCGGCGCGCTGACCGGCGGCCTGTGGATCGCCGATGGGCAATTCGCCGGTGCGCTCTACCTCACCCGCGGTGACTACGTGACCGTCCCGAGCTTCCCAGCGGCCACGGCGGACTGGACAGTCTCGGCGTGGGTCCGTTACGCCCAGGCCGACATCGGGACCGATCTCGCCAGCATCGTCACTACCGAGGTCCCGAGCGCACACGGCGATCCGAGCATCGTCGTCACCCCGGGCGGCTGGGAGCTGCAGGGGCCCGCGAGCAACATGACGTCCGAGCTCGAATTCAGCTTCAGGGATTCCACCGGACACTACAGCGCGCTGCTGTGCTGCCAGATCCAGCCCGACCTGTGGATGCATGTGACGGCGGTCGTCGACAGCCGGGCCCTCACGATGTCCCTTTACCAGGGCGCCGTGATGCAGTCCCAGACGTCGATTCCATCGGTGATCATGCCCGGAAACACCATCCTGCACATCGGCATCGAGCAAGCCGTCGACGGCTTGATCTGGCCCTTTCAGGGCGCGGTCGACGAGATCCGGATCTATCAGCGGGCCCTGAGCGCCCCCGAGATCGCCCACCTGGACGGCGCGCCGTGAGCCCCGCCGCCCGCGCAAACGTGATACATCCCTTGCGTGGCGTTCCCTCCTAGACCCGAACCGTTTCGTGGCCGCACGGCGGAGCTGAGGACGCTGGTGGCAGTGTGTCGCGCCGGCCTGACGCCGCGGCTGGCGCTCGTCGGTCCGGGCGGCGGTGGCAAGTCGACCCTGGCGGCTGCCCTGGGGCATCGCGTGCGCGCCGAGCACCCCGGCGGCATCGAGTGGTTCCGCGTCGGCGCGTGGGACGCGCTGACGTTGCTCGACATGCTGGCGATTCGCATGAAGATCCCGCTCGGCGGGTTCCAGGAGCGCGACCGCCGTGTCACCGAGCTGCGCCGGGGCCTCGAACGACGCGGGCGCACGCTCATCGTGCTCGACAACCACGAGGACGATCGGGCCATGGCCCGGTTTCTGAACGCGCTGGCGGGACTGCCGGTCACCTGGGTGCTGACGGCGCGCCGGTGCCTGCTCGCGGGCGTGTCCGTGTTCCCGGTGGTCCCCCCGCTCGTGACGAGCGGCCGCAGTCCCTTCCCGGCCGTCGCGGCGCTGACGGCGCTCCTGCGCTGGAACCCGCTCGCCCTCGACATCAGCAACGCGCTCGTCGGCAGCGGCGCCGTGTCCGTCACAGCGCTCGGTGGTTGGCTGGTGAAGAGCGGCGTGGGTGAGGTCTCGGTGATCGCCCACGAGGACGATCTCCCGGAGCTTCGACTCCTCGTGGCCTGGGTCTGGCCCCGCCTCGGGGCGACGGGGCGCCGGTTGCTGGCGGTCCTCGCCCACATGCAAGGCGACCACATCGACGTCGCCTCGCTGGCATCACTGGCGGGCGCGAGCACCGGCGGCAGCGGCAAGGCCACCGTAGCCGCTTCGCGGGCGCTGGCCCTCTTGCGGCGGTGGCATCTCGTCCAGGAGCCCCTCGAAGGACGCTTCGCCCTGCACGCGACGGTCAAGCACGCCGTGGTCGCGCGGACCCGCTTCGACCAGCGTCGTGCGGTGGGCCACTTCGTGCGCCTGCTCGAGCGCCACCCCGAGCGCCTCGATCTTGAGCAGACGCACCTGTTCGCGGCGATGGACCACGCGCACACGAGCTCCGACACCTGGCTGGCGCTGCGCCTCGAGCGCCTGCTCGCCCGCCTCATGCTCTGCTGAGGCGGGCGAGGCGCGCCCCCCAGGCTGTCACGTCGCGGCGTGACGCGCGGCCTTGAGCGCGCGCGCCGCCCAGAGCAGATCGCCGAAGAATTGCGCGACGCGGTCGCCGCCGATGCCCTTCTTGAGCGGCTCGAAGACCTGCGGGTTGGGCGGCACGGGCTCCTTCATCGCCGCGAGGTAGACCTCGAGGGGGAGGTGGAGGGCCGTCCTGATCGGCCACATCTGCAGCTCGACGGCGACGAGGCGAAGCTGCTCGACGGCGCGCGCCCCGCCGGCGTTGCCGTAGCTCACGAACCCGACCGGCTTGCGCACCCACTCGGGATAGAGGTGATCGAGCGCGTTCTTGAGCACCGCCGAGTAGCCGTGGTTGTACTCGGGCCCGACGACGATGTAGGCGTCGGCCGGGGCGATCTGCGCGGCCCAGCGGGTGACGGCGGGGTCGCGGTAGACGCCGCCCTCGCGGATGGGTGACTGGGGCCGGTCGAAGAACGGCAGCGGGAAGTCGCGCAGGTCGAGCAGCTCGGCCACGACTCCGGGCTGCCGGCTCGCCTCGCCGAGGATCCAGTGGGCGGGCTTGTCGCCGAAGCGGCCCTCGCGCGTCGAGCCAAGAATCACAGCGGCAGCTCCGTCACGACGCTGATCGGGGCCGACGCCGGAGCGCGCGCACGAACGCGAGCGATGCCACGACCAGCGCCGGAACGGCACCGGCATCTCCGGCCACGCTACAACCGCCGCTTCCGCCTGCGCCGCCAGCGCCGCTGATCACGGGCGAGGGTGGCGCGCCCGACGCCGAGAGCTGCGCCACCGTCGCGCAAACCGGCTGGCTTTCGAGCCGCAGACGCGCAATGTCGCCGTCGCCGGAGGCCGAGATGGTCAGGCAATACTCGAGCGTCGGATCGAGCTCGGGCTGCCAGAGACCGAGCGGCAGCGGGTGGTCGCCGCTCGGCGCCAGACCGGCGAACGGCGCGTCGCCGACGTAGTTGAACACCTGCGCACCGCCGCCGGTCTTCGGGGCCAGGCGGAACGTTTGCACCACCGATGCCGGCGGGGTGTTCGGGACCGTGGCGGGATCGTAGTCGACGGTCAGGAAGCCGTGATACTCGGCGAACACGCAGTTCCCCGAGCCGATGTCCGACAGGGGGTAGCGGACACGCCAGAGCTGAAGGGCGCGCACGATCGGCGCGACGCCCTCGGCCTTGTCGTAGCCGGCGGCGGTCGTGAAGCGCGTGACCTCGACAGTGCTGCCCTGGTACGTCGCCGTCAGCACGTGCTCCGCGCTCGGTGCTAGCAGCCCGCTGGCCGTCGCAGGACGGACTTGCCAGAACGAAAGCGCTCGGTTGAATCCCTCGGCGCCCAGACCGAGACCGAAGGCCTCGGCGAGTGGCACGTCCTGCCCCGCGGCCTGCAAGGCGAGACCGGCGGGCTGGCCCTGCCAGATCACGACGATCGACGTCGCGGTGGAAACAGCGGTCGCGGCCGGTCGCGGCAGCCCGATCGGCATATACGGCGGTGGGCCGCCGCACGCTTCTGCCGCCGAGGGCGCCCCCGCAGCAGTCATCGCGGCGCTCAACCCACCCACGACCCAACGCCAGTCCACGTGCCTGCGCATCTCTCGATGGTAGCCGAAGAGATCGGCCGTGGCACGCCGGGCGCACGGCCCGCGCACTTGCCGCAGCGGTTCGAGATCCCATTGACCTGCGCAGCCGAGGTATATTCCTGTGAAGTGCGGTCGCGAGACACGACATCGGAGAGCCACGAGGCCCAGCTGCAGGCCTATCGGCGCTTGGGGTCAGCGGGTCGAGCGAACATAGCGGCGAGGTTGTCGGCCGACACGAGGGAGCTCGCGCGCGGAGGGATTCGTGCACGCCATCCCGACTACACCGATGAAGAGGTCGAGCGCGCGCTTCGCCGACTCTGGCTAGGCGACGAGCTGTTTCGTCGCGCATGGCCGGCGCATTCGCTGCTGGCGCCATGACCGATGGGGGCGCTGGCGCCTTCCTGTCGCGCTTGACGGCCAAGCTGGCCGCTGCTGGCGTGCCGAGCATGGTGGTCGGATCCTTCGCCAGCTCGTTCCATGGCGTGCCACGCAGCAGCCAGGACCTCGATCTCGTCATCGATCCACAGGCCGAATCGCTTCGCCGCTTTCTCTCCGATCTCCCGCCCGAGGACTACTACGTCGATGCCGAGGCAGCGTTCGATGCGCTTCGTCGTCGTGGGCTGTTCAATGTCATCGACATGGCGACCGCCTGGAAGGCCGACCTGATCGTGCGGAAGGCGCGGCCATTTTCCGTGGAGGAGATGCGCCGCCGCGTCGAAGCCGATCTGCTGGGCGCGCGCGTCTTCGTCGCCTCGCCCGAAGACACGCTGCTCTCGAAACTGGAGTGGGCGAAGCAAGGGGGCGGCAGCCAGCTCCAGCTGCGAGACGTTTCGGGCATCCTCCAGCTCCGGGGAGACGATCTGGATATCGCATACATCGAACGGTGGGTGGCCGACCTGGGCCTCGAAGAGCTCTGGCGATCGGTACGCGGGGAAGACTTGGAGGGCTGAACGCCGAGAGCATCGATGACGTCGTTGATCGCCGAATGGCGGCGCTGGAGGTTGTCACTCATCGATAACAAATCTCGTAAACCCTTTACCGCCGGTGGCATCGACGTACACCAAATACTCACCGGGCGGCAGTGGCGAACATCCATCCAAGTCATAACCTGCGATCATAGTTCCGTAACGCCACCGAGAAGGTCCACTACTGGCGGACGACATCGATGGCACAGACAGAGTGCACACTTGGCGACCCTGGGAGGCTTCGATTCCTACAACGTAGACGAGCGGCGCTTGACCCGACCGAGATCGGAAACTGAAGATTGGCGTTCCGCCACCCGTGTCATCAACCTGAATCGCAATGCGCGGTCGATCGGAATGCCGGCACCCAACGATTCCACTGACCACAGTGCAAGCCACGGCTATGCGCCAAACTGCGGCGGTTGCGCTAGCTACTTGCACGGTCCGCCGCTATTGGTCGTCATCACCTCCAGCATAGTATCGGTCGGCCGCAGCCGGTGGCACCGTACCCCCACGACATCGTCAGGTGCCCGATCACGATTCATTCGGCGACGCCCCGCGCGTGTCACCCCGCCACCCGCGCGACCAGGTAGCAGGAATCCGATTGGTGGCGCCCCACCGCGTCGGGTCGCCTCCCCGCCAACCCCCTCGCAACACACCTGGACGCCTAACCGCGTGACCCTTTCCTCGGAGCCTGGCGAGGTTTTCCTCGCAGGTTTCCTCGGAGCCCACTGGTGGCGCAGGAGCCCCTCGGACTCTCAGATCATGCGTCGTGCCGCCTTGGTCACACGTCCCAGCGAACGTCGACGCCTGGATACTTCGCGATCATCCCGTCCCTGGACAGCAAATTGGCGGTGTGCTCGATCGCCGTCGCGACGATCACCCGGTCGATCGGATCGCGGTGAATGTCTGGCAACACCGCCGACCTCGCGGCTATTTGAGGCGTGAGGGGAAGCAACTGCAGACCGGCGCGGTCGAGTGCTTCTTCGAAAAACTCCTCGACGGTGCCCGGCAGAACGATCCGACCCTTCTTTGCGAGCCACGCGACTTCAAGGCACGACACGGACGCGACCGCGACGATATCTGCTGTCCGAATGCGCTCAACTGCCTTCTGCGGCAGCGATATCGAGCCCTGAACCCACCAGAGCCAGGCGTGGGAATCAAGAAGGATCACGAAGTCATTGCCCAGTCGGCCTCATCAATCGCAGGAGTAACGATGTCGCCGACGATCTCGAGCTTCGCCAGCGAGGCGGGCGGCCGACGATCCGCAGCGGGCGCCGTGGCCTCGTCGAGCACGAGAAAAATCGCTTCGACCTTCGCGTGCGGCGGCAGCGCGGGCACATTCTTGAGCCGACCCTGATCGTCCGTCTCTATCATCATCCGGTGCGCCTGCATGCCGGGAAAGGGTACCATGGGGCAAGCTGGCTCGCGTTCTGCCTCACCGGAGCGGAGCGACTGAAATGGCGAAAGTCGTGGCAACCGGAAGCATCTCTGGTTACCTATCCATAGTGGAATCAACCACTTAACCAGTAGGCGGGACAGGGATTGAACCTGCGACCCGGGCCGTGTAAAGACCCCGCTCTACCACTGAGCTACCCGCCTTTGGGAGCGGGAAGTTAACACGGGATAGCGTCGGCGCCGCGGTGTCTCACGGGCGCTTGGCGTTCGACATCGCGCTGAGGGACGCCTTCCCGAGCGAGTGCATCATCACCAGCGCCTTCACCTGCGCTGAGGTCGCGTTGGCGGCGACGCCGGGAAGCATGGCGACGTCGACCGCGTGCAGGTCGAACTGATAGGTGTGAACGTTTCCACTCGGGCAAGGGCCTGTGTAGCCGGTGCCCTGGACCGCGACCTGGCGTGCACCCGCGGGAGTGGTGAGCATCGGTGTGTTGGGCAGCATGGCGGGGAGAGACTGCGTGGCGACCGGGATGTCCCACAGAACCCAATGAACCAGGTTGTTGGCCATGTCGGTGAGGACGAGCGCGTAAGCCTTCGCGGTCGCGGGGCCCGCCGTCCAATCGAGCTCCGGAGACGTGTCAGCGCCGGCGCATGTGTTCACGGCGGGAAACATGCCGCCCTCGGTGAGCGTGGGGCTGGTGAGCGCGAAGCCGGCTGACCCACCCGCTGCGCTGGGTCCGCCCCCAGCCCCGCTGCCGCGGCCACCCGAAGCCGGCCCTCCACCAGCGGCGTTGCCACCACTGCCGCCTCCCGCTCCGCCCGCCGCCAGGCTGCCACCTCCGACACCACCCGTCGGCGCGACGCCGCCCGTCGCGACGTTGCCTCCCGTTGCCGAGGCCCCGCCGCTTCCAGGAGGAGTCGTCACCCCGCCCGTCGATGCGAGGCCGCCCGATCCCGATCCCCCCGAACCAACGCCCGCGCCTCCCGAACCGACGCCCGCAGGAGAACCACCGCTGCTGGTGCCGCCACCCGTGCCGACACGGCCGCCGCTCGCGGAGACGCCGCCGCTGCCCCCGCTCGAGCTACCGCTCGAGCCGCACGACGGCGCCGCCAGCCAGGCGAGGGCCGCGCACCACACCAGGGGAAGGGATCGCTTGAAGGTCGCCATGGCCGATTTTTAGCAAGAATCGTGGTTTTGGTCACACTCTCCCTGGCCGCTGTCCCGCGGCCAGGCCGGCCCGAGCGGCGCTCACAGCGTCGATTGCGGGTCGACGTCGACCACGAGGCGAACATCCGGGGGCAGCTTCACCTTCGTCGCCGCCCGCGCGGCCAACGCCAGCGCCGCACGCTCCGGCGAGGCGAGCCAGATCTGAAAGCGGAAGCGGCCCCGCACGCGCGCGATGGGCGCCTCGGCGGGGCCGCGCAGGCGAACGCGCTCTCCGGCGGCGCGGGCGACCTCGGCGGCGACGCTGGCGACGGCATCGCGCGCCTGTCGCTCGTCAGGGCCGTCGAGGCGGAGCGCGATCATGCGCGTGAACGGCGGGTAGCCCGACTCGGCACGCGAGGTCAGCTCGTCGCGCACGAAGCCCTCGTAGTCGTGCGTACGCACGGCGACGATGGCCGCGTGCTCGGGATTGTAGGTCTGGACGATCACGCGCCCCGGGCGATCGCCGCGACCGGCGCGTCCTGCCACCTGTTCGATGAGCTGGAACACGCGCTCGGCGGCGCGAAAGTCGGGCAGGTGCATCGCCTGATCGGGCTGCAGCACCCCCACCAGGGTGACACCGCCGAAGTCGTGCCCCTTCGTGACCATCTGCGTGCCGACCAGGATGTCGATCTCGCCGGCGTTCATGGCGCGAAGCACCTCTTCGAGGCCGCCCGGAGCGGCGCCGGCTCCGCGCACGCCCGCGGTGTCGCGATCCAGTCGCGCGACGCGGGCCCCGGGGAAGCGCGCCCGCACCAGCGCCTCCACGCGCTCCGTCCCCATCCCAAGGCGCTCGAGGCGCGGCAAGCGGCACGCGGGGCACCGCGCCGGTAAGTCCGTGTTGTGGCCGCAGTAATGGCAGACGAGGCGATCGCGCCCGCGGTGAAACGTCATGGACACCGCGCAGTGCGGGCACCGCACGACCTCGCCGCACGCCCGGCAAAGCACCACGGTGGAGAACCCGCGACGGTTCAGGAACAAGATGGTCTGCTGTCCCGCCGCCAGGTTCGCCGCCACCGCTTCGCCGAGCGGCGCCGACAGCAGCCCGTCAGCGCCCGGTGGATGGCGGCGCAGGTCCACGATCTCCACCGGCGGCAGCGGCCGCGGCGTGGCCCGCTCGGGCAGCGAGAGCCGGCGGTAGCGTCCGGTGTCGACGTTGCGCGCGCTCTCGAGCGACGGCGTCGCGGACCCGAGCACGGCGACTGCGCGGGCCGCTTGCGCGCGCACGATGGCCAGATCGCGGCCGTTGTAGCGGACGCCCTCCTCTTGCTTGAAGGAGCCGTCGTGCTCCTCGTCGATGACGACGACACCGAGCGCCTTCACGGGGGCGAACACCGCCGACCGCGCCCCGAGCGCGATGCCCACCTCGCCCGCGCGCAGCCGCCGCCACGCCGCCAGCCGCTCGCGCGGGGGCAGCGCGCTGTGCAGCACGGCGACGTCGTCCCCGAAGCGCGCCCGGAACCGCGCCGCGAGCTGCGGCGTGAGCGCGATCTCCGGCACCAACACCAGGGCGCCGCGGCCGGCGGCCCGCGCCTCGGCGATCACGCGCAGGTAGACCTCGGTCTTGCCCGACCCGGTCACGCCGTGGACCAAGAACGTCGCCGGCCCTTGCCCGAGCGCCGCGCCGATGGCGGCGATGGCCTCCGCCTGCGAGCGCGTGGGCGCGGGCGGCGTCTGCAGCGTCGCCGAGGCGCGTGGTGCCGGCACGATGGGCCGGTACTCGATGGCCGCCCATCCCTCCGCCGCCAGCGCCCGCGCGTGGGCGCGCTCCGCGATCGACAGCGTGGGCATCGCGACGCCGGTTGGGGCGGCCGCGAGCTTGTCCAGGACGGCGCGACGAGCCTTCGCTCGCGCAGGAAACGCAGCCGCGGCCTCGCGTTCGGGACGCGCGACGGCGAACGCGACCGTGGGCGGCGCGCGCCGATCGCGAACCTCGTCACCGATCTCGACCAGCCCCGCGGCCTCGAGCCTGGCGATGTTCATCCGGCCAGCGCCGACGCGCTTGGCGAGCAAGCGCCAGGCGAGCTCGCCCCCCGCTGCGTCGAGCGCGCGCAACGTGGGGTGCGCGTCCTCCGCGCCGCCACCACCACCGCCCACGCCCCCGAGCGCGAGCTGCGGCGCGCTCGTCTCCCCGCGCGCGGCGCGCGCGCCCGCGTCGGTGAGGCGCACCAGGCGGACAGCGTCGGCGCGCTCGCCCTGGGGCAGCGCCGCGCGCAGGAGCTCGCCGAGGGGTGCCAGATAGTAGTCGGCGGCCCAGCGGCACAACGACAGCACCTCGTCGTCGAACAAGGGCTCACCGCCGACCACCGCCTCGATGTCACGGGTGCGCGGGCTCGCGTCGACGCCCGGGGGCGCCGCCACGGCAGGACCCAGCACGAACCCGGTCGCCATCCGTCCCCCGAACGGGACGACCACCTGAAACCCCGGGGCCAGGCGCGCCCCGGGCCGCGGATCGCGGTAGGTGAAGGTCCCCATCACGGGCAGCGCCACCGCCACCTCGAGCAACGCCGTCTCCCCTTCAGCGCGCGCGCGGAGCGGCGCCTCGGTCGCGCCCGCGGTCACGGTCGCCGCCGCTGCCGGCGCTTCCGCGGGGCGCGCCTCCGTCACTGGCTGGCGCGCAGCTCGGCCAGCAGGCGCTCGGCTCCCGCTTGCACCTCGGCGCCGATGTCCGCCCGTCGAAGCGCGTGATACAGCACCGCCAGCACGTAGCCCGACCGATCCCCGGCGTCGAAGCGCCGGCCCGCGAGCTCGACGCCACACATTCCCTGCTCGGCGCAGAGGGTCGCCATCGCATCGGTCAGCTGGATCTCGTCCCCGCGGCCCGGCGGCGTGCGTTCGAGGATGGGAAAGATCTCGGGAGGCAGCACGTATCGACCGATGATCGCCAGTCGCGACGGCGCTGTCCCTGGCGCCGGCTTCTCGACCAGCTTCGAGAGACGCAGCGTCGGCTTCAACCCATTGCGGTCCCCGGTGGCCCCGTCGTCGATCCGCTCCCCGCCCACGATACCGTAGAGGTGTTCTTGCCCGGCGGGTACCTCTTGCAGCCCGACCACGCCCACGCCCTGGCGATCGTAGACGGCCAGGAGCTGCGCCAGTCCCGGCGGTTGGCCCACGAACAGGTCATCACCGAGCAGCACCGCGAACGGCTCGTCGCCGATGGCCTCGCGCGCGCACAGCACCGCGTGACCGAGACCGCGCGCCTCGCCCTGGCGGACCGAAACGAACTTCGCCATCGTCGTGAGCTTCCGGATCGTCTCGAGCTCGCTCTTGCGGCCCTTGCGCTCGAGCAACGCCTCCAGCTCGGCGGCCCGATCGAAGTGGTCCTCGATGGCGCCCTTGCCCCGCGCGGTCACGAAGATGATCTCTTCGATGCCGCTCGCCACGCACTCCTCGACGTTCAACTGCACCGTCGGGACGTCCACGATGGGCAGCATCTCCTTGGGCACCGCCTTCGTCGCGGGAAGAAACCGCGTTCCCAGCCCCGCCACCGGCATCACCGCTTTACGCACGCGCATCTTTGTCCTCACGGGAGCGATTGTACGGCCCCCAGCGCCGCACGCCAACGCGTTGGCGATCAGGTTCAGAAGTCGCGTTGGCGCGGGCGAGTTTAGAAGATGATGCGGCGCAGGCCCGCCGCCACGCCGACCAGGTGCCGCATCAGCGCCGGGGAGGCCCGCATCGCCTTCAGAGTGCCGCGCGCCAGCAGCGGACGCCCGGCCGCGCGCACCATCAACCGCGTGAGCCAGACATAGTCGCGCAGCATCGCGCGCCGCCGCCGATCGAAGCGCCACAACCATTCGTCGTCGCGCTCCCCGAGCGCCCGCCCCAGGTAGGGAGCGAGCAGCTCGGCGGACAGCAACGCCTGCGCCATCCCGCCGCCGGTGAGCGGATCGGTGAACCCGGCCGCGTCGCCGAGCAGCACCACCCCCGGGGCAACGCCCGCGCGCGCCGTCGAGGCGAGCGGCGAGCGGCCCCGGGGCGCCGACACCGCCTCGGCCCCGCGCAGGCGCTCGACGAGCGCCGGGTGCCGGTCGATGAACGCCCGCAAGGTCTGCGCCGGGCGATCCTCGTGGTGCCCGTGCGCGCTCAGCACCGCGACCAGCACCTCGCCCGCGGGCAAAGGCGTCAGGTAGAGCTCGTGGCCGTCACCGACGAACACCTCGACGAAATTGGGCGCCGGCCGATCGGCGGCCAGCCGGAAGTGCATGCGCAGGCCCCAGCGGGGACGTTCGGTGCGCGGCCCTTCCAACCCCACCGCGCGCCGCACCACCGACCGCGCGCCGTCCGCGCCCACCATCAGTCCACCCGAGACAGTCTGCCCCGCGACCCGCAGCCCGACGGCCCGGCCCGCCCGACACACGACCCCTTCCACCGCGGCGTCCTCGAACACGCGCACATTCGGCGTCGCCCGCGCCGCCGCCCACAGCGCGTCGTCGAAGACGATCCGTCGCTGACCGAGACCGTGCGCGGCTGGACCAACGCGGCCACGCCCCGGGCGGGGAGCCGGAAACGCCGTCTCCGCGGTGAGGCCAAATCCGTGGTAGCGAATGCCGCCGATTGGCACGCCTCCGGTGGCCGCCGCGAGCCCGAGGCGCTCGAGCGCGCCGACCCCGGAGGGCATCAGGCCTTCTCCGCAAGGCTTCTCGCGCGGAAACCGCGCGCCGTCGAACAGCGAGACCGAGTGGCCCGCCCGCCCCGCGAGGATCGCGAGCGCCGACCCGGCCGGTCCCCCGCCCGCGATCAACACATCCGCGTTCATGCGGGTGGCACCCGCGCCGACGACGACAACAGCTCCCCGAGCTGCGGCAGAAACCGGGGCTTCCCCGCCATCGCCGCCCGGTAACCCGGATCGGCGAGCAAGATGCCGTCCTCGACCGCCAGCCGGCGACCGAGGACCACGAGGTGCAGAGCCGCCCCGAAGAGCGCCGTGACGTACGCCGTGTGCACGAGGGGCAGCGCCACGAGCTCGACGAACACAGCCACGTAGTTGGGGTGGCGCACCCACCGGTAAGGCCCGGAGGTCACGATCCCCAGCGCGAGGGAGTTGACGACATTCACGTTCCAGTGCTCCGCCAGGGTGCGGATGACCCAGAGCCGCAACATATTCGCCAGCACGAACGCGGCCAGCGATGGCAGGGCCAGCCACGGGAGCAACGGGCGGCGCGCGATGACGACCTCTAGCGCCACCCCCACCAGCACCCCCGCGTGGAGCAACACCATCAGCCCGAACGCCGGCTCGCGGGCGCGATTGAGTCCCACCGCTGCCAGACGCTTCTGATGTCGGCGCGACACACGCATCTCGACGAGCCGCCCCACGCCCACCGCGCAGAGCAACCCCACGAACCACCACACTTCGGGTGTCATAGCCATTCGAGCAGCGAAAGCTCCGTGGTCAGCCCCGGCCCGAACGCCGCCATCACGCCCTGCGTACCGCGCGCCGGCCGACGTGCGGTCATCCAGCGGTCGAGCACGAACAGCACCGAGGCGCTCGACTGGTTGCCATACGCGCGCAGGACATCCCACGATGGTTGGGTCTGTTCGCGCGTCAGGCCAAGCGCCTCCTCGGCCGCGCCGAGAATCTTCTTCCCACCGGGATGCAGGACGAACGCGCCGAGCTTGCCAGGGTCGATGTTCGCCCGCTCGGTCAACCGCTGCACGAGCGCGTACAGATCGGCGCGCACGATGCCGGCGACCTGCTTCGCCAGCACCGCATGAAAGCCGTCCTCGTGTAGATCGAACCCCAGGGCATCGGTGCTGCTCGGCCGGGTGTGGCACAGGGTATCGACGATCCGGATTGCCCCGGTGCGCGCCGACCCGCCCGCCTGCGCGGCGATCGCCTCGGGCGTGGCGTCACCGACCATCAGCACGGCCGCGACGCCGTCGCCGAACAAGGCGGACGCGACCAGGTTGTCCATGGAGACGTCGCGCCGTTGCAGGCTGAGGCTGGGCAGCTCGATGGCCAGGACCAGCGCGCGCCGGTCGGGGTGCGCCCGCAAGAAGTCGTTGGCCCGCGCCACCGAGGCGGCGCCGCCCACGCACCCGAGCTCGGTGATGGGCAGCCTCACCACGTCCCGGCGCGTCCCGAGGGCATCCATCAGGAACGCGTCGACCGAGGGGATCATGACGCCCGTGCAAGACACCGAGACGATCAGGTCGAGCGCCTCCGGCGACATCGCCACCTGGGCGAGACAGGCGCGGGCCACGCTCTCGCCGAGGCGGCGCACGTGGTCCGCATAGAGGCGCATCGTCTCCGTGAGGGAGCGGGTCAGGACCAGCTCGGAGAGCGGCAACACGCTGTAGCGTGTGCCCACCTCCGCGTTGTCGAACAGCGACATCGTCGCTTCGAATCGACGGCCCTCGAGCCCGAACAGTGGTCCGAACGCCGCCTTGGTCTCGTCCTGCGTCGCCGAGAACCTCGGGACCGCGGTGGCGACGCTGGTGATGACAGGCAATAGGTCCTCCCGGGGACAACCTGACACGTCGGGGACCCAGGCTCAATGAAAGTCACGCTCCAATCACCCGGCGCCCGTTTCGTCCTCGAAACGCGTCATCGTCGAACCGGCGGCCTGGGAGGCTGTCGGCGCCTACCGCCAAATGATCCAGAGGAACGCGGCCAGCTCGGCTGCGGTGGTGCCGATCAGCATCGCCACGGCCCGGAACGCCATGCCTTCCCATTGCCGCGCATCACCCCAGGCGCCGCGGCCGAGCACCCAGAATTGCCACGCGGCCACAGGGGCGAGCGACGCGGCCGCGCCCGCCGCGCCGCCCGGCAGCCCGCCAATGAGGAGCAGGGGGATCGCGCCATAGATCGCGACCAGAAGCGCGCGGTACACGGCGGCGGCGACGCGTGCGCCAAGCTTCACCACCAGCGTTCGTTTGCCCGCCGCCGCATCGCCCGCGGCGTCTGGAAATTCGATGGCCAGCAACATCGCCAGCTGCAATCCGGCGAGCGGCAGCAACGCCCGCGCGAGACCGCCTGCTCCGGCCAGACCTCCCGACTGCAGCACGAATCCGACGAGCGGCGTCAGGCCCGTCACGACGATCGCCGTCGTGACCTCGCCGAGTCCCCGCGAATGCAGCCGAAGCGGGGGCGCGCTGTATGCCCACGCAAGGATCAGCGCGCCGACCAGCGCGCCGGCGGCCACCCTTCCGCCGCGGCCGCCCGCGAAGAATACGGCCGCGGCGAGCAGGACCCCGAGAGCCCTCAGCACCTGCGCCGCGCGCAGGGCCACCTGAGGCGACAGGGCCCCCGAGACGAGGACGCGGCTGCCACCCGACCATTCGGTCGGCGTGAGGTTGGCTCGATCGGCGCCGAGATCGAAGTATTCGTTCGCGTAGTGGGTCATGAGCTGGATGGCGGTGATGCCCGCCTGTCCGAGCAGGTACGTTCGCGCGTCGAGCGTCACCCCCGCCACGGCAGCGCAAGCGACCGCCGCGCCGAGCCCGTAGAGCAGGAATCCGCCCACCAGGAACTGCGGACGCCCCAGACGGATGAAGGCGACGACCCGGCCCTCGAACCCGTGATGGTTTTCCAGCCTCGCTTGTCGTCGACGCACGTGACTTCGCTCCTCGTCGTCGTCGTCGGCTCAGACGCGTCGTCCGCCGCTTGCCGGGGGCGGGCCGTCCGGTCGATCAGTGACCGTCGCGGTGACCGCGACGGCGGGTGAAGTCGCCGGCTTGCGCTCGAGCTCCCACAGCATGCGCAGCAGCTCGGCGACGGACTCGTAAAGGGGCTGGGGGATTTCCTCACCCTCGTCGAGCTGGTGAAGCGCGCGCGCCAGCGCGACGTCGCGATAGATCGGCACGCCTGCCTCGCGGGCGACCTGCTTGATACGTTCGGCGAGCAGCCGCTCGCCCTTCGCCAGCACCACCGGCGCCTGATCCCCATCACGGTCGTAGCGGATGGCCACGGCGATGTGCTCGGGGTTCACCACGACAGCGGTCGCGCTTCGGACATCCTCGTTCAGTCGTCGCTCGCCGAGCTGCCGGTGCAGACGCTGGCGCTCGGCTTTGTGGCGCAGGTCGCCCTCGGCCTCCTTCAAGTCCCGCTTCACCTCCTCGCGAGTCATCAGCAACGACCGGCGGTGCCGCCGGTGCCCGAGCACCCCATCGAGAATGCCCAGCGCCAGGAACGCCATGGCCCCGCGGATCGCCAGATCCCGCGCCTCGAGACCGAGCACGGCCAGCACCGCGCCGGGCGCCGCCCCGACCAGAGCCGGTAGCCCGCGCAGCAATGCTTCGACACCCACGACCGCCGCCGCCGCCACGACGAAGACCTTCACCACGCCCTGCGCGATGTCGCCGGCCGTCTTCGGGCTGAAGACGCGTGCCATTCCGACGGCCGGCGACAAACGCGTCACGTCGGTCGCGACGGCCCGCCAGGCAAACAACCCCCGCGTTTGCAGCGCCCCTACCAGCAGCGCGCCGGCGCACGCCACGACGACCGGAGGAAGCACCAGCGCCATCGCGACATCGAACGCGCGCGCGGCCAGCGCCGCCGTCGCCATCGAGGACCCGAAGGGCGCGGCGAACGTCGCCCGGAACAAGCCCAGCAGGCGGCCCACCCCGGTCGCCGCCCCACCCCACAGCAGTCCACCGAGCGCCAGGAAGACAATCGCCGAGGAGAGATCGCGGCTGATGGGCACGTGTCCCCCCTGCCGCGCCTTCAGCAACCGCCGCGGCGTGGGTCGTTCGGTGGGTTCAGCGCCCGACCGCGCCAATCAAACCTGCCCCTTCGTCGCCACGTTGGGAGGAGATTGCCCCAGATCCTGGGGGCTGGCGAGCCGGGCGAGCCCCGGTCAGATGCCGATGCCGACCTTCAGGGACCACGTATCGGCGTTCACCGACGACAGGTTCTTCTGTTGCAGGAACAGGTTACCCGGGTGGAGATACCCGAGAGCGACGCTGCCGTAGGCGCGTTTCGCGAAATAGATCTCGACCCCCGCGTCCACGCCCGTCTGCCAGTACGCGGAGGGCGACGTGGCGCCGTTCTGGAAGCGGCGCATGTAGCCCGCGCCTGCGAACGCCTCCGCGAACGGCGTGAATCGGCCTGGAATCTGAAATCCCGCGGACGCCGACTCGGCCAGAAAGTAATCGCCGGTTCGTTGAAACTGTCCGCTCTCCCAGCCGAACTGCGACGAGAAACCGACGCGCAGGTACCAGGACATGGGATAGAAATCGAGGCCGAAGCTCTCGAACGACTCGGGGACGGGCGCCGCGGTGGACGAGGTCCCCGTCGCGGGCATACGTGAAAACGAGAACCGTCGATAGCTGAGCTTCAGCCGAGGCGCGTAAGGCCAGGCTCCGGTGGGAGCTGGCTCTGCGGGAGGGGGCGCCTTCACGCTGAGGTCGGCTGACGGGGAACCGCTTGCGGCCGGCGACGGCCGCGGCGGCGCGGCCGGAAGCGGTTGGGGTTGCGGCGACGGCGCGGCCGGTCTGTCCACCGGAGACGCCGAGACAGGCGGCGGCGGCGCGACACCCGACGCTGGCACGGCGACGGGACCTGGCGCCGGCGTGGCGAGCTTCGGCGGCGGCGGCGGCGCAGGCAACGGGGCGGGAGGCGACGGCGAGAGCGCCTGGACCGGCGCGGACGCAGGAGGGGCGACCTTCGGCGGAGCAGGCGTCGGGACGGGCCCTGGCGCGACCGTTGGCTCCGGCGCCTTCGCGGCGGGGGCGGACGGGGCAAACGGCGCCGGCTCGCGCGCGAGCTTGGGATCGTCGAAGGCGTCGGGGTCGGTCGCCGCCCCCGCCGCCGAAGCGCCGCGCGCGCGCGCCACCACCCCGGCGATCAAGACGATCGCCACCCCGACTCTCAGCCCAGCAGCGGGCCTGCGCCACCCCATCGGCATGAGCTGTCCTTCGACAGGAGCCGCCCGGGCCTGAAGATCGCCGTTCGGGGCGTCGAAGAACACCGGCGTTATCTCGCTGCCTATCTCGGCCGCCATGCGGCGACGGCCTGGTCGAACATCGCGGCCCAGGCGTGAAAGCCCCCGGCGAACACGGCCTCGATGGCGCCCACGCCAACCAACGACACGCCGAGTCCGAGCAGCGCCTTCGCTGGCATGGCGGCGAAATAGATTGGAATTTGGGGTGCGGCGCGCGCCACCAGGCCCAGCGTCGCGTCGGCCAGCAACGCTGCGACCAGCACGGGCGCCGCCAGCCCGAGCGCCGCCTCCATGAGCTTGGCCACCGCCGCCGTGACTAGCGCCACGGCGGCCCGCAGGCCGCCCGGAAACAGGGCGGAGGACGCGCCCACGGGCACCGCCTCGTAGCTCCGCCCGAGCGCTTGCGCGAACACTCGCAACCCACCCAGCTCGAGGAACACGATCACCGCGACGAACAGATAGAGATCGCCGGTTGGACTGGTGCGCTCGTCCGACATCGGCGACAACACCTCGGCCAGGTTGGCGCCGCGGGCGAGATCGGCGAGCCGCCCCGCCGCCTCGGCGGCGCGAAAGCCCGCCCCAACGCAGAGGCCGACGGTCAGGCCGACGAGGAGCTCGCGCGCGAGCACGAGCGTCCAGCCGACGGGGCCAGGCGCGGCGCTCACGGACGTGTCCACCGCGGGGAGCAACGCCGGCAAGCAGAGGACGGCCAACACGATCCCCAGCCCCGCCCGCACCTCGGGCGCGACGCGCGGCCCGCCGACCGCGGGGACGGCCCAGCAAAGCGGCACCGTCCGCGCGGCGCCAAGGCCCACCGCGAGGAGCCAACGCTCCCGGTCCCCTCCCGGCGAGATCACGCGCGGCGGGCCCCCAGGGGCCGGAGTATCATTTTGCGACCACCCATTTGCCCGCCACTCACCTGATGGAAGGGAAGACGAGCAACAGCGCCTGCGTGAACCGGACCAGCTGCGTGCCCAGCACGGGGCCGACGGAGAGCAAGGTCACCACCACGACCACGAGCTTCGGGACGAACGCCAGCGCTTGATCCTGGATCTGCGTCGCTGCCTGCACGATCCCGACGACGAAGCCTACCAGCAGGCTGGCCAGCAGCGGCGGCCCCGACACCAGCAGCGCCAGTAACAGCCCCTCGTGGATGGCGCGCAGGACCAGCTCGGACGACGTGGCGACCGTGGTCATGACGTCACAGGTAGCTCTCGACCAGCCCGCGGGCCACCAGGTGCCACCCGTCGGCGAGCACGAAGAGCAGCAGCTTGAACGGCAGCGACACCGTCGTCGGCGCCAGCATGTGCATCCCGAGCGCCAGCAGGAGGTTCGAGATGACCAGGTCGAGCACGAGGAATGGAATGAAGAGCAAGAACCCGATCTCGAATGCGCGCTTCAGCTCCGAGGTCACGAACGCGGGAATGATCACCATCAGATCGCGATCCGAGATCGTCGCGCGCTGGTCAGGCGTCCGCATGCGCAGCGCGAGGCCATGAAACGTCGCGCGATCGCGCGGGTCTGCCTGCTTCAACAGGAACGCGCGCAAGGGCTCGCTGGCGCGCGCACCGGCTTGCTGAAGGGCATCCACCGTCGCGGCGCTGGCGAGATCGGCGCCCGCGCCAAGCGACATGACCGGCTTCACGGCGTCGTAGGTCCGCTCGGCGGTGGGGGCCATCACGTAGGCGGTGAGGATCAGCGCCAGCCCGGTGATGACCTGCGTCGGTGGGACCTGGGGAACGCCGATCGCGCTGCGCAGGATGGACAGCACCACCGCCACCTTGACGAAGCAGGTGGTCATCAGCAGCGCGAACGGCACCAGCGCCACCCCGCTCATCACGATGAACAGCAGCAACGGCCGCGCCGTGAGCCCATCGCCAGCGGTCGCGGCGGCAGCGGCGCTCGTCCGGGCGGCGTGCGCGCACAGGGGGGCCAGCAAGCCGCCCGTCAGCGCGGCCGCGAACGCGGGCCGCCTCATGTCCGCTCCGACCGCGCGCCGCGACCGAGTACGCGCGTGAGCACCTCGCTGAACTTCGCGCCCGGCTCGAGCGGGGCCGCCAGGGATGCCTGGACCTCGGCCGGGCCCAGCTCGGCGAGCATGGTCATGGGGCCGTCACCCACGCCGATGAGGAAGCAGCGACCGGCCGTCTCGACGACGTACAGGCACCGCCGCGGCTCGAGCGGGCAGCGCGCCCTGATCTTGATCGGTCCATTCGGCCGGCCGAGGCCGCGCCGGCCGAGAAACCTGAGCGCCAGGTACGCGATCAGGCAGACGACCCCCAGCGACACCAGCGACACGGCGAGCGAGCCCCCCACCCCCGGTAACGAACCCGTGCTGTCCATCACGGCGTTATCCGTCAGGAGCCCGCGTCGAGTCAACCGCGGTGGGTCACCGGCCGGTCGCCGGCCTCGTCATTCGTCGTCGTAGAACAGGGACTCGCGGCTCTCGATGAAGGCCTGGATCGCCTCGGCGTCGGCAGGGGACATGTCGATGAATCGGACGCCCATTCCGGAGGCGCCGTCCGTGCGGTGGAGCGACGAGTTCTCGCGGATCCAGCGCACCTCCGTATCGCATTCGATCGCCCGCGACGATCCCGGCAAGTTGAACTTCAAATGGACGCGATCCCCCACCCGCTTGATCTGGTGGGTGGCGATGAACAGCCCGCCCGCGCTGATGTTCTGGGTGAGGCCCGTGTAGAAATTGGAATCGCTCTCCAGATCGACCGAGACCTCGACGTTGTGTCGTTCGGCGGCTCGCTGCTGGGGCTCGACGACCGGGGCTTTGGCTACAGCACCTGAGTTCATGAAGTCTCCTCGACCGACACCTTTAGGATAGGTCGGTCCGAGAGAGTCTTCGGCGGCCCGGGGGTAAAACTGAAGGCCGAAGGAGGCGGCTCACCGCGACGCACCGCGAGCTACCTTGCCTTGGTCGCCAACCCGACGATGGGGACGTGTCTTTATGTCAAGGTGCCGCGCGGCTCTGGTGCTCGACCTTCCGCAGATCGAGGCGGTGCGGCGCCAGCCACTTCCTGGTCCGCGTCACCGCGGAGAATGGCCGCCGAAACCAGGTCCGGCGTGGCTGGCTGGCGATCGAGAGCCGCCAGCGGTCATTGCCGAAGAACTCGAACTCCAGTGCGTCGCGATCCGGCCCGACGATCACGTTGCGATACATTCCAGCGTGGTACATGCGGCCCAGCGACACGTCGTCGAGCACAGCGTACGAGGTGTCAAGAAGGTAGAAGTGAAGACCCTCCTCGAATGGATTGCCGTCCGACGTGACGACGAGGTATCCGGGACCACAACGAAACTGCGCCTCGAGCACCAGGCCCTCGACGCGCCCGATCGCGGTTCCTTCGGCGAGCAGGCGCGAATCTCCGCTGGTCCCTTCGTGGGGCTGAATGGCGAATGTCTGCACCGCTTCCATAGCCAACCGGGCACTTGCGCGGGGCGACGCTATTCCCAGATCTCGTCAAAGGCAAAATCCGAGCCCAACGCGAATACAAGGCCACCTGCAAACACCCGACGCCAACACAGATGGGCGCTCCCGGTCCGCACGCGAGCCCGGCCACCGCCCCGCCCGCCAAGCTGCCGAGGAACCCGACGCTCCCGGTGACCCCCTGCTTGACGGCTTCGCGGCCCGGACGGTCCGACGCCCGGCCTTACTCGGAGGACTTGGGCTTCTTCTTGGCGGCTGGCTCGGCCTTCGCGTCCGGGGACTTCTTGGCCTTGGCTTCCTTGCCGGCGCCGGCACCCTCGGCCTTCGCCTTCGGGGCCTTTTCGGTCTTGGCGGCCGGCTTGTCGGTCTTTGCCGACTTGACCGGCTTGTCCGTCTTGCTCGCGGGCGCCGCCTTCGGGGCATCGTCCGGAATCAGCTCGAGGAACGACATCGGCGCCGCGTCACCGGGGCGCTGGCCGATCTTGACGATGCGGGTGTAGCCCCCGCGGCGCGCCAGGAAGCGCGGCGCGATGTCGTCGAACAGCTTCGTCACGGCGGTACGGTCGCGCACCACGCGGCGGGCCATCCGAACCGCATGAACGACGCGGGCAGACTCGTCCGGCGTTCGGCGGTCGGCCTTCTTCACGAGGATGTCGCCCACGCGACGCGCCCAGGTGATGGTCCGCTCGGCCAGACGGCGCGTCTCCTTCGCCTTGGCGTCCGTCGTGCGAATGCGCTCGTTGGTCAACAGGGCCGCCACCAGGTTCGAAAACAGCGCCTTGCGGTGGGCAGAAGGCCGTGAAAGGTGAACTCCGGCTCTACGATGTCTCATAACGTCCGTCTCTTTCTAAAATCGTCCCGAAAAACTCACTTCTACAAGCCTATCGCCGACCCGGTTTCCAGCGGATCGGAGGCGGGCTCAGCCCGCCGGAGACGCCGCCCGACGAGCAGATCCGGGCACGGATCCCTCCCCGGGGGGTCTCGCAGGGGGGACGAAGTCCCCCCTGCGCGCCTTTTTATGCCTTCTTGGGCGGTCCGTCTCCCGGCCATCCTTCCAGCTTCATCCCCAGGGACAGGCCCATCTCGGCCAGGATCTCCTTGATCTCCTTCAGCGACTTGCGACCGAAGTTCTTCGTCTTCAACATCTCGGACTCGGTCTTCTGCACCAGCTCGCCGATGTGACGAATGTTGGCGTTCTGCAGGCAGTTCGCCGAACGCACCGACAGCTCCAGCTCGTCGACGGACTTCCACAGGTTGTCGTTCAGCTTGGCCTGCTCCTCGGAGACCGGGGTCTCGTGGGCCGGCTCCGAGCCTTCCTCGAAGTTGATGAAGATCGACAGCTGGTCCTTCAGGATCTTGGCGGCGAACGCCACCGCGTCCTCGGGCCGAACGGCGCCGTTCGTCCAGACGTCGAGCGACAGGCGATCGTAGTCCGTCTGCTGCCCGACGCGCGCGTTGGTGACCTGGAAGTTCACCTTGCGAATCGGAGAGAAGAGCGAGTCGATCGGCACCACGCCCACCGGCGTCGTGGGCGACTTGTTGCGGTCGGCCTGCACGTATCCGCGGCCGGTGCCGACGTACAGCTCCATGCGCAGCTTGGCGCCCTTCGCGCACGTGCAAATGACGTGATCAGGGTTCAGCACCTCGATGCCGTCGGTGACGGCGATGTCGCCCGCGGTCACGCTGCCCTCGCCGTCCTTCTCGAGGCGCAGCACGCGCGCCTTCGCGTCGACCGACTTCAACAGGACTTCCTTCAGGTTCAAAACGATGTCCGTGACGTCCTCGACGACGTTGGGAATCGACGTGAACTCGTGCAGGGCGCCCTCGATCTTGAGGGCCGTGATGGCCGACCCCTGCAAGGACGACAGCAGAATCCGGCGCAACCCGTTGCCGAGCGTGGTGCCGAAGCCCCTCTCGAGAGGCTCGCAGGTGAATCGCCCGTAAGTGGGCGTCAAGGAATCCGGATCGACCTCGAGCTTTCGCGGTCGAATCAGGTCACGCCAGTTGCGGGAAACAAAGGAGTTCTGCGAGCCCTGACTTGAGGTGGTCATTGCAGCGGTAGCCATTCAACTCTCCTCTTACGTGTGCAGCGAAAAACGGTTCGTGGACGCATTAACCAAACCGTGAAAGAAACGGACGACGGCTCAGCGCGAGTACAACTCGACGATGAGCTGCTCGCGGATGGGCAGGGTCAAGTCCTCGCGCGAAGGCAGCGAGGTCAACCGACCCTTGAAGCCTTCCTTGTCGAGCTCCATCCAGCGGGGCACGCCCCGGCGGTCGACGGCGCCCAAACTCTCGAGGATGCGGGTGACCTTCTTCGACGTGTCCTTCACCTCGATGGCGTCATTGGCCTTGCAGAGAAAGGACGGGATGTTGACCTTCTGGCCGTTCACGCGGAAGTGTCCGTGGCGCACCAGCTGCCGGGCCTCGGCGTGATCCGAGGCGAACCCCATGCGGTAAACGACGTTATCCAGGCGACGCTCGAGGAGCTGCAGCAGGTTCTCGCCCGCCACGCCCTTCATGCGGATGGCCTTGTAGTAGTAGCCGCGGAACTGACGCTCGGCGAGACCATAGATACGCTTGACCTTCTGCTTCTCACGCAGCTGCGCCCCATAGTTCGACACCTTCCGGCGGCGCGCCTGCCCGTGCTGTCCGGGGGCGTAGGCGCGACGCTCGTAGCCGCACTTGTCCGTGTAGCAGCGGTCGCCCTTCAGGAACAGCTTCATGTCTTCGCGCCGACAAAGGCGGCACACCGGTCCGGAGTAATTCGCCATCGCTCTTCAGGTTCCTTTCGAATACGTCGCAAGCATCAGGGAGTCGAACGCAGCGCCGCTCAGACGCGGCGGCGCTTCGGCGGCCGGCAGCCGTTGTGCGGGATGGGGGTGAGATCGCGGATGAGGGCGATCTTGAAGCCAGCCGCGGCCAGCGCGCGCAGCGCCGACTCGCGCCCTGACCCGGGGCCGCGCACGAACACCGACAACGAGCGCATGCCGTGCTCCATCGCCTTGTGACCAGCATCCTCGGCCGCCAGCTGCGCCGCGAACGGCGTCGATTTGCGCGAGCCCTTGAAGCCCTTGACGCCCGCCGATGACCACGACACCACGTTGCCCGACACGTCCGTGATCGTGACGATGGTGTTGTTGAACGACGCCGTGATGTGGGCGATCCCGCTCTGGATGTTCTTCTTGACCTTCTTGGCCTTGGACTTGGGCTTGTTCTCGGTAGGGGTCGACATGGTGGTCTCCGCGACACCGCCTAGACGGCGGTCTCCTTACGTTTGATGGCCTGGCCCTTGCGGGGCCCCTTGCGCGTACGCGCATTCGTGTGCGTGCGCTGGCCGCGCGCCGGAAGATTCTTGCGGTGGCGGAGACCCCGGTAGCAGCCGAGATCCATCAATCGCTTGATGCTGAGGCCGACCTCACGCCGCAGATCGCCCTCCACCTTCAGCCCTCGCTGTTCGATGGTCTCGCGGATGCGGCGCGCCTCGTTGTCATCGAGATCGTCCGTGCGCTTGTCGAGCGGGACGTCGGCCGCGATGAGAATCTGGCGGGACAGAACCCTGCCGATTCCGTAGAGATAGGTGAGAGCGATCTCCATGCGCTTGTTGCGGGGGAGATCAACGCCGGCGATACGTGCCATCAGATGGATCCTTTCCTAACCCTGTCGCTGCTTGTGGCGAGCATTGTCGCAGATGACGCGCAAGACCCCGCGACGGCGGATGACCTTGCATTTTTCACAGACCTTCTTCACGGACGCTCTGACCTTCATGTCTCACTCCTGCCGCGCGGGATTTCTCGACGGCAATTTCTCAGGCCTTCGAAAGCACAAACGGGCCATTTTCAGTGATGGCCACGGAATGCTCAAAATGGGCCGAGAGGCTACCATCTTTGGTTACAGCCGTCCAGCCGTCTTCTTCGGTGAAGACCTCGGCGCTGCCGGCGTTGATCATCGGCTCGATCGCCACCACCAGACCGACCGAGAGCCGGAGTCCACGCCCTTTTACCCCATAATTCGGCACGTGGGGCTCTTCGTGCATCTTTCGCCCGATTCCGTGGCCGACGAACTGGCGCACGACCCCAAACCCGAGCGGCTCGACCGTGGACTGGACCGCGTGACCGATGTCACCGAGGCGCTGCCCCGGGAGGCAAACCGCGATGGCCTGCTCCAGCGACTCCCGGGTGGCATCGACCAGGCGGCGGGCCTCGGCCGAGATGGGCCCGATGGGTAGCGTCCGCGCGGAGTCCCCGCACCACCCGTCCTTGAACGCCCCAAAGTCCACCGACAGCAGGTCACCTTCCTTGAGGACGACATCCTTACGCGGGATGCCATGCACGACCACCTGATTGACCGACGTGCAGAGGACGGCAGGATACCCATGGTAGCCGAGGAAGGCCGACTCGCCCTTGAGCTGCTTCAGGCGGCGGTCCGCGATCTCGTTGAGCTCCCAGGTGGAAACGCCCGGCTTCGCCGCGGCCTCGAGGACGTCGAGGACGTCGGCGACGATCAGGTTCGCCTCGCGCAACTTCGCGATCTGCGCCGGTGTCTTGAGCTGAATCGCCATTAGTGGTCAATCCCGCCAGAAGATGGCGGCGTAGATGCGCCCGAAGATCTGATCGATGTCCCCCAGCGCGTCCACCGTGAAGACCGGCCAGGCGTGCTGAACGAAGTAGTCGATGACCGGTTGGGTCTTAGCCAGGTACTCCCGCTGCCGGAAGCGAACGGTCTCCTCGGCGTCGTCGGCGCGCTGGATGAGTGTGCCCCCACAGCGATCGCAGGTGCCGCTGACCTTCGGCGGCCCGCTGAGCAGGTGGTAGCTCGCCTGGCAACTCTCGCAGATGCGGCGCCCCGACAGCCGCTGGACCAGCGCCTCGGCCGGAGCGTCGAGCACCACGACCGCGTCGATGTTGGGCGGCGTCCCCCCGACGAGCGCGGCGAACGAAGCCGCCTGCGACACCGTGCGGGGAAAGCCGTCGAGGATGTATCCGGCCTGGGCGTCGGGCATGGCCAGGCGCTCCCTGACCACCTCGACGATCGTCTCGTCCGGCACGAAGCGCCCGCTCTCGATGAGCTCGCGAACCAGGCCGCCGAGGGGAGTTCGCGACTGAATGGCCGCCCGCAGCATGTCCCCCGTCGAGATGTGCGGGACCCGCAGGGTCGCCCCAAGGCGCGCCGCCTGGGTTCCCTTCCCCACGCCCGGCGGTCCGAAGAGGAGGAGCTTCTCGCCCATGTCAAGCGGCGCCCTCGGACATGGCCTTCACATTTCCTCTACGAGGCGGCGGACGATCGCCCGTCAGGACGACGAGACGGCTCCCGTGACACGGGTGCCGCGCCCCCGAATCCGCGGCCCGCGGGGTCCCGTGAACCCCTCGTAGTTGCGCGTGATGAGGTGGGATTCGATCTGCTGCACGGTGTCGAGCGCCACCCCGACGACGATCATGAGGCCCGTGCCGCCGAAGTAAAACGGCACCTTCAGCTTCTCGTGCAACAACGACGGCAGCACGCAGATGGTGGCGATGTAGCAGGCCCCGCCGAACGTGATGCGGGTGAGCACCTTGTCGATGTACGCCGCCGTGGCCTTTCCGGGCCGGATCCCCGGGATGAAGCCGCCGTACTTCTTCATGTTGTCCGCCACGTCGACCGGGTTGAACGTCACCGCCGTGTAGAAGTAACAGAAGAAGAAGATGAGGCCGATGTAAAGCACGTTGTAGCGCCAGTCTCCGGGGTGCAGGGCCTCCGAGATGCGGTTCATCCAGGGGGCCTGAACGAACGACGCGATCTGCTGCGGGAACATCAGGATCGACGAGGCAAAGATGGGCGGAATCACGCCCGCGGTGTTCACCTTCAACGGCAGGTGGGTGGTCTGGCCGCCGAACATCTTGCGGCCCACCAGGCGCTTCGCGTACTGCACCGGTATCTTCCGTTGCCCGCGCTCGAAGAAGATGATCGCCGCAACCACCAGCACGATCACGAGTCCGATGATGGCCAGGTCGAACGCGGTGATGTCGCCGGTGCGGGCCTTCGAGAACATGCGCGTGGCTGCGTCGGGCATGTCCGTGACGATGCCGGCGAAGATGATCAGCGAAATGCCGTTTCCGATGCCGCGCTCGGTGATCTGCTCGCCGAGCCACATGATGAACGCCGTCCCGGTGGTGAGCGAGATCATGGTCATCAGCCGGAAGCCGAGGCCCGGATCGATGACCACCTGCCCGAACTGCGCGTAGGCGCGGTTGTTCGACTCGAGCCAGCGAGAGATGAAGAAGGACTGGATCAGCGACAGAATCACGCAGCCGTAGCGCGTGTACTGGTTCAGCCGCCGCTGCCCCATCTGTCCTTCCTTCTGGATCTGCTCCAGCTTGGGGACGACAACGGTCAGGAGCTGCAGGATGATCGACGCGCTGATGTACGGCATGATGCCGAGCGCGAAGATCGACATCTGCTCGAGCGCACCGCCCGAGAACA
>CAYUFS010000022.1:213-78956 GCA_964443975.1 uncultured Myxococcales bacterium | reverse complement strand
GGCGAGGATGTGATGGCGAGCTCCGATCGAATTCCGCGGGGTTTTGGGTTTCGCGTGGCGCTACTTGCGAGCCGTTGGCAGGGCGCGCAGCTTCACGGGCACATCCGCATGGTGCCCCATCTTGCGCCTCTTCACCGCCAGATAGCTGGCGTTGTGCTGGTTTTCCCCGACCCAGTGGGACAGCCGGTCGACGACCTTGACCCCCGCCGCCTCGAGGCCCGCGATCTTCAGCGGGTTGTTCGTCAACAGGCGCACCGAGCGGACGCCGAGATCTGCGAGGATCTGCGCCGCGACGTCATACGAGCGCGCGTCCGCCTCGAAGCCGAGGCGGAGGTTCGCCTCCACCGTGTCGGCGCCCTGGTTTTGCAAGTCATAGGCGCGGATCTTGTTGCCGAGCCCGATCCCGCGACCTTCCTGGCGCAGATACACCACCACGCCGACGCCCTCGGCGGCGATCTTCTCGAGCGCCCGATCGAGCTGCTCGCGGCAGTCGCACTTCAGCGAGCCAAGGACCTCGGAGGTCCAGCACTCCGAATGGACACGGCAAAGGATGTTGGTCCCGCGCGACACGTCGCCGCGCACGATGGCCATGTGCTCCACGACACCCCCAGGGGAACCGCCGGCGCCGTCCCCCGAAGGAGGCTCACCCGTCGTTCGGTAGACGTATAGCCGAAATGGCCCAAAGGCCGTGGGGAGGTCGGCTTCCGCGTAGCGCTTGAGCGTCATCGGGGGGGTTAGATGGCCGCGGGGGCACACAAGTTACGGTTTCGCTTGGGGAAAGTCAACGTCACGTTATCCTTCCGAGATCTGGCCCAAGAACCAGGCAAGCGGCGAACCGCGGACCGGCGGGAGGCTGCTCCGCCGGGCGTTGGCTCATCTTTGCTCATCTTTGGGGCCCCCCGATGCTTGTCACGTCAAACGGTCAATGTCATCCTGAATAGCCCCGATGGCCCTCCGCCCGATCCTCCGGTACCCGAATACGCGCCTGCGCGAAAAATCGCAGGACGTCCACGTGTTCGGCGAGGACTTGCGCCAGCTCGTGGCCGACATGGCCGAGACGATGTTCGACGCGAACGGCGCGGGGCTGGCCGCGATTCAGGTCGGCGTGCCGCTGCGGCTGTTCATCATCGACGGGCCGGTGGCGGGTGACGGCGAGACGTCGGGACCGCGGGTGTTCATCAACCCTGAGCTGGTCGAGATCTCCGACGAGGCGCAGACCGGCGACGAGGGGTGCCTGTCGTTTCCGGGGATCTACGTCCCGGTCAAGCGAGGGATGCGCGCCCGCATGCGGGCCCTCGACGTCGAGGGCAAGCCGTTCGAGATCTCGGGCGAGGCGCTGTTCGCGCGGGCTTTGCAGCACGAGAACGATCACCTGATTGGCCGGCTGTTGATCGATCAGTGCGGCCCGGTGAAACGAGAGATCATCAAGCGCAAGCTTCGCAAGGAAGCGGAAGCCGAGGCCGAGGAGTCGCGGGCGGGTTGACCGCTGGCCGGGCGTAACCTGGGGCCGCCATGATGACCATCGTCTTGCGGGACATCGGCTTCGAGGGGCGTCACGGGGCCACGGCCATCGAGCGCAAGAGCCTGCGAAAGTTCGAGGTGGACCTGGAGCTGGAGCTGGAGGGCGACTGCGGTCAGCGCACCGATCGATTGTCCGACACCGTCGATTACAGCGCGCTCGCGGAGATCGTGGTCGGGATCGGGGCTGGCGAGCCTCATCGCCTCCTCGAGTCGTTGGCGCGAAGGATGTTGGACGCGGTCCAGGCGCGCGTGCCCGCGGGACACTTTCGGCTGGAGCTGCGCAAGCTGAACCCGCCGAGCTGCGCGGGCCATCCGAAGTTTTCGGCCGTCCGGTTGACGGCCGCCCCTGCGCCGGCCAAGCCGGCCGGTGGCCCCGCAAGCGATCGTCGCTCCCGCTAGAGGCGTCCGTCTCCGGCAGGCGACCGTTCACTCCGGCGGCCGCCAAAGGGATTTCGGGGTGCGCCGCCGGAGGCGGTACAATCGCCGGGGATCCGACTCATGACAGGTGGCGAGACGCGCGGCGAGCCGGGCCAAGGGCGAAATCGGATGCGGCTCGGCATGCGCGCGTACCTGTTCGTCGTCATCGCGACCGTGGCGTCCGTTCCCGTGGCGGTCCTCGGGTTCGTGCAGGCCCGACACTGGGCGGACGTGGAGCTCGCCACGACGGATCGGGTGGCGCTCGCGCTCGAGCGCTTGCTGGGCAACCAGATCGCGCTGGAGATCGCCGGCAACGCGAGGAGCGTCGAGGTGCTGGCTGCGTCCGTGAGCGCGCCCGGCAACCTGAGGACGGACAGGCTGCGCAAGGTGATGCAGGCCCACATCGCCAGCCACCCGGAACAGTCGGGCGCGATGGTGGTCAGCCCCGAGGGGGTGGCGCTCGGCAACGTCTTCAGCTCGGGAGAGTGGACGCAGACGAGCCTCAACTACGCCGATCGGCCGTATTTCCAGCGCGCCTGCGCCACGAGGAGGACGGTCGTCTCGCCGCGGGTCATCCTGGGGAGGCTGACCGGCGTGCCGAACATCCACGTGGCGTCGCCCGCGTTCGACGAGGCGGGGCGCTTGCTGGCGGTGGCCATCTCTCCGGTCGACCTGGGGCTCAGCAGCGCGAAGGCGCGGGCCGTGGCGGCCGGTTTGCCTGACGGCCGGATCGTCGTGGTCGACGCCGAGGGGCACATCATCGGCGACTCGGCGGACGCCGCGCCCCGCCTGCGCGACGTGTCCAAGATCGCGCTCTTCGCGCCGTTGCGAGGGGAGTATGAGCTGCGCTTCGGTCTGGACGAGGCCGGCCGGCCCACCCGGGCCACCGTGATTCCGGTCGAATTCGACGATCTCGGCTGGCGGGTCGTGGCGATGCGGCCGATGGCCTCGATCGAGGGCCATCGGACCCAGGTGAGGAACGAGACCCTGGTCGTGGTCGCGTTGGCCCTGCTCGCCGCGCTCCTCATCTCCGCCGGCGGCGCCGCCTGGCTCTCGCGACCCGTGCGGGCCCTGGCCGGGGTCGCCGCCGCCGTCGAGCGGGGCGACTACAGCCGCTTGCCTGCGAGCACCCGGGCAGATCCCGCCGAGATCGTCCACCTCACGAGCGCCGTCGGCGCGATGATTCGTAGCCTGCGGGGGCAGGCCGAGCTCCTCGAGAAGCTGGTAGCCGAGCGCACCAGCGACCTGCAGCGGGCCAATAAAGAGCTCGCGAGGGCGCTCGACGATCTACGCCGGAAGGACCTGCGGATCGAGGAGGATATCGCGCAGGCGCGCCTGTTCCAGGAGCGCATCCTGCCGGTGTTGCCTACCTCGGCCGCGCTGGACCTCGACGCGGCCTACCTTCCGGTCGAACAGGTGGGCGGGGACATCTACGATGCCTGCGCTCTGGGGGCCGGCCGGTACCGGTTCTTCGTGGCGGACGCCACGGGGCACGGCGTTCAGGCGTCGATGCGCACCATCGTCCTCAAGGCGGAATACGACCGGCTCAAGGCGGTGCATGACACGCCTGCCGAGGTGCTCGAGGCGCTGAACGCGCGGCTCATCAGCTTGTTCCCCGGAAACGAGGTGCTGTGCACGGCCTGTTGCTTCGACGTGGAGCTCGGCCCCGAAGGGGGGCGCATGCGCTATGCAAACGCCGCCCATGTCCCGGTCCTGCACGTCCGCGACGGGCGAATCCAGGCGATCCACGCGGACGGGCCCATGATGGGGGCGTCGGGAGGCTCGGCGAGATCCCCGGCGAAGTGGCGCGACATGTTGACCGTGGAGGTTCGCCCGGGCGAGATCCTGGTGGCCACGACGGACGGCCTGCTCGAGCAGACCAACGGGGCTCGTGAGATGTTCGAGACGGCCTGCCTGCCCACGCTCGATCTCTCTCCCTGCGCGTCGGCAAGGGACACCGTGGCGGCGCTCCTGGACGCCTTGGACCGCTTCCGCGGGACCTGTCCGCTCGGCGACGATGTGCTGCTGCTCGTGATCCGCGTCGTTTGAGTCAGCTGAACCATGGAAAGCGAGACGAGCAAACGATACAATTGGCGTCAGGGTTCATTGCTCGGTATGGCGCGCTCAGGGGTGAGGATGACGAGGATGATGGGTGTTTCAGGATGAACGGTGACGGTCGACTGGAGCTCGCGCTCACGGTCTCGCCGCGTTCGGTCTCGACGATTCGACGGTTCATCGAGAGCTACGTGGCCGAGGCGGCGGGGCGATTGGGGGCTGACTCCAACCTGGCGGCGCGGGTCGCGTTGACGATCCACGAGCTGCTGGAGAACGTCGCCCTCTACGGGCAGTACAACCACGGGACGCTCTGTCTCGCCCCCACCTCCTCGGAGGGGCCTCGTCGCCTGACGATCACCGTCACCAACACGACCACCCCCGAGCACATCGATCGGCTGCAGCAGGCCCTTCGGGAAACGGCCACCGCCGCCGACCCGACGGCACACTACCTCATGCTCATGCGACGGGAGGTCGGTCGTGACGCCAGCGGACTCGGCCTGGCGCGAATTCGCGCCGAGGCCGAGATGGAGCTGTCCCTGGCGATCGATCGAAACGAGGTGCGCGTGTCGGCGACGAGCGAAATCTTCGGGGGGGAACCATGAGCGCGAGCCTGCTTCCCGGGGTTGATGATCTGGACTTCACGGCCCGGACCACCGTGGATGGACCGTCGGTGCGCGTGGTGATGACCGGCACGGCGGACCTGAACACGCAAAAGCAACTCGAGGCGTTTCTGGCGGGGCTGCACACCTGCGCCATCGAGCGCCTGGCCACCACGGTGGTCGTCGACGTCCGCGGACTCGAATTCATGAATTCGTCATGCCTCAAGCGCCTGGTGAAGTGGATCTTCATGGCAGAGGCCGAGCTCGCCGAACGCCGATATCGGATCGTCTTCGTCGCGAACCCGAAGGCGCCATGGCAACGACGCAGCCTCCACGCCTTGTCGAGCATGGCCCCCGAGCTGGTCACCGTGCAGGAGTGACGCTCGCGCGCGGGAGGCGAAGGGCGTTCCGTTTAATTCATGGCCCTTTCAATCGGGTAGGCTAGATCCAGCCGCGCCGTCCAATCGCGGACGCCAAAAGGGAGATGACCATGTACTACCTCGCCGTTCGCCAGTTCGCCCGCAGCCTGAAGAACCTGGACGCCCTCCTCGAAAAGGCGCAGCAGTTCGCAAAGGAGCGGGGCTTCGACGTCAACAACTTCTGCTCGATGCGGCTGTTCCCCGACATGCTGCCGTTCCTGGCGCAAGTGCGGATCGCCTGTGACGGCGCGAAGACGACGGCGTCGGTGCTGGCGGGCAAGGATCCGCCGCGTCATGAGGACAACGAGACCACGGTCGAGGAGCTCCGCGGTCGCATCGGCAAGTGTCTCGCTTACCTCGACACGTTCCGGGCCGAGGATTTTTCGCGCACGACGCCGGACACGGTTTGCAAGCTGACGTACCCGCCGGGCAAGGCGCTCAAGGCGAACGAGTACCTGCTGGGTCGGCAGCTTCCGAACTTCTATTTCCACATCACGACCGCCTACGACATTCTGCGCCACGGTGGGGTGGCCCTCGGGAAGGGCGACTACCTGGGCGCGCTCGAGCTGATCGACGGCTGAGCGCACCACCCGAGAGACCTGATCGCTTGGCCGCCTGACGCCTTTCTTGTTCGGTCAGAAAGGCCTCGGGCGTCGGGCCTCGGACTTCGGGGCTTCGAGCCTGACGACTGCCCGTGTGCGCAGGACCCACAGGCGCCCGCAACTCTCTCAGCCAGCGGGAGGTCAGAGGCCCGAGGTCCGAGGTCGCTTGGATCGTGCCCGCCCTCCACGGCCTTGCATCTGTGAGGAGGTAGGGGGGAAGCGGGCGGCCCGCGTGGTCGGGTGGACGGCGCGGTTGGGTGCAGGCATTATCGAGCGGCGCGGGCACGACCATGATCGGGCGAACCATCGGTAACTACGTCGTTCGAGACAAAATCGGCGAAGGCGGCATGGGCGTCGTCTTTCGCGCCGAACACCCGCACATCAACCGCCGCGTGGCGATCAAGGTGCTGCACCCCGGGGCGGATCGAAACCCGGAGGTGGTGCACCGTTTCTTCAACGAGGCGCGCGCCGCCACCGAGATCCGCAACGAGCACATCGTCGAGGTGCTGGACTTCGGTACGCTCCCCGAGGGCAGCCCCTACCTGGTCATGGAGTGGCTGGACGGCGAGAGCTTGGGCAGCCTGCTGCGGGCGTCGAAGAAGCTCCCCGTGGCCCGCGCCGCGCATGTCATGAGCGGGATCGCCCGGGCGCTGCGCGCGGCGCACGGCAAGGGGGTCGTCCACCGCGACCTCAAGCCGGACAACGTATTTCTGGTGCGGCGTGACGGCGAGAGCGACCTGGTGAAGGTTCTAGATTTTGGCATTGCCAAATTGCTAGCGACCGGTCTGCCCGCGCGTTACCAGACCCAGACCGGCGCCATCATCGGCACGCCCGCGTACATGTCGCCGGAGCAGTGTCGGGGCGCCAAGGAGATAGACCACCGCACGGACGTCTACGCGCTGGGGGTCATGGGCTACCAGATGCTGACGGGCCGCCTCCCGTTCGAGGCGGAGGCGCTCGGCGAGCTGTTGCTCAAGCACATGACGGAGCAACCGGCCCCGCCGGCGGGCGTGGACCCCAGCATCCCTCCGGCCGTGAGCACTATCATCGCGCGCGCCCTGGAGAAGGAGCCCGACAAGCGCCCCAGCCTGGAGGAGATCGCGTTCGTCATGGACAGCGTGGTGGCGGCGGACGCGGGGCCGCCCGCCGGCGACTCCGTCCACCCGTCGAGCTTCTCGCTCGGGCTGCCGTCCCTCGCGCCGAACGCGGGGGTGCACACCACGCTGGGCGCCAGCGCCTCGGAGATCGGGCTCGAGCGTCGCCTGCCGGCGCCCAAGCGGCGGGGCTGGATCGTGGGAGGCGCAGCGGCGGCAGTGGCAGGTGCGGCTTTGACCGTCGTCTTGATCCGGGCCGGCACGCATCCGCCGGTGGCAGTGTCCCCGCGCGAGCCGGCTCCCGCGAGCGGCGCCGTCGCGCCGCGCGCTCCGGAGGCTGCTGCCGCGACGGAAGTTGGCATCACGATTCGAACCGATCCCGACACCGCGCGGCTGGAGCTCGACGGCGAGCCGGTCAGCAACCCGTTCGCGCGCACCCTCCCCAAGGATGGACGCGGCCACCGAATCACGGCGTCGTTGCCCGGGTTCGGTCCGGTCGCCGAGACGATCACGTTCGACCGCGATCGGGAGCTCATCTTGAAGCTGGTCACCGACGCACCTGCACCGGCCGGCCAGGGCGGATCGGCGCGCCCGTCGGCGCGAGCGAGGCCGTCCCGTACGAAGGCCGCGGAGGCTCGCCCGAACGCCGGCGAGCCGAAGCGTGCGAAGTCCGCCGGCTATCGCGGCTCGAACCTGGACATCGAAACTCAATTCCCCGGACCCCGCTAGGCCGTCGTCGACAAGGAGAGGCTCGAGTCACATGAAAAGCATGCAAGGAAATGGCGTGTTGGCGTCCGGGCGGCCCGCTCGCGCCGCTGGTTCGACCGGGCGGAGGGCCGCGTCACGCGCGCGGCGGGCCCGCTTCGGGGTGGTCCCTCTGGCGCTCGCCGGTCTCATGAGCGTCGCCTCGCGGGCGGATGCGTTTGGGCCGCCTGCGCGCGTCGCGCCCCCTCCCGCGGCGCCCGCGGCGCCCGCGGCGCCCTCCGCTCCGGCGGCCCCCGCCGCGCGCGCGACCGCTCCCGCCCCCGCGCAGACGCCGCCGCCAGCGGGTGGGTCGGCCGTCACGGGGCCCTCGACGCCCCCGACGGCCGCGAGGCTCGCCGAGGCGCGCCTGCATTTCCAGCAGGGGGTTGCCCTGTTCAAGGAACAGAACTACGACGCGGCGCTGGCCGAATTCCTCGGGGCCTACGGCATCTCGGGGGAACCCGTCGTCCTCTACAACATGGCGCTCACGTTCAAGGCGCTGTTTCGCTACTCGGAGGCCATGGACACCCTCGAGCGGTATCTCGCCGAGAGCGCAGGACATGGCCATCCCGTGGCCCGGGAGCGGCGGGCCGAGGTGGAGTCGATCATCGCGGAGATGCGCAGCCTGCTGGCCGACGTGACGATCGTGTTGACCCCCGCGGACGCCGCGCTACGGATCGACGGCCGGCCGACGAGCCTGGACGTCCAGGGCATCGTCAAGCTCCCCGCGGGGAGTCATGTCATCGAGGCGGGCGCCCCCGATCACGTCGCCGGCCGACGCGAGATCACGGTGGTCGCGGGGACGGCGCAGACGGTCGCGCTGGACCTGGCCGCGATTCCCCACTCGGGGCACGTGACGATCTCGGCTTCAGAGATCGGCGCCCGCGTGGCCGTCGATGGCAACGACCTGGGACCGGCTCCGGTCACCGTCGAGCTCGCGGCGGGCGGTCACCAGGTCGAGGTCGTGGCGCCCGGCTTCGCCGCGAACAGGAGCGAGCTCGCGGTCGCCGCGGGACAATCGCGGACGGTGACGATCGTCCTCCAGTTGCCGCAGGTTGCCGAGACCGCGCCGTTCTACCACCGCTGGTGGTTCTGGGCCGGGGTCGGGGTCGCCGCCGCCGCGACGGTGGGAGCGATCCTGCTGTTGCCGGAGCGCAAGCAAGGACCTCTGTCCGGGACGCTGGGCGTCGCCGACACCACCGTGACCAATCCGTGAGGCCAAAGGTGAACGACATGCGGCGGAGTGAAATCCGTGGCGTTTCGACGCCTGCGTTGGTCGCGGGGCTGGCGCTCGCCAGCTTGGCTGGGTGCAAGGAGAAGAGCCGCACCGAGATCATCATCGGCATCGCCACCGATCTGGTGGCGCCCGCACCGCTCAACAACGTGCGCCTGCAGGCGCTTCGTCTGCCCGACAAGACCGTGCTCGGGGATCAGTCGGCGCCGATCTCGGGCAGCATCGACAACGACTACGAGCTGCCCGGCACGTACGCTGTTTACTCGGAAAATGGCACGGCCGATCGCTTCCAGGTCGTCCTCACGGCCTTCGACACAGCCGGGAAGGTCGTGGTCGAGCGCAAGGCGGTCCTGAGCCTGGTTCCCGAAAAGACCCTGTTCGTCCGTCTGGGCATGGTCTCGGCGTGCGCCGGCAAGTCCGACTGTCCGGACACCGATACGTGTATCGAAGGGCGTTGCGCCCCCCAGGAGATCGATTCGTCGCGCCTGCCGCCCTACGAGGCGGGGCTCGAGAAGCAGGTCACCTGCGCCGGAACGGTCAGCTTCGTGGACACCAGCACGAAGCTGCCGCTGATGGTGACGGGCACGACGTGCCCCAACAAGGGCGTGTGTCAGGAGGGCGTCTGCCTGGGCGCGGTGACGGGCTCGTTCACGGCCACGCAGGGCCCACCCGTGGCGGCTCGCAGCGCCGCCTACGAGATCGGGTCGACGCTCGTGACACTGACGGGCGGCTCCGTGCTCGCGGCGGGGGGGATCGGCCCGAACGCCACCCCGGTCCTGACCTCGGCCGAGACATACGATCCGGTGACCCGGAAGTTCGGTCCGGCGGGCAGCCTGGGGACGGCGCGTGTCTACTTCGGTGAAACGAAGCTGGTGGACGGGCGCGTGCTGCTCGCGGGGGGCATCAACGAAGGCCAGGCTGCCCTGGCCACCGCCGAGATCTACAACCCGGCCACGAAGACGTTCGCGCCGACGAAGGCGCCGATGACCGTGGCGCGCGTCTTCCCTGCGCTGGTGACGCTCAGCGATGGGCGGGTGCTGGTCGTGGGCGGGATGAACGACATCCAGAGCTACTCGCTCGGCAGCGTCGCCTACTTCGGCGCGCTGGCGTCGTCCGAGATCTACGACCCCGCGACCGACACCTTCACGGCCACCGCGGGCAGTTTGAGCGAGGGACGGGCCTTCCCGCACGTGACTGCCCTGGCGGGGGGGGCAGCCCTCGCGCTCTGCGGCGCCTCCCAGGGGGCGCCCCGTGCATCGCTGGAGCGGTTCAACGCGGCCACGGGGATGTGGACGGCGGCGGTGCCGGCCAGGCTCCCCGGGACCGCCTCCCAGTGTGACAGCAACGTGGCGGAGCTGAAGGACGGCCGCCTGCTCGTCACGATGGGACCGGCCAACGACGTCTGGTTGCTTGATCCCGTGCTCGGTACGTTCACGGCCGTCGGCAACCACCCCGTCACGCCGCCAGCCATGCTCGTCGCCGTGCTGTCCGACGGGCGCGCGTTGTACGCCGGGGCGGGCGCCGGAAAACAGGCCTATCTGTTCGATCCTGTCACGTCGACGTTCGCGTACACGGTGGGCGAGATGAGCGTCATGCGGACGAGCCTCATGGGCGCGGCGCTGGCCAACGGCGACGCGCTGATCGTCGGCGCCGGGACGTCGTCGGCGGAGATCTTCCACCCCGGCCCCGCGCTGGCAGGTGGCGCGGCCTCCGCCGCGGCTCCCTGAGCCCGGTCTCCGCGGTCGGCCGGTCGGGTCGCGAAATGCGCGATGCGCGGGCGAGCTTTGCTCGCACGCGCCGTCCCGCGGGAGGATTTGAAGGTCCCTCTCAGGGCCTTCTCGGGGTCCTCTTCTCAGTGGTCGTCGCGGACGCGGGCACGCTGGACCTTCGTCTCGGCGCGCGCGTGTTTGTTGGCGAGCATCTTCTGCTTCGCGCGCCGTGATCGACGGCGCTTCTGGCGCTGGACCCGGGCGATCTCCTGGGCGCGCGCGCTCGCGCGGCCCTCGCGCGCGGTCGCGATCTTCTCGGCCAGGAGGGCCCGGGCGATCACCCGGTTTTGCCCCTGCGTGCGCTCGCGCTGACACTTCACCGCGGTGCCGGTGGGGCGATGAACGAGGACCACGCACGTCGCGACCTTGTTGACGTTTTGCCCGCCCTTGCCTCCGGCGTGAACGAACGTCTCGTCCAGATCCTCGTCCTTGATGCCGAGCGCCGCCAGGCGGGCGGCGGCGGCGCGCGCTTTTTCACCGGTCAAGGGCATGGGGCCTCGCTCTCCAGCGGTCTACTTTACATACTCGGCGAGCGCCGCGTCGGCCTCTTGAATGGTCGCGAGGTTCCGCCTGGGGAGCTTCACCCACTCGCTGCCCACCTGCACGACCAGCAGATCGTCGTCATCGAGGGAATGGAGGCGCCCCACCACATAGTGAAAATCCGTGGTCGAGAGCGTCACCTTCTTGCCGAGGTAGGCACGGACCGTGTCGGGGCGGTTCCGGGGAAACGGGTCGATCGGGTGCGGGCTGGACAACGCGAGCCAGGTTGAACCCGCGCGGTTGCGGTTGTCAACGATCGGGTTCATTGTTTTCGGCCATGCGCGCACGCCTCCAGCTCGGGTTCGGGTTGCCCCTCGCCGCTTGGATGATGACGGTCGTCGTAGGCTGCGCGAAAGAGGCGCCGCCGGCGCCACCCGCACCGCCGCCCGCGCCCGCTGCGGCACCCGCGCCCGCGACCCCAGCGAGCGCCGCCGACGGCGGCGCGACCGACGCCGGGCCGAAGAAATCCAAGCTGGCGCCAGCCCCCACCGACGGCCTCAGCCTGGCCGAGCGCATGGAGCGCCGCAAGGCGTCCGATGCGAAGCTCGCCGCCCAGCTGGCCGCCGACGAGCTACAGCGGCTGCTCGATTACGACCGGACGAAAGTGAAGCTTCACGAGCAAGTGTTCACGTTCATCAAGAAGACGCGCGCTGCGCTGGACGCCGCGAAGACGAAGGCGGCCGTCGAGTCGCTGCAACAGAAGCAGGCCAAGGCCATCGTGGCCACGGGGAAGAAGCTGCAGACGATCGATCCAAAGGGCGGCAACTCGAACGTCGTCACCGACTACGACGTCATGTTGAATTCCTTGGCTAACGACTACCCCGAGGCGCTGGCGGCGTCATTGGACGGTGGCGACAAGCAGGGCATCACCGAGCAGCGGGCCGAGCTGGACAGGCGAACGAAGAAGATCGACGACTGGATGAAGCAGCTGAAGACCGGCAAGCCGACCAAGCCGGCCAAGACCGGCAAGGCCAAGTAACCACCCGCCGTCCGATTCCCCGCTTCCAGGCCGAGCGGGACCCCTGACCTGCGAACGGCGGCCCGTTCAGGGCGTCGGCGCGGTGAGGGTCACGTCGGATGGAGGCGGGGCCGGCTTGCGCGGCGCCTCGTCGAGCGCGCCGGCCAGGAATGTCTTGGCCTCGTCCGTCCACGTGTCGCCGTAGGTTTGCGCGTAGACCAGCGCCTCCTCGATCGTGCCGGGCTGCGTCCCCGCGACGTTCTCGACGTGACGGCGAATGCGGCCCAGCACGGCCTTGCCAAAGTACGGGTTGGCGTGCAGGGCGGCCGTCAAGGCAGCCCTGGCATCCGCCTCGGAGCCGACCGTGAAGTGCGCCAGCGCGAGGCCCATCTGGGCGCGGCCGCCGCCAGTCTCCGCCTTGATCGCGGGCTCCAGCACCGCGATGGACTCGGCCGGCCGCTTCTCCTTCATCAGGGCCTTGCCGGCGATGAGGCGCGCCTCCGTTCCCACCGCCCCCTCGTCGATGCTGAACACGCGCTCGAGATCGACGAACGCGTCCGCGTAACGCTCCTGATCGTAGGCCAGGCACCCGAGCGCGTGCGCCGCGCGGATGATCGGCTGAACCTCGGGGCGCGTGAAGGCGTCCTTGACGTTGTCGGCGCGCAGCTTCTCGAATTCCTGCTGCGCCTCCTGCACCACGGCGCCGAGCTCCGTCTTCGCGGCGTCCACGTCGTTGGCCGACAGGCGCGCCATGCCGATCCCGACGCGCGCGTCGGTGAGGGCGGGGTCGAGGGCGAGGGCGGCGCGAAATTCGCGCTCGGCCGCGCCGGGGCGGCGCTGTTCGAACAGGCTCCACGCGTTCGCCAGGGTCTTGTTCGCGTCCGGAGCCTCCGGGACCGGCGCCGTCGCCGCCTCGTCGCCGAGGAGGTGGCACTTCTTGTACTTCTTTCCCGAGCCACAGGGGCAGGCTTCATTGCGCCCGGTCACCGTCAGGCGCACCCGAGCGGCCGCCGTCAGCGCCTCGCGGTCGTCAGCGCCCACGTCGCCGACAGGCCGGGGCGTCCCCTTGCCCTTCGCCTTGGCGGGGGTCTTCTCGCGGGCACTCTCTGCTTCGGGCTTCGTCTCTTCGGGGGGCATGCCCGGCGTTTCTACTTTCCAGCGAGCACCGGCGCAAGCTCTCCTTTGGCATGCATGGCGCGAATGATGTCGCAGCCGCCCACCAGCTTGCCGTCGACGTACAGCTGGGGGAACGTCGGCCAGTTCGAGTAGGCCTTCAGCCCCTCCCGCAGCTCGCCATCGGCGAGGATGTTGTAAGAGCCGAAGGTCACGCCCTCTTCCTTCAACACGCCGACGACCGCGGCGGAGAAACCGCACTGAGGCATGGAGGGGCTGCCCTTCATGAACAACATGATGCGGTCTTTGTTGATGGTGGCTTCGATCCGCTGCTTCAGGGCTTCATCGGTCATGTTCGTTTGTGCTCCTCGGGCGTGTCGGTGGTGAGGGCCAGCGCGTGAATCTCGGCGCGCATCAGCTCGCCGAGCGCCGCGTAGACCATGCGGTGGCGTTCGAGCAACATCTTGCCGTCGAAAGCCGGGGTGACCACCGTGGCCGCCCAGTGATCACCGCCGCCGGTGGTGTCGGCGACGATGACGTGGGCGTCGGGTAAGGCGGCGCGGATGCGCGCCTCGATTTCCTTGGCGGTCACCATGCTGGGCTCCCCATGAGATGGCCGATCGTATAGCACGCTATACTCCTCGGGCTGGATGAAGCTCAGCACCCGCGTGACGCTGCTCGCGACCATGTTGGTGGCACCCATGTTGGGCGGGCTCGGCTACGCCGCCCTGCGGGCTCGCCGCATCGATCTCGAGACCGACCTCGGCCGCGAAGCGCGCGAAGTGGCGGACGCGCTGCGCGCCGGCATCGAGCCGCTTTCGGCCGAGAGCGCGGTGGCGACCCTGACCGAGCGGGCCTGGCGCGCGCGGGAACGCGACGACGCGTTTCAGCTGGAAATCCTCAAGGCGCCTGACCGTGACGGGCGCGCCTGGCAGACCAGCGATCCGGGGTGGTTGGTGCTGTTGCAGGCCGCCGAGCTCGAGGACGCGCCCGTCAGCCGATTCTTCGAGCGCGCCGACGGGCGGCGTGCCTTCGCCATGGCCGTCCCGCTCTATGACGAAACGCACATCGAGCTCCCCCGGCAGCACCCGGCCCGGCGGCCCGTGGCGGTGCTGGGGATGAAGCGGTCGACCGACTACATCGGCCAGGCGGTGCGCGCCACCGCGATGCGCATGTTTCCGCTGTTCCTCGCCGTGGTGCTGTTTCTGGCGGTGGGCGTCCTGCTCGCGTTGCGCGCCGGCGTCACGGCGCCCATCAAGCGCCTGCTCGAGGGAATCGACGAGGTCGCGAAGGGCGATCTCTCGCGGGTCCTGCTCGCCGAGAGGGAGGACGACATCGGGACGCTGGCTAACCGGTTCAACGCCATGACCGGCTCCCTGCGCGACGCCCGCGAGGAGATGGGCCGGGGCTCCGACGCCCGGCTGGCGCTGGAGACCCGCCTGCGCCAGTCGGAGAAGCTCGCCACCATCGGGCAGATGGCGGCGGAGATCGCCCACGAGGTGGGGACGCCGCTGAACGTCATCGGCGGCCGCGCCCGGGCGCTCGAGAAGAAGGCGGGCGATCCGGCCGAGCTGGCCAAGAACATCGACATCATCCAGACCCAGGTCGGCCGGATCACCAAGATCATCAACCAGGTGCTCGACTTCTCGCGCAAGCGGGGGCCCACGGTGACCCGGGTCGATCTGGTCAAGGTGGTGGCCGAGGCGCTGGACGTCGTCGCGGAGACCATTCGCCGTCAGGGCATCACCACCGAGGTCCGCTCCGCGCACGGCCTCGATCCGGTGCCCGGCGATCCCGATCAGATTCAACAGGTCTGCCTCAACCTCCTGATGAACGCGATCCACGCCATGCCGACGGGCACGGCCGGGCGCCTGCGCGTCTCCATCGAGAGCGTCACGCGACGCAAGGGGGGGCTGGACCAGGTCGCGCCGGCGGTCTACGCGATGCTGCAGATCGCGGACACCGGCGCCGGCATCTCTGTCCCGGACAAGCAAGACATCTTCGAGCCGTTCTTCACCACGAAGGACGAAGGCCAGGGCACCGGGCTGGGCTTGACCGTGAGTCACGGCATCGTGAAGGACCACGACGGCTGGATCGAGGTCGAGAGCCCCCCGCAGGGGGAGGCGAGCGGCACGCTGTTCTCGGTTTTTTTGCCCGTCGAGGCGGAGGTGCTTGCCGCGGTCGAGGGGATCGGCAAGGCTTAATGGGTTGAGCGACACGAGAGAGAGCCGAGCAGCGTCGCCGCCGACCGCGCGCACACGGTCGCGAATCCTGGTCGTGGAGGATGACGCGGCGATGGGCGATCTGCTGCGCGAGGCCCTCGACGACAGCGGCTACGCGGTCGAGGTCGTGGGGGGCGGCCGCCCCGGCGTCGACCGGATCCGCCAGGGAGGTATCGATCTGGTGGTGTCGGACGTCAAGATGCCCGATCTGGACGGGCTCGATCTCCTGCGCGAGATCAAGGCGGTCGAGCCCGCGCCCCACGTCATCACGATCACGGCGTTCGGCTCGATCGACACGGCGATCCGGGCGGTCAAGCTGGGCGCCTTCGACTACATCACGAAGCCGTTCGAGATCGATCAGCTGTTGCTCTCCGTCGAGAAGGCCCTCTCCGAGCGGGCGCTGCGCTCCGAGGTGGAGCGGCTGCGCGACGAGGTGGGGCGCAGCTACGGCTTCGACAACATCATCGGCCGATCGCCGGCCATGCAGGAGATCTTCGGGATGGTGCGGCGGCTCGCCGGCTCGTCGGCGTCGGTGCTGGTCACGGGCGACTCGGGGACCGGCAAGGAGCTGATCGCCCGCTCGCTGCACTTCACCAGCCCGCGCCGCAAGCGGCCATTCGTCCCGATCAACTGCGCTGCGATCCCCGACGCGCTGCTGGAGAGCGAGCTGTTCGGGTACAAGCGGGGCGCCTTCACCGATGCGCGCACCGACAAGCTGGGGATCTTCGTGGAGGCGGAGGGGGGCACCATTTTTCTCGACGAGATTGCCGAGCTTTCGCCGGCGCTGCAGGCCAAGCTCTTGCGGGTGTTGCAGGATCGCGAGATTCGCCCCCTCGGCGGCAGCCGCTCGGAGAAGATCGACGTGCGCGTGATCGCCGCCACGAATCGCGACCTGGATCCGCGGTTGCGCGAGGGTTCCTTCCGCGAGGACCTCTACTATCGACTGAACGTCATCCACGTGCATCTCCCCCCGCTTCGCGAGCGAACCGAGGACATCCTGGCGCTGGCGGAGCACTTTCTGGCGGCGGCGACCGCGCGCACCGGGAAGGCGTTCCGCGAGCTCGGCGCACCGGTCAAGAAGGCGTTGCTGGCCTATCCCTGGCCGGGCAACGTGCGCGAGCTTGAGAACGTCATCGAGCGCGCGGTCGCGCTCGCGGAGGGGGACGTGATCGGAATGGACGACCTTCCCACCACCGTCCGCGAACGGCGGCGCGCCGACAACCTCGGGGGCGCGCTGGCGCGCGGCTTGACGCTCGAAGCGCTGGAGCGCGAGTACATCGAGCGCGTCGTCCTGGCGGAGGGCGGCAACAAGACCCGCGCCGCTCAAAAGCTGGGGCTCGATCGCAAGACGCTCTATCGCAAGCTCGAGGAGTACGCGGCGCGCGCCCGGGCCAGCGGCGACAGCGGCGCGTCCGCCGGCGACGCGGTCACGCCTCCGCCCGAGGTGCTCGTGCCCGAAGGGGAGGTGCCGCGATGACAGTGACCGCGCTCGTTCAAAATGTCCGCAACGTGCGGATGGCCGGCCGCGCGTTCAGCCCGCGTGAGCCGCTGCGGTCGCCGGTGTCGGGAGCGCCGTGCGTGTACTGGCGGCTGCGCATCGTCGAGGAGCTGGACCCGTCGCTGCGGCTGGTTCACGAGATCGCGTCCGAGGAGCCCTTCGAGATCGAGGACGACCGCCCCGGTGACGCCGGAGGGACCGGGCGGGTGCGGGTCCTTCCGGGTGGGGCGGACATCCGTGGCGCGGCGGTCTTTCACCGCCCGGGCAGCCCCGGATCGCTGGTGGCGGGGAGGCACTTCGAGCTATCGGGCGCCCTTGGCATCGAGGAGATCATCCTGCGTCCGGGGGACGAGATCGTCGCCGAGGGTCTGCTGGAGGGCATGGCCGGGGACGCGGGGCCATTTCGCGCGCCTGCGCACGAGCACGAGCTGCTCGGCGCCCTGATTCGGGTGCCGTCGCGAAGCGCGCTGGCGCCGGTGCTGCTGCCATGGGCGCTCGGAACGGCGGCGGCGGTCCTCGGGGGCATCGGCGTGGCCGCCTGGACCGCGGCGCACTTCGATCTGTTCCCGCACCTCCGCCATTCGGTAGCCGCGCCGACGCCCGAGATGGGCCCGCTGCACCCGGTGCGGCGCCACTTCAGCCAGCCCGAATAGCGCGCGACCCGATCTTGTCGGGCACGGGAACGGGGCGAGGACGGGACAGCGATGATGATATATAGGGGGCCCGATGGATGCCCCCATCCTCTCGCTGGTTCTTCCCATCTACAACGAGGAAGAAATCATTCCCGAGCTGGATCGGCGCCTGCGCGCGTTCTTCGCCGATGTCGGCGGCGACGTGGCCGAATCGTGGGAGGTGATCTTCGTCAACGACGGCTCGAAGGATAGCTCGCTCGCGCTGTTGAAGGCGCTCGCGGACTCGGAGCCGCGCTACAAGATCATCTCGTTCGCCCGGAACTTCGGTCACCAGATGGCCATCACGGCGGGGATGGATCGAGCGAACGGCGACGCGGTGGTGGTCATGGACGCCGATCTTCAGGACCCGCCCGAGGTGGTCAAGCAGATGGTGGCCCGGTGGCGGGAGGGCTTCGACGTGGTGTTCGCGATTCGCTCGCGGCGGCACGGCGAGACCGCGTTCAAGAAGCTGACGGCCGCGGTGTACTATCGGGTCCTCCGCGCGATGCTGGGTGGCTTCTCCATCCCCGCCGACGCGGGGGACTTTCGGCTGATGAGCCGGCCGGTCGTGCTGACGCTGCGGGCGCTCCGCGAGCAGCATCGCTTCGTGCGGGGCCTCGTGGCGTGGGTCGGCTTTCGCCAGTCGAGCGTCACGTACGAGCGTCCCGCTCGCTTCGCGGGCGAGACCAAGTACCCGCTGCGCAAGATGCTCCGCTTCGCCGTCGACGGCATCACCTCGTTCTCGACGGTGCCGCTGCGGATGGCGATCTGGTTGGGCGTCCTCGCCGGTGTGACGGCGATGGCGGGCGGTGTCTGGGCCGTGTGGGAGAAGGTGTTCGGGAAGGGCGTGATCCAGGGGTGGACGACGATCATGATCCTCGTCGGCCTGGGCTCGTCGGCGCAGCTGCTGATGACGGGCATCCTCGGCGAGTACGTGGGCCGCATCTACGAGGAGGTGAAGCGCCGGCCCCTGTACGTCGTGCAGGACGAGATCAATTTGCCTCGCCTCGAACCCTCGCGCGACGCGCGCAACCCTGCGGCGAAATGAAGCCGAGGCCGAACGCGCCCCCCTTCGTCGTCGACCTTGCGGAGCTCGCCCGCTCGGGCGGGATCTTGGTCCTGGCGGGCGGGTCGGTGGCGCTTGGCCTGGTGCAGGCGCGCGGCCGGTGGGTGGACGCCTTCGCCCGCTCCAACGTGCTCCCGCCGCACCAGCGCGGCGTGCTGCTGGCGACGCTCGCGGTCGGGGTCGTGCTGGGGGTGGCAGCGACGATCCTGCTGCTCGCCTTCGATTTTGGGTGGCTCGGCGCGCACCGGCTGACCGGCGGGCATCGGCTGTGGCGGGTGTCGCGATTGGCGGCGCCCCTGCTGTTGGCGGCGTTCGTGCCGGGCCTGATGCGTCCGGATGCCTGGTTCGATCCCATGACGCTGGCGGTGCTGATCGCCGCCTTCATCTTGCTGTTCGAGCGTCTCTGCCGCTTACACTTCGAGGCGTACCGCACCACGCCACGGAGGCTCGAGCCGGGCACGGCGGTCGATGGGTTCCCCGCGCGCCTCCCCGCGGGCGTGCTGCGGTTCTGGCCCCAGGCCTTGATCGGCCTCGGCGCCGCGGGCTACATCGGGTACACGTCGTTCTTCGCGCTACGGAACCACGCCGGGTTCAACTCATACACCTGGGACCTGGGCCAGATTGACAACCAGTTCTACAATTTTCTGCACGGGCATCCCTTTCGCTGCACGACCCTGATTCGGGCCGGGAACTGGAGCGAGCTGCGGAATCACGCCGAGCTGGCGATGGTGTTCATGCTGCCGATCTACGCGCTTCACCCGGCGGCGACGACGTTGATGGTGATGCAGTCGGCGCTGCTCGGGCTGGCGGGCGTCTGCGTGTATCGCTTCGCGGCGCGCCGCGTATCGCGGCCGATCGCGGCGCTGTTGACGGGGGCGTACTACTTCTATCCGCCGCTCCACGGCGCGCAGTTCTTCGACATCCACTTCCAGCCGCTGTCCGCTGCGTTCCTGCTGGCCGCGATTGACTGCTTCGACGCGCGGCGCATGAAGCCGTTCGTGGCGTTCTTCATCCTCGGCATCACCTGCCGCGAGGACATCTCGGTGGGCACGGCCGTGTTCGGCCTGTTCCTGATCGCCACCCGCCATCGGCCTCGAACCGGCGTGGTCATCCTCGTCGTGTCCGTCACCTACTTCGTGCTGTTGCGCTTCGCCATCATGCCCGCCTTCGGGCAGTGGGGGTTCGCCGAGCACTACCACCAGCTCTTCCCCGAAGGGGAGCACAGCTTCGCCGGAATCATCAAGACCATTCTGACGAACCCCGTCTATACCTTCACCACGCTGCTGACGGGCGAGAAGCTGCGGTATGCGCTCCAGATCCTGTTGCCGCTGGCGTTCCTGCCGTTGCGCCGCGCTCACCTCGCGCTGAGCGTGGTCGCTGGCTCGTATTTCACCCTGTTGACCGACTACGGCCCCACCCACGACATCGGCTATCAATACTCCGGCTATTTCATCCCCTACATCTTCCCCGCCGCGGCGCTCGCGCTCGCGGCCATCCGGCGCGGACCACACGGCGTGGCGCGGCAGCGGGCCGCGGTCGCGGCGCTGGTCGCCGGGACGCTCATCACCACCACGCACTGGGGCGCGATCCCGCCGCGCGAGCGGTTCCACACCGCGTATGGCGCCCTGCGGTTCGACCCGCCGACCCCCCAGAACCTGGCCGAACAGCGTTACATCGACGAGCTGATGCGCCTCGTGCCGCGCGACGCGGTGCTAGGCGCCACCGATCGCGAGCTTCCCCACGTGTCGAACCGGATCGAGTGCTGGAACATGTCCACCGGGTATCAGGGCATCGACTACATCCTCTACACGACCGATCACCCCATCCCGTCCGAGCGCGAGCAGTACGACGCGGCCTTGCGGGCGGGCTATACCGTGGCCGCGCAACGGCCAGGGCTGGTGCTGTTGAAGCGGCCGGACCAAACAGGGAAGCCAGACACGACAGGCAAGCCGGGAACAACGGGCGCGACGACGACCAAATGACGAGCGCGAATCAAGAGACGACGTTCGTTCCGGAGGTGGTGCCCGCCTCCGTTTCGCTCGCCGTCAGCGGGCAGCGGGCGCCATGGTCGCGCCTGCTCATGCCCGCGCTCACCCTGGCGCTGGCGGGGATGTCCGTGGTCGTGCTGGCGCGCCTCGTGGAGGCGCCGGGCGACGTGCGCGATCGGCTGCTGTCCCAGAACTTGTTTGGCCCGCGCCTCCGCCGTGAATTCCTGGTCTCGTTGCTCGCGGGGGCGGTCGCGCCGCTCGTCGTCCTCGTCGTGACCATGGTCGCGAGGCGCCGGCGCAGCGAAGCGACCGTGCAGGCGATCGAGCGGGTGGGGGAGGTCCTCGCGCCGCTGATGCTCGCGTGTTTCCTGCCGGCCCTGTTCAGCGTCAAGTTCAGCCACGCCAGCCCGTTGATGTACCTCCTCGTGCTGGGAATCTTCGGGCTGCTCTGCCAGCCGCTCTTGCGCCGCAGCGTCGAAGCGCTGGCGGGCGGACGAGAGCCCGTGCTCGTCACCGCCCTGGCGGCGAGGTTGCGCGCGCTGCGCCGTCCCTCGCCACGGGTGTTGTGGTTTGGGCTGGTGGTGCTGGCGGCAGCCGGCTACGCCGCCTACTTCGCCTTCTTCACGATTCGCAGCCACCACCGGCTCGGGACCACCGCGTTCGATCTCGGCATCTACGACAACCTGATGTTCAACGCCATCCACGGGCACCCGTTCCGGGCCACCGTGCTGTTCGGGCCGGCGGGCGGCAACAACCTCGCCTCGCACGCCGAGTTCGGCGTCATCTGGTTCATACCCTTTTACGCCCTCCGGCCCGGGCCCGAGACCATGCTGATCGCACAGGCGATCGTGCTGGGCTTCGCCGCGGTTCCGCTGTACCTGTTCGCGGCGACCCAGCTGTCACGGCCGATGGCCGCGGCCGTCGCGCTCGCCTACCTGTGCTTCCCCCCGCTGCACGGCCCCAACTTCTACGACTTCCATTGGCTCACCCTGACCCCGTTCTTCCATTTCTGGTTGTTCTGGGCGATCGCCACGCGCCGGAGGTGGCTGACGGTCGGGATGGTCATCATGCTGTACTCGCTGCGCGAGGACGTCGCGGTGGATCTCGTCGGGCTGGGGTTGTTCCTCTTGCTGACGCGCATCCGGCCGCGCCTCGGCCTCGTGCTCGCGGTGGTGTCGGGGATCTGGTTCGGCATCGACCGCTTCGTGATCATGCCGCTCGCGGGGTCGTGGTACTTCCAGAACCTGTATAGCGGCCTGTTCGCCGACGGCGTGGCGACGTTCGGCAGCGTGATCAAGACCATCCTGACCAACCCCCTGTTCTTCATCACGACGCTCATGACGCAGGTGAAGCTCGAGTACGTGCTGCACATGCTGGCGCCGCTGGCGTTCCTGCCGTTGCGGCGTTTCCCCCTGGTGCTGCTGCTCTTGCCGGCGATCTTCTTCACCATCATGACGACCGGCTACTCGCCGACGACGATGATCTCGTTTCAGTACACGAATCACTGGACGCCGTTCCTGTTCCTGGCGGCCGTGTTGGCCCTGGTCGCGGTGGCGCGGCAGCCGAACGGTGGCTCGGCGCGCCTGGCGGCGCTGGGCACGCTGGTCATCGTGATGGCGGCCGACAGCTACACCTACGGCGCCATCTTTCAGCGGGAGGTGTTCGTCGGGGGATTCAATCGGATCGAGTTCAAGATTTCACCCGCGGAGCAGCGCCGCTACGCCGACCTGCAGGCGCTCGTCGCGATGATTCCCCGGGGCGCCTCGGTCGCGGCGACGGAGAACGAGACGCCGCACATCAGCACCCGCAAGATCGCTTATCCCCTGCGCGTGCCGCCAGGCCCGGTCGACTACCTCCTCATCGGTCGTTCGCACGTCGGCGATCTGTCACGGGCCTCCCTGAACGCCGCGCTCGCGAATCGCGAGGAGTACGGCTTGCTCGCCCAGCGCGGGGACGAATTGTTTCTGTTCAAACGAGGACATTTCTCCCCGGCCACGGCCGCCGCCACGGCCGCGGCGCGCCGGATGCTCGGCGTTCCCTGAGCCCCGGAGGTGGCGGGCGCGATCGGCGGCGACCCTCTCGACAGGAGCGGACTTTCCCCCTAAAAACTGACCATGGCGAATTCGTTTGGCGCGCGCTCGACGCTGAAGGTGGGAACCCGCGAGTACGAGATCTATCGGCTATCCGCCCTGCAGAAGTCCGGCGTGGACGTGGGGCGGCTGCCGTATTCGCTGAAGGTGCTGCTCGAGAACCTGCTGCGGCTCGAGGACGGACGCACGGTCAAGGAGGGCGACATCCGCGCCCTGTGTGCCTGGGATCCGCAAGCGACGCCTGCCACGGAGATCGCGTTCATGCCGGCGCGGGTCTTGTTGCAGGATTTCACCGGCGTTCCCACCGTCGTGGATCTGGCGGCGATGCGCGACGCCATGAAACGCATGGGGGGCGATCCGGCGCGGATCAATCCGCTGCTGCCCGCCGAGCTGGTCATCGATCACTCCGTCCAGGTGGACGAGGCCGGACACGCCGGCGCGTTCTCGCTGAACGCCAGCATCGAGTTCTCGCGGAACCGCGAGCGCTACACCTTCCTGCGCTGGGGGCAGTCCGCGCTGCGAAACTTCGCGGTCGTCCCCCCGGACACGGGCATCGTCCACCAGGTGAACCTCGAGTACCTGGCGCGCGTGGTGTTCACCGCCGCGACCGCCGACGGCAAGACGCTGGCGTATCCGGACTCGGTGGTGGGCACGGACTCGCACACCACGATGATCAATGGCCTCGGGGTGCTGGGCTGGGGCGTCGGCGGGATCGAGGCCGAGGCGGCCATGCTGGGGCAGGCGACGTCGATGTTGATCCCGCAGGTGGTCGGCTTTCGGCTGCACGGGATCATGCGTGAGGGCTCGACGGCGACGGACCTCGTGCTGACGGTGACCGAGCGCCTGCGCAAGAAGGGCGTGGTGGGAAAGTTCGTGGAGTTCTTCGGCCCTGGCGTGCGGGCGCTGTCGCTCGCCGACCGCGCGACCATCGCGAACATGGCGCCCGAGTACGGCGCGACGTGCGGCTTCTTTCCCGTCGACGCCGAGACGCTCCGCTACCTGCGTTTTTCGGGCCGTACCGACGAGCAGGTGGCGCTGGTCGAGGCCTACGCGCGGGAACAGGGGTTGTTCCTCGACGCTGGCACCAAGGACGCGACCTACTCCGACACCCTGGAGCTCGATCTCGGGACGGTGGAGCCGAGCGTCGCGGGCCCGAAGCGCCCGCAAGATCGGGTGGCCCTGTTCTCGGCGAAGAAGTCCTTCACCGACGCGCTGCCGTCGCTGGTGAAGGCGAAGAAGAAGGACGCGCCCGTGGTGTCGGGGGCCCCGAAGTCGCCCGAGCTCAAGCACGGCTCCGTGGTCATCGCGGCGATCACGAGCTGCACGAACACGTCGAATCCTTCCGTGATGGTGGCGGCCGGCCTGGTGGCCAAGAAGGCCGTCGAGCGCGGGCTGTCGGTGAAGCCGTGGGTGAAGGCCTCGCTGGCTCCGGGCTCGAAGGTCGTGACCGAGTACCTGAACGCGGCAGGGTTGACCCCGTTCCTCGACAAGCTGAAGTTCAACCTGGTGGGCTACGGCTGCACCACGTGCATCGGGAACTCGGGGCCGCTGCCGGCCGACATTTCCGGGGCGATCGACGAACGGGATCTGGTGGTTGCGTCGGTGCTGTCGGGGAACCGGAACTTCGAGGGTCGCATCAACCCCGACGTGCGCGCGAACTACTTGATGTCCCCCCCGCTGGTGGTGGCGTTCGCGCTGGCGGGGCGCATCGACATCGATCTCGAGAACGAGCCGCTCGGACACGACGGAACCGGCGCGCCCGTGTTCCTGAAGGACGTATGGCCGACGAACGACGAGGTCGCTGCCGCGGTCGCTGCCGCCGTGAAGCCCGAGCACTTTCGGGCAAGCTATGCCGTGGTCTTCGAGGGTGACGAGCGCTGGCGGAAGATGGAGGTCCCCCAGGGCGAAACCTTCGCCTGGGCCGGCGATTCGACCTACGTGAAGCATCCGCCGTACTTCGAGGGGATGCCACCCTTGCCGCAGGCCACGAGCGAGGTGCAGGCGGCGCGTGTCCTCGCGGTGCTGGGCGACAGCGTGACAACCGACCACATCTCGCCCGCCGGATCGATCAAGAAGGACGGGCCAGCGGGGAAGTACTTGATCGAACGCGGCGTCGAGCCGAAGGACTTCAACTCGTACGGCGCGCGGCGGGGAAACCACGAGGTCATGGTGCGTGGCACGTTCGCGAACACCCGCCTCAAGAACCTGCTCGCGCCAGGCACCGAGGGCGGCGTCACGCGCCACCTGCCGGACGGGGCGTTGATGTCGATCTTCGAGGCGTCGGAGAGGTACATTCGCGACAAGGTGCCCCTCGTCGTGCTGGCGGGCAAGGAGTACGGCAGCGGCTCATCGCGCGACTGGGCGGCCAAGGGACCGAAGCTCCTCGGCGTGCACCTGGTCATCGCCGAGAGCTACGAGCGCATCCACCGCTCGAACCTGGTGGGCATGGGGATCGTCCCCTTGCAGTTCCTGCCGGGCGAAAACGCCGAGAAGCTACACCTCAACGGCGAGGAGGTCTTCGAGACGCAGGGGCTGCCGGCGGCGCTCGCCGGCGGGTTCTCGGCCGGGCGGCAGGTGAAGGTTCGCGCCACCGCAGTAGATGGCCGGGTCACGGAGTTCTCGACGATCTTGCGCATCGACACCCCGCAGGAGGTGGCCTACTACCAGCACGGGGGAATTCTGCCGTACGTGCTGCGTCAGCTCATGCAGGCGGGCCCGTCCGGAGGGGCAGCCCCGGGTCGCGCCTGAAGATGGAGCGCTCGTCCCCCGGCTTGCCCGTCATCCTGGCGAGCGGGACCCATCCGCGCTGGTTCGCGGCGGCGACGACGGATCTGCAGGCGCTGCTGTCGGATCACCTCCACTGCGAGCGCAAGGCCGCGGAGAACGCGCTGTCGTTGGTTCGCCGGTATCCGCACCGGGGTGGCTCGGTCGACGCGCTCGGCCGCCTGGCGCACGAGGAGACGAGCCACGTCATTCAGGTGGCGGGGCTGCTGGCGCGACGAGGCTGGGCGCCGCGGGCCGACACGCCCAACCACTATGCCCGCGGGCTGTTCGCTCAGGTCCGGGATCGCGAGCCCCTGCGATTGCTGGACACGTTGCTGGTGGCGGCGTTCATCGAAGCGCGCTCCCACGAACGGCTGGACCTCCTGGCGCGCGGGTTCGCGGCGTCCGGCGACGAGGAGCTGGGGCCGTTCTATCGCGTGCTCGCCACCGCCGAGGACAGGCACGCCGAGATCTTCCTGGAGCTCGCCGCGAGCCTGGTCCCGGAAGCCGACTTTCAGGCGCGGGTGCGCGCGTTCTCCATCGCGGAAGCCGAGATCCTGGCGGCCTTGCCCCACGCCCCCCGCATCCACTGACGCCGCGCCAAACAAGGCGCCCGCGACATCCGCTCAGGTGTTAGCCGTCGGCGAGACGGGCCCCCAAAGTTCACGGAGAGTGAAGGTTAGAACGCGGCCGACAAGCCGGCCCGATGGCGAAGCCGACGCGAGCACCGGAGCGGAGTGTACTCCGGTACACGAGCACCGGAGCGCAGTGTCGGCGCAGCCAGCGGGTCGGATCGTCGGCCGTCGGTGGCACGAGAAGTAGCGTCCCTCGAGTATTTAGCCCGTCGCGCGCTTCACGCCGGCGAGCAGGCTCTCCGGCTTGAAAGGCTTCACGATCCAGGCCGAGGCGCCCACGGCCTTGCCTTCGGCGACCCGCGCTCCCGACTCGGTCGTCAGGACGAAGATCGGTGTCTTCGCGTAGCTCGGCAGCTTGCGGATCTCCGCGATCATCTGCAGGCCGGTCATGACCGGCATGTTGACGTCCGAGATCACGAGGTCCGCCTTCTGCTTCTTTGCCGCCGCGAGCCCCTCGGCCCCGTTCTCCGCGGCGACGACGTTGAAGCCACCACCGGTCAAGGTCAACGTGAGCATTTGCCGGACGGTCGCGGAGTCATCGACAATGAGGATGGTCTTCTGGTTCGCCATGTGAGGTTCCCTTCGTGAGTCAGATCAGAGAAATTGGATCTCGCCGTCCGAGCGCTCGCTTCCGGCGAGATCCCGCACGACCGCCAGCGCGGAGGCGTTCGTGAAGAGCTGGTGCAGGACCTCCTCGAGCCCCTCGATCGACGCGGGCGCGTCGGCCCCGGCCAGGTCGGCCGCCAGGGATTCCAGCCCGGCGACGATGCGCGCGTTCCCCTCGAGCACGTGATCCAGGGATTGCTGAAGGCGGTCCTGGAACTGCAGGTGGCTGAGCGCCGCGTTCGAGCGATCGCGAATGGAGGCTGCGTTCTGTTCGAACCCATGGATCGATCCCACGACGCCGTCCTGGTACGCCTTCTGGCACTCGCCCACCGAGGCCTTCATGGTCGCCGTGCGGGCGCGCCCCTCCGCCGCGACCTTGGCGGCCCCATCGGCCATCTCCGACACGATGCCCCTCACCGCCGTCGCTCGGTCCTGGATGGACTTCGTGGCCCGCGCGATGTCGTTCGACATGGCCGCCAGCGAGTCCGCGAGGACGGCGAACCCGGCACCCAGCTCGCCTGCGTGGGCGGCCTCGACGCGCGCGTTGCTTGCCACCACCCGGCACCACTGGGCGATCCGGGACATGTCCTCGGCCAGGTTCGTCACCTCGCGAATCTGGGCGGCGGCGCCGCTGGCGAGGCGCGATTGGGACGTGGTCTCGCTCACGAGCACGCCAAGCAGCGCCGGCATCTCGCCCGCGAAGCGGGTGAGCACGGCCGCGAACGAGCCCTTGGCGCTGTCGCTCGATTCGTGCGCCTTGAGCGCGGACAGGCGCGCCGTGTGCTCGGTCATCTCCTCGAAGATCTTTGCGATGGCCCCCCCCGCGGCGAGCACCTCGCGTTCGCTCACGCTCTGAACCATCGCGATCTCGTCGCGCAGCTCGGCGTGCTGCTTGCGCACGGCGTCGGCGACCGCCTGGATGACCGTGGAGAGGGACAGGCTCTGGCCGGTCATCAGGCAGCCACCTTCTTCGGAGCCACCTTGCCTGTGCCAGGTCTCGCCTCCGAACCACTCCTTGGTGCTCCCGTGGCCGAGGCGGCTGCTTTCGTCACCTCATGGTCGCGAGCGGGCTCCAGCAGCGTGCGTGGCCAGGCGAACTCGAAGCGCGTGCCCTTGCCCGGCTCGCTCCAGACCGAGAGCCGGCCGCCAGTGGCCTCGCAGGCCTCACGGACCGCGCTCATCCCCACCCCACGCCCCGACACCTCCGTCGCTCCCTCGCGGGTGGTGATGCCGTCCGCGAACAAGGCAGCGACCAGATCCTCCCGCGAAGACGACGGCAGCCCAGCGGCGCGCGCCTTCTCCGCGAGCTTGTCCCACGAGATGCCGCGCCCATTGTCCTCGATGGCGACGACCAGACCTTCATCCTGTCGGGAGGCGTGCAACACCAGGACGGCGGGGCCATCCTTGCCGGCGTCACGCCGCTCGTCGGGGGTTTCGATGCCGTGGTCCACCGCGTTTCGGATCAGGTGGGCGGCGGATGACCAGAAGGGCGCCAGCATCCCCTGCGGCAACCGAACGCCGTCCGCTTCCACGCGGACGGTGAGCTCACCCTTGTTCAGGCGGCGGGCCAGCTCGCCCGCCTGCTTGCCGTAGCGCCCCAGGCGTTGCTTCATCGGCTCGAAGGTCCATGCGCGGGCGATCTCGAACAGCGCCGCGTGCGGCTCTTGCCGCTCGATCGCGGCGATGAGCTCGTCGTGCTCGTGCAGCTCGATCTCCAAGCGGCGGGCGTCGTCGCCGTCGAGCAGTCGCAACATCCGGTCCTGAACGCCCTTCCACGTGGCGAGCAGGACCGCGATCTCATCGTCCGACAGACGCCCGTCTGCCCCATCGGCCCAGCGGTTCTCGATGGCCTCGCAGACCCGGGTGACGCTCTCGAGCCGGAACACCGAGGCGTTGCCCTTCAGCGTGTGAATGTTGCGCTTGAGGGCGCCGAGATCGTCGTCGCCCCAGGTGGCCGACTGCTGCACCAGGCCGTTGGCGTCGTGAAAGAACTCGAGGAGGCCGGTCCGATCCTTCAGCAGCCACTGAAACAAGCTCATCAGCTCACGCTGCTCCGAGCTCGCGTGCTCCTGTTCCACGAGCGCGGTGATGTCCGAGATCACGAACATGATGTGGAGGAGGTGGGCGCCCTTGAAGATGGGCTTGTACTGAAACTCGAAGGTCTTGCCTCCGACCTCGGCCCGCACCGGCAGTTGCTCGAGAGCGATCTCCACCGGCAGCACGTCGGAACGAACGTTGTCCCACATCAGCTCGAACCAGCTTTCCAGCTTCTTCGAGGCGCCGCCGATGTAGCCCCAGAAGGGCGCGCCCGACTGCCAGGCGCCGAACCAGCTCTCGAGGATGGCGGAGTGCTCGGGCAGGACCTCGCCGCCGCGCTTCACGCTCATGAAGCCCTGGCCCACGTTGTCCATGATCAGCTTGAGATCGCGGTTTCTGCGGACGATCGCGGCCGCCAGCAACAGGACGACCAGGACGGCGATCATGATCCCGACCGCCGCGATCAGGACGACGCGCGCCACCATTCGGTTCGCGGCGGCGCGCACGTTGCTGGTCTTGAGGCCCACCGCGACCGTGCCGAGGTCGGTGGTCCCTGGCTTGAGCGGATAGAGGGCCACCAGGACCTCCCGTCCGACGACCAGACTGGGAGCCTTCACAGCGGAGGCCGAGGCGGCGAGCAGGGGCCGCGCGGCCTCGGGACCGACGAAGCTCAGCACCCTGCCATCGGGCGCGAGCGCCGCCGAGAACGCGAAGTCGGCGTCCTTGGCGATGAAGCCGAGGCCCTCCGTGGCGCCGGGCAGATCGTCGAGGGCCAGGCTGGGGCCGACCACGTTCACCATCAGCGCGCCCAGCGAGCGACCCTTCTCCTCGAGGCCACCGATCAGCGCCTTGCGTTGCGCAGTCACCGTGTAGAGGCCCTGGCAGATCACCGCCACCAGGAGCGGAGTCAGACACCCAAGCAGTAGTTTCAGCTTGAGGGTCCGCCCCTCCTTCGAAGGCCCGGGCGCTGTTGAGTTCATCGCTGTTGTTCCTCAGTTGATGGGCAATACGACCGCTTCAGCGGGCAGCTTCGCCGCCAGAGGGGCCGGGATGATGCCGATGGCCCCGCCCACGCTCACCACCTGTTTGATCGTCTCCTCGTCGGAGGCTGCGACGATGGGCTTGGCCATCTCGCCCTTGAACACCTCCTGCCGGATCTTGGTGAGCAGGTTTCGAGGGGACACGCCGAAGACGTCCTGGGCCAGCCACTCGATGCCGTCGCCCTCGCCGGGGCGGAGCACGATCTGGACGACCTCGCCCGTCGACCAGAGCTTCCGTTTCCCGGTGAAGATATCGCGGGCGTCGGCCTTGCTGATGGTGGCGATGGACTTGTTCCGCGCGTTCTTGATCAACACGTACGGGCTCGGCCCGGCCGCCGCCGCCACCGCGGCCAGGAACATCGTCAGCACTCCCAGGAAGCCCGCGAGCCGCCACAGCCAGCGCCCATCTCGTCGCGACTTAGAACGCATAGGCCACCTGCGCGGAGAGACCCTTCGAGGTCTGGTTCGAGTCGAAGTGCTGGTACTTGCCCTCGAGCTTGAGGGCCACGCTGTCGGAGGCGAGGTAGTTGAGGCCGCCGGTCACGACGTGAAAGCTGCCCCGCGCCGCCGCTCCCGCCGCCCAGTAGGGATCGACGGGCCCGCTCCCGAACGAGGTGCGCTCGTAGCGAGCATAAGGCGTGAGCTCGGCGAAGCTGTATCCGAGCTCCACGAACGTGGCCACGGTCTGGTGCGTGGGCCCGCCGTTGCTCTCGACGTGGCGGAACAAGGCCGTCTCCGAGATCAGGTGAACGTTGTGCTCCATATAGGCGAGGTGTGCCCCGTAGGCCTGCTCGCTCATCCGAACGGGGACCATCAGGGCGTCCGTCGTGTCGATCGTGTCGAGGTAGACGTTGCCGCCGAAGACGAGGCCGTCGAGCACGCCGCCCGGTTCGAGGCGAAGGCGGAGGTTGACCGCCTTGCCATTGTTCGGATCGATCCGGTTCGTCACCTGATCGGATGTGGCAGCGCGTCCGTTTGCGAGCTCGGCGTCGTAGCGCAACCGCGACGAGCCCAGGTGAAACCGGCCGTCGATGTGCAAGCCCACGCTGTGGGCCGGGATCAGGCCACCGCCGTCCTCGAAGTTCACGAAGGTCGGACGACCCGTCGAAAGCAGGTAGTAGGCGCCGTGGTGGTAGCTGTCGTTGATGTAGCCGAAGGCCGTGTGAAAGCGCCCGGCCGCGACCCGGAACCATTCAGTCACCTGGTATCCGAGCTGAAGCCGCTCGACGTCGACGGCGAACTCGTTGTTGTCGCCGACCTCGAACACGAACTCCGCCAGGTAGGAGAGCTTCTCCTTGGTCCCCGACAGGAACACGTCCGCCAGCGCCGTTCCGAAGGCGTTGGTGGTCTGCCCGCTGTCCTTCATCGCGTGATAGTCGGCGTTGCCGTACAGGTTCAGCGCCACCTGGGCGCGCGCGGGCGCGGCGAGCAGCACGAGGCCGAGCGTGGCCGCGGCGACGGCGACGACCGGTCGCGCCGCGAGGCGAGGGGAGCGGCGCGGAGGCCACCATCCGCGGGGTTGCCCTCGCCCCCGGCAGACACCGTTTCTACCCTCGAAACCCTTCGATTCCTGACTGTCTGCCTGGTCCACGATGCTGCCTCCTCGCCGGGTAATCTGCCGACCGGGAGTCGCATCGACCCACGTGTTTGAAACTGAAGACGCGCCCGAATTGCCCTTGTCTCTTACGGGGGCTGTGGCTCGCTTGCGCTCGCAAACCGCCGGTCCCTCCTCGCTTCGCCCAGCAAAGCTGGGCTACGCTCGCCCGAGCTCTCGACGCGGAATGGGACGAGACGTACGTCTGTTCAGGGCGATAGCGCCGACGCGTCGTCGAAGTGCCAGCCTTCGAAGCGACGGGCGACGCGACCGCGGGCGTCGAGGACGATGACGCGAACCTGATGTTCGAAGTGTCCGCCGGCGTCCACGTAGGCAATGTCGAGCAGGCGCGCCAGCTCGCGCGTCTGCGACTCAGGGCCGGACAGCAAGTGCCACACGCCTGGGGTCAGGTTCCGGTCGCGCCGCAGCGCCGCCAGTCGCGCGGGCGTGTCGGTCGCCGGGTCGATGGTCACGAGGATGAAGCTCACGGGGCGTCCCTGCTTCGCGAAGGCGCGCTCGAGGTGTTGCAGCTTGGTGATGGTCGGGGGGCACCGCACCTGGCATGAGGCGTAGCCCATGGTGATGACCACGGTCGAGCCGCGAAAACGGGCGAGTGACAGCGCCGCGCCGTCATCGTCGCGCCAGACCCACGGGTGGTCGTAAAGGGAAGGGGTGGTCGGCGCCGGCTCGTTCAGGTCCGCCGGAGCGGGCGTGGCGGGGCGGCGGGCGTCATCCCCGCCTGCGGCGGACGACGGCCTCGCGGACATCGCCAAGCCGAAGCCGAAGAGCACCACCATCGCGCGAGGCAGGTTCATCCTTGATGAGAGCTGAATCGGTCGCTCTCGTGAAATCTTGTGGTCGGAGGTACATCGCCGCGTATCTCCGCCCGCCGTGTCGTCATTCGGCGACGAACGCGAGCTTCGAGACCTGGATACCTTGAAGATCGGGGCGCAGGTGGGCGACGTACGTCTGACCCTCGAAACTCAAGAGCTCCGGCGCCGCCAGCGGCAGCGTCTCGATCAGGAACCGATCGTCATCGACGCCGAAGTCGAACGGATCGGGGGAGCGATAGACGCGCGTCTGGGCGTTCTGACCATACTGCTGCGTGCGGAACAGAAAGTAGTCACCGCCCGAGACCGGCTGCGCGACGAAGGGACACTCGGCGGAGCAGCAGTTGACGCCGGCGGCCCCCCCGGCCGCCACCACCCGGGATTCGCTGAACGTGACGAGGTCGGGCGAGGTGCGCACGTAGTCGATCCCGGCGTCGCTCGTGTAATAGAGGCGGAACTCGTGCGGCGCCACGAAGACCATGGGGTCGCGGGTGACCAGGCCGGCGGCCTCGCCGAAAACGCCGGACTGGCCGTTCGGCTGGATGACCCGCGTGAACGTCTTGCCGTCGCTCGAGGTGGCGTGGCAGATGTGCTGCCAGTCCCCGTAGAACATGTGCCACGTGTCGCCGACGCGGAGCACGTAAGGGGCCTGCAGGCCCCCCGGTGTTTCGCCGACGGCGGGATCGGCCATCAACGCGATGCCGATCGGGGTCCAGTCCGTGTCGGTCAGGTGTCGACCCTCCCACCGATAGAAGAGCCGCGAGTTGCCGCCGACCTTCGTGCCTCGGACACACGACCACAGCTGAAACGTCCCGTCCTGCGCCTGCCAGATCGAAAAATCGACGGGCTGCTGGTCGGGGCGGTTGTCGTAAGCGCCGAGGTCAGGGCTGGAGGCGATCTGCCAGGCCGGCTCCATCACCACGGGTACGAGGGCCGCTAGCGCCGTGCTTCCGGCGCCACCTCCAGCGCCGGGCCCGCCACCCCCACCGGCAGGACCGCTCCCGGCGCGGCCACCGCTCCCCGGCGCCTGGGAGCCACCGGGCGCCCCCGACGGACCCATGGATTTGCCGGCGCAGCCGCCCTGGGCCACCGATGTGAGCAGGCACGAGAAGACCAGCCATCGTGGCGCGCGCATGCCCTATGAATACCACCGGCAGGCTGGTGCGGAACGAGCCGCGCAGCGATGCTCTAAGCCATTATAAAGTTTAGTCTTTTCTGGATCCCTTGGAACGCGCATCCGCGCAGTAATGGTTAGACCCATCTGGTATCTGCGCACCAACGGTGAGAGTCCGGCTCGGCCTGGAAATGGTAAGACAGGTGCCGGTCCCCGAGGACCTTGCTAGGGAGGTGTCCGATGTCGAGGCAGTGTGTTCCACCAAGGCCAAGCACCTTTTTCGAAGGCGCGACCCCCTCGTCGGCGGCGCTTTTCTCGGTCACCCAACGCAAGAAGATGCAAGCTGCGCGTACGCCGATGCGTGGCGACTTCGGCTGTTAAGCTCACCATCCTCCAGGAGACAGCAATGTTCAGCGGACGATTCTCGAGGCGACGATTCATAACTTCGGCGGGCGTGACCGTGACGCTTCCGATGTTGCCTTCGCTCATGTGGACCCGCAAGGCGGGCGCCGCGACCTGCGCGCCCATCAAGCGGTTCATGTTCTACCACTACCCGAACGGCAACTACATGCAGGACCACAACCCGACCGGCGCTGGCGCCACCTGGGGGTTGCCCATCACCATGCCGACCTGGGCGCCCTACCAGGCGGACATGACCTACATCACCGGGCTCGAGAACCAGCAGCGTCGTCGGCAGACGGGTGACCACGCTCTCGGCGCCGGGGCCATCCTCACGGCTCGTATGGCGACGCCAAATTCCCAGCAAATGAGCAAGTCGGTGGACCAGATCATCGGCGACGCGCTGTCGGGCTGCCGGGGAATCAACTCGATCCAGCTCGGTACGGGCAACGGAGGCCCGACCGACTCTTTCGGAACGTACTTCACGCGGAATATCTCCTGGCAGGCACCGTCGGTGACGAACTCCGACGGGACCATGTCTTTCCCGGTTGGCGCTGGCACCCCGCTCGGCAAGATCGTCGACGCGCAGACCGCCTTCAACCGGCTGTTCATGGGGGTCAGCCCGACCGCCAGCAACGCCGACGCCCAGATGCGCGCAGCGCTAAGGAAGAGCGTCCTCGATAGCGTGATGCCGTACCAGAGCGCCCTGCAGAACAAGCTCAATGCGGCCGACAGCGCGAAGCTCGACCAGCTGTTCACGGGCATCCGGTCGCTCGAGCAGGAACTGCAGAACGCGCCCGCGGCCGGGTCCTGTACGCCGCCGACGGTTCCCGGGCCCGCGGTGAATCCCTCCGACAAGAACGGTCTGACCGGCGTCGACTACAAGAACCAGGTCGACTTCATGCACAGCCTGATCGCCATCGCCTTCCAGTGCGACATAACGCGGGTCATCACGTTCATGCTGTCGGATGCGGTGACCAGCCGAAACTACAGCTTCGTCCCCGCGGTCGCGGCAGCCGGAGCAAAGGCGGGGGGTGCCACCTCGGATCACCAGTCCTCGCACTACGGTAGCGACGCGGGGCTCATGGAGGTCTACCACCAGATCTCCCTGTACAAGATGATCTGGATCAGCACCTTCGTGCAGAAGATGAAGTCGCTGATGGACGCCGACGGACACGACATGCTGTACAACAGCGCCATCGTCATGAGCAGCGAGATTGGCGACGGCAACCGCCACAATCACGACAATCTGCCCACCGTGGTTCTTGGCCAACTCGGCGGGCTCATCAAGCCGAACCGACTCGTTCAGTATCCCAACGCCGTCGGGACCGACTATTCGAACGTCAAGACGTACGGCGATTTCTACATCCAGCTGCTCAGCCTTTTCGGTGTGAAAGTGACGGCCTTCGGCAACGATGGCAAGGAGGCGCTCGCATGGAACGCTTGAATCATGGCCTGATGGCAGGCGCGAGTATCGCGCTGCTGCTGTCGCTGGGATGTACCGGCGCCGTCATGAACCCGAAGCCCGGCTCGAACGGCGCTCCGGGGGCGGGCTCGGGCTCAGGCTCGGGTGGCACGTCGGGTGGGGTGAACAATGGCAGCGGGAGCGGCGGGACCAAGACCGCCGGCGGCTCGGGGACGGGGGGAACGACCGTCTCGGGCGGCTCCGCCGGAACTGGCGGGACCAAGACCAGCTCGGGTTCAGGCGGATCGGGGGGCACGGTCGTCGTGACCGTCCCGGCGAATCCCCCGCAAAACCCTGGGTACATGGTGGTGCGACGACTCAATCGGGTCGAGTACAACAACACCGTCGCCGACCTGCTCGGCACCAAGCTGACCCCGGGTGACACGTTCCCGGGCGATGATCTCGGCGCCGAGTTCGACACGGTCGGTTCGGCCCTCAGCACCGCGCCGGAGTATGTCGTCAGCTACGAGCAGGCGGCGACCAGCTTGATCACGGATCTTTTCTCGGATGCGACGCGACAGAAGACGGTCGCGACGTGCGATGTCATGACGGCGGGCGACACCTGCGCCAAGACGATTCTGACGGCCTTCGCGCGCAAGGCGTGGCGTCGCCCGGCGACCACGGATGAGGTGACGGCGATGATGGCGCCTTACACCGCTGCCAAGACGCTCGGCCTCACGGCCCTCGACGGCATCAAGGCGGCACTGGAGGGTGTCCTCATCTCGCCCTACTTCCTCTACAAGCTAGAGATCGATCCGGATCCGAACTCGGGGACGGTCCGGCGCCTCAATTCCTACGAGCTCGCCACCCGGCTCTCGTACGCGCTGTGGAGCACGATGCCCGACGCCACGCTGTCTACGGCGGCGGATATGGGACAGCTGACGACCGACGACCAGGTCTCCGCGCAGGTGACGCGCATGCTCGCCGATCCGCGCGCCGATACGCTGCTCGACAACTTCTCGGGCAAGTGGCTCGACTTCGTGAGCCTCGATTCGCACGACGTCGACGTCATGCTGTACCCGCTCTACACGAACGCGCTCGAGACGTCGTTCAAGGGTGAGGCCCGCCGGTACATGCAAGAGTTCTTGCACAATCCCCTCAACGTGACCGGGATCCTCAACGCGCCCTTCACCTTCGTCGACGCGAACCTGGCGACGTACTACGGCCTCAACCGCACGGGCGCGTCCAACGCCACCGACTTCGTGAAGGTGGACACCACGGGCACCACGCGCCAGGGGCTCCTGACGCTCGGGGCGTTCCTGACGAACACCGCCTACCCGAACCGCACGTCTCCGGTGCGCCGTGGCGAGTACGTGTTCCGTCGGCTCTTGTGCGACGAGGTCCCGGATCCGCCGGCGAACATTCCGCCGCTGAGTGAAATGGTGGTGCCCGGCCAGACTCTCCGGCAGCGCATGGAAATGCACCGGGCAAGCCCGAACTGCAGCCCCTGCCACAACCTGATGGATCCAATTGGTTTCGGCCTCGAGAACTATGACGCCGTTGGTGCCTATCGCACCACGGATTCGGGCGCTCAGGTCGATTCGAGCGGCGTCCTGCCGGACGGCACGATGTTCAATGGCGCCATCCAGCTTGGCGGCATCATCGCAAGCGACCCTCGTTTGCCGAGCTGCGTGACCCAGAAGTTCATGACCTTCGGCATCGGCCGGCTCATGAATCAGACCGACGACGGTTCGTGGATCGGTTACCTGTCTGCCAAGGCGCAGTCGACCGACGGCAGCTTGCAGAGCGTGATTCGCTCGATCGTGATGAGCGACGCCTTCCGCAGCCGCATCGCCGGCAGCATGTAAGCCCGAGCGGCAACCCCGAGGGGTAGCAAGGGGCAGCAAGGGACAGAATGAACCGAGAGCGCCGTCCGATCGCGAGATCGGACGGCGTTTTGCTTGTGTGCCCTCCGGCACTCCGTGAAATCGGAGTCAGCCCCCCGGCAGCCGGTCGTGCCGTCGGAAGCAGCCCGTCGAGCGAATTGACGTCTCGACCAAACGAGGCGACGATCCCCCGGACGATCGCCCCATGCGTCGGTGAAGCTGATGGAGTTTGCGAGAAGAATGGACGGGCCACAGCGAGGCATTTGCGCTGCCGCGAGCTCTCCCGCGATCGCGCTGACCCTGCTCGCGCTCGGATGCGCGGGCTCGTCTTCCCCCGTGCGGGCGCCGGGCGGTGGGCCAGGCGGGGGCGGTGGCGGTGGCGCGACCTCGACCGCGAACCTGCCGCCGGTCGCGAAGATCAGCTTTCAGTTGACCCAACCGCGCGATGACTCCGACTACCCCTTCACCGCGGACGCGCCCCCGCCAGATGGCCCAGCCCCCGGCTCCACCGTGTTCTTGTCCGCCGAGGGCAGCTTCGATCCCGAGGGCTCAGCGGTGTCGTTCTTTTGGAACGTTCAGGATGAAAGGGGTGCGTACCTGGCGATTTCGCCGGACCCCGCCGGCATGCGCGTCTCGTTCTCGACCTCCCAGATCGGGGCGCACTCGATCACGCTCGAGGTCGTCGAAGCTGGAGGGCTGGGCCAGATCGGGCGGACCACGATCACTTTGCTGGTCGCGCCTCATCCGTGCGCCGCCGACGGCGTGAGTCCCCCGTGCGCCGATCTCCTGGCGATACCCGGCGGCGCCTTCGTGGCAGGGAGCGCGCCCGGGCTCGGGAGCGACAATGAGCATCCGTCCCACATGGTCACGGTCGCGCCCTTCGCGCTGGACGAATACGAAGTCACGGTCGGTCGCTTTCGCAGGTTCCTGGCCAGCTACAGCGGTGCGCCGCCCGAGGATGGGGCTGGCGCCCACCCCCTCATCCCGGGTAGCGGCTGGCAATCTGACTGGAACGACCAACTTCCGAGGTCAGCGGACGGGTTCAACGTCGCCATCCAATCCTGCGGCGGTCCCTGGACGGCGGTGGCAAAGAACGAGGGGGCGAACGAAGCGCGTCCCATCAGCTGCATCTCGTGGTACGAGGCGTTTGCGTTCTGCGCGTGGGAGGGCAAGCGCCTGCCCACGGAGGCCGAATGGGAGTATGCCGCGGCCGGCGGTGACGAGCAGCGAACCTACCCCTGGGGCAACCAGGAGCCCACGATCGATCTCGCCGTGTTTGGATGCCTGTTCGATGGCGATCCCTTGTGTGACGACGCCGACCTACCCGTGGCGGGTAGCCTCGCGATGGGAGCCGGCCGCTGGGGACATCGGGATCTGGCGGGGAGCCTCTGGGAGTGGGTCCTCGATGCGTACGCCCCGTATGCGCGGGGCCCATGCGACAATTGCGCGCTGCTCACGGAGCCGGTGGACGGGGGCCGGGCCTTTCGCGGCGGCGACTTCATCTCGACGGACCCGTCCTTCTTGGCCGTGACCACGCGCCTCGGCATCATCGCCGCCTTGCCCGACAGTCGCCGCGGGTTGCGTTGCGCGCGCAGCTTGCCGTAGCAGAAGGACCCGACCGGGCGCTCGGTCGATCGGCGGAGGTTGTTACGAAGATCGTTCCCAACCGAAACAATCTCTCCGCTGTTCTCGGGCTACTTTGTATCTCGTGGGGAGCTGGAACCCGGGGGGGTCGGAGGTCAGCTTCGGTTGACCTCCGACCCGGGGGCCTGAGGCTCACGGTCCAACGTGGCCGTCGGCGTCGTCCCGCCGGTATGCGAGACGCCCGCCCACGAACGTCGCCTGCACCGTGAGCTGCTCGTCGAGGAGCACGAGATCGGCCGGGGAGCCCGGTGCGAAGGGCGACGACCCGGGCCCGAGGCGAAGCACCCGCGCCGGCACCTCCGAAGCGAGGTGAACCGCCTCGCCAGGCGAGAGGCTCGCGAACAGCGCGGCGTTGCGGACTGCCTGGTCGAGCGTCAGCGACGACCCCGCGAGCGTGCCGTCCCGCAGGCGGGCGCCCGTCCCGTCGATCGTGACTGCCTGACCGGCGAGCGTCGTTGGCCCAGGGCCGAGCCCGGCGCCCGCGATCGCGTCCGTCACCAGGCCGAGCCGGTCGAGCCCCTTCGCGCGCAGCGCGACCGCGAACGCGGCCGGGTGGACGTGAATGCCATCGGCGATGGCCAGCGCGACGACCCGGTCGTCGAACAGGGCCGCCCCGGCGGCTCCCGGCGCGCGATGATGAAAGGGGGACATGGCGTTCCACAGGTGGGTGGCCACGGTGGCGCCGGCATCGACGCCCGCCGTGAACGCCTCGAAGGACGCGTCGGTGTGGCCCAGGCTGACCGTAATTCCGCGCGCGCGCAGCCGCCGGATCAGCTCGAGGGCGCCCGGACGTTCGGGCGCGAGGGTCACGAGACGGACGCGCGCCGGATCGGCCAGGCCGTCCACCAGCGACGGCGTCGCGGCGTCGATCGCGGCGCGGGCGTGAATCCCCGCGCGCGCCGTCGACAACAGGGGGCCCTCGAGGTGGACGCCGAGGATCCGCGCGGACGAGGGCGCGCCGCCGCGCGCGCCCTCCAGCCGGACCTCGTCGACCGCCGCCAGGCTCGCGGCGTACGCCTCCGCCGGGCCGCTGACCAGGGTGGGCAGGAACGCGGTGACGCCCGTCGACGGCAGCTTCGCCGCGAGCGCCCGCAAGGCCGTGGGATCGGCGCCGACCTCGTGGCCGAACCCCCCATTGACCTGGAGATCGACGAAGCCCGCCGCGACGTAGGCCGCGCGCCAGCGACGCGACGGCAGCCGGGGATCGTCGGCGTTGGCCTCGACGGCCACCACGCGTCCTGCCTCCACGACCACGGCGCCGGGGGTGCTCGAGCCGCCGCGGTCGAGCACGCGTCCCACCAGGGCGAACGCGCCGCCGGCAGCTGCGGGCACCGGGAAGGACGAGGACGAGAAGGAGGACATGCGCCTCGATTGTACCGGGCCCGCTCCCGGCGCGCTGCCGGGCCGTGGCTAGCGAACCCCGGCCTGCGACATATACTCCGCGCGTCCGCAAGGATGACCAAGGAGGTTCGATGAGGCTGCTCCCGTTTTCGCTGCCGTCAGGTGCTGGGCCGGCGTTCTTCGTCGCGATCTCCTTGTTCGTGACGCCTCACTTCACCGCGCGCGCCACCGAGGCCGCGCCCGCCGCGACCCGGCCAGGCTCCAGCGCCGGGGTGCCGCCCACGCCCGCCATTGCCAGTCAGGAGACGACGATGAAGAAGTCCGGCGAGGCCTTTCCCTTTCCCGTCGACGAGAGGGTGTTCGCGAATGGCCTGCGGGCCTACGTCGTGCACTACGACTCGCCTGGCTTGCTGGCGTACTACTCTGTCGTCCGCACCGGCAGCCGCAACGAGGTCGAGCCGGGCAAGTCGGGCTTCGCCCACTTCTTCGAGCACATGATGTTTCGCGGGACCGACAGGTACTCGCAGGAGGCCTACAACGACGTCATCAAGCAGATGGGCGCGGACTCGAACGCGTATACCTCCGAAGACCTGACCGTGTATCACATACTGGCCGGCAAGGCGGCGCTCCCCAAGATCGTCGAGATCGAGGCCGATCGCTTCCAGCACCTCAAGTACGCGGAGCCCGACTTCGAGAAGGAGGCGCGGGCGGTCCTGGGCGAATACAACAAAGGCGCCTCGAATCCGCTGCAGAAGATGTTCGAGGCGTTGTACGACAACGCCTACGTCAAGCACACCTACAAGCACACGACCATCGGCTTCCTGAAGGACATCGAGGCGATGCCGCGGCAGTTCGCGTATTCCCGGCAGTTCTTCGATCGTTACTACCGTCCCGACAACGTGACCCTGCTGATCGTCGGCGACGTCGACACGGCCGCGGCGTGGAAGCTGATCGAGGACGCCTACGGAGCATGGCAGGCGGGGCCCCCGCGTCCCGCCGTGCCGAGCGAGCCCCCCCAGACGAAGGAGAAGAGCGCCGCCCTCGGCTGGAAGGGCGCCACGCTGCCGCAGCTCCTCGTTGGCTATCACACCCCCGGATTCTCGACCACGAACGTCGACCTCCCGGCGCTCGACGTGCTGGCCGAGCTGGTGTTCGCGGAGCGCGGGGCGCTGTACAAGAAGCTGGTGATCACGGAGCAAAAGGTGGAGTCCATCTCTGGCTCGAACGACGCGCACGTCGATCCAAACCTGTTCACCGTCTTCGCGCGCGTGAAGAAGCCCGAGGATCTGCCGTACGTCGAGAGCACCGTCACCGCGGAGCTCGCGCGCGTGGCGCGCGAAGGGGTGGACGCGAAGACGCTCGGCGAGGTGCTGTCGCACGTCAAGTACGGCTTCGCGGCCCAGCTGGCGACCGCCGACAAGACCGCGAATGTCGCCGCTCAATTCGTGGCGTTGACGGGAAAGATTGACGCCATCAACGGCTATTTCGCGCTCTACGACAAGGTCACGCCCGCGGACGTGAAGCGGGTCGCGCAGACGTACTTCGTGCCGGCGAACCGCACCACCGTCACGCTGAGGGCCGATCGATGAGTGACCGTCGACGCTTGGTGGCGGCGGCCGGCCTGGCGGCGCTGCTGGTCGCGCCTGCGGGGCCCGCCCGCGCCGAGGGCGCTCCTGCGACCAACGCATCGCCGCCGCCGGCGACCGGGCCGGGGCTCGCAGGAAAGTCCGCCGCCGCTCGCAGCAACGCTCGAAAGGTGAAAGGTATGCCGCGCACCGTCTTCGTCCCGTCGCCGATGAGCCCGCTGGTCGCCTTGCGGGTGTTCTTCCATGTGGGCTCCGCGGACGATCCCGCCGGCAAGGAGGGCCTGGCCGCGCTGACCTCGGACGTCGTCGGGCAGGGTGGCACGCGCCGGCGAACCTACGCCGAGGTCCTCGACGCGCTCTATCCGCTGGCGGCGCGGATCCAGGTCATCGGTGACGTCGAGTCCATCGTGTTCGAAGGGACCGTGCACCGGGACAACCTCGCCGCGTTCGCCGATCTGCTGGCCGAGCAGATCCTCGAGCCTCGGTTCGCGGACGAGGACTTCACGCGCCAGCGCCAGAACGCCCTCGACTATGTGACCAAGTCGCTGCGAGGCAACGACGACGAGGAGCTGGGCAAGCGGGCGCTGGCGGGAATGATGTACGCCGGGCATCCCTACGGCCATGCTACCCCCGGCACGGCGGGCGGCCTCGGCGCGGTCACGCTCGACGACGTGAAGACGTTCTACGCCCGGCACTTCACGCGCGATCGCCTGATCATCGGCGTCGCCGGCGGGTATCCGAGCGGGTTCGCCGAGGCGTTCGCGGCGCGCTTCGCCGTGCTCCCCGCCACGGGAGAGCCGATGCCCAGGCTGCCGAAGCCCAAGGCGAGCAAGGGCGCCGAGGTGCTGATCGTCGAGAAGGACGCGCGCGCGGACGCCGTCTCGCTCGGCTACCCGATCGCGGTCACGCGCGCCGATCCCGACTTCTACGCGTTGACCGTGGCCAGGTCCTACCTCGGCGAGCACCGGACGTTCAACGGCGTGCTGATGAACCGCCTGCGCGCCGATCGCGGCCTCAACTACGGCGACTACGCCTACGTCGAGAACTTCATCCAGGACGGCTGGTCGACGTTCCCGCATCCCAACGTTCCCCGGCGCCAGCAGCACTTCGAGATCTGGCTGCGCCCGGTGCCGCCGCAGAACGCGCTGTTCGCGCTTCGGGGGGCGGTGTACTACACCCGCCGCCTCATCGAGAAGGGCATCCCCGAGGAGGGGTTCGAGTCCACACGGCGCTTCTTGCTGAACTACGCCGATCTGTGGACCCAGGACGTGTCCCGGCGCCTCGGCTACGCCATCGACGCGGCGGTGTACGGCAAGGACCTGGTCAAGGAGCTGAAGGCACGGCTGCCCAAGATGAAGAAGGCCGACGTCGATCGGGCGGTGCGCAAGCACCTGCAGATGGACCACTTCGCGGTCGCCATCGTGGCGGACAAGGCCGCCGAGCTGAAGGCGCGGCTGCTGGACGGCAAGCCCACGCCGATCACCTATGACACCGAGGGCACGCCCCCCGCGATCCTCGACGAGGACAAGCTGATCGAGAAGGAGCCGCTGCCGATCGCGGCCGACAGCGTCCGCGTCATACCCGTCGACCAGATGTTCGAGCGCTAACCCTGGTCAGACGCCGGGGGCGCGGCCCCCCGGTTCGAAGGGATAGTCGATGGACAGCGTGGGGGACACCGTCCGCGCCCGAAAGACCGCCGCGGGCCGGCGGCGCTCGAGGAAGAACACCGCCTGGTTGCGGGCGACGTCCATGATTCGTCCCGACACGAAGCCCTGGCGGAAGTCGAGGTAGCGTCCGATGGTGTCCGTCTGCCACACGCCGCGGACCACCTCGTCGTGATTGCGAAACGCGTCCAGGGAGCGGACGAGGGGCGCCATGACGTGGAAGAACTCGGGATCGAGGGCTGGGTAACACGACGGGCAGGTCCGCCCGTAGATGGCGTTCACACCCTCGAGATCGCCGCGGGTGGCGATCATCGCGTTGCAGAGGCCCCACATCTCGATCGGCGCCGCGTCGGTGTAGTAGGCCATCACCCCGCCGTAGTCGGTCACGAGCCGTCCACCCGGGGGCACCGCCAGGTTCAGGAAGCTCGCCGCCTCCTTCAACCGCTGAACGTGGAAGAACTGCTCGCTGGCGAGCGCGCGCTTGTGCCGGAGCAGGGGACTTCCGAGGAGGTGCGGCTCGGTTCGGCAGGCGACGGCGGCGATGAACAGCAAGGACGCCGAGGTCGCGACGAGCGCCAGCGGTCGGGCGCGGCGCGCGAGCCGCGCGGCTGCCGCGCGGCCGCCCCACAGCGCCACGACCAGGACGAGGGGGAAGATCGGCAACAAGAAGCGACCATAGGGCATCCAGTCACCGCCGACCTTCATGACGTAAAAGACGTGACCGACGACGAAAAGGACGATCGCCGAGGCGGCCACCCTCCGGCTCAGCAACAGGACTGCCGCGAACGGCAGGACCAGGAAGGTGCCGCTCGCCAGCACCTCGTCGCGCACGTACTCCCAGCCGTGAAGGGGGAGGGCCTTGGGCAGCAGGGCCTTCGCATAGTAGGTGGACGGCAACGGCAGACCGTATTCGTGCCAGCGCCACAGGAACCACAACGCGTAGACGGCGAGCCCCGGCACCGCCCAGGCGAGGTAAGCGCGCAGGCCGCCGGGCGAGGCTCTGCGTCGTCGGAAGCGGCGCAGCGCCTCGAAGCCGAGCAGGAAGGCGAGCGGCACGCAGCCATCGATGCGCATCAGGGCGACCGCGACGAACGCGGGGACGACCCACCGCTGCGCGCCGCGGATCGAGAACGAGCGCACGTAAAGCCAGAAGGCAAACGTCAAGAGGGCCGTGTACGGGAGGGTCTCGAGGCCGATTTGAAACGCCGTCACGGCGTCGGCGTTGACCACCGCGAGGGTCGCCGCTGCGGCCGCCCACACCGGCCGGCATCGTTCGCGGACGAGCCGGTAGGTCGCGAACGCCAGCAGCGCCACGAAGGGGATCGCCAGCCAGTGGGCGAGATCCGCGGGGTCGGCCTGCGGTCGCACCGCCAGGCCGCCGGCCATCACCATCATCCACAGGAAGTTCGAATACCCCTCGACCACCACGCCGTGGCCGTACACGGGGCCGTGTCCAAGCGCCACGTTCTTCGAGAAGGCGAACGTGATGTAGGCGTCGTCGATGGTGGCCGGGGCGGCGCCATGCACCTCCCACGCGAAGGCGGCCGCCACGACGGTTGCCACCACGATCGCCACGACGGCCGGCAGGATGAACCTCGGTCGAACCGAGACGCCCGGGGTGACGTTGCCCTCGATGGGTCGATCCGCTACCAAAGCGGGCTGACGTTGCCCAATGTCACAGGCAAAGGCAAGCACGCGCCGCCGCCGCTACACTCAGCCCGGCGGCGAAGCCGCCGACGCGACCCCGACCCGGCCGTCCCGGAGCGTCGCGATGCGTCCCGCCAGGCCCTCGGCGAACCGGGGATCGTGCGTGACCGCGATCAGCGTGAGCCCCCCCGCGCGTAGGCTCCCGAGCAAGCTCAACAGCTCGTCGGCCCGGGCCCGGTCGAGCGCGCTCGTGGGCTCGTCGAGCAGCAGGACCGTGGGCTCCATGGCGAGGGCGCGGGCGATGGCGGCACGCTGCTGCTCGCCTCCGGAGAGCTGGCGCGGGTAGGCCTGGGCGCGCGCGCCGATGCCCACGCGCTCCAGCAGCGCGCGGGCGCGGGTGGTGGCGACGTCACGCGAAAGCCGGGCGACATGGACGGGCGCCTCGACGACGTTCTCGAGCACCGTCAGATGCGAGAACAGGTTCCACTGCTGGAACAGGAACCCGACCTCGCGTCGAATGGCCGCCAGCGCGAGGGCGGGCGCGGGCGTCCCGGGACCGAGCTCGTGGGTGCCCACACGCACCCTGCCCGCGTCCGGCTGTTCGAGCCCATTGAGGCAGCGAAGCAGGGTGGTCTTCCCGGCCCCGGACGGTCCCATGATGGCCAGGGCCTCGCCGCGCTCGACGCCGAGCGAGACCCCGTCGAGGACCGGGCGGTCGCCGAAGCGTTTGTGGACGTTCGTGACCTCGACGAACACAGCGGCCGGATTGTATCAGTCGTGTCGCTCCACGGCCCCGGGGACGGGGCTGTGGACGGCGGGGAGAGAACGCAGAAACGCATACAGGGCGGCCGCGTCGGGGGCGTCCATGGCCCGAAAGACGGGCATGGGCGGGCGGAGCTTCCGCCCGTCGCGCGACACGCCGGTCATGAGGGCGCGCGCCAGATCGTCCGCGCTCCAGGCGGCGAGGCCCGTCTCCGCGTCGGGCGTCAGGTTTCGCGAATACACCACGTCGCCAGCCTTGTTGTGCAGCACCATGCCGCCGGCCAGCAGTCCCGTCGCGGCGAGCTTCTCGTCGGTGGCTCCGAAGCCGTTGGTGTGACAGTCGACGCAGGCGTAGATGCGCGAAGCCAGGTAGCGGCCGTAGGCGGCGTTCGGACCACGCGGCGGGGCGGGCACGTGCGCCGCGCCGCTGGTGTCGACGCCAGCGGCGTACGCGAGGGCCAGCACGCCGCCGAGGCCCAGCTTCGAACGCGGGCTGGCGGCGCTCGCCGGGGCTGCCGCCACCATGGGATCGTCCGAGCGCAAGAAGCCGATGAGCGCGGCGACGTCCTCGTCGGCGAGCTGCGAGAACCGCGGCATGGTCGCGGCGTAGTACCGATCTCGGCGGACGCCGTTGCGCAGCAGGCGGGCCACGTCGCCGTCAGTCCAGGACCCGATGCCGACCTGCGGATCGGCGGTGATGTTGGGCGCCCACACCTCGCCGATGAACGACGGCGCGTTCGCGACCCGGGCGCCCGTGGGCCGTCCCCCGCCAGGGCCGGCGTGGCAGTCGAGGCACAGCGTGCGGAACAGGCGGCCGCCACGCGCGATCTCATCGGAGGACGACGCGCGGGCGACGGGAGGCGCGGGCAGATCGAACACCCGATTCACGCGGTGCACCGCGACGCCGACGACCAGGCCGCCACCGAGCAGCACGACGAACATCACCAGCACGAAGGCACGCGACAGAGTGGACATGAAGGGGGCGCAGTCTACAACCGCCACGGCCAATGACGACGCGTTCCCGCGCCGACGACGCGGGGGCCGCCCGCCGTGGGCACGGAAGGGTCAACCGCGCGAGAGGCGCCGCTCCCAGTAGCGCGCCAGGCGCGCCAGCGGGTAGCTCATGACGAAATACAGGGTCGCGCACGCGAGCCCAGGCAGCAGCCACCCGCGGGTGTCGACGGCGGTGATGGCCATGCGCTTCGTCAACTCGACGACGGTGATCACCGAGACCAGCGAGCTGTCCTTCAACAGCGCGATGAAGTCGTTCGTGACTCCCGGCAGCGCCACGCGCAGCGCCTGCGGTAGCACGATCCGGCGCAGCGCCAGCCCGCGCGACATACCCAGGCTCAGGGCAGCCTCCATCTGCCCCGGCGGCACGGCCGCCATCCCGGCGCGGTGAATCTCGGCCTCGTAGGCGGCGTAGTTCAGCCCGAGCCCCAAGATCGCGGCGCCGAAGGCGTCGAGGCGGATCACCGGGGCCAACCCATAGTAGAGCAGGTAGAGCTGAAGCAGGACCGGGGTGCCCCGGAACAGCTCGATGTACGCGCCTGCCAGCCGGCCCGCGCGCGGCAAGTAGAGCCGGGCGAGCGCGAGGGCGAGGCCGAAGCTGACGGCGATGACCATCGCGCCGCTCGACACCAGCAGCGTGACCATCGCGCCTTGCACGAACAGCCAGAGGTGCCGCGGTCCGAACGGCGGCGAGGTCGGACGCGGCCCGGCCGCCACTTCGATGACCGGCGTCGACAACGGCGTCGGCGCCTCGAGGCGAGCCTGCCGGGGGCTGTCGATGTTCCAGCGCGCGAGGATTCGCCGCAGGTCGTGCGAGGCGGAGAGCGCCGCGAGCGCGCCCTCGATCGCCGCGCGCAGCGCCGTGTCCTCGCGCCGAAACGCGACGGCGTACGTGCCGCCACCCACATCGCCGACGACGCGCAAGCTGGGGTGCGATGGGGCGTACCGATCGACGATGATGTCGTCGAGCAGCACGGCGTCCGTCCGCCCCTGGGCGAGGTCGATGAACGGCTCCTCGACGCCCTCGTAGGGGATCGCCTGCGCGCCCGCGTCGAGGAGCGTCTGCCACGCCTCGGTCCCGGCCAGCGTGCCCACCCGGCGCCCGCGCAAAGACGCCAGATCGGAGACACGCGGATCGCCGGCCCGCGCGACCAGTCGCAGCGCGAAGAAGAAGTACGGGCGCGAAAACTCGACGCGGGCCAGCCGCGCGGGCGTCACCTCGATCCCGTTGAGGGCGATGTCGAAGGTGCCGCGTTCGAGCGAGGGGATGAGCGTTGGCCAGTCGTTCTGGACGAACTCGGCGCGCACGCCGAGCGCGCCCGCCAGCGCCGCCGCGATCTCGGTCTCGAAGCCCACCAGCGTCCCAGGATGCGCCGGATCCTCGAACACGTAGGGTTCGCCGCCTTGCTGGTCGCCGCCCCAACGGAGCACGCCTGCGGCGCGCACGCGGGCGAGACCCCCGCCGCCGCCGCCGCCGCCGCCGCCGCCGCCGCCGTCGCCGCGCCCGGGCGCCCCGCACGCCGCGAAGGCGCCGAGGCACAGCAAGACTCCAATCTTCCAGGCGCCCCGCCGGCTCGCGGCCTCGACCCCGTTCAATCGATTGTCCACTTCCTTTCGCACTTCATTAAGCCGCGGCGCCAGGCGTGCGTTGCCAATTTCCGTGTCGAGGAAGTGCCCCACCGGGAGTTGATGGTATAGGCCGGCGCGGACTTTGACGACCCACTCCGGACCAGATGGACGAGAAGCCGATGGATCAAAACGCATGCGGGTCGCATGATGCCCGGATGAAACAAGCGAGCGGGAGCCGCGCGTGACCGTCTCGGCGCTTCCTGGCGCGGAACCCTTTCCGGGGCCCGTCGCGGACCGCCTGGCCTCCGGCCTGGCCGCCCGCGGCGCTGGCTATGTGCCGCGCACGCACCACCTCGAAGGCTCCGGCCGGCCGCGCTTCACGAATCGCTTGATCCTGGAGACCAGCCCGTACCTCCTGCAGCACGCGCACAATCCCGTCAACTGGTACGCGTGGGGGGACGAGGCGTTCGCCGAGGCGCGCCGCCTCGGCCGGCCCGTGTTCCTCTCGGTCGGCTACTCGACCTGCCACTGGTGCCACGTCATGGAGGGTGAATCCTTCGAGGATCAGGAGATCGCGACGTTCCTGAACATGCACTACGTCGCCGTCAAGGTGGATCGCGAGGAGCGCCCCGACGTGGACGCCGTCTACATGACGGCGGTTCAGAAGCTGACGGGCGCCGGCGGCTGGCCGATGAGCGTGTGGCTGACGGCCGATCGGCGACCCTTCTTCGGGGGGACGTACTTTCCACCGCGCGACGGGGCGCGCGGGACGCGTCACGGTTTCCTGACCATCCTCGGCGAGCTGGCCACCACCTTTCATCGCGAGCCGGAGCGCGTCGCCAAGGCCGCCGAGGCCGTCGTGAACGTCGTGCGTCAGGACATGCAAGGCACGCCCGCGAACGCCAGCGCGGGCGTCCCCGGGCGCGAGGTCATCGCGGACACGGTGGCGTTCTTCAAGCGCTCCTTCGACGACGTCCACGGAGGCGTGCGGCGCGCGCCCAAGTTTCCGTCCAACGTTCCGGCGCGGCTGTTGCTGCGTCACGCTCGCCGGACGGGCGACCTCGAGGCCGAGGCGATGGCGATCACGACGCTGGCGAAGATGGCGGCAGGCGGGATGTACGATCAGCTGGCGGGCGGCTTTCATCGCTACTCGACGGACGCGGCGTGGCTGGTGCCGCACTTCGAGAAGATGCTGTACGACAACGCCTTGCTGGTGGTGGCGTACGCCGAGGCCCATCAGGCGACAGGGCGCGCGGACCTGGGGCGCGTCGCGGCCGAGACGTGCGACTACGTCTTGCGTGAGATGACCGACGCGGCGGGCGGCTTCTATTCGGCCACCGACGCGGACTCCGCGGATCCGGACGGGCACCTCGAGGAGGGACTGTTCTTCGTCTGGACCGAGAAGGAGATTCGCCGCGTCCTCGGGGACGGGGAGGAGACGGCGTTGTTTCTGCGCCACTATGACGTCCGGCCGGGAGGCAACTGGGAGGGGCACACGATCCTCAACGTGCCGGCGCCCGAAGAAAAAATCTGGGCGGCCCTGGCGGGGGCGCGCGCGAAGCTCTACGCCGCGCGTGCGCGGCGAGCGGCGCCGCTTCGTGACGAGAAGATCCTGGCCGCCTGGAACGGGCTGATGATCTCGGGTCTGGCGGTGGCGGGGCGAATCCTCGAGCGGCCCCGCTACCTCGCGGCGGCGGCGCGCGCGGCCGAATTCGTGCTGACCCGCCTGCGGGGAAAGGACGGCGCCGTGCAGCGCAGCTTCAAGGATGGCCACGCCCGCCAGCTCGGTTTCCTCGACGATCATGCGTTCGTCGCCGCCGGCCTTCTCGATCTCTATGAGGCGTCATTCGACCCGCGCTGGCTCGACGAGGCGCTCCGACTCGGCCGCGAGACGGAGCGGCGCTTCGCCGATCCCGCTGGTGGCTGGTTCATGTCCGGGGCCGCGCATGAGGCCCTGATCGCGCGCGAGCGTCCGGCCTACGACGGGGCCGAGCCGTCGGGGACGTCGGTGGCGCTGATGAACGCGGCCCGGTTCGCGGTCTACACGGACGACGACGAATGGCGACAAATCGCCGAGCGCGGCTTTCGGGCGCACGCCGCCACGCTGAACGAGCGTCCGCTCGCCATGACGGAGGCGCTGCTCGCGCTCGACTTCTTCCTGGACGAGCCGCGCGAGATCGTGGTGGTATGGCCGGACGGCGCGCCGTCGGCCGCAGTGGATCCGTTGCTCGCGACGCTGCGCCACGCGTTTCTGCCGGCGCGTGTGGTCGCCTGCGGTTCGGAGGCGCACGTCGCCGCGATTGGAAAGACGGTGGGCTTCGCGCGTGACAAGGTCGCGCAAGCCGGTCGCCCCACGGCGTACGTGTGCCGGCGCGGCCGCTGTGACCTGCCGGTGTCCGATCCCAGGACGTTCGCGGAGCAGCTGGGCGGGCCGCGGCCGGTACACGCCATGTGACGGCCGACCGCGCCGCGGGCACCGGTGACTCAACGGGGCGCCCGCCGAGGCGGGAACAGCGTGGCGGCGATGTCGTCCGCGGGCACGTCGAAGCGGCGGCCGAGGGCCTGCAGGACCGTCAATGACAGCCGGCCCGAGGGCGGCCGCCTGATCTCACGCAGGAACGCCTCGTCCAGGTCGCGCGAGGCGGCGGGAGGTCGCGCGTCGCCGTCGGCGGCGCTGCGCTTCGTCGCGAGGGCGATGCGCATCAGTCGGTGGTAGGCGACGATCCACGACATCCAGGGCTCCGCGCCGGCATCCTCGTCTCCGCCCGGCGCGGCGAGGCGCGCGATGCGCCGTTCGAGCTCCGCGAGCCCCAGCACGTCGAGCTCGCGCAAGGCGCCGGGGAATTCGTCCGCGAGCGCCCGCATCGCGGCCGGACCGGCGCCGTGGTCCCCCGGGGCCGGCCGGTCGTCCGGCGACGCGTCCTTCGTCCGTCGCCACCGCGCCAGCAGGCGATATTTACGCAGCAGCGCCTCGCGCTCGCCAGCCTGCAGCCCGTCGCCCCCGTCGCCGCCCGTCATGAGCCGCTCTGCCGCAGCGCTTGCGAGACGTCGGCGGCCAGGCGCTGACGCCGCTCCGCCAGCCGTCGCACGGTGTCCCCGCGCGCGCGCCAGCCGAGGTGGCGCAGCGCCTCGATCATCTCGCGCAGGTTCTCTCCGAACCGCAGCGTCGCGTACCCGGCCACGGGGGCGACCAGCAAGGACACGAGGCCGACGGCAGCCCCAAAGCGAAGGCCGATCCCCAGCGCCTCCAGCAGCCAGAAGGCGACCAGGATCGCCGCGCCCCCGATCATCTTCATCGTGCTGAGGACGTCCTCGTCCTTCGTCGCCTTGCGCGCGGCGATCCCGGTCAGACGGTACGGCACCCAGCTGGTCACGACGCCCCACGCCGCCGCCGGCGTCATCAGGACCAGGCGCCCGGCCACCCGCGCGACGCGGACGCCGGAGAGCCTCGGGATCTCGAGCGCCCAGGGATCGCGCACGCCCATCTTCTCCAGCAAGCGCGCGTAGTCGCGCGCCGCCTTCGTCAGCCTTTGCAGCCGCTCCGGATCGGACGCGCGCAGCCTCGCATAGGCCGCCAGCAGCTCGCGCGTGCGGGCGCGGTGGCGCTCGGGAGCGTTGTCGTCGGGAGCGTTCGCGGTCCAGCTCGCGACGCGAGCGATACCGAGCAGCAGCTCGCGCGTCTCCGCCTGCAAGATCAGCTCGTCCAGGCGATGACGGATCTCCTCGGTCAGGGCCTCGATGGCGGCGCGCGGATCCGCCTCGTACCGGGGCACGTACGGCAGCAGATCGATCGGTGGACCCACCACGAGGTGAACGGACGACCGGAACGATGCCGGGCTCTCGTAGTGGCTTCCGACCGGGACCAGCCGGGGAAGCGGGTGGGGCGGCTGCCCCGGGGGGCTCGCCTCCGCAGCCTCCGCTGCGGCCGCCCCCAGCGCGATCCGCGCCGCGCCCGTCTTCAGCGGCTTCAACTGCGGGTCCGAATGCGACGTCCCCTCGGGATAGAGCGCCAGGTCGGCGCCCGCCGCGAGCTCCGTGCGGCAGCGCGCGAACGTCTCTTCGTTGCGCGCCACGGTCTCGCCGCGCGCGTTCACCGCGACGTCTTGCTGCCTGTACACGGGCAGGCACAGGAAGGCGTCCATCGCCAGGCGCCCGAACGGGTTCCCCCACAGGGTGCTCTTCGCCAGGAAGCGCGCTGCGCGGCCCAGCGTCACCCGCAGGACGAGCGGGTCGAGCAGCCCGTTCGGGTGGTTGGCCACGTAGATCGCCGCGCCGGGCGGCGGCAAATTCTCGCGTCCCTCGACCGTTCGGCGGGGATAGTAAATCCTCACCGCGGCCTCCGCGATCCACCTCAGCAGGGACGCGGCCAGCCGTCGCATCGCCCTCCTCGTGCCGCTCTCGTTTCACGCATCATGCTTGGGACGGCCCGTGACCGCGCGGGCGATCATAACCGACGGAGGCGCCACCAACCCTGGCGGCGTCGGGCCCGCTTCGCAGCCGGGGCGTCAGCCGACCAGACGCAGACGGCCGGCCTGCTGCTTCTTCGCAGGCCGCGACCCCGCCTTGAGGCGCGGGCGCGTCCGGCGGGCCGGGCCGCCCGCGGGCACGGTGACGGGAACGCCGGCGGCGCGGACGCGCGTCACGGCGTCGACCGCCAGGCGCAGGCGTAGCCCTGTCAGCGACTCCAGCAAATCGCCCTTCCGTCGCGCGGCCCACAGCTCGAGCTCAGGATCGCCCTCGACCTCGACGCGCAGCTCGATGGTCTTGCGCCGAAGCTGGCAGCGGACCGCCCGGATCAGGCGACCGTGGGTGCGATCCAGCGCGTCCGCGATGCGCAGCAGCGCCGCCAGGTAGCGCACGCGCCGGCGCGCGCGGCGGGCCAGCTTGCCGAACGCCGCGTGCCGCCGCCGCAGCGCTCGCTTGGCCCGCTTGGACGGCGGCTCGGCCTTGCGGTGATAGCGGGCTGCGAGCGCCATGATCTCCACCTCGTCGCGCGAGAAGCCCACCATGTCGGCGGTCTCGATCAAGTACTGCGCGTGTTTGTGGTGCCCTGAGGGCGAAATGTAGAAGCCGATGTCGTGGAGCAGCGCGGAGAACTCCAGCAGCTCCTCGTCGACCTCGCCGAGACCGTGCAGATCGCGCGTCTGATCGAAGAGCGACAGGGCGAGGCGTGCGACGTGCTGGGCGTGGGGCTCGTCGAAGTGACAGCGCCGCGCCAGCTCCATGACGCTGCGGCGGCGCAGGTCGGGGAACTCGTCCACCAGCAGGATGCCCGGCCGGTGGGTCACGATGTAGTCGGCGACGATCCCCTCGCGCAGGGCCGCCTCGCACACGGTGGCCTCCTCCGCGCCAGTCAACTCCAGGGCGGTCCGCAGCACGATGGCGCCGGCCAGGATGGTGTCGGCGCGGCGCGCGTCGACGCCCGGAAGCTGCGTTCGCTCCTCGTGGGTCAGCGTCGCCAGCTTCCGCTCCGCCTCGGCCAGCGCCTTGGTCGTCAGCTTGCGCACGCCGCTGTCCCGATCCTCCTCGTCATGCGAGATCATGGACGCGAGCGCCGACGCGGTCCCCGAGCTCATCGACACGAAGTCGAACCCCATGGCGCGGACCCGGGCGATGACGGGCTCCATCACGCGGCGCACCTTCTCGCGCAGGGCGCTGATCTCGCGGGCGGTGGGCGGATCGGACGCGCCCCACTCCTCGCTCATGCGGATGACGCCAAGCTTCAAGGAATCGGTGAAGTACAGCTCACGGGCGTCGGCGAGGATGACCTCCATCGAGCCGCCGCCGAGATCGAACAGCACCGTGCGCCGGCCGTCGAGGTTCAACGAGCCACGCGCGCCCAGGTAGATCAGGCGCGCCTCCTCCTGTCCCCGCACCACCTGGATGTCGACGCCCACCTCGTCGCGCGCCGCGCGCACGAACTCGCCGCCGTTCTGCGCCTCGCGCACCGCGCTGGTGGCGACGGCCACCAGCGCGTCGGGCTGGTGGCGGTCCGCGAGGCGCCGCAGCGAGGCGAGGGCGTCGAGGCCGCGCCGGAACACCTCGGGCGGGATTATCCCCGACCGCAACGAGCCTTCGCCGAGGCGGACCATCTCCTTCGCCCGATCCAGGACCTCGAAGTGTCCGGTCGCCGTCACCTGGACGACGATCAAGTGGAACGAGTTCGACCCCACATCGAGGGCGGCAATGCGCATGGCTAATGGAGAGGATAACTCCGGCGCGCGGGCGGCTTGGCATCAAAACCGTGACGATTGTGAGAATTGCGAGCCTTTGCTCTGCTGGACGCCCGGTCAACGCGGAGGGGTGAACGCTCGGCCAAGAACGTCGCCATCGACGGTGATCGTGAGCTCCTGCCTGCCGAAGACGATGCGCTTCATCGGGAACGCCGTCTTGTCGGAGACGCGGTAGGCGTCGACGCGCCTCGCCCGGCCCCCCGACCGCAAGGTATCCATGGCGGCGCTGGGAAGGTCGGGCAAGAGACGTCCGCGCGTGGCCGCGCCGTCCTCCAGCGTCTGCACGCCGACCACGATCGACGTCGAGGGATAGTACTTGCCCAGCGCCTCGATGTATCCGGGCAAGGTCTCGGGCGGGGCCACGTCGGGGCGGGTGTTCGCGCCCGAGGCGATCTCCACCTTCAGGGTCTGTCCCGCCGCCGAATCGGGGATGGGGACGCGAAGGGTCTCCGTATATTCGGCCCCGTCGAACGGGCGCAGCGTCACGGTGACCGTCGCCGTTTGCCCCGCGTGGAGCCTCCCCTCGCGAACCGACGCGCCCACGATCTCGGCGAGGTCACGGCGAAAGTCGAGCCCGATGTCCAGGTCGAGGTGATCGAGGATCACCGGCTCGAACGGGTTCGACAGCAGGTCGCCAATCGCGCGCAATCCGCGCAGGCTCGACAGCACCTGCGCCGAGGCGCCGTCGGTGGAGAAGATCTGCTCGCGCAGCACGACCGCGGGATGCCCTTCGAGGCCGACGTTCGAGGTCACGCTCATCACCATGTCGACCTGATCCGGCTCGGCGTCGGCGATGGCGCTGCTCGCGACGAGCGCCGCCAGCACCGGGGTCAGGCGCCGATGTCGTGCCACCTCAGCGTGAAACACCCGTTCGGGCGCGCCCGGCGCCCGCACGCGCACCGTCACCGGCACCATCGTCACCCGCGCCGACAGATCTCCGAGGATGCAGGCCTTGCGGTCCTGCACGAGCGCTCCCACCTCGGCGACCGGCGACGACAGCTTGATCGACTGGGCCAGGCTCGGCAGGATCGCGTGAATCTCGGCGTCCACGAGCGGCAGGTAGAGCTCGCCGGCCCCCAGCATGGGATGGCCGAACGCCAGCACCGTGTTCTTGTCGACGTAGGTCACCGTCCCCGTCCCGACGACGCTCATGTCGCCGCGCACGAGCTCGACGCCGATGGCTGACCCGGGCTCGACACGACCAGCACCCGCGGCGCCGTCGGGGCGGCGACCACCGCCCGCTCGCACCGGGACCAGCCCGAGCGGGCCCAGCATCCGGTCCATGTCGGCAACAGTGCGGGCGTCGAATCCCGCCACCGCCAGCGGGATCGCGACCGGACGAAGCTGCGGGGTCAGCGCGGCCCCCGACGGGGCATCCGGTTCGGCGCTGGCACGAGGGAGCGCTGGCGACGCGGGTAACACGGGAAACAGGGAATTGCTCGCCGACGAGACCGCCGCCTCCGGGCCCCCATCGGCGACGGTGAGGGTGTGGAGCCCGCCCGCGGTGGGCGCGAGGTCGCGGGGCGGCGCCCGGCGCGGGCGCGCCCGCTCGGCCAGCATCGCCTCGATGGGCGTGACGCCGCCCATGGGCTCCTTGGCGAAGCTCCATCCGTAGGCGATGGCGCCCATCAGCTTCCCGCCCACGTACACCGGGCTTCCGCTCATCCCGGCCACGATGCCGGACTGCTCCAGGCGCGGATCCTCGGCTCGTATCAGGATGACGTCTTGCTTGGGCAAGAAGTTCCGCAGCACCGAGATCACGCGCACCTTGAACGGCTCGGGTCTTCGCCCCTGGAAGACCGTCAGCGCCTCACCCACCATCCCGGGGCGAACGTCGGCGAGCCGCAGAATCTCGGGTGGACCGGAGGCCGGGACGATCGCGCGAATGGCCGCCGGCGCAGCGTCCGCATGGTGAATCGTGGCCAGCAGAGCCAGCGCGGCGATCGGAGCCGCACGCGGGCGACCGTGCGTTCTCTTGGATCGGGGCCCGTCGGAGAACCGGCGCAAGGAGGCGGAAGCGTAGCACGAGCCGCGCGAGCCGACCGTCGCCCGCCAGTCCCGCGCGGGCCGACGTTGACACCAGGCGAAGGAGGTCGGATATTTACGGTTCGGCCCCCATGAGGGCACCGGCTCGTTTTCAAGGAGGCGCCCCGCAATGAAGCTCGTCTGGGTCAGCTTTGGTCTGCTCGTCGCTGTGATCTCCGTCGGCGTGGCCTGCGGGCCAACGGGCAAATATTGCTATGCCGACATGGACACCTGCGCCAATGTTCAGGGCAAGATCGAACAAGACGCGAAGTGGGAGGCGCCGCCGCCCGACGCCGCCGCGACCGGGACGTGCTTCGACAACAACGGCAAGGAGATTCCTTGCGGCGGGTAGTGTCCATTTCCGGTCCCCGCTCCCACGAATGAGGGTCCTTTTTCAGGACGCGTTGGCGGAGGCGAGCTTTGCTCGCATGCACCGTCGCGGGGGATTAAAGGGGACCCTTTGAGGGTCCTTTTTCAGGACGCGTTGGTGCAGGCGAGCTTTGCTCGCATGCGCCGTCGCGGGGGATTAAAGGGGACCCATTGAGGGTCCTTTTTCAGGACGCGTTGGCGGAGGCGAGCTTTGCTCGCATGCACCGTCGCGGGGGATTAAAGGGGACCCTTTGAGGGTCCTTTTTCAGGACGCGTTGGTGCAGGCGAGCTTTGCTCGCATGCGCCGTCGCGGGGGATTAAAGGGGACCCATTGAGGGTCCTTTTTCAGGACGCGTTGGTGCAGGCGAGCTTTGCTCGCATGCGCCGTCGCGGGGGATTAAAGGGGACCCATTGAGGGTCCTTTTTCAGGACGCGTTGGTGCAGGCGAGCTTTGCTCGCATGCGCCGTCGCGGGGGATTTAAAGGACCCTTTGAGGGTCCTTTTTCAGGATGACGAAGCGCTTTCGGGCCGCGGTCGTCGGGGGTAGCGGTTACGGGGGGGCGGAGATCATCAGGCGCCTCTTGCTGCACCCCGAGGTCGACCTCGCCCGGGTGGCCAGCATCGATCACGTGGGCGAGCCGCTCGGCGCCGTGCACCTTTCGCTGACCGGCCGGACCGCGCTCCGCTTCGAGGATCTGTCGCCAGCGGCGGCTGCCGCGGGTTGCGACGTGGTCCTGATGGGCCTCCCGCACAAGGTGAGCGCCCAGAGCGTCCCCGCCGTGCTGGCGACGGGAGCCAGGGTGGTGGACATGTCTGGCGACTTTCGTTTGCGCGACGCCGGGGCGTATGCGCGCTTCTACGGCTCGCCTCACCCCCGCCCCGAGCTGCTCGGCACGTTCGTCTATGGTTTGCCCGAGCTCAACCGCGACGCCATTCGCGGCGCGCGCGCCGTCGCTTCGCCCGGCTGCTTCGCGACCACCGTCGAGCTGGCCTTGCTGCCCCTGGCGCGGGCGGGGAAATTGCGCGGCCTCGTGCGGGTCGTCGGCATCACCGGGTCGTCCGGCAGCGGCGTGCAGCCGTCGGCGGGGACGCACCACCCGGTGCGCGCGGTCAACTTGAAGACATACCGCGTGCTCGATCACCAGCACACGCCCGAGATCCTCGAGACGCTGGCGGCGGCCGGCGCCCCGGACGTCCAGCTGCGCTTCGTGCCCGTGTCGGCGCCCCTGTCGCGGGGAATCCTGGCCACTTCGTTCGTGGAGGTCGACGCGGCGGAGACGCCCGCGTCGCTGGCGGCGCTCTACGCGGCGGCCTACGACAGCGAGCCCTTCGTCCGCTTCGTCCGCGACCGGTTGCCCGAGGTGGCGGCTGTCTCCGGCTCGAACTTCGCCGAGGTGGGGTTCACGCTCGGGGAGGCTCGAGACGGGACGCGAACGCTGGTCGTGGTCAGCGCCACCGACAACCTGATCAAGGGAGGCGCGGGACAGGCCGTCCAGAACATGAACCTGATGCTTGGCTTGCCGGAGACCCTCTCCCTGGAGGACTCGGGTCCTTGGCCGTGAGCGCCGCCCCCGACGAGCCGCCGCGCCGCCCGATCGTCGTGAAGCTGGGCGGCGACGTGCTGGGCGGGCCGGCGCTCCGGGTGGTCGCGGCCGATCTGCGGGGCGTGGTGGGGGCGGGGTGGCGTCCGCTCGTGGTTCACGGCGGCGGTCCCCAGGCGACGGCCCTGTCCGAGCGCCTCGGCCTCGTGCCCTTGCTCGTCGGGGGACGCCGGGTGACCGACGAGGCCACGCTGGACGTGATGAAGATGGTCGTCGCGGGAAGGTTGAACGTCGATCTCGTGGCTGCCCTGCGCGCGGCGGGCGTCGCCGCGGTGGGCCTCGCCGGCACGAGCGGCGTGGTCCGAGCGGTCAAGCGACCGCCGCGCGCGGTCGCGGGCGGCGGCGCCACGCCCGTGGACTTCGGCTGGGTTGGAGACGTCACCGGCTTCGACGGGGCGCTGCTGTCGCTGCTGCTCGACGCAGGGTACACGCCGGTCATCGCCAGCCTGGGCCTCGCCGAGGACGGCGTCTGCCTGAACATCAACGCCGACGTCGTCGCCAGCCAGCTCGCGGCCGCGCGCGCTGCCGGCGCGCTGGTCGCCGTCACGTCCGTGGGCGGTGTTCGTCGCGACAGGGACGATCCGGCGACCCGGATCGCGCGTCTGACGGTCCCCGAGGCGCGCGCCGCCATCGCCGACGGCACCGTGCAGGGTGGCATGATCCCGAAGCTCGAGGAGGCGTTCGCGCCGCTCGCCGCCGGCGTGGGCGCCGTACACGTCGTGGCCCCCGGCGAGATCGGCGCGGCCCTGCGGCGCCCCGGCTCGGTGGGGACGGTGCTCGAGCCGGCGTGAGGGCCGCTTTGTCGCGTTCGCCGTCGCAGGGCGATACTCTCGACCAATGGGCCGGATCCAGACGCACTTTCGGAACAAGCTGGTGGCCGGCGCGCTGGCCGCCATCCCGGTGGCGCTGACCGGGTTCATCCTCTGGTACGTCGACAGCAAGGCGCGGGGGCTGTTCGGGATTCGCTACCCGTTGCTGGGGCTCCTCGTCGGCGTGGTCGGGCTCTACGTCCTCGGGCTGTTCGTGACCAGCCTCATCGGGCGCTGGGTCTTGACCGGCGCCGACATCTTGCTGGTCCATATCCCGGGGCTGCGCGATCTGTATCAGTCATGGAAGCAAGTGGCGTTTTCGCCCGAAGGGGACGAGGGTATCTTCGCCCGGGTGGTGCTCATCCCCGACGAGAGCGGACACGTTCGGATGATGGGCTTTTCGACCCGCAAGCCGCTCGACGGCGATCCCGAGACCACCTGTGTCTTCGTTCCCGGCTCGCCGAACCCGACCAGCGGGCGTCTCTACTTCGTGCCCACGCGGGATTGCCTGGTGCTCGATCTGCCGACCCGGGTTGGCTTGAAGGTCTTGATTTCCGGAGGCAACTACATCCCCGCGGAGATCGGGCAGCACCTCGCCCGCCATCGCGCCGAACGGCTCGCGCTTGGCGCGGGCCCAGGTTCGGGCCATGCTCCAGGGTCATGAAGCCGCGTGGAGGGGTTGGGTGTCGTCAGTGGCTCTGCGTCCTGACGGCGGTCGTGCTGGGTGGGCAGGCTTGGGCGGGCGCGCTGCACCCGCGCAGCGGTGACATCGCGCCTGCTTTCGTCTTGAAGACGGTCGACACGGGCGAGCCGCGCGCGCTCGAGCAATTGTTGAAGGCGGGGTCGGGGCGGGGGCTCGTGCTGGTGTTCGTGTCGGCCAAGTGCCCCTATGTGGCTCAGGCGCGCCAGACGCTGGCGGATCTCTTCCGCGACTACGGGAAGAAGATCAACTTCGTGGGCGTGAACGCGAACCAGAACGAGACCGCCGAGGACATCAAGGCGGACGCGGCGGCGAGCTTCCCGTTCCCGCTGTTGCGCGACGACGGCGCGAAGGTCGCCAACCTGCTGGCGGCGGAGCGGACCCCCGAGGTCTTCTTGTTGGACGAGACCGGACTGATTCGGTATCACGGCGGCGTCGCGGATCTGGGCGCCGCGCTCGGCGACGTCACCGCCGGGCGCGCCGTCGCCAAGGCCGAAGCCAGGGCGTTCGGGTGCACCATCAAGCGCAGGCCATGACGGGCCCGGAGTCCCCGGTTTCGCGGGCGCCGCCGCGAATGGCACGTGGGGCGGGCGCCGTCATCGTCGTGCTCGGTTCATCGCTGCTCCTCGGGGCGGGACCGAGCGGTGGCGCGCCTGCCAGGCCGCTCACGGCCGTCGCCGCGAGCGGCAAGAAGCCCGGAGAGGAAGCGGCAGCGGCAAAGGCCGCCAAGCTCGGCGTCCACGAGGTGACCCCCATGGACGTCGAGCGCCTGGGCACGGAGATGCGCAGGGCACGGGGCCACGCGATGTTCATCCATCTGTGGGCCAGCTGGTGCGGTCCGTGCCTCGAGGAGTTGCCCGTCATCGATCGGTTCGCGCGGGAGGCGCGCGCGCGCGGCGCGACGTTCATCTCGGTCTCCCTCGACGACCTGAAGCGCGGCCCCCACGTCCTCGACGTGCTCCGGCGGCGAGCCCCGAACCTGACGGCGTTCGTCGCGCGCTTCGACGATCCGGATCGATTCATCGCCCTGTTCTCGACCAGCTGGGAGGGCGCCATTCCCGCGCTGTTCTCCTACGATCGCGACGGCCACCTTCGGGACAGCGTCATCGGCGAGGTGGAACCCGAGGACCTCGGTCGAATGCTGGCGGGGCTCACCCCGCTGCCCCCTCACCCCTGAAGAGTCGCGTTGCCGCGCTTGCTCAGGCGCCGTCCAGGACGGAGCGCACCTTCTTCGCCAGGGCGGCGGGCGTGATCGGCTTCTGCAGGAACGCGGCGCCGTCTTCCAGCACGCCGTGGCGAACCACGCTGTCGTCGGTGTAACCCGACATGAAGAGGATCTTCATCTCGGGGCGGGCGGCGCCCAGGCGTTTCGCGAGCTCGGGCCCGCTCATCTGAGGCATCACCACGTCCGTCAGCAACAGGTCGATCCGGCCGGCGTGCCGCTCGCTGACGATCAGCGCCTCCCCCGGGTGCTGCGCCGACAGCACGTCGTACCCGTATCTGCGGAGCACGTTGAAGGCGACGACGCGCACCTGCTGCTCGTCCTCGACCAGCAAGATGGTCTCGCTGCCTTGCAGCGTGGAAGGGTCGACGGGCGGCTTGTGGTCATTGAGCTCGGCGTCGACGCGCGGCAGGTAGATCTTGAAGGTCGTCCCGTGTCCGGGCTCGCTGTAGACCCAGATGTTCCCTTCGCTCTGCTGGACGATCCCGAAGACCGTGGAGAGACCAAGACCGGTCCCTTTCCCCTTCTCCTTCGTGGTGTAGAAGGGCTCGAAGATGCGCGCCTGGACCTCGGGGCTCATACCGATACCCGTGTCGCTGATCGCGATCATCACGTAGCGGCCGGGCTTGGCCGGGAAGTGGCGGGTGGTGTACTCCTCATCGAGGACGGCGTTCGCCGTCTCGATCGTCAGCTTGCCGCCCGTCGGCATCGCGTCGCGGGCATTGACCACCAGGTTCAGCAGCACCTGTTCCAGGTGGCTGCGGTCCACCAGCACGCGGCCCGGTGCCGGCGGCGGCACGACCACCAGATCCACGTCCTCGCCCAGAATCCGTTCGATCATCTTGGTCATTCCACGCAGGAGCTCGTGGACGTCGACGACCGCGGGCTCGAACACCTGGTGGCGGCTGAACAGCAGCAGCTGGCGGGTGAGGCCCGCGGCCCGCGCCGCCGCCGTGTGCGCTTCCTTCAGATCTTCGTGCATGGGGTCGTCGGGCTCGAGCGCGCCCAGCGCCAGCTCGAGGTAGCTGAGGATCACCGACAGCAAGTTGTTGAAGTCGTGGGCCACGCCGCCCGCCAGGCGACCGATCGCCTCCATCTTCTGGGCCTGGCGGAGCTGCTCTTCGCTCTGCCGCAGCGCCTGCTCGGCGCGGGTGCGTCCGGCCTCGGCGTCGCGGCGGGCGCGTCGATCCGCGGACTCGCGGAGCTCGCGTTCGATGGCCGGGGTCAGCCGGCCGAGCTTGTCCTTGAGGACGTAGTCTTGGGCCCCCGCGCGCATCGCCTCCACCGCCGTCTCCTCGCCGATCGTCCCGGAGACGATGATGAACGGCACGTCGACGGCCTTCTCCCGCAGGACGGCCAGGGCAGCCAGCGCGCTGAACGTGGGCATCGACCAGTCGGACAGCACGATGTCCCACGGCCCCCGGCCGAGACATTCCGCCATCGCGTCCGCGGTGTCGACGCGCTCGCAGGTGATGGTGCGACCAAGGCCCCGGAGCGTCTGGATGACCAGCTTCGCGTCGCTCGGCGAGTCCTCGACCATCAGCACGCGGAGCGGCTCGCCCTTGCTCGCGTCGCTCATTTCCGCCCCGCGGCGGAAGGGGGAACCGGCTGGTTCAGCAACAACCAGAAGAGGCCCAGCGTCTTGGCGGCCTGAGCGAACTCGCTGAACTCCACCGGCTTGCGGACGTAGGCGTTCGCGCCCAGCTGGTAGCTGTTGACGACGTCCTCGTCCTCGCGCGACGCGGTCAGCACGATGACGGGCAGCAGCCTCGTGCGCTCGTCGCCGCGAATGCGTCGGAGGACCTCGAGCCCGTCAATCTTCGGCAGCTTGAGGTCGAGGAGGACCAACGTGGGCAGTGGCCTGTCCGCCCGGGGGGAGTCTGGCCCTTCGGAAAATAGGAATTCGAGCGCCGCGGCCCCGTCGCGCGCCACAATCACGTCGTTCGAGACGCCGCAGGTCTTGAACGCCAGCAGCGTCAACTTCTCGTCGCTGGCGTTGTCCTCCACCAGCAGGATGGTTTTGCTCATTTGTTACGTTCCTGCCCGCGCGGGGAGCGTGAAGTGAAAGGTGGCGCCCTCGCCGACGGCGCCCTCTGCCCAGATGCGCCCGCCGTGCCGGTGGACGATCCGTTGCGCGGTCGCGAGGCCGATGCCCGTCCCTGGAAACTCGACCGCGGCGTGGAGCCGTTGAAACGGCGCGAACAGCTTGCTGGCGAACGCCATGTCGAAGCCGGCCCCGTTGTCGCGCACGAAGACGGACACCTCCCGGCCCGCGCTGGTTGCGATCTCGATCTCGCCCACGTCGATGCGGGCCCGGGGCGCCTTCGCGGTGAACTTCCAGGCGTTGCCCAGCAGGTTCTCGAGCAGCGCGCGCGCCAGCCGGGGGTCCGCGTCCGCGGTGATGCCCGGCTGAACATGGGTCTCGACGGCGCGGTGCGGGTCGAGCGCCGCGAGCTGCGCAAGGACCTCGCCGGCCAGGACGGAGAGGTCCACGCGCGAGGTCTTCAGCTCGCTCCGCGTGAGCCGCGCCAGCGACAGCAGCGCGTCGATGAGCTCGCCCATCTTCTTCGCGTTGTCGACGATCTCCTGCAGCCAGTCCTGCCCCTCCGCGTCCAGCTTGTCGCGATACGTCTCGAGCAGGACGTGCGCGAAGCCGTTCATGCCCCGCAACGGCGCCCGCAGATCGTGAGCCACCGAGTAGCTGAAGGCCTCGAGCTCGCGGCTCGCGGCCTCGGCGAGATCCTTGGCGTGGGCCAGGGCGTCCTCCGCGCGCTTTCGCCCGGTGATGTCCCGGACGATCTTCGAGGCGCCGATGAGGTTGTCGTTCGCGTCGCGCACGGGCGAGCTGGTCAGCGAGACGTGGATCTCGCGGCCGTCCTTGCGCAGCCGGACGGTGTCGAACTGCTCGACGCGCTGGCCCTTGTGCAGCTTCGCCAGGATCAACTCCTCCTCGTCCTGACGGTCAGCGGGGATGAGCGTGGTGACGGGTTTGCCGATGATCTCGTCGGCGGTGTAGCCGAAGATCCGGCGCGCGCCCTCGTTCCAGCTGGTGATGATCCCGTCCAGGGTCTTGCCGATGATGCCGTCGCCGGAGGATTCGACGATCGCCGCCAGGCGAAACCGGTTCTCGTCCGCCTTTCGCCGCTCGCTGATGTCGCGGATGGCGCTCATCACCAGCAGGCCTGCCTCCGTGTGCAAGGGGCTGAGGCTGACCTCGACGGGAAACTCGGCGCCGTCCTTCCGCCGGCCGTAGAGCTCCAGGGCGGCGCCCATCGGACGCGTCCCCGGCGCCGCGAAGAATTCTGCTCGATGCTGGGGATGCCCCTGCCGGAACCGCTCGGGAATCAGGGTCTCGAGCGGCTCGCCCATCAGCTCGGCGCGGGCGTAACCGAAGAGACGCTCGGTCTGACCGTTCACCAGCGTGATCGCGCCGGCGGCGTCGGCGATCACGATGGCGTCGGGGGCGGCCTCCAGCAGCCCGCGGAACTGGGTCTCGGACGCCCGCAGCTGGCGCAGGTGCTCGATCATGATCGCGGTCTGCTTGCTCGACGTCACGTCGAGGACGAACGAGATGGTCTCGTCCTTCGAGCCGGCCAGCAGGGTCGACCCGACCACGACCGGAATGCGGGCGCCGTTCTTGTGGAGGTATTCCTTCTCCCGCAGGGGTATGACGCCGCCAGCGCGCAGCTGGTCGATGGCGCGGCGATCACCGTCCCGCCACTCCGGAGGCGTGAGGGAGGCCCAGGGGATCTGCGCGGAGAGGATCTCGTCGCGCGTGTAGCCCAACATGTCGAGCAGCGTGTCGTTGATCTCGACGATCCGGCCGTCGAGGGTGGCGACGGCGACGCCGATGATCCCCGCCTGGTACAGGGCGTTGAGGCGCGCCTGGCTTTGGTCGAGCTCAGCGGCGGCGCGGGCGGCGGCCGGGCGCTCGGCCGGGGCCTCGCGAAAGACGAGGACCACCGCGCGAAGGTTGCCGCCGGCGTCATACGCGGGGGCGGCGCTCGGACGCACGCTGTGCTCCACGCCGGTTCGGGACACGAGCTGGACGGTGTCCCCGCGCGGGACCGCTGCCGCTCCCGCGAGCACCCGCTCCGCGGCGCTCGGGACGGTGGCGCGGGTGCCGGCGTCGATGACGCGAAAGATCTCGGCCACCGGCCGCCCCACGGCCGCGGAGGCGGCCCAGCCGGTGAGGCGCTCGGCGACGGGGTTCATGCGTGTCACGGCCCCCGTCTCGTCGGTCGCGAGCACGCCGTCGTCGAGCTGGAGCAGCGTGACTCGGAGCGCCTCTTCGGCCAGGTCGCGCGCCGCTGTGACGCCCGCGCGCCCGTCTACTTCAGTAGCGTCGGCGGTCAACGAGCGGGCCGGACGAACCGGCGCGACGAGCTGGTCCGGCATCCTCAGGTCCAGTGCCCCGTGAGCCGTCGTCCGGGCCGCGAACATGCCTGTTGAATCAGGTCATGGACATTGCCAAACCGCGCATCGAATCGTGAACCCGAGCCCATTCTCCTCGTCACCACGAGGCCCCCTTCCTGCTTTCGTCACCAGCGTTGTGACCGCCGCGCAATTTACCACGACTCATCGTGGAATTGGCGTTGCGAGATCGTAATCACGACGACACAGAGTCGATGTCGGCCGCGAAAGTTTGCGCACTTCCGGCATCTCACCGAGCCACCTCGAGCCGACGATTGACACGGACACCGATGCGAGCTGACATTCGGAGCGCATGTCTTCACCCGGCATGGCGCCTGCGAGGTCCGCCCGCCTCATCCTGCTGGCGGTCGTACTGGGTGTGTCGACTGCCGGGGCGACCACCGTTCAGGCCGATGAGGGTGGCGAGGGAAACGCAAAGGACGGGGAATCGACGGCGCGCGCGGCACGGCAGAGCGCGGAGGTCGGTGCGTTTCTGCCTTGGACAATGGGCGCTCGCGGCGATTCCCAGCGAGCGCTGGTCTATGGCCAGGGGGGCTATGACAGCGCCCAGGCCGGCGCGGTCTTCGAGACGGTCCTCGAAGCCCAGCTCCAGGGTCGAATCTCCGTGCGTGCGGGCGGCAGCTACCTCGGGCCAAGCGGGAGGTTCAGGCCCGAGGCCGGCCTGAGGCTCGATGTGCTCCGGCAGGAGCTACACGGCGTCGATCTGGCGGTCCTCGGGGTCTATGAGGCGCAAGGTTTCAACACGGTGCGGGCCGTCACCGCCCGGCTGGCCGTGTCCCGGAGCTTCGGTGACACCAGGCTGGTCAGCAACCTGGGCTACGGGTTGGGCCTGCAGGATGGCGAGCGTTACGGCGACTTCCGCCTGGCGGGGCTGCACGCGTTGACCCGAAATCTGCAAGTCGGCCTCGACTCTCGATTCCGGATCGATCTCGAACGGGACGCCCATGAACCGATCGGAGAGCCCGACTGGGAGCTGGTGACCGGGCCGCTCGCGACCTACTCGATCGACCGCTTCGTCGTCAGCGCCACCGCGGGCCTGTCCGCGCTCAAGTTTCGTCTCGTCGAGACCAGGCACGTGGGGGCCATCGGCGCCCTGGGGCTGGGCGCCGTGTTTTGACACCGAACCTGCTGACGTCGATGCCGGTCGGTCGAGAGGCCTAGGGCATCGGGCGATCCGGCCTCGGAGCGCTCAGGCCCCGATTTCGGGCGCGCGTTCGATGATCCACAGGCGCGCGTCGATCGCTCCGGTGCTTCGCAACAGGATCGCCTCGGCGTTGTCCGGGCGCTCGAGATCGGGGATGGTAACGAGCGTCGCTTGCCGGAGCGCGGTCGGGGCGGCGAATTCCAGCGTGCGATGCAGGCGCCCCGCGATCAGGTTCAGCAGCTCGCGAATGGCATTGCCCGCCATTTCGTCCGACACCGTATCCGGGTTGACCTGGGAGAGCGCGGCCACCAGCGCCTGGCTCCCGGCGCGATCGCACGAGAGCAACACGCTGATCTGCCGGTCGCCATCGAACGGGACGATGAACATGCGGCCGCGCACGGGCTCGCTCGCGGCGAACGGCTCCCCCGGAACGAACGCGAAGCCGCACAGGCTCTCGGTCACGTTCGACACCACGGCGGCGAGGGTTTCGGGGCTAGGCAACTTCGTCATGACGCGCCTCGCTCGGCCCTCGGGCAGCTACCGCCGTCACTCATCGGGCCAGCTGGTGGCACGTGGTTTTTCCCACGTGGACCTCCGTGAAGCGGTCGGTGAGGTTGAGCGTGCTCTCGACCCCTCCCAGGAACAGATAGCCGCCCTTGCGCATGGTGCGGGCGATGCGGTCGATGATCAGGCGCTTCGTGGGGACGTCGAAATAGATGAGGACGTTGCGCAGGAACACGACGTCCATCTCGGGCAGGGCCGGCCAGGCTTCGATCAGGTTGAGGGGACGGAACTCGATCAGCCGGCGGATGTCATCCTTGACCCGGTATTCGACGCCCAGCTTGTCGAAGTAGCGCAACAGAAGGCGCGCGGGGAGCCCGCGGCTCACCTCCAGCTGGCTGTATTTCCCGTCGCGCGCCTTGGCGAGGATCTCGGACGAGATGTCGGTGGCGATGAAGCGGACGTGACCGAGGTCCATGCCCGGCTGCTGCGCCGCGAGGAACGCCAGGCTGTAGATCTCCTGACCGCTCGACGCTGCCGCCGACCAGATGTGAATGGCGCGCTTGCGACTCTCGAGGGCGAGCGCTGGAAGCAGGTGCGCCTGCATCGCCTCGAAGGGGTGCCAGTCCCGAAAGAACGAGGTCTCGTGGGTCGTCACCGCCTCGATCACCCGCTGGCGAAGCGCGACGGTGCCGGGCGCAGTGAGGCGCCTCACGAGCTCGTCCCAGGTCGTGAGACCTTCCTTCTCGATCAGGGGCCCGAGCCGGGCTTGCAGCAGGTAGTCCTTCTGATCATCGAGGACGATCGCCGAGCCCTTGAGGATCAGTTTGCGCAGGAACTGCGACGCTGCCGGGCTGGGCGGCATCATGGCGTTCCGCCCCCGGCGCGACCGCCGCGGGTGCGCCGCACGATGGCGGCCGCCACCCTTTGCAACGGCACCACCTCGTCCGCGAGGCCGGCGCCCGCCACGAAGCCCGGCATCCCCCAGACCACCGAGGTCGGCTCGTCCTGGGCGAGCACGACGCCACCCGCCGCGCGAATCAGCTCGCAGCCGTTCAGGCCGTCCTTGCCCATGCCCGTCAGCACCACGGCGAGCGCGGCCGGGCCGTACGCGGCGGCGATGGAGCGAAACAACGGATCGACCGCGGGCCGACAGGAGCTCTCGGGCGGGCCCTGGTTCAAGGAGATGCTGACGCGCGCGCCTTCCCGGACCACCGTCATGTGCCAGTCGCCGGGTGCGATGTACACGTGCCCGGCCTGCGCGAGGTCCCCCTGGCGGGCCTCGTGCACGGGCAGGGCCGACACCCGGGCCAACCGGTCGGCGAGCATCTTCGTGAACACGGGCGGCATGTGCTGGACGATGAACACGGGCACCGCCAGGCCGGCCGGGAGCTGCGGGATCACCTCCGCGAGCGCGTTCGGGCCACCCGTCGACGTCCCGATCGCGATGGCGGCGGCGGGCTCGGCCGCCGCGGACCTTGGCGCCGGTGGGGCGGGGGACGGGGGCGGTGTCACCGTGCGCCGCGCCTGCACAGGCTCGACGGGCCTGCGGATCGCGCGGCCCAGCGTCTTGATCTTCTCGACCAGCTCGGAGCCGAAACCGTTCTGCGCGGCGTCCGTGGTCGGCTTCGTGATGTAGTCGTTGGCGCCGCGGGACAGGGCCTCGAGCGTCGTGACGGCCCCGCGCTCGGTCATCGAGCTGCACATCAACACCGGGAGCTGCGGAAACTGTCGGCGGATGGCGGCGAGCGTCTCGAGGCCGCCGAGCTCCGGCATCTCCACGTCGAGCGTCACGACATCGCACGGGGACTGCTGCAATTTGGCGAGGGCCAGGCGGCCGTTCGAGGCGGTGCCCACCACCTGCAGCGCCGGATCCCGGTCGATGGCGGTCGTCAGCATCCGCCGGACTACGACGGAGTCGTCGACCACGAGGACCCGCAAGCGGGCGACCGAATCGGGATTCGCGGAGGCCGCGAGCGTCATGGCGCGCGGCCCTGCCGCGTCGCTGTCGGAGTCGCTGACTTGTTCGAGGGTTGCATCACGGGTGCTGCTTTCGAACCGCCGCCAGCCCCGCCGCGCCTCGCTTCACCGCGTCGTCGTCGAGGCCGAGGAGAGACTTCCCGATCATCACGAGAGCGTCGTTGTCGTCCTTCGCCACCGCGCCGACATAGATCCCCTCCTGCTTGACCAGGGCGTTCGAGAAGCGGACGATGTTCGAGGCCGAGAGCCGGTCGGCGTTGTCGTACTCCTCGCAGTCGCGGATCGTGCGCATGACGGTGTCGGGCAGCTGCCACTTCTCCGCCAGCGAGACGGCGATCTTGCGGTGGGTTCGCTGGATGACCTCGATCCACTCGTCGCCGTTGATCCAGTTCGTGCGCTTGCGCATGTCCTGCATGGCGCGCTCGACGTCGAGCAACATCGCCGCGACCACCGGCTTGCCCACGTCGTGCAGCAGACCCGAGAGGTAAGCGGCGTCGGGCTCGCCGCCGCCGCAGATGGCGGTGAGATCCCGCGCCACGACCGCCACCGCGACCGAGTGCGTCCAGAGCTTGCCGTTCGCCTCGGCGATGTGCCGGTCGCCGGACTCGAACAGCTTGCGCGCCGACCCCTCGATGAGCAGGTTCTTGAGGTGTTGCGCGCCCACCCGCGTGACCGCGTTCGTGATGCTGGTGACCGAGTTGCGGCCCCCGAACGCCGCGCTGTTGGCCAGCTTCAGCAGCTTGGCCGCGAGCATCGGGTCGCTCTCGAGGATGTTCGAGACCTCGCGAATGGAGAAGTCGGGGCTCTTGAGCAGCGACAGACAGCGCGCGGCCACCGAGGGCAGCGCCGGGATGACGAGCTGATCGTTCGCGATCTTCTTCATCACGATCGCTTCCAGCTGGTCGGCCAGGCGCGTCTGATCGTGCGCGGGAGCTCCGGCGGCGCTCATCACGCAGCCGCCCCGGCCCCGCGCGCCTGCTCGACCGTCGGGAACACCGTCATGCCCGCCGTGTCGGAGTACTGCCGGAGCAGCTGGATGACCTCGGGGGAGCCCACGATCCGGATCTCGATGCCGACCTTGCGGGCGTGCTCGCCGAGCTCGATCACGAGCGCCGCCGGCTTGGCCGATTGCGCGGGCAGGCGGGACAGATCCACGATGGCCTCGGCGAAGCAGGCCGCGGCGATCTCGTCGAGGGTCTTCGCCGCCAGCGCGGACACCCGCAGGAAGTAGCCGGGGATGCGGTCCTCGCGGCCCTTGAACGCGGCCACGCGGATGAGGTCGTCCTCCTTGACCACCAGCTCCTGGTTGTCGAAGTACTTCGACAGGAACTCCTCGACGCCCTCGGAGGTGAAGGGCTTGAACAGCACCGTGTCGAGGCCGAGCTCCCGGGCCTCGCCGAGGACGTTGTTCGTCGTCCGCAGCGACAGCAGCGCGAGCGCGGCGCTCGGCTGCAGCAGGCGGATGGACTTCACGAGCGACGCGGTGTTCACGTCGGGCATGTCGCTGTCGATGAGGATGACGCGGAAGATGCGCTCGCGGCACAGCGTCATGGCGGTCTGGCCGTTGATGGCGCCCGCCAAGGTGAGGTGCTCGGGCAGCAACTGGCGCAGGCGCTTCTGCACGTTCTCCATGTCGTCGATCACCAGCAGGTCGAAGAACGGCTTGGCCGCGGCGGCGTCCGAGCGGTTCGATCCGCCCGAGACGACGGATTGCGCGGCAGGCGTGGGGTCGGGCGCTTCCTCCTCGGCCGTCGCCGCTCCCGCCGCGGCCGCGGGCTCCTGCTTCAGCGCCTTCAGGATCTTGGCGCGAAGCTCGTCCGGCTTGAACGGCTTCAGGATGTAGTCGCTGATCCCGAGCTTCATGAGGCCTGCGACGATGGACCGCTTCGACTCCGAGGTCAGCATCAGGACCGGCGTCTGATCGCCTCGCTCGCGGAGCTGGGTGAGCATCCCTGGTCCGTCGAGGTTCGGCATGGTGACGTCGAGGACGACGAGGTCGAACTTCGTCTCCTCCATCTGCGCGAGGCCGAGCAGGCCGTCCTCCGCCTCCTCGACGTCGAAGCCGAGGTCGCGGATCTGCTTGGTCACGATCATGCGGACCGCCCGGCTGTCGTCGACTGTCAATATTCTGGTCATCGTCGTCTCCTCTTCGCCTTACGGAAAACCTAGAGCCCGCCCTCGGAAACCCAGATGAGGAGGCCGTGATTCTGGGGACTTCGCAGCATCACGCCCTCACGTACCGCCCGCTCCACCTTCTTGTTGAGATCGGGCTCCTCGACGATCTTCGGCAAGCCCAGCGCCTGGTCGAGGCCGAGCGCGCTCTTGATCTGACCGGCCGCCATGTTGAGCAGCTCGCAGAGGGAGTCGTCGAGCATCGACTGATCCAGCGTGTCCGCTGGGCAGGAGAACAGCGCGGCGCCGAGCGCCTGGCAGCCCGCCAGGCTGGAGCACAGCGCCACGACGATCGATCGCTGGCCCGGGATCGCCAGGGTCGCCAGGCGCCACGGGGCGTCCGCGTCGTGCTGGTAGTCGTGGTCCGGCTCGAACGAGATGCCACACATCGTGTTCGTCACGTTGGTGACCAGCGTCGCCAGGGTGTTCGGATCTGGGAAGTGGGGATTCACGAGGAGCCTCCTTGCGGTATCACGCCGAGCATCGCGAGCTTCTCCTTGAGAATGTCGACGGTGAAGGGCTTCATGACGTACTCGTTGGCGCCGGCGTCGAGGGCCTTCAGCATCTGGCCCGACTCGCTCTCCGTCGTGACCATGATGACGGTGACGTGCGCCCAGCGGGCGTCGGCGCGCACGGCCGTGACCAGCTCGAGGCCGTTCATGACCGGCATGTTCCAGTCGACCATCGCCAGCGACACGCCGGGGGCCGCCTTCAGCCGCTCGATGGCCTCGCCGCCGTGGCCAGCCTCGAGCACCTCGAAACCGATCTCCTTGAGGACCCGCCCGATGATGATCCTCATGGCGCGCGAATCGTCGACGACTAGAGCTTGCACGTCTGATCTCCTGGTTGAAGGGGGCTCAAGCCGCCGAGCCGTTGCTGCGATGAGAGGTTCCGTTGCCGCGACCGGCACCGTTGACCGAGCGGAGCGCGACCGACTGAGCGGTGGCGCGAGGCCGGCCGTCCAGCTTGAAGCGGCCGACCACCGCCTGGAGCTCGGAGGCGAGCTGGGCCAGCGAGGACGCTGCGGTCAGGGTCGCGCCGGCGCCGGCGGCGGTGTTCTGGGCGGCCTGCGCCACGCCGCTGATGTTGCGGGCGATCTCGGTGGCGCCGCGGGAGGCCTCGGACACGCTGCGGCCGATCTCGTTGGTGGTGGCCGTCTGCTCCTCGACCGCGCCGGCGATGGTGGTGGCGATGTCGTTGACCTGGTTGATGATGCCGCGGATCTCCTCGACGGCCTTCACGGCGGCGGCGGTGTCTCCCTGGATGGCATCGACCTTAAGGCTGATGTCCTCGGTCGCCTTCGCGGTCTCCTTGGCCAGCTCCTTCACCTCGTTGGCGACGACCGCGAAGCCCTTGCCGGCCTCGCCGGCGCGCGCCGCCTCGATGGTGGCGTTCAGCGCGAGCAGGTTGGTCTGCTCCGCGATGGAGGTGATGACCTTGATGACCTTGCCGATCTCCATCGAGCTGTCACCCAGCTTGCTGATGGTGGCGTTCGCGGAGCGCACCACCTCGACGGCCGTCATCGTCACCTTGGTGGCCTCGTGCGCGTTCTTCGCGATCTCCTTGATGGAGGCCGTCATCTCGTCGCCGGCCGTGGCCACGGTCTGCACGTTCTTGCTGACCTGCTCGGCCGCGGAGGACACCGAGCCCGCCTGGTTGGAGGTCTCCTCGGAGTTGGAGGCCATCTGCTGCGAGGTGGCGCTCAGCTCCTCGGCCGAGGCGGCGAGGGTCTGGGCGTTGTGCGCGATGGCGGACATGTTTCGGTTCAGCTCGGAGGACAGGTGTTCGATGCCCTCGCCGAGCTGCCCGATGGCGTCGGCGCCCTTGACCGAGATCTGCTGCGTCAGGTCGCCGTCGCCGATCCGCCGCACGTCGCTGAGCAAGCTGTCGACCTTCATCTGCAGCTCGCGCTGCGTCTCGCGGTCCTGCTCGGTGCGCACGGCCTCCTGGCCCTGCGCCATCTTCAGGTCGCCCGTCATGCGATTCAACGAATCGCTGAGCTGGCCGATCTCGTCGCGCGAGCTGTAGTCGCAGCGAGACGCGAGGTCACCCTGGCCGACACGGGTGACGTGCTCGACCAGCGAGGCCACCGGCCGCGTGATGCTGCGGGCGATGACCAGGGCGACGATGATTCCGAATGCGAGCGTCAGCGCGATCCCCCCCCACAGGATGGTCGCCATGGCGGTCGCGGAGGCGACGATGGCGTCGGCGGTCTCGCGCGTCCCGCTCTCCGAGGACGCGAACAGGGCCTTCATCGCCGCGTCGAACGCGGCGCGAATGGGCGCGCCTTCCACGTTCAAGATTCGCCTCGCCTCTTTCTGGTCGTTGGCGTTCGCGGCGGCGAAGATCCTGGGCTTGAGCGCGCTCCAGCTGTCGGTCGCGCGCTTGAGCTCGTCGAAGTGGCCGCGCAACTCGGGCGTGTCGATCAGCGCCTCGTACTTCGGGAACAGCTCGAGGCGCTGCCGCGTGTTCTCGGTCATCTCGACCTCCAGGCGGTCCCGGGCCGCCGGATCCTCGGTGAGGGCCACGGACTGAGCGAGGAGGAAGTTGGCGTTCGAGAGCTTCCGGATTGACGCCAGCTGGAACATTCCCGGGATCGAGTGCGTGCGCATGATCTCGCCGCCGGCCCTCACGCCTTGCAAGCTGTGGCTCACGACGACCCCGACCGAGGCGAAGATGCCCAGGATCAGGCCGAAGCCGGCGATCAGTTTCTGGTTCAGTCTCAGGTTCTTCATGGAATGGTTCTCCTCGGAGGGGTCATTGCGGATTGGAAGGGGTGGCGGCGGCCGCGTGATGGTTGTCGTCGCTGCCGCGGAGCCGCCCGTTGTGGAACGTCACGGCGCGCTCCGCGTCGAGGATCAGCAACAGCCGGCCGCTCAGCTTGTAGACGCCGGTGATCAGCTCGCGGCCAAGGTGCTGCATCGTCTCGGGGAGCGGCTCGGCGAGATGCGGCGACACCGTCAGGACGTCGCCGATGTCGTCGACCAGCAGGCTGACCGGTCCGTCGTCCAGGCGCAGGACGACGTTCATGGGCAACGTGCCCGGGGGGCGGGGGGGCATGCCCAGCCGCTGTCGCAGGTCGATGGCGGTCACGATCTGGCCGCGCAGGTTGATGAGGCCCTTCACGACTGACGGCGCCAGCGGCACATGCGTCATCGTCTGATAGCGCAGGACCTCCTGGACCCCGTTCACGTCGACGCCGAAGTAGACGCCGTCCACCGAGAAGGTGGTGAATTGAATGCTCTCCATCTCAGCCCTCCGCCCCTGTCGTGGTCTCGTCGCCGGCCAAGAAGCGCCCCGCCTCCAGCCGCAACATGGCGTCCAGGTCCAGCATCTCCGTCACGCGCTTCTGGATGACGGCGCACCCGAGCACGCCGCTCGCGCTCCGGCCCGAGGTCGGGCGCTTGACGTCGACGTGCTCCTCGACGACGTCGATGATCCGCCGCACCACGAGGCCGATGTGGCGGTCGCCGACCCCGTGCACCACCACGTGCAGGGGACCCTCGGCGTCCCAGTTCGCGGCGCCGGTGCCCATCAGGGTGTCGACGTCCAGCAGCGGGAGCACCTCGCCGCGATACTGGACGACCCGGTAGTCCTGCAGCGCCTCGACCGTGCGCGCGTCGAAGATCTCCAGCCGAGCGACCATCGACAGCGGCACGGCGACGGGCCGGCCATCGGACAGGCTGAACAGCAACAGGCTCTGCTTGCGGCGCTCCGAGGCTTCGACGGTCTGCGTTCGCTTCGACTTCGTGCGGTCCTGGCCCTGGCCGACCACCCTCGCCACCTGGGCGAGCCCGAGGACGTCCAGAATCAGCGCGACCCGCCCATCGCCCATGATCGTCGCGCCCGCGAAGGCCGGGATGCCCTTCAGGTGCTTGCCGAGCGGCTTGACGACGATCTCCTCGCTGTCGGTGATGCGGTCGACGATGAGGCCGAAGCGGTGATTGTCCGCTTGCAGGACCACGATGCTCACCGTCTCGGCCTCGGCCAGCTTCAGGGGCTCGCGGGGGTCGCCGAAGCCGAGCTCGCGTCCCAGATCGACGAGCGGCAGCAGGCTGCCGCGCAGCCGGCACACCGGCGTCCCGTGAATCGAATCGATGGAGTCCTTCACCTGGGCTCCCGTGAGGCGCACGAGCTCGAGGAGACTGATCTGGGGGATGGCGTAGCGATCGCCCCCGCTCGTGACGATGAGCGCCGGAATGATGGCGAGGGTCAGCGGAATCTTGATGCGGAAGGTGGTCCCGAGGCCGGGCCGGCTCACGAGGTCGACGATGCCGCCGATGCGCTCGACGTTCGTCTTGACGACGTCCATGCCCACGCCCCGCCCGGAGACGTTGCTGACCTTCTCGGCCGTGGAGAACCCCGGAAGAAAGATGAGGTCGCAGACCTGGCGATCCGCGAGGCGCGCTGCCTGGTCCGCCGACAGCAGCCCACGCTCGACGGCCTTGGCGCGGATGCGGTCCAGGTTCAGGCCGGCGCCGTCGTCGGAGATCTCGATGTTCACCTGCCCGCCCTCGTGAAAGGCGCGCAGCGACAGCCGCCCCTCCGGGTCCTTGCCCGCCGCCACCCGCTCGGCCTCGGTCTCGAGGCCGTGGTCGACGCAGTTTCGCACCAGGTGAGTCAGCGGATCCTTGATCGCCTCGATGATGGTCTTGTCGAGCTCGGTCTCGCGTCCCTCCATCTCGATGTGGATCCGCTTGCCGAGGGCCAGCGACAGATCGCGGACCACGCGGGGCAGCTTCTCCCAGATGTTGCCGATGGGCTGCATGCGGGTCTTCATCACCCCCGACTGCAGCTCGGTGGTGATCAGGTTGAGGCGCTGGGAGGTGGCGGTGAAGCTGGGGTCGTCGGCGCTGGCCACGAATTGCAGGATCTGGTTGCGCGCGAGCACGAGCTCGCCCACGAGGTTCATCAGCTTGTCCAGCACGCCAACGTCGACGCGGACGTACGTATCGGTCACGGCGGAGGCCGCGCGGGTGTCCGCCGGCTCGTTCGAGGGGGCGCGCTCCGGCGCCGTCGCCGCGAGGGGCGGCGTGGCGGCTGGCGCTGGTTTGCCGGGAGCGAGGGCGGCCTTGGCAGGCGAGGCGGATGTCGGTGCCGGGAGCACGATCGGCGCGGCCGCGGCCGGGGCCGAGGACGGCATGGTCGCCGGTGCCGCCGTGGTGGCGACGGGGAGCGGCTGCGGGACGGCCTTCGGGGGAGGAGCGGCCACGGGCGCCGGCGCCGGCGCCACGGCCCCGCTTTGCAACTCGTGAAGCCGCGCCACCAGCTCGGGGTAGTCGCGGTCCCCGTCCTGTCCGCTCTTCTCTATGGCCGCCAGCATCTCGCGGATGACGTCGACGGTGCTGAGGAGGGCGGTGGTGATCTCCGCGCTGAGGACGATCTCGCGATCGCGCAGGCGGCTGAGCAGGTTCTCACCGGCGTGGGCGACCGCCTCGAGGCGGGCGTAGCCCAGGAAGCCGCACGTCCCCTTGATCGTGTGGATGGTGCGAAAGATGCTGGCCACGGACTCCGCCGAGCTCGGGTTCTGCTCCAGCGCCACGAGATCGCGGTCCAATCGATCGAGGTTCTCGTAGCTCTCGACGAGGAACTCCTTGACGATCTCGTCCGTCTCGTCAATCGAGGTCATGGGGGTTCCTTGGGCGGGGCGTCATGAGCGTGCTGACGGCCATTGCCAGATCGGTGCCGCTCGCCGCCGCGCCCCCGAAGGCCGCGACGGCGGCCCTTCGCCGTCGAGATCACGCCGCGCCGACGACCGGCCCCATGGCGGAGTCGCCAGATCTCGGGTGGGGATTCCATAGCGACGCCCCGCCGGGACCAATCGATCGGGCCGGGGCCAGCGGGCCGCGTGCCAAAAATCCCCGGGCGCCCATCAAGGTGGCCGCCTGACCCGCCGAGTATGGGGCCGTGACCTTATGGCGCGAATTCCAGGGGGGGGTTGTCAACCACGGTTTCAGGGCCCGGGCGCTGGTGGCGTCGCCATGAAAGTCCTCGTCATAGATGATGACGAGGGCACGCAGCGCTTGCTGCGCAAGCTCCTGACGACCGAAGGCTTCGAGGTCATCGTGGCGAACAACGGGCTCATCGGCCTGGACCGCATCGTCGCGGACACGCCCGATCTGATCCTGCTCGACCTTCACATGCCCGAGCTCGACGGCCTGGGCGTGCTCGACCGCATGCGCTTCATCACCTCCAGCGCGCCTGTGGTGATGCTGACAGGCGACACGATGGTCCGATCGGCCGTGCGCGCGACCCAGCTCGGCGCGTTCGACTACCTGACCAAGCCCATCGATCCAGTCGAGGTCGTGCGCGTGGTCCGGCGGGCCGTGGAGACCAAGGCGCTGAAGCTGGAGGTCGACGACTTGCGCCGGCAGCTCGGCGAGGGCGGAGGCCTGGCCGCCCAGATGGGCAGCAGCCCGCCCATCCGCGAGATCATCGATCAGGTCCAGACCGTCGCGTCATCGAACTTCTCGGTGCTGGTGCTCGGCGAGACGGGGACGGGCAAGGATCTCGTCGCGCAGGCCATCCACCGCCAGAGCGAGCGGCGCGCGAAGCCCTTCATCGCCATCGACTGCGGCGCCATCCCCGAGGCCCTCCTCGAATCGGAGCTGTTCGGGCACGAGAAGGGCTCGTTCACGGGCGCGGACCGCCGCCGGAAGGGACACTTCCAGCTCGCCGAAGGGGGCACGCTCTTCCTCGACGAGATCGGCAATCTGCCGCTGACCTTGCAGGCGAAGCTGCTGCGCGCGCTCGAATCCCGGCAGGTGCTGGCGGTCGGCGCGACGGACTCGACGCCCATGGACGTGCGCTTCGTGGCGGCCACCAACAACGATCTTCAGGCCCGCGTGAAGGATGGCCTGTTCCGCGCCGACCTGTACTTTCGGCTCGCGCAGTACACGATCTCCCTGCCGGCGCTGCGCGATCGTCCCGGCGACGTCCCTCACCTCGCGCAGCGCTTCCTGGAAGAGGTGCGCGTCGAGCTCAAGCGCCCGGTCCGCGAGATCGCGCCCGAGGCCATGCAGCTTCTGCAGACCCACGAGTGGTGCGGCAACGTGCGCGAGCTTCGCAACGTCATTCGCCAGGCGGTCCTCGAGGCCAAGGACGTCGTGCTTCATCCGGGCGCGGTTCAGCGCTTCCTCGGTCGCTCGGCCGCCGTAGGCCCCGTCGCTCCCATCGCGAAGCTCGCCGGGCTGACCGGCCGGTCGTTGAAGGACGCCGCCGAGGAAGCCGCGCGCGAGGCCGAGCGCCTGATCATCTGCGAGACGTTGCGCACCACCCGCGGGAACAAGAGCCAGGCCGCTCGCGCCTTGCAGACCGACTTCAAGACCCTGCACGTGAAGATGAAGCACCTCGGCATCGCCGTGAACGACTTCAGCAACTGAGAAGCGCAAGGGGCCTCGGAAGGCCCCCTGCGAGACCC
>CAYUFS010000022.1:0-113 GCA_964443975.1 uncultured Myxococcales bacterium | reverse complement strand
CCACGGAGTTGCTCGACGGCGAGGCCGGTCCAGCAAAGCTGGACCTCCCGCTGCTGCGGCGCAAGGGGCCTCGGAAGGCCCCCTGCGAGACCCCCACGGAGTTGCTCGACGGC
>CAYUFS010000021.1:0-79800 GCA_964443975.1 uncultured Myxococcales bacterium | reverse complement strand
GGAGCAACGAAGCGGGGGCGCAGGATCGTCGGCCCAGCGTTGCGCCTATTTCGCGGACGGTACACTAGTCGAAGGGGACGAAAAATGGCAGATCGTTTTCCGATGACCCCGCGCGGGCAGCGGGCCCTCAGGGACGAGTTGAAGCGTTTGCGCGAGGTGGAGCGGCCCAAGAACGTCCTGGACATCGAGGAGGCGCGGGCGCACGGCGACCTGCGCGAGAACGCCGAGTACCACGCCGCGAAGGAGCGCCAGAGCTTCATCGAGGGCCGCTCGCGCGAGATCGAATCGATCCTGGCCCAGGCCGACGTCATCGATCCGTCGAAGCTGTCGGGGACGCGGGTGGTGTTCGGGGCCACCGTCAGGCTCACCGACGGCGACACCGCCGAGCAGGTCACGTACAGCATCGTGGGTGACCACGAGGCGGACATCAAGGAGAGCCGCATCGCCATCTCGGCGCCGCTCGCGCGCGCGATGATCGGCAGGGAGCAGGGCGACACGGTGACGCTCAAGACCGGCAAAGGCATGCGCGAGTACGAGATCACCGAGGTCCGGTTCGAGCTGGTCACGGATGACGATAGCTGAACGCGAGGGGTGCCCCGCTTGGACCTCCGACTCTCGATGACGCGCGGCCCAGCGAGGACCGGGCTGGCCGTGCTTCTCTCCGCGGCCGCATGCGGAGGCGGGTCCGCTCCGGCCGGCGGGCCCATCATGGGCCAGCCGCTGGACACCCACTGCGCCGCGGTGGCGCCTCAACCGGTCGGCCTGTGTCCCTGTACCGTCCCGTCGATCTCGGACGCGGGCACGGCCATCACAGTGACGAAATCGGAGTCGGTCGCGATGTGCATCGAGGACGGCGCCGTGGGCTTCGCGAAGGTTTCGCTGCCGGGCCTGGCCCTGTCGGCGGACGCCGGTTCCCGAGCGACGACACCTGCGACCGCGGCACCTGCATCGAACCAGCCCCTGGACGTCGGCGCTGAAGCGAACCGGGGCAGTCCCCTGCTCTTCGGCTTTGGCCCCACCATGAATGGCTCCGCGGGCGACGACGACAACTGCAAATACGGTGTCTCCTGGACATCAACCCCCATCCGCGAAAATACCGACGTGACATTCTCCGTCAGCCTCCAGCAGCTGGCGAGCGTGCCTCCGCTGCTCCCGGCGACGGGCGGGGTCGTGAGCCTGGAGGCCTTCCTGACGTTGCTGCACGTGGCGGACGTGTCACGTTCGAAATCTCTCGAATCGCCAGCAGGTTCAGGCACCTACCAGGTCGGCCCCATTCAGTTCGATGCCCCGGGCATGTGGACCGTCCGATTCCATTTCAACGAGCCTTGCTCCGACGAATCCGCTGATTCACCTCACGGCCACGCCGCTTTCTACGTCCGGGTTCCCTGAGCGTCGCGGGCGTCCGATCACGCGCGTTCTGCACGCGCGTTCTGATCGACGGGTGGAGGGGTGCTATCATGTTGGTTTGATCCCTCGTGCGCTCATGCGGACGAGGTCTCCGCGAATCGAGTGGTTTGGAGGTCTCCATGCCCGCCAGGCGTATCCCCACAGTCAGCTGCGTAGCGGTCTGGGCGTTTTGTGGGATCGTCGGCGCTGGCTGCGGAGGGGGCTCGCCCCAGGCTGGTGGGGATGGATCGGCGATCGTTCCCGGGGAAGGTGGAGCCTACGTGTCGTGCGTCGGCGAGACGCGCGCCACACCCTACACGGCGGGCATGCAGCGCACCGCCACGGACGGCGCGGTCACCCTGACCCTGCTGTCCAGCCAGCCTGGCCCTCCCATCAAGGGGATCAACACCTGGACCATGCAGTTCCTCGACGGCGCCGGGGCGCCGAGCGGCGGACGGATCCTCAGCGTCCACCCCTACATGCCCGACCACCGGCACTCGTCGTCGATTGTTCCGGTGATCACCGAGAAGACCGATCCGGCGGTCAGCGACGAATTCGTGATCGACCCGCTCTATCTGTTCATGGGCGGCTACTGGGAGATCACCTTCGACGTCACGACCGCGGGCGGCGCAGCCGACACCGTGATGTTCCCGATCTGCGTCCCGGGCTGACCGCCGCCCGATCGGGGGCACGCGGCTAATGCCAGGGGGTGCGAATATTTTTCGCAGAGCCAGTTCTTCGACGGTGCCCTAATCTGGCCGACATGATGCGACGCTCATCGAAACACACGCTCTTGCTGCTCTCCGCGATTGGTTGTGGCAGCAGCGCCGGCACCCCTGGAGGTCCCATAACCGGTCAACCGGCCGACACGCATTGCGCCGGCATGGCGCCCGTGACAATCGGCCTGTGCACCTGTGACGTGCCGACGAGGTCCGCGGGCGGCACGATCGTCAACGTCACGAAGACGGAGTCGCTCGCCATGTGCATCGCCGACAGCAGCTCTGCTGGCGCGGCCCTGACCTCGCGGGTGCCCTTGTCGCCGAGGGCCGTGAAGGTAGCGAGCCCCGCGCTGCTCGCGGACACGAGCGACGCCGCGGCCCCGGACGACGGCGGCGCCGCCACTTCCGACTTTGGAGCAACGCTGAACGGGAGCGCCGGCGACGACGACGACTGCAAGTACGGCGTGTCCTGGACCTCCTCGCCGATCTTCGAGAACACGGACGTCACGTTCACGGTATCGGTCAAGGAACTGGCCAGCACGCCAGCCCTCGCGCCCCTGACCGGGGGAGACGTGACCTTGGAGGTCTTCCTCACCGACACCCATCCGGCCGACACGTCACGCGTGACATCGGTCGAGTCTCCCGCCGGTTCCGGGACTTACAAGGTGGGGCCCATGCGCTTCGATGCCCCCGGGAAGTGGACCGTCAGGTTCCATTTCAACGAGCTCTGCGATGACACCGCCGATGATTCGCCTCACGGGCACGCCGCGTTCTTCGTCCAGGTGCCGTGACGAGCAGATCTCCGCATCGGAGTGTACTCCGGTACACGAGCGCAGTGCCGGCGCAGCCAACGTGTCGGATCGTCGGCCGTCGGTGGAACGAGAAGTAACGTCCCATTGTGGTCAGTTGTTGGGCGCGCCGCAGGTTATCCAGGTGAGCAAGCTCGTGCGGTCGCCTGCGGAGAGCTGCGGATATCCGGCCGGAGGCATTCGACAGTTGCTGATGTAGCTCACGAAAGAAAACGAGGTCGCCTGGACGGCGGACAGGATCTCCGCGTAGGTCTGGAAGGGAACCTTCGATTCCGTTCCCGTGGGGGCGTGGCAGTTGGAGACCGCGCAACTGGACTGGATGATCTGATTGATGGCGGTCGCGCCCTGATTGCCGCTCGTGCCAAAGCTGGGCGCGGCCGTCGGGCAGCTCGCGGGAGGCGCCTCGAACTTGCAGGCACCGGAGGCGTCGACGCTGGACTCGACCGGCGGCATGCAGCCGAGTGTCGTCGCCAGTGCCATTGCCCCGAAAACAACGACCGCGAGGCTCGCCTCCGGAGACCGATGGGCCAAGCCCTCCCGAGCCATTGCGCCGTAAGTGAAGACGGCTTCGCTTCTTCAGCGCCGGTGGCGCCGACGCCTGACCGCGGTCAAACCCAGGATGAGCCCCACGCCAATCGCCGCGACCGGCCCGGATCCGGGGCCCTCGGCGAAAGCGCAGCCGTTCGATGACTGCGACGTCTGCCCGGACGAGGCACCACCCGAGCCGTTCACACCGCCCGAACCATCCCGGCCGCCGGAACCGTTCGAGCCACCAGAGGCGTTGGAGCCGCCCGTGCTGGTCGTTCCCCCTGTGGCGCTGGCCCCGCCGCTGCTGGTGACACCGCCGGTGCTAGTGCTGCCGCCCGTGCTGGTCGTTCCCCCCGTGGCGGTCTCACCGCCGGTGCCCGCCGCGGTGGTAGCGCCGCCGGTGCCCGTCGCGCCGCCCGTGCCGGATGCTCCGCCGGTGCTGCTGTTTCCTCCGGCACCATTCGCGCCGCCGACGCTGCTCATTCCCCCCGCCCCGCTGTCACCGCCGCCACCGGAGGTCCCGTCGAAGGTCACGTCGGCGCAGTGGTGATAGTAGCAGTCGTTCGCAGGGTGGTCGGTCATGACCATGATCACCTGCAGTGCGCAAGGAGTGGCGGCGGTGCACTTGGCCCCTGCGGGAACCTTGACCTGAAACGTCTGTGATCCCATCTGTTGCGTCTTCGCCGTGGAGCCGGCGGGAAGGCCATCCGCCAGCACCGGCTGCGTGGGCGACCAGACGGGATTGGTCATGATGGCCGGCGTGCAGTTGGTGCCCGCCATGGCCACCGGATCGGGAAACGACGTCAGCGTCTGGGTCGAGCTCGCTCCCTCGACCAGCGCAATCCGGTACCAGCCCGGATGGGGAACGGTCGCGGTCACGGAGACGGTGATCATCTGGCCGGTCACAGCGTTGACCATCTTCGTGGGCGTTCCGGCGGGATCACCGAGGGCGGTATTCCCCGTCGCGGCACACGGCCCGTTCTTCTGCGGGCCGCCCCGGGCGTCCTGTGACATCCAGCAAATCGGCGCGTCCAGTTTGAAGTGCGCCTCCGCGCGGCCCGATACTGATATGAGAACAGCAGCGGCGGTCACCGCCAGCAGCGAAATGAATCTACGCGTCATGGACCTGCGTTTCGTGTTGGACGGAAGCATGGAAACCCTCCTCACGCACTGCTTTCATCGTACACCGTCGGGCCCTCGCCCCCGGGAACATTCTGGCCTCGCGCGCCCGTCCGCGCGAAGGCGCGGTCACAACAACCTCAGCGCGCATCCCAGCGCCTTCGCCGTCTGGTGGCGGGGCATGTCCGATCGCAGCAACCCGTCGAGCGCGTCATGCAAGTACATCTTGGCGGTTGGCGTCAGTTGCTTACGGTCGCTGTCGAGGCCGCCACTGTACCGGACCTCGCCCGCCCGATCGATGACGAAGGCCTCCGTCGCGAAGCGCGCGTGGAGACGGCGCGCCAGCGTGCCCCCCTCGTCCCGGAGGAGTGGCACCCCGGGGGCAGCCTCCGCGGGCTGGGACGTCTCGCCCGCGGCGTGCCGCTCGGAATCGACGGCGACGAATGCGACGTCTCGCTTCCGAAGCTCGGCCGACAGCGATCCGAGACGTTGAACGTGGGCCGCGAAACACGGACAGCTGTTGGAATAGAACACCACGACCGTGAACCGATGCTGGGCGGTGATCGTGGACACAGGAACGCTCCGGCCGGCGTCATCGCGGAGGACGAGGTCGTCGCCCAGGGGCGGAGGCGGCGCCTCGGCCCTCGATGTCGCGACCCAGCCCGATGGCACGAAGATCCCTCCCAGGAGCATGGCGGCGACGCGACTCGCCCTCACATCCACACCCGGATGAGGGAGGCGCTCAGTCCGACACCCGCGAGCTCGTTGCGCCCCAGGCCGGAGACCATCAGGTCGCTGAAGAGAGCGGCCTGAAGCCGCCAGACGTCGCGAAATGGCACGACCGCGGCGGCGCCCGCCGTCGTTAGTCTCAGGCTGGTGTTCTGGGCGCCTGCTCCATCGATGGTGGCGTCGCCTTCCCCGAACACGTTCAGATAGAGGGCCAGCGCCGCCTCGCTGTCGAAGACGTAGCCCCCCACCGCGAGCGCGGTCCATCGCAAGCCGAAGGACTCCCGCATCGACAGCGCCCCGGAGACTGAGACCGTCCGGTCGAACCGATGGGTGACCCAGCCACTCAGGCCAGCGTAGGCGTGGCCGTGGGTCTTCTCCACGGCGACCCCGACGGTTGCGTCGTACGTGCCTGCGCCCGTGGCGTCGGTGGCGAGCCGGCGCTTCGCCTGGTCGGGCGGGGTCCCGGTGGGAAACGTCACGCCGACGAGCAGCGCGACGCCTGGCCACGCCAGTGACTCCGACGCGAGCAGGAAGTCGTAGCGTCCGGTCACGGCCAGATCGCCGAGGCCACCGCCCCATTCGGTCAGCGCGCCCGCCTCTCGGTGAGTCTGCACGGCCGGGAGGACGACGCTCGCCTGACCACGCTCGGAGATACGAAGCGATGCCGCGAAGTCCTGTTCGAGGATCTCCTCCGCGCCCATGGAGGAAGCGAAGCGACCCGCTGGATCGAACGAGCCCAGGTTGCTGCGCGCGCGCGTCTGAATCCCCACACCGTAGTCCTCATGCAGCGCGAGCCGCGCCGGTGTGACCAGCGCGCCCCCGGCGCAACACGCCTGCGCCACCGCCTGTCGCTCGCTCCCGGTGCTGATCGCGCCCGCGAGGAGGATGAGGATGATGTTACGGGAGGTCGACCGATGGTATCGCCGTGTCAAGGTCGGCTCCCCCGATGGCCGTGCGCAGCTCCCAGTGTCCGGACATGTACAAGTAGAGAGGGGTGGCCACGAAGACGCCCGGGGCCGTCTCCGCGATCTGGGGCTTCACTGACGTGCCGTGGCCGTGGGCGGGCATCCAGGGAACTATCGACAGCGTCAGGCCGCTGATGGGGGTGCCGGTCGCGTCGGTGACCGTGAGCTCCCCGGCGTCGACGCCGACGGCGGGGACGGCCGGAGACCAGCGCACGTCGATCCGCATCATGCCCGAGGCGCTCTGCACGCTCTGGAAGAAGTCTCCGGAGAAAGATGCAGGCGCCGCCGGCGGCAGGCCATCCATCCCGCCGCAGGCGCAAAGTCCGACGGCGAGCAGGGTCGACCCGACAAGCAGGGGGGACCGTCGAGCTGCGTCTCGCGGCGGCAAGGTTGCCATGGGTCCACTCTGCCCGATGAAACACCCGGGCGGCATGCGAAAAATATTCGCACGGGCCCCGCGCCCTTCCGCACCGCGCCGCTGCTCATGGTTCATACTGGCGGTTGATGACGGCAAGGACATCGGCGGCGACACTTCTGATCGTCGCGCTCGGCGTCGTGGCAGGCGCATGCGGCGGTGGCGCGGCGCCCACGGTGCTCGACTCCGGCGCCTTGCGAGATCCGGCTGTCTGCAAAGGCTGCCACCCGGCGCAATTCGCGGCCTGGGCGAGGAGCATGCACGCCTACGCCGGCGACGATCCCGTGTTCGTGGCCATGAACCAGCGGGGTCAGCGGGAGACCAACGGGGCGCTGGGGAACTTCTGCGTGACCTGTCACGCGCCGATGGCGGTCCGCGATGGACTGACCCAGGACGGCACGAACCTGGCGTCGGTGCCCGCCGCCGAAAAGGGCGTCACGTGCTTCTTCTGTCATTCGGTCGAGTCGGTGGACGGCACGCATGACAACCCCCTGAAGCTGGCCACCGACGGGACGTTGTTCGGTCCCATCCCCGATCCGGTCGCCAGCCCGCCGCACCGGGCCGCGTATTCAGGGCTGCTCGACGACAGCCAGGCGGCGTCCTCCAGCGCGTGCGGCACGTGTCACGACATCGTCAACGCGCACGGCCTGGCCCTCGAGCGAACCTTCCAGGAATGGCAGGAGACACTGTTCGCGATCCCCCCACACGGCATCAGCTGCGCGGGGTGCCACATGACGGGCAGCGACGGCCCGGCGTCGACCGTGTCGACGAAGGTGCGGCGGCTGCACGATCATGGTTTTCCGGCGGTCGACGTCGCCCTCGGTCCCTTCCCGCCGCTCGGCCCCGATGATGCCGCGGCGCAAACCCAGGCCGTCCAGGCCCTGCTCGACACGACGATTCAGGCGACGATCTGCTACGACGACGCCGTCCAGAAGATCACCGCGGCGCTGGACAACGTGGGCGCGGGCCACGCCTTCCCGAGCGGCGCCGCGCAAGATCGGCGGCTGTGGGTGAACGTCGCGGCCTACGCTGGCACGGCGCTGCTCTACAAGAGCGGCGTGCGGACCGGCGAGCCGATCGAGGCCGCAGCCGATCCCGACCTATGGTTGATTCGCGATTGCGTCTACGACGGGGTCGGCGCGCCGGTGCAGATGTTCTGGCAGGCGGTGAGCCACGGGGACAACTCGCTTCCGGGGCCCATCGCGGTGACCGCGCAAGATCCGGCGTCGTTCACTCGCTCGCATCTCAAGTACGCCTTCCCCTCGGCCGGGCCACTGACCGGCGGCATCCCCGATCGCATCACCCTCGGCGTGTTCCTCAAGCCCATCGGCGACGATGTCCTCGAATCGCTGGTGGCGTCGGGCGACCTCGACCAGGCCGTGGCCGCTGCCGTGCCGACGTTCGCCCTGGGGGCCGGGGCGACGCTGGAATGGGACCGCGCGACCGCGATGCCCTATATCGACCAGGCCACCGGCGACCGTATCTTGTGCGTGAACGCCGGCACCTACACGCCAGTCTCGACCATCGCGGCAGCGACCAGCAACGCCCGTTGCCTCGGGCCGTAGCACCCTGGACTAGCTATAGCTACTAGCTATAGCTAGGGGATGGCCACGCAGGAGTGAGCCACACCGTTCGAGCCGGCTTCACCTTGACGCGACCGAAGCAACTGACCCGAGCTTCGCGCGGCGCCAACCTCGCCACTCGTGTGGGCGCCGCAGGCCGCTTGAACCTTTTTGCGGCGCGTAGCCTGCGGTTGATGTCGATTGCAGGCTACGCGCCGCAAAAAGGAACGCGCGACCACGGTGCCAGATGCTGAAGCAGGACCCGATTCGCGCGTAACTTGGATACTTTACTTTGGATGTGGTCCCGAGCTTCCGGGGCGCTGCACCTGGCAGCCGTCGTCGATCGGTGGCGGGTCACGCCCCGCCGGCACCGCCAGCGGAGCCAGCCACGCCGCCTTGGCCCGGCGCGCCCGCGGCTCCGGCCACACCCCCGACTCCCCCCGCGCCGGCATTTCCGCCGGCCGTACCTCCCGCGTCGCCAGCGCTCCCCGCTCCGCCCCCGGCGCCTCCCGCGCCCGCCGTTCCGGCCATTCCCGCGGTTCCACCCTGAGCCTCGCCGCCTGTGCCGCCGCCTCCCGTACCGCCCGAGCCGGGCGGGACCGTTGTCCCACCAGTACCAACGCCGTTGACGGGCTGACAGGTGCAGGAGGTTTCGGTGTTCGTGCAGGATCCGAGGCAGGTCAAACCATCGCCACAGTCCGATGACTGCTGGCAACGCTCCCCGCGCGATTGCTTGCACCCGAGGAACCCGCCGCCGACCGCCAGCATGAGGATGAGGGCGTTTCGCCACAAGCGAGAACGAGTGGCCTTGAAATCGAGGGACAGGGTGCAGTTCATGGTGGGACCGTCCGGTTAGCACGGCCGGGGGCGAGGCGTCCACTGCCCGCGTCACATCGCATCCTCCGCCATTCGAGGCCGCCGGCCGTTTCAGGGCGCGTGTCTTGGCGCGAAAATTCGGATACTTTCTCCGGATGCGCGAACTCCTCCGCTCCGCGAGGCTTCTCCAGGTGGCGAGCGTTGCTGTCGCCGTGGGCGCCGGTACGACTGACACGATGGCCGCCCCAGCGGCGCCGTCCGCGGCCGCGACCGTCGCGCCGACGGGAGCCGGCGGCGCATCCGACGCATCCGGCAAGAACCAGGCGCCCACGACGACCGATGGCGCGTCGGCCAGGCCAGCGCGCGCCGCCGGCCCGCGCGCCGCCACCCGACGTGTCTCCGCCGCCGAGAAGGAGGCACGCGCCTTTCTCGAAGCGGTCGTCCCCCTCATCCTGCCGGCCGAGACGGTCGCCGGGCAAGTCGAGTGGACCGCCGCCACGGACGTCACCCCCGAACACACCGGCGCGCGCGCCGGCGCGGACAAGACGCTGGCTGCGCTGTCCGGCGCGAAGACCATCATCGAGCGCAGCAAGGCGCTCCTTCGCCATGAAAAGGAGCTGGATCCCGTCACCGCGCGCCAGCTTCGACGCTTGCTGCTCGCCGCGGCCGAGGCCCCCGGCACCATTCCCGAGATCGTCGCCCACCGGGTCGACGCGGAGGCGCACCAGGCGGCTGTCCAGGACGGCTTCACGTTCTGCGTGCAGGCCAGGCCCGGTGGCGGTTGCTTGCGGCCGGTGAGCGCGAACGACATCGATGCGACCCTGTTGAAGTCGCGCGACCTCGGCGAGCGGCTGCACGTGTGGAACGCCTCCAAGGAGATTGGACGCCCGCTCAAACCCGGTCTGGTCGAGCTGCAGAAGCTGCGCAATCAAGTCGCCCGCGAGATGGGCTATTCGTCGTTCTTCGGTCTGCAGGTTGCCGACTACGGAATGACTGTCAAGGAGATGATGGCGCTGCTCGACACGACGCTCGAGACCACGCGGCCGCTCTACGAGTCCTTGCACTGCTTCGCGAAGAACACGCTGGCCAAGCGCTTCGCGCGGCCCGTGCCGAAGGCCATTCCCGCCCACTGGCTCGGCAACCGCTGGGGCCAGCGCTGGCCGGGGCTCGTCGAGGACGTGAGCCTCGACGCGTACTTCAAGGGCGCGAAGCCCGAGACCATCGTCAAGAGCGCGGAGACCTTCTACACGTCGCTCGGGTTCCCCCCGTTGTCCGAGTCGTTCTGGAAGAATTCGGATCTGTATCCCGTGGCCGCGACGGCCGCGCGCAAGAAGAACGCCCACGCCTCGGCGTGGCACATCGATCACGATCAAGACGTGCGGTCGTTGATGAGCGTGCAGTCCGACGAGCAATGGTTCGGCACCGCGCACCATGAGCTCGGGCACATCTACTACTTCCTCGCCTACAGCCGCCCCGAGGTTCCACCTCTCCTGCGCGAGGGAGCGAACCGCGCGTTTCACGAGGCGGTGGGCGAGCTGGCTCGCCTCGCCAGCGAGGAGACGCCCTACCTGCACCAGATCGGAGTGCTTCCCGCGACCGTCACGCCCGATCCGATGGGCTGGCTGCTGCAGTCCGCGCTCGACTCGATCGTGTTCATTCCGTTCTCGGCGGGGACCATGAGCCACTTCGAGCGCGACCTCTACGAGGACGAGCTGCCGCCGTCGGATTGGCAGGGCCGATGGTGGCAGTACGCCGCGCGCTATCAGGGCATAGTCCCGCCGAATGCCCGTCCCGAAGAGCTGTGCGACGCGTGCACGAAGACGCACATCAACGACGACCCGGCGCAGTACTACGATTACACGCTCGCCAGCCTCATCAAGTTCCAGCTGCACGACCACATCTGCGGCAAGATCCTCAAGCAGGACGTGCGCGCGTGCAACTACGCGGGCCAGAAGGCCGTCGGCGACTTCCTTCGCGGAATCCTGTCGCTCGGCGCCACCCGTGACTGGCGCGCCGTGATCAAGGATGCCACCGGCGAGGAGATCTCGCCGCGCGCGATGATGGCGTTCTATCAACCCCTCGTCGAGGAGCTGGCGAAGCAGAACGCGGGGCGCGCGTGCGGCTTCACGGAATAGCGGCCGCCGCTGTGCCTGGCGTCGCCGTGCTCGGCGTCATCGCCGGCATCTGCGCGTCGGGACGGGCGTCGACGCCGGTCAGCCACGCGCTGCCGGCGTCTCGGACCGCGCCCCGGCCCGATCGCCGGGAGCCCCTGTCGAGCCCTGGCCCCGACGGCGGGGCACCCGGGGATGACGCCCTGGTCGCGAAGCAACGCGGGGTCGCCCTCGGCCTCTTCGCCGAGGACGTCGAATTTTCGTACGTCCCGCTGCTCCGCGAGATCGCCGCGCTCGGCGCGACCCACGTCTCGCTCGTTATACCCATCTATCAGACCGACGCGAGCTCGACGGAGCTGGCGCTGCATACGCGATTTTCGCCGACGCTCGGGCTGGTCGCCGACACGATTCGGGCCGCGACCCGCGAGCATCTCGAGGTCACCCTGTTCCCGATCGTGCGCCTGCTGCGGCCCGCCGAGGGAGAGTGGCGCGGCACGCTGGCGCCGACGAACCGCGACGCGTGGTTCCGCAGCTACGGCGGCGTGCTCGGCGACCTCGCCGCCATCGCCGCACAGACGGGCGCGACCCGGCTGGTCGTCGGAAGCGAGCTGTCATCGCTGGACGACGACCTGTCGCGCTGGCGGCCGCTCGTCGAACGGATGCGCGCGATGTTCTCCGGGAGGTTGGTGTACTCCGCGAACTGGGATCACTATCGTGACGCCCGGCTCTTCGATCTCGTGGACGAGGAGGGCGTCGTGGCGTACTTCCGTCTCCGCGACAGCGCCAAGGAGCCCGCGACCGACGCGGCTCTCGAGGCCGCCTGGCGCAAACACAAGCGCGAGCTCCTGTCGTGGCACGCGGGACATTCCCGACCGCTGGTGCTCACGGAGATCGGCTACCGATCGCGTGCGGGCTGCACCATCGCCCCCTGGGACGAGAGTCCCGGCGGCGCTCCCGATGGCGACGAACAGCGACGCGCGTTCGCTGCGTTCCGGCGCGTCTGGTCAGGCGATTCGCGGCTCGAGGGGGCTTACGTCTGGAATTGGTACGGCTGGGGCGGAGCCGAGAGCGTCGGCTACACGCCGAGGGGCAAGCCAGCCCAGGAGGAAGTGCGCCAGTTGCTCCAGGGGCTCTGAAGCGCCGGCCAGCGCAGGGGAGCTGGGTCGCGCGGTCCACCGCCGCGGCGAGCGCACCCGGCGGTCAACTTTCGTTGACCACCGCCCTTCCGCCCCCAATACTTGAAGGTTTACCGCCCTCTGGGCGGCCGCGAGGCTATCTTTGGCGAGACTTCCCTTCCGGTCGTGGTCATTGTTGATCTGCGTTGCTTGGGGGGCGGTGGGGTGCGGAAACGAGAAGGCTGGCGCCTCCGCCGGGAACGGGGGAAGCGCGGGCGCCGACGGTCCTGGGGGCATTTCAGCAATCGGGGGTGGTACCGCCGGCGACGGAGCGGGTGGTGCCGCCGGAGCCCCGGCCTCCGCGGGCGGTGGCGGTGGCGCTGGAGCGGCGAGCCCAGGTGGGGGCGGCGACGGTGGCGGCGGGAACGCCGGCCGCAGCCCGAGCCCCTGCGAGAAGGTGGCGCCGTGCGTGGCTGGCGACTCTCGGTGTGGTCCTCACGGGGCGCCCCAGTCCTGCAAGGTCGACGCTCGCGGCTGCGCGTTCTGGGGAACGACGACCGGCCAGCCCGCCCTTTGCAGCGCCAATCAAACCTGCGTGCCCGAGAACGGCACCTGCGCGTGCCACGACGACCCGCGCTGCGGCTGGCCGCCTGCCGGAGGCGACTTCTGCCCCACCGCCGGGGCGGCGACGCATGCAACTTGCCTTCAGGGCGCTGACGGGTGTTTCACCGTCGCCGCTGCGGTGGCCTGCGCCGGCACCCTGGTCTGCGACATCCCGGACCCGGCGCTGCTCGTCCCGACCGGCGCTGCCTGCGGCTGTCCGCCGGCTGTCGGTGATCAGACCGGACAAACCACCAAGCTCCTCGGCACCGGCTGTTCCCCCTCGCAGGCCGCCGCGGGCGCCCGCGTGGGCTCGGCCCTGGATGAAGCCGTGCTGATCTGCATGGCGGTGGCGGACTGCACGACCTGGCAGCTCCAGGTGGCATGCCAGACCCAGCAACTGACGGGCGGCAACGACCCTGTCACCTCGCGTCCCGCCTGCGTGTGCAAGCCACCCTCCGTCGCGGATCAATACTTCGTGGATCCCGAGCCGGCGATGGCCACGTTCATGACCGGCCAACCGACGGGCGCTCAATTCCCGGGGGCCTGTCGGTATCGGACACTGACCACCGCGCTGGCCCAACGCGGCGTCAAGGAGGTCATCGCCACCCACGAATCGTCGAGCAACGTGCACTTCAAGACGTTGCGGGGCTCGCCGGGGTACGCGAACTGCAACGCCGCCAACTCCTGCGAGAGCTTCCCGCTCGAGATCCCGGCCGGCGTTCACCTCTACACGAGCGACGCGGGGAGCTTCAACCCCGATCACTACGTCATCGATGTCGACGCGACGAGCGGCAAGGGCTACGCGCTCCGCCTCGGTGACGGCGTGTCCCTCGAAGGCTACACGATCGACGCCAGCGGGACCGAACCCACCGGGGTCAACGCCGGCACGAATGTGGTCGCGGTGATCGTCAGTCCCATCACCGGGGGGTGGTCCGGCCGACCGGCCGTCGCGCCTGTCAGCGCGTACCTCGACCAGGTCCTGATCCTCGCCGGCGCACGCGCGCCGGCCGGCGGGGCACACGGACAGACGGCGTTGTTGATTCAGGGCCAGGCGGCGTGGACGGCAGACTTCCTGTCGATCGTGGGCGGCGCCAGCACCGCCCGGGGGCTGGTCATCGACCACGCCACCGATCCGGTCGCCGGCACCACCGCCAGCCTCGTCGCCCGGCACCTGAACGTCAGCGTCAGGGGCGGCACGGGACAGGTCGGCATCGAGCTTGGAACAGGGGGAGCCGACAACGGCGTCGCGGGTGTCGCGGGCCCCGCCAACGCCGACGCGGGCAACGCCCTGACGGTGACCAACGAGCCAGGCCTGGATGGCCCCGATGCGTTCACGCCGCACGAGGTGAACGTCGGCTCGGTCGGCGTGGGCGTGCACGTCTTCAACGGCACGGCGACCGTGACCGGCCTCGACATCACGGGGGGCCCGCTGGGTTTCTTCGGCTATCGCATCGATCGGACGCGTGGGCCCGGGGCGGAGGGCGTGACGATCAGGCGGGGCAGCATCAGCGCCGCGGGGACCAGCAGCGGGGGAATCGGGATCTTGGCGATGGGCGGCTGGACCAGCGTTGACGGCGCCCACATCAGCGCCGCCGACGGCTGGTATGGCGTCAGCGTCCGACAGAGCCCGGGCACGGCCACGCTCGCGGGCGATGTCACATTGACGGGGACGCGTGAAGCTCCCACCGTGCTCGACGTGATTTCACCGCTCGGCACCGCGGCGGCGGCGGCCGGCATAGAGGTCGGTCTCGGGGACGAACACGAGGTCATCGATCCCGCGGCGCCTGCGGCGGACGCCCTGTTGCCCCACTTGACCATCGCGGACCACACTCACGTGACCCACTACGTTGACGGTATCGTCGTCAACAATGGGCACGTCGTCGCGTCGGGCGATGACATCGTCGTCGGCGCGAACTTGCGCGATGGGCTCCAGATCTTCTCGTCGCTCGCGTTGTCGGGAACCGATCCGAACGACGCCGCGGCCCGCGTGAGCATCACGGGAGCCTCGTTCGCCGGCAACGGAAGATCGGGCGTGTTGATTCGCGACGTCGTCCCCGTGGTTCTCGAGCGCGTTCAGGTGATCGGGAACGGGACGCCGCTCGCCGGCAGCGCCCTGCCCTCGTTTCCCGACGGCACGGGCGGAATCGACATTCAGAGAAGCGCGCTCGGCGCGCGCGGCGCGGGTTTCCCCGTGGACATCATCGGCAGCGCCGTCAGCGGCAACACCGGCTGCGGCATCACCCTGTCGGGGGGCGACGACACCCTGGTGAACCGGATCAACGCCTCCGGGGGTGTCCGCGTCTGCGGGCTCGGCACGGGCTTCGACATCGATGGCGGCGGGCGCCGCCCCGGCGCGGCGCCCGGCCCGATCGTGGGCCAGCGCCTCGGGGAGGCGACGTCCGAGCGCCCGATCCCCGTCGGCATCTTCGGCGGACGCACGAACGTGGGCGGAAAGGTGTCGGCGTTCATCAAGGACACCCGCGTTCAAAACAACACCGGCGTCGGCATCTACGTGACCGAGGCCCGTGACCACGACCCTGCTCTACTCGACGACGACGTCACCGACGTCAGCCTGCAAGGTAACGTCGTGACGGGCAACCTGGTCGTGGTGCCGCCGACGGGCATCGAGCCCGTCGCGGGCGGCATCTACTTCGCGGCGAGCAACCCGACGGCCACGGACGAGGCCCAGGCGCGTCCCCTCGAGGTGAGCGATCTGGGCTGCGAGGATCCGCAGGAGGTCTCCACGGAGCACGCGGTGTGTACACGCATCCGAATGTCTAGCTTTCTCGGGAACGTTCTCGCCTGCAACGGGCGCGCCCAGCTTGCGTTCGGCGTGCCGCAGCGGATCAGCACCTCGGCCGTCGGGACGTCGCCGGGCGGTGACTGGGACATCGGCAGCGATGGGACCATCGTCGGCGTGAGCCTGCCCATGCGCTGCACGGCCGCCGCGTCGCCGAACACGCTGGCCGGTTACGCCGGCACCGCGACGAGCCTCGGCTTGGCGATCCCGACCGCGGCCACGGCGGCGAGCGGGGCCAGCCTGCTGCACGTGTCGGCCTACGGAGTCAGATGGAACGCGGGCACCATCATCGCGGGCAGCGACTTCGCCGGGGCGTTGACGACCGCGCCGCAGGGCAACGGCGACGCCACCACGTGGGGCGTTTGCCCGGACGTCCTGGCGACCGTCTGCCCTGTCGCGCTGCCCTAGAGGAGCCTCAGAGATGGACGCCAGGCACGACCTGGGGTATCCCGCGGCTGGTCAGGGTGCCGTCGCCGAGCTGGCCCGCATCGTTGTCGCCCCAGCATGCAACCGAGCCAGCGCTGAGCCCGGCGCAGGTGTGGAAGCCGCCGCCCGCCATGGACACGACCTTCGCCAGTCCGGCCACGAGGACAGGCGACACCCGATCGATCTTGGTGCCGTCGCCGAGCTGGCCTGCCGCGTTCCAGCCCCAGCAGTACGCGCTGCCGTCGTCGAGCGCCGCGCATGAGTGGTTGTAGCCAGCGGCCACGGCGACCGCGACAGCACCGTTCGGCAGCCCGAGCACCGCGCCAGGCGCCGCGCGATCGGTGTTGGTGCCATCCCCGAGTTGGCCATAGACGTTGGAGCCCCAGCACACGACCTGACCCCCGGCCCGCAGCGCGCACACGTGGTTGAAGCCGGTCGCGAGCGCGACCGCGTCGACGAGGTCGTTCACCGGTGCTGGGAACTCGTGCGGGTCCATCGTTCCGTCGCCGAGCTCCCCGTGGTCGTTGCCGCCCCAGCATTGGACGGTTCCGTCATCGACGCGCGCGCAGGTGTGCCGCCCCGACGCCGCCACTGCCACGGATGGCGGCAGCGAGAACACGCCGACGGGCGCGCCCCGGTTCAATTCGGATCCGTCCCCAAGCTGGCCGTTGTCATTCTGTCCCCAGCAGCGCGCCGAACCATCCGCCACCACGGCGCAGCTGTGATAGCCGCCGGTGGCGATCCCCAGAATCGCGTCCAGCCCCGGAAGCTCATAGGGGGCGAGGCGATTCATGGTCGACCCGTCGCCGATCTGGCCACCCACGTTCCAGCCCCAGCAGACCACCCGGCCGGTCGTCGTCAGGGCGCACGAGTGATAGCTGCCCGCGGCGACGGCGCTCACCCCCTCTAGCGACGAGATGACGGCCGGCGAGGCGCCGTCCATCTCGTTACCGTCACCAAGCTGGCCGTCGGCGTTCGAGCCCCAGCATGCGACTCGACCGTCTCCCCCCGCCACGCAGGTGTGGCTGGCCCCCGCCGCAAGGCGCCCCGCGGCCTCTGCCACTGTCACGCTCGTGGGGAACCCTGGCGTCGCCCCGGCACCCTTGCCACAGCCGATCCCCACCAGCGCCAGACCCGCGCCCGCGAGCACCCAGCGTGCGCGAGGCACCGTCACCGATGCCTCCGGATCAGGCCTTCAACATCGAATCGAGATCGCCCGTATAGGTGTCGCCAACGCTGGCGTTGGTCATCCCCAGCGCGTGACACACGCTGGTGAGCACCTGGTTATTCGGGGCGTTCTTGGCGAGCTGAACGCAGGTTCCCTGTTTGAAGAAACCGCCCCCGCTGCCGACAATCATGTACGGCAGCCGAGTGACGTCGTGGTTCGAGCCCTCGTTCATGTCGTTGACGGTCAACACCACCGTGTTGTCGAGGGTGGTCGAGCCGCCCTCCGGGTTGGCGGCGAGCTGGCCAACCAGGTTGGCGACCTGCGAGAACCACCAGGCATCGATCGGGGTCTTGTCCGTGTAGTCACCCGCGCCCTTGTGCGCGATCGCGTGATAATCCGGGCTCGGGATGTTGATCCAGGGAAACGTCAAGCTGTTGCCGCCGCCGTCGTCGATGAGCTCCATCGTGATGGAGCGGGCCACGTCACACTTCACGGCCGCGGCGACCAGGTTCATCATCAGCCTGACGTGGTCCGGGTAGTTCGTGACCGTCTTGAAGTTCAGCCCCGCGGGCGTGTTGGCGGGAGGCGAACATCCGGCGCTCGGGCTCGAGCCCGTCGCGGAAAGCTGACTCTCGATTGTTCGGATCGAATCGAGGTGCGCCTGAACGCGACTCTTGTCGTCCGTACCGATTCGATTCTGGAAGGCCGTCAGCTCCGTCACGCAGAAGTCGAGCACGCTCTTGCGGCGCACCATCAGCGTGTCCATCTGAGCCGGCGTCATGCTGACGCCGCTGAAGAGCGTGGTGAAGAGACGATAGGGATCGGTCTCCGGCGTGTTGGTGTGACTGCCCGCGCTCCAGCTGATTCCCCGGCCACTCGGGCGGCAACCCACGTTGAGCTGCGCCTTCGGAAACCCGTTCATGGCGAGCTGATTGGCGTAGAGCGTGTCGATGGACGCCTGCGTGCCCTTCGCCGTCCCCGTCAACAACGAAGGGTAGTTCGAGTGGCCGCCGAAGCGGTTGTTGCCGTCGACCATGACCTGCGAGTCGATGCCGCCCTGGCTTTTGCCGCTGATGAGCAACATCTTCGACTTCCACATCTCGAGGGGGGCCAACGAGGCGGGGAGGGCCGCGGTGAGGGCCCCTGCGGGCGGATAGAAGCTGGTGGTGGCCACGCCGTTCGTCCAGGCGATGGCGATGAGCCGCTTGGCCACCCCACCGCTCTGGGCGCGAATTCGCTCGCTATTGAGCAGGGGCAACATCCCCATGCCCACTCCCAATCCCTTGAGCAACGCGCGTCGCGAATACCGTTCGGATCTCATTGCAGCACCTCCCCCGGAGCCGGGGTGCGATAGCGGAAGGTCCTCGAGGTTGTCAAACCGACGATGAGCTCGCGGACGTCGCCGTTCGCGGCCATGAACTTGCTCATGGCGGCATTGATCGACGCCTGATCGGCGTCCGTCTCGCCGCGCCCGAGCGAATATCTCAGCCACTGCGTGGTGAAGCACTGCTGAACCTGATTGCTGCTGGCCAGCAAGGTGACCAGGTCCGGCGCGTTCGAATAGGTGCGCGTCTGGCCGTCGAGGACCAGCGAGCCCGTCGAGTCGACCGGCGAATTGTTGTCCGTGGTGCGGTACTCGCCGATGCCGCCGTATTCCTCGAAGGCGAACCCAAACGGCTCGATGATGCCGTGACAACCCTTGGCGCAGTCGTTCTTGTCGTGGGTCTCCATGCGCTGTCGCAACGTGCCTCCCGTGGACGGGTCGGCGGGCGGCGGCACGGCCGCGGGGGGCGGCGGCATGAGTCCGCACAGGAACTTCGTGTAGATCGCCTTGCCCCGTCGGGGCGGGTTCGATTCCGCTGCATCTCCGGTCGTCGCCAGCCACCCCGCCGTCGTCAGCAATCCCTTCCGCTGCGCCGGATTCAGCGTCACCGGCTTCAGGGCGGTCCCCGTCACACCGGTCACGCCATAGAGAGTCGCCAGCGCCTGGTTCGCGTACGAGTTCGATCCTGTAATCAGGTCGCTGAACAGGCGCGTTCCCGAGCCCGTCATGATCCCAGTGACGAGGCTCGTCACCTCGCTGGTCATCGCGGTGACGAGCGCGTCGTTGTACATGGGGTAAACATTCGCGTCCTTGGGAGCCGACGCGAGGTTGTTGATATCGAGCCAATCGGTGAAGAAGTCGACGAACGTGTCTGACGCCTTGGCGTCGCTCAGCATCCGCCGCACCTGGGTCTCCACGTTCGCAGGGTCGAGCAACTGGCCCATGGCCGCTGCGCTCATCAAAGTAGGGTCGGGCATCGACCCCCAGAGGAAGTACGACAGCCGGTTCGCCAGCTCGTAGTTACCCAGCTGCACGACCGCGCCGCTCTTGATCGCCGACCCGGGGTCGAGCTCCCAGTGGTACAGGAATCCGGGCGATTGCAGCGCCGCTTCGAGGAGCACGCCGATGGTGTCGTTGAAGCCGAGCGCGAGCGTCGACCGGCCCGTTTGATAGAGCGTCATGAAATGGGCAGTCTCGGTCGTGGTGAGCGGCCGACGGTAGACCTTGGGCATGAACGTCGTCATGAAGGTGCTGAGACAAGAGGCCTCGGCCGAAGTGGCTGGGGGCGCGGCGCACGGCAAGAGCGTCGTCAGGTGCGAGACCGCGCTCCGGGCCAAGGTCTCGGCCGCCGTCTTCAGCAGGTTCGCATCCAGCGTGGCGATGGCGTGAGGCTCATGGAAAGCGAACGACGGCACCACATCGGGATCCTCGTCAGGCTGAGGCAGCGCCGACACTTGCATGGTGGTGTCGCCCAGAAGATCGCGGACCGTGTTCACGTACTCGCGGGCGGAGAGGAGCCGGGCCGGCTTGACGCCCGCCGCGTTCGGATCCGCCACGACCGTGTTGCCGCCGGTCCCCGCCGTGCTGCCAGTGATACCACCCGTCGCTGTCGAGCTCCCGCCTCCGGTCCCAGTTGACGAGTTGAGGCCGCCCGATCCCGCTCCCGCCCCCGCTCCCTTGCCGCCGCTGCCCGTCGCGCCCACGTTTCCCGATCCGCTCCCGCTGCCATTCGACGACGATCCGCCCGACGCCGAGCCCCCGTTCGTGGCCCCCGTACCCGCCCCACTCCCTGGCGGAACGATGCCCGGGTCGCCCACGTTTCCCGTGCATCCGATTGACAGCGGCACCGCGATCAGTCCGACCGTCAGTTGAAGAACGGATGGAAATCTCTTCATGTCAGAGGCCTCCGGAACCGGTGAGAGCTGCAGGTTGCCGCAAAAGAATGCCGAGTGCATCGCCGGGGATGCGAATGATGCGGGTTGCTCGGGCAGTAGCAACCGCCGCGGAGAACAGGTCAGAACGGCCCCAGCCAGCTACGAACCGCATTTCTTATTGTTGCTCGGTTCGAAGGTTCGGTCGACCGGAAACCTCTAACACCGTCCGCGCAGGAGATGGCGGTACGATGTTGTCCGACCCCAGCCTACCTTTGTGGCTGCATCTCCCGATATCCAGTCTGGCCTGCGATAGGATGACCCACATGAAGCTCTCTCATCGGTTGGGGATCATTGGAGCCTTAGCGCAGGCTGCTCGCGTGCCCGGTTGGAGGCGTCTCGCCTCGCCGCTCGCCGGCGGAATCGTTCTGGGCGTGCTTGCCGGCTGCGGCGGCGCTGGCGACGCCACCTCGACGGGCGGCACCAATGGTTCGACCGGGGGAACCAGCGTCTCGACAGGCGGCACCAGCGCCGCGACCGGCGGGAGCCCTGGGAGTGGCGGCGCGCTCGGCGCGCAGACGGGGGGCGCCACCGGCGCCTCGGGCGGCGCGACAGCCTCCGGCGGCGCGCCCTCTGGTGGCACCACTGGTGTGGGGGGCATCACGGCCTCAGGCGCCGGTGGCGCCATCGCCCCTGGATCGGGGGGAGCCCTTGGCGGCGGCGGCCAGCCGGTTGGATCAGGCGGCCGAGTCGGCTCGGGGGGAACGGCGGGGGCACCCGGTGGCTCGCAGGCAGGTGGCAACGGAGCCGGGGGCAGCGCGGGTCAATCCAGCACGGGCGGCGCTAAGGGAACGGGCGGAAGCCCCAACACCGGCGGACCGAGCTACCCGTACATCTTTTCGGTCTTCAACGACGCCCAGGTCGGAAAGACCACGCTCATCATCTACACGTCCAACGACGCCCTGAACTTTACGCTGCTCTACGACACGAAGTTTGGTGGCCCCACCGGAACCCTGCGGGATCCGAGCATCATGAAGCACACCGACGGGAAGTTCTACATTGCCTTCACCACTCCCCCCGACGCCGGGTGCTGCGGACCCGAGTCCAGCTTCGCCATCGCGTCGAGCGCCAACCTGAAGGACTGGACGACCGTGACGACCGTCCCCTCGGGCGTCGCCGGCGTGAAGAACACCTGGGCACCCGAGTGGTTCAAGGACAAGGACGGCAGCATCTATGCGATCGTCAACGTCGACGGCAAGACGTACCGCTACAAGGCGATGAACGACAGCCTCACCATGTTCAGCGGACCCACCTGGATCGGGATTGGCCCCGGCTACATCGACACCTTCATCCTCACAATCGGCGACACGTACCACGCGTTCACGAAGAACATGGCCACTTACATCGAGCACGCGACGTCCACGAGCCTCGACGGTCCCTGGACGTTCGTGGGACAGAACAACTGGGCGGGCTGGGGGACCCACAAGGAAGCGGGCGCGTTGATCCAGCTCGCGGACGGGACCTGGCGGTTCTTCTGTGACGCCGGCTCGACGGGGCATGAGATGTACAGCGACAGCAAAGACATATTCCAGACCTGGACGGCCCCGAAGACGCTGCCCAACGTCGGAAACAACATCAGCCACGGGACCGTCATCAAGGGAAACTGACGCGCCGTCTGCGAAGGCTCGAAGGAAGGCTCGACAAAGGTCGGGCCGGACCGGGCTGATATAGTCGCCCCGTCATGAAGTGGGGAAGCGCGAACGACCTGGGTGGCCTGGCGGCGGCCGCCGCGCTGTCGGCCGGAGCCGTGCTCGGCTGTGTGAGCAGCTCTGGGCCGCGGCTACCGACGACGGATCCCCCCGTTTCCGCCGCGGCGGCCAGCATCGACCTGTCGTCTCCTCAGCAGACGATCGAGGGTTTTGGTGCGTCGAGCGCGTGGACGACGCCGACGATGGACGACGCGCACGCCGACCAGTTCTTCACCACGTTGGGCCTCGGGCTGACGCTGCTGCGGGTGCGGATCACCCCCGACGGCACGACGGACGAGCTGGCGACCGCGCAGCAAGCCGTCGCGCGCGGCGTCGCCGTCTGGGCCGCCCCGTGGTCTCCGCCCGCGGCCTGGAAGAGCAACGGCAGCCTGAACCAGGGCGGGCAGCTCCTGCCTGCTTATCTCGGGGCCTGGGCCGATCGCCTGGCGTCCTTCGTGAAGACGATGGCGGACGCGGGCGTTCCGCTCATGGCGCTGTCGGCCCAGAACGAGCCTGGCTTCGCGGCCGACTGGGAGACCTGCGACTGGCAGCCCGCGGATCTCGCGGCGTTCGTCAGCGGGTCGCTCATCCCGTCGCTGGCCAGCGCCGGTCTCACGGTCCCCGTCATCGCGCCCGAGACCAGCGACTGGAACAAGTTCGACCGCTTCGCGAGCGCGATTGTGGCCGACCCGAACGCGGTCGGCCACGTCCGCGCCCTGGCCACGCACTCGTACGGCGGCGCGGCCCACCGCTTGCCTTCCGTCGATGCCTCGGGCGTGCCGGTCTGGGAGACGGAATACTCCGACGAGAGTGCCGTGACCGATCCCGGGATGGGCTCCGCGCTGAAGGTCGCGACGAAGATCCACGTCGACCTGGTGACCGGCAACGTCGCTGCCTGGCACTACTGGTGGTTGAACCCGCGCGGTCCCGCCGGGAACGGGGCCCTGACCGACGGCGTGAATCTGACCAAGCGCGCGTATGTGCTCGGCAACTGGAGCCGCTTCGTGCGGCCTGGCTTCGTGCGCGTCGAGGCCACGCAATCGCCGACGGCGAACGTCCTGGTGAGCGCGTTCACAGACCCCGTCACCGGACGTCTGGTGGTGGTCGCCGTCAACGCGTCGACCGCCGACGTGACGCAAGCCTTCGCCATCGCGGGCGGCGGCGCGTTCGCGTCGCTAACGCCGTGGACCACGTCGGAGGTGCTCTCTCTCGTGGCGGGGGCAGCGCTCCCGGTCGCCTCGGACGGCACGTTCGCCGCCGTCCTGCCCGCGCGTTCGGTCACCACGCTGGTGGCCGACCCCGCGATGTGAGCGGCTGCATCAGGCGTCAGTTCTGGACGACCACGCCGGGAGACGAGCCGCCCGTGGCGCCTGCCCCGGTGGGCGGTGGGTAGCAGACGATCGCGGGCGGAACCGCGTCGAGGTAGGGCACCGGGGTCGCGTCCTCTACCGTGGGGTCGAGGACGCAGTACTCGTCGGTGCGAACGTGGGTCAGGCGTTCCTGGACCGCCGCGGCGTCGAGCGCGGTGATGACGAGGCCGTCGGGGCTGAGTTGCCAGCCCGTCTGGGCATCGGCGAAGACGACCGTGGAGCCGATCGCGATGGGTTGCGCCGCCTCGGAGCACGCGATCTTCGGTCCCGCGCCCAGCCGGCTGGCCTTGAATGCGTTGAAGCTGCCCTCGAACGTCGAGATCTGGCAGACCGCGCCGATCCGATCGATGCGCGCATGCAGATCCCCTCGATCGCTGAAACGGTAGACGGCGATCGGCGTCGCGAACTCATCGATGGTGGTGAGCGCCCAGGCGTCAGGTGTCTGGGTCAGCGCGTAGACGGAGGAGTCGCCGAAGGCGAGCGCGCTGCCAGCGCTCGGCGCCGAGCTGGTCGACACCGTGCGCACGATGTCCTCGGCGACATCGAACGTCACCTCGGACGTCAGCAGCTTGTTCGCGACGGCCGTGATGTTCAGCCGGTGCGTGGCCGGGTTGAAGGAACCCTGGGCGGCGTGATGGTACCCGGAGTACGGAAGGAACAGCCGCTGGTTGTCGGGGTCGAGCCGGATGCGCTGATCGTCCGCGACGCCGAGCCAGGACGAAACCAGATCCGCGTTGAACTCGGTCCCCAGCAGAAGGTTCGAGACCTCGCTCGCGTCGTCGCGATTGAACAACGTGAGCTTTTGCAGGTTGCGCGCGACCCCGCCGCTGCTGAAGGCCACGGTCCCCGGCCCGAGCACGCCGTCCACGGCCAGGATCAGCTGGTCGCTGGAGCCGGGCATCACGAACTGATTCAGCGGCTTCGGGAAGGACGGCGTCGTGAGATCGAACATGGCCACGTCCGACCAGTTCGGGATGTTCATGGGGTTCGAATAGTCGTAGTAAGCGCGCGAGACCATCATCCGGTCATCGGAGAACAGCGTCGCGTGAAGCCCTGAATACCCGTTGTAGGCGCGCTCTCGCGGCGCGGCGAGCGTACCGAGCTTGGCGATCGAGTTGCCGACCAGCAGCAACGTGTGCAGCTGCTGGCCCTGGTTGGTGAGGACATAGAACTGGCCATGCTGGAACTGGAGGTCGTCCTTGTGGTCGATCGAGCCCGCGACCTCGAGCGGCTTGCCGCTGAAGGTCAGGGAGGCGACGTTCGTCGCGCCTGGGGCCGGGGGCGCCATCTCGTAGATATGCTCGTCGAGCTTGACGAAGTCGCCGGCGTCGTAACGGTAGACCACGAACTGCGTCGAGAGCTGGCTCTCGTAAGTTGGATAGGACACGACGTTGGTGGCGGTCTGGTCGCAGATGAAGTCGTGATAGGTGTAGGTCTGGCAGGTCTGGCCGACACGCACGTAGATGTACTGGCTGACGGTCGGCGCGGCCTCTTGAATGCAGTCGAGGAGAGTCTTGCCGTTGCATGAATAGTCCCCCTGGTTCGACTGCGGGGGACGGTAATCGGGGTTCGGTCGCTGCTCGTACGTTGGCGAGCACGATTGCACCGACCGCGTCGGGCCCTCGTGCGACATGGCGCAATACGTGTAGTACTGGGTTTGCGTGCCGGTGAACACCGTGCGGTTCACGTCCCGGCTCACGACGACGTAGCGATCGCTCGCGCTGATGAACGGCTTGAAGGTCCTGGTCGTCGAGATGACGTCCCCCACGGCCAGCTTGGTCGCGGCCACGATGGGATCGGCGCCTGCGAAGGGATCGACGTTCGTCGGATCGTTGAGGAACTCTTCGTGCCACGCGACCGTCAGCGCCGCGTCCCACTTGACGGCGGTGACGGCCACGCCCGTGGACGGGGCGTAGCTGATCGCGGGGCCAGACGGGACAGCGATCGCGGCGCCCGCTGACGCGCCGGTGCCGGCAGCGTCCCCCGTCCCGGCTGCCGGAACCGGCGGCGTCGTGGTCGACGTGATCGGCGTCAGCAGGTTCGTGTAGACGACGAGCGTGCTATCGAACAGGCGGGCGTCCGCAATGCTCTGTTGATCGAGCATGACGGCGTCGACGAAGTCGAAGCCCGTCGGGCTCACGCGAAAGCGCAACAGGGCCGCTTCGCTGACCGACAGGCCGTTGACGAGCACCACGAGCTCGTTGCCCTGATAGAAGAAGTACTTGGGCTGCCCGGGCAACTTCAGCGCGCAGCTCAGCACCGGCGTCGGACCGTCGGTGTTGACGGCGAGGAGGCCGTGCCGCTGCGAGAGAAAGATGGCCGTGCTCTCCTGATAGCCCACGAGGTCGGGGCGCACGATCGTGGGCGCCGCGGCGGGCGCCCCGTCCGTGGCGCCCACGCCCGGGACCGCGACGATCGGCGGCGGGACGCGCCCCTTGTAGAGCGGAGGCAATGACTGGTCCTTGAGGATCGCGATCGGGTGGGTCCAGGTGATTCCACCGAGCGCGTCGGCCGCGGTTTGAAAGGCCGCCGAGTTGGTGACCGGGCAGCGCTTGGCGGCGATGGGATCGAGGCGGCCGACCTGATCGGCGAAGGCTTGTTCCTTCATGACGGTGCCGTCGGCCGGGACGCGAACCTGGCTGCGGTAGCTGACCGTGTAGTCGCTCGGGTCGAAGGTCGGGTCGACGGCCACCTTCGACCCGCCGGCTCCACCGAGGGCGCCGGTTCCACCGATGCCACCGCTCGCGCCGACGCCGCCACCCGTGCCAGCACCCCCTCGGGCGCCGGTGCCGCCGACCGTACCGCCGCCGCCTGCGCCACAGCCGGCGAGGCCGAGGCCCGCGGTCAGAACGAGCATCGCGCCGATGGCGCGGCAGGTGGGACACGTCCGTCTCGATCGGGCTTCCATGGGGATCTCCTTGTCCATCGGTTCCAGCGCCCTGCTTCGGTTAGCAAGCGATGTGCCCGGATGATCCCCGAGAAAGCACCAGCGATCGCGCGCCCGATCCAAGCCAATTTTCCGCACGCGCCTCACATTCCTGAGGATCCCGCGGCGACCACGCGGCCGCCGCTCACTCCTTCTTCAACCGCAGCTCGACCCGGTTGCCGGGAGTGGCGGTCCGCGGGCTGACCAGGAACAGCCGCGGGGCCGCGTCGGGGGCCGACGTCGCGAGGACGTCCTTCACGGCGTTGGCCCGGCGCAGCGCCAGCTGGCGGAGCTCGTCGCTCTCCACGCGGATGTTGGCCAGGATCAGCTTCTCCATCTCGGCGGGCGGCAGCGGCTTCTCGTCGCCGTTGGCCGCGCGCGGCTTCGGAAAGGTCTCCTTGCGATAAGCGGCTTCGATCAGCTGCGGCCGGTCTGCGCCGTCGATGGGCAACGTCTCTGCCGCGGGCGCGGCTTGACCGGACTCCGCGAGCAGGCGCTGCTTCTGCGCCTGAAGCTTCCGGCTGTAGAGGTCTTGTCGAAGCCCCACCTTGTCGGCCTGGGGATCCGCCAGACCTTCGATCTCGAACGACAGCCCCGGGCGTTCCTGCAGCGCCTTGCCGATGCCCTTCAGCTTGGCCAGCCCCTTCGGGTTGACACGGGCGACGCCGCTGCCGAACTCGAGGTAGGACTCCTCGTCGCCGCCGCCGAAGGCCCGGGCGATCAACGAGAACGGCGCCGTGACCGCCTTCACCACCAGGTTGCCGAGCGTCTTCAAGATGAGGCGCCCGAGCTTGAACTGCGGGTCGTCGAGCGAACCGGAGATGGGCAGGTCGATGTCGATCACGCCGTGCCGGTCCTTCAGCAGGGCCACCGCGAGCTTGACCGGGAGCTTGACGGCGTCGGGGCTCGCCACCTTGTCGCCGAACGTGAACTGATCCAGCGTCAGCTTGTTCCTGGCATCGAGCTTCCGGCCGGCGATGTGGTAGTCGAGGCTCAGCGACAGCTTGCCCTTCTCGATGCCGTACCCGGCGTAACGTCCGGAGTAGGGACTGGTCGGCGGCAGCTCGAAGTCGGTCAGGTTGATCTTGAGATCGACGAACAGCTCCTTGGCCAAGGGGTTCATCTTGCCCTCTATGACCAGGGCGCCGGAGTGGTCGACGGCCCCGCGCAGCACGACCTCCGCGGTGGTCTGGGCGTCCGTCGACAACCCGGTGATCCGCCCCCCGAGCTCCGTCAGCTGGGCGCTGTAGTTGGGCCTGATCAGGCGGTCGGTGAACATCACGTCGCCGCCCTGGAGCGTCACCTGCGCGATGCTGATCTGGGCAGCGGGAGGAGACGGCGGCGGCGGAGTCGACGCCGACGACGAGGATGGCGCGGCGATCGCGGACCCCGCACGGTTGACCGGCCCCGCCTTGCCGGCCGACGGTGGGCTGGTGGCGGCAGGTGCGTTGACCGCGATGTCCTGCAGGTTGAAGTGGGCGTCGGGAAAGATCATCAGCTTCGCCGAGAAATCGGTGAGAGCGAGGTCCCGGATCGACACCGCCGTCGGTGCGCTCGCGAAGGAGATCCCTCCGACGTGAAACGACTTCCACGCGAGCAGCCGCTCGTTCTTGTAGCCATCCAGCGCGCCGAAGTCGGCGAGGTCGAAGTCGCCCGCGAAGGTGATCCGGGGCGGCGGCGGCGGCTCGCCAGCGCGCTTGGGTCTTCCCGCCGCGACGGTCGGCTCGAGCTTCAATTGGCCCTTCAGCGACACGGCGCCGTCGGAGACCACCATGTTGACCTTGTCGCGGAAGTAAGGCTGAAACGGCAAGATCTGGATGCCGCGTAGGTCGAGGCGCAAGCTCGCGGCCAGTGGCTCGGCGATCGCGCTGCCGGCGAGTTGCAGCTTCCCCGTTTGGTTCAAAGTCAGCTTCACGTCGAACGTCGCGCGGCTGCCCGGTTTGGTCGACAGTCCGCTGGCGCGAATGCCGAGGCCGTCCACCGCGAGCGTGGCGCGCGGCTTCACGCCCCGGTCCTCGAAGCGCGCCGCCCAACCGCCGATGTCCACGTCGGCCACGTTCACGGTCCACGATGGTGTCTCCGCGGCCGCCGGCGGCGCGGGCTCGGGCGCGGAACGCCGCGCCTCCACCGCGATCACTGGCGCCGCGCCATCGTTCGCGCCGGCCGAGCTCGTCCTCGCGGCGGGGGCCGGGACCAACGTCGTCAAGTCGATGACGCCGCTCTCGCTGCGGGCGGCGCGCACCCGGGCGTCCCGGCTGCGGATGGCGCCGACTTGCACGAGGCGCTCGTCCATATCGACCTTCACCTTGGTCACCGCCAGGCTGCCGACACGGAAGAAATCGTCGGGCGGGGCCTTGCCTTCGCCGCCGCGGCGCCGCAGCCGCAGGTCCCCGAGCTCGACGAACGCGTCCTCCAGTCCGATGGAGGTGCGCGTGCCCTTCGTGGCCACCCGATATTCCGTCCCGACGCGCAGCCGGCCCTCGACGACGTCGAACGCGATCAGGTCCCGGTAGTACGGGGCGAAGCGCGCGGGCTCGATGCCGTCGAGGGCGAACTTGCCCGTCGCCGCGAACGGTTCGAGCGACAACGTGCCGCTTTGCGAGAGGGTTCCGCCCGGGATCGCGGTGGCGCGCACCGTCACGGCGGCGCGTTCCCCGGGGGCGTTCGAGAGATGGCGAACATGGACGTAGACGTCACGAAGCGTCTCGACGAACGCAGGCCGCACCGTTTCGTCGCGCAGATGCAGATCGATCTTGTCGAGCGCGATGTCGTCGACGACGAACCGCGGCGCCGGCGTCGCGGGCGAGCGCGCGGGCGCGGTGGAGGGGACCGCCTTGCGATCGACCACCGCGCCGTGCGCTGGCGGCGACAGCAAGCTCTGCAGATCGATGGCGCCGTCGTGCAACCGGCGCGCGTGGACGTCCAGGCCCGCCAGCGCCACCTTGTCGATCTGGAAACGCATCGCCGAAAGATCGGCCCGCCCGATGTCGATGCCGAGGGCGGACAGGTCGAGGAGGGGCGACCCCGCCGCATCGGCGTGCCGCAGCTTCACGCGCTCCAGGCCCACGTGCCCCTTCGCCATGACGGCGGGCTTGCCGTCGGCGGGCCGCGCGAAGGACAGGTCGAGCGCCACCGTCAACCGGGCCTCCTCGACGCGAAACGCGAGCGGGATTGGCACATACGGCTGGTATCGGGCCAGATCCAGGGCGTTCAGGCGCAGCTCGAGCGTGGTCTCGAGCGAATCCTTGAACGGCTTCGTCTGGCCCTCGATGGAGAACGGCGTGCCGTCGATGGTCACGGCGAGCCCCGGCTTGACGAACGTGTCGATGTCGACGGGCAGCGTCGACACGAACGGGACCCCCACCGCGAGACCCGCGATCTCGTGGTGCCCACCCGTCGGTCGATCGTCGAACGTCACCCCGCCGTCGACCATACGGATGTTGTTGACAGAGAAGCGCGGCGGCTCGGCGTGGGGAGGCGCTGGCGGCGGCGGCGGCTCGCGCGCGGCCGCCGCCTGCAGCTTCGCCAGGATGTCGGAGAAGTTGTAGGTCGTGAGATCTGCGAAGCCCTCCGCGGTCTGCCGCTCGTGCACCAGGCGCACGCGCAAACCCTCCAGGCGAATCTCCTGGATCACGGGCGCGCGCCGCAGGACCGACGAGAGCTGCACGTTCACGAAGAAGTGGGCGAAGCCCACGAACGGCGTCGCGCCGTCGCTCTCGTAGACGCGCAGGTCGTCGATGGCCAAGGACAAGGCGAACGGGTTCACCCGCACGCGAGCGATGGAGGCGCGCCGCCCCAGCTGCTTGGCGATCTGTCCCTCGGCCACGCGCCGGAGGATGGGAGGCAGCGCGAACACACCGACGAGCGCGAACAGCGCCACCGCCGCGGCGGACCCGAACGCGGTACGGCGGAGCCAGCGCCGGCGGCGGGGCAGGACGGGGGGGGTCGAGGCGACCATCCGCCCCTATTTACCGCACCGAGGTTGATTCTTGGCAACCCCGCTCGTGACCCGGCGACGGCCGGCTGGCCCATGGGCGGCCCTGCGGATACCATGGCGGCTCGTGGTCGCGCGTCCTCATCGTCCTGCCCCGATCGGAGAGACGCCCGGCGCGAAGGGGCTCCTGAAGCGCTTCGCCTCGCGACGGGATTTGCTGCTGGTCGGGCTCCCCACGCTGCTGGTGATGGCGGCGGCGGTGGCGGTGGGGATCAAGGCGATGCGGTTTGCGCCGCCCACCCACATCCGTTTCATCAGCGGTCCCGAAGGCAGCGGCTACCGCAGTCTGGCCGAGAAGTATCAGACGATCCTGCGCCGGTACGGGGTCACGGTCGAGGTGCTGCCCTCGCGCGGCGCGCTCGAGAACCTGGAGAAGCTCGCGGATCGCTCGGTGAAGGTGGACGTGGGGTTCGTGCAGGGGGGACTGGCCGAGGGCAAGAACACGGAGCGCCTGGTCTCGCTCGGCAGCGTGTTCGCCCAGCCGCTGATGGTGTATTGCCGCAGCACGGAGCCCGTCGAGTTGCTCTCGGCGCTGAGGGGAAAGCGCCTTGCGATCGGGCCGGAAGGCAGCGGCGCGCGCGTCCTCGCCCTCAAGATCCTGAAGGCCAACGAGCTCGACGGCCCCCCCACCGTGTTGCTCGACCTCGGCGGTCAAGAAGCCGCCAGCGCGCTTGTGGCCGGGAAGGTCGACGCGGCCTTTCTGATGGGAGATTCCGCCACCCAGCAGGTGATGCGCAGCCTGCGCGAGGTGCCGGGCATCGAGCTCACGAGCTTCCGGCAGGCCGACGGCTACCTGCGCAAGTTCCGCTTTCTTTCGAAGCTGACCCTGCCGGAGGGGGCGATGGATCTGGGCAAGGACTACCCGCCCCGCACCTTGCAACTCATCGGCCCGACGGTCGAGCTCGTGGCGCGCGACGATCTGCACCCCGCCCTGTCCGATCTCTTGATCGGAGCTGCCCGCGAAGTCCACGGTGGCCCGGGCATGTTCCGGAACGCAGGTGAGTTCCCGGCGCCGCTGGCGCGCGACTTCCCCATCAGCCGCGAGGCCGAGCGGTACTACAAGTCCGGCGAGCAGTTCCTCTACAAGCGCCTGCCGTTCTGGATGGCCAGCGTGGTCGATCGCTTGCTCGTGTTGCTGCTGCCACTCCTCGTGGTGATCGTCCCGGCGACGCGCGTCGCGCCGACCATCTACAGGTGGCGGGTGCGCTCGCGGATCTACCGCTGGTACGGGGCGCTGATGGCGATCGAGCGCGAGATGCGGCTCCACGGCACGGCCGAGGATCGCGAGCGCATTCGCGGACGCCTCGACGAAATCGCCCACTCCGTCCGTGAGATTCGCACGCCTCCCTCCTTCGCCGATCAGCTCTACGCCTTACGCGACCACATCGCGGCCGTCCGCCGCCGACTCGACGGCGAGCCGGATTGAGGCCAAGGCCGGCTCGCGGCTGGCCGGCCTCTCGAGTCAGTTGGCCATCGACGAAGCGCCGGCCGGGGGCATTCCCGCGCCCATCAAACCGCCGATCAAACCGCCGATCCCGGCGATGCAAGACGGCGGAAGCGTCAGATCCAGTGTGAGCTGTTTGCCGCCTGCGTCGCCGGTCACCCCGCCGAGGACCGGAATGGGCGCCCTCAGCAGCGCCCCCATCATCTTCATGCGCGGGTCGGCTCCGGCCCCGGCGAGGACCGTGGCAAGGCCCAGCGCCTCCCGTAGATCCACGTAGTAGTACAGCGATCGACCGCCTGCGAGCGCTGTCGCCTCGACGATGGTCCCCTTCGCGGGCTCCCGCTTGCCGCCGCCGATCGCCAGCAGGCGGGCCTTCGCCCCGGGGCCCATCGTGAACGCGAGTCGATCACCCTCGACGACGGCGGCATAGACGTCGAGGCCGCCCTTCCCGATCAGCTTCTTGACGATCCCGAGGGTGTCGCCCTTCATTGCGAACGTCAACGTCCAGTGGTTGGCGTGAAGCTTCCCCACCGTCTCTCGCTGCGCCTTCAGCACCTTCATGTCGACGCCGGCACCGGAGGTCTCGTCGCGCATCATGGCGGCCAAGGCCGCGCGGTCGACCGCGAGCAACGCCGTCTGGATCTTCGCGACCGCCGCGGCATCCTTGGCCGGATACACGAGCTCCATCGACAGGTTGGGCTGCAGGCGCCCCACCATCGACAACGTGCCGGTCAGCCCATCCACCAGCGCGTCGAGCATGTGGCCGGCAGCAACGACGTCCTTCCCGCCGTTCGCGGGCAGGCGCGCGCGCTGGCGCTTCAACTGATCCAGGGTCCGCCGCGGATAGGCGGACGTGACCACCAGGCCCGCGTCGCCCTTGCCGAACAGCAGGGGATCCACCGCCATCGTCGCGACGTTGCGGCTGATGCTCTCGAGGCTCGACCCCGGCTTCGCGCGCACGCGCGCGAGGAGCACCACGCCCTTCTCCACGTTCAGATCGAGGGCCAGCTCCACGGTGGCGACATCGGCCGCGTAGCCGACAATCTCGCGCAGCTGAACCCGGCCCTCGGGACCTAGCTTGTTGCCGCTCGCCGCGGAGCGCTCGTCGATCTCCGACAGCAGCCGTTCGATCGCCGTCTTCACGTCGGTGCCGGAGGCGCGCGCCAGACCGTCGGGGTACACGACGACCGAGAGATCGTCCTTGACCGCGCGACGTGATTCGAGCGCCAGGTTCCCGGCCTGGGCCAGCGCCAGCTCCGAGTCGGCGAAGACGATGGTGCCCCCTCCCGACGGTAGGAACCATCCACGACCGCTGGTCTTGGTGTCGACGACGAACAAGGCGCCACGCCGCTCGACCACCGTGCCGAGGGACGCGAGGAACCGGGCCACGTCGACGCCTGGTTTGACGTTGAAGGCGAACGCGGCCTTGATGGGATCGTCGTGACCGAACCCGACGACGGCGCCCGCGACGGGGGCACGGAGGTCCAGCTGGCCGGCGATCTCGGGCGGAACGCCCAGCTGGCCGAACGCCATTTCACGCACCGCCGCGGCCTCGAGCGGCAAGGGGGAGGCCTTGCGCGCGAGGGCCACGCCAGACTCCAGGGCCTGGTCCAACGTGGGCGCCACCAGTGTGGCCACCAGGGCGGCCCGGGCGAGCTCGATGGGGACCGGCGTGAAGGCGGCGGTGGGGACGGGACCGGAGACCGCCGGCGCCAGCGCGGCTGCTGTCTTCGCGGGCGACTTCGGCGCTGCGCATGCCCCAACGGACACGTAGGCCACGATCAGGATGGTGTTACGAACAAGCGAGAGGGTCCTAGGCATCGGCGGAGAATACTTCGTCACGACGGATCGCGAAACGGCCTCGGAAGTTGCGGAAGCGCCGCCCCGTTTGCTAGCGTTTCTCGCGGTGAAACCAATTGGGATGCGCGCGGGACGGTGGGCGGCCCTCGGGATGCTCCCGATCCTCGTCGCATGCTCGACGTCGAACAGCCGCGACCAGCGATACGGTCAAGACGCGGGCAAGGACTTTGATGCTCCCTCCTCACTTGGAGGCGCGGGCGGCGTGACGACCGGTCAAGCCGGTGGAGCGACCGGGGCTGGCGGCGATTCCGGCGGCGCTGGTGGCGGCGACCAGGGTGGCAACGGCGGCGTCGACGGAACCGCCGGCCAGGTTGGCTCGGGCGCCGGGGGCGTGGGCGGCGCGGGCGGAGGCGGCGCAGCCGGGCTCGGAGGGAACGTCGCCGCGGCCGATCATCGCGATCATCTCGGCGATCATCGCGAGCCTGAAGCGGGCACGAGGCCACTTCTCGCGAGCTCCGCGACCTGCGCAAAACATTGGACGCCGGCGCCCTGGCAACCCAAGATGCTGCGAAACTGGATATCCCATCCCCGGCCCCGATCGCAACCCATGGAGAGTTGAAGGAACGGAATGCAGGTCGTCTGCTCGAATTGTCAGTTGAGCTTCCAGGCGCCGGACGGCGCGACGGGACTGATGTGTCCCATTTGCCGCAGCCCCTTGCGTTCCCCCGAGGGGTCGGGGGAGGTGAACGCAGCGCCCGTCAAGCAAGTCATCGACTGGGCAGGTGGTAGCCTGGACGATCTCGTGGCCTTGCTGAGCGGGCCTTCCTGGTCGGCGCGCATCGAGGTCTTCGCCGCCGCCGGTGGCAATCCCGTGGGCGAGGTTCAAGTGATCGCTGGCGGCGTCGCCGAGGCCATCTTCGAAGGAAAGTCCACCCACGAGTCGCTGGACAAGCTCCGCGCCGTTACGGGCGCGAAGTTTCGCATCGAGCCTCGCTTGCCGAACCCTGCCAACGGGGACCTCGCCGCTCCGGGGCCCGAGCAGGGCAAGCTCGAGGAGCGTTCGCTCGCGACGCTGATGCGCTACTGCGAGGAGTTCGTGCTCACCGCCAGCATCGAGGTCTGGCGCGCCAGCGAGAACGCCAAGGTCGAGTACAAGCGCGGCGAGCCAGTGGGCGTCACGGTGGGCGGAATCGATGCGCCCGAACGGCTCGCCGAGGTGATGAAGTGGTCATCGGGCAGCTACCGCATCGTCGTTCCCAAGTTGACGATTCCCGATGTCGCCCCCAAGGCCCCGGCTCCTGCCGCGGTGATCGCGCCACGCTCCATGGGCGCTGCCAGCAAGACGATCTTCGGAATGCCAGCGCTCGATCCCGCGGCGATCGCCGCGGCCGCGGACAAGGCGCGGCTCTCGAAGAGCGCGCCGGGAACGCCGGCTGCGCCGCCCGCCGCGGCCCCCACGCCGGGCGTTACACCGGCGGCCCCCGCACAACCGCCGCCGCGCGCGACGACGGCGCGGGTCACCACGGCGCCGCCTCCCGCCTCCCCGACGGGATCGGGCACCGCAGAGGCGCCGCTTCCGCCCTCCGCTCCCCAGGCTCAGCCATCGGTTCGGGCGAGCACCAACCGAACCATCTTCGGCGTCGCCGCGCCGCCCCCGCCGTCCCAGACGCCGGCGACCGCCACCGCCGCACCGCCGCCCTCGGTGGTGGCTCGCTCGGGCGCCTCAAGCGCTCCGGTCGCCCCCGGGCCCGTGACGTCGAGCGGCTCGGCGGCCCGGCCCACCACCGCGGCCATGTCGGCCGTTACCTCCCCGGCACCTGCGGCGTCCTCGCCCGCGCGCCCCCCTGCGCCGGCGAGCCAGGCCGTCGAAAAGGCGCCAGAGCGCGCCGTCGCTTCGAAGAAGTCTCGCGGTCCCGTGGGGCCGGTGGCGGCCGCTGACGAAGTCACCCTGCCTACGAAGGCGGCGAAAGCGAAGTCGGGTGGCACGCCCGTCTGGACGTACGTCGGCGTCGGCTTCATCTTCGGGCTGGCGCTCCTCGGGGTCTATCGCCTCGTGATGGTCCTCGCCCGCTGAGGGGCGATTCGTGATTGCGCGCATCGCCGAGGTCTACCGGCGGACGAGGAAGCCGAAAGACCTGCTGTGGAACCGCTTCGTCGCCCGTCCCCTCGCGGCCGTGGTGTTGGTCCCGATCGAGGCGACGACCGTGACCCCAAATCAGATCACGCTCGGCACGCTCCTCGTCTTCGTGGGTGCGGCGGCGGCGATGGCCCTTGCGCCCAGCTGGGGGGGCCTGCTCGCGGCGGTCGGCCTGCTCGAGCTCGCGTACGTTCTCGATTGCGTCGACGGACAGCTCGCCCGCTTGCGCGGTACGTCGACGCCCATCGGCGCCCACCTCGACTTCCTGATGGACGAGCTGAAGGCGTTTCTGCTGGTCGCCGCGGTCGGGGTCCGCCTGTGGCGCGCAGGCGGCGAGGCGCGGTGGTTGCTGGAAGGGTTGGCGGCGCTGGTCGCGGTCGCGTCCGCGATCAGCCTGACGACGTTTCTGCGTCGCCCCGAATACGCGACGGCCACGGGCGCGGCGCGCAACCTGGGCCTCGGGGACTATGGGGAGGGCTTCGCCGCCGCGGCGCCCCCGGCGGGCTTTTCCGTGAAGCGGGCCGTGGAGTCGGCGGGGAGCCTGATCGTCCACTATCCGAGCTACATTGTCTTCGTGGCGCTGTTCAATCGGATGGATCTGTTTCTGCATGCCTACTTGCTCGTGAACGCGGCGCACGTGGGCCGTTCGTTGTTGGCCATCACCTGGAAGCTGGGGCGGAGGGCCGCGTGAAGGCGATCATCGTCGCCGCCGGCCGGGGAAGGCGGCTCGGGCCCGAAACGGCCGAGCTCCCGAAGTGCATGGTCTCGGTGGGTGGCAAGCCCATCCTGCACCGACAGCTCGAAGCGCTCGCGGCCGCGGGTGCCACGGACTTCGTCATCGTGCGCGGCTACCTCGGCGAGCGCATCTGCGCGCCCGGCCACGCGGTGCGCTTCGTCGATAACCCCGAGTGGGCGAGCAACAACATCCTCGCGTCGCTGCTGTTCGCCGAGGCCGAAATGACGGGGCCGTTCCTGTTCTCGTACTCCGACATCGTGTTCGCCCCCGCGCACGCCCGGCTGGCGGCGGCCTCCGCGGCGGACGTCGGGCTGGTGATCGATCGGCGCTGGCAAGACACGTATGTGGGCCGGGTACACCATCCCCTCGCCGAGGCGGAGCTGGCATCCGTGAGGCAAACGCCTGCCGGCGCGTCCGTGGATCGCGTCGGCAAGACCGTCGTCCCGGCGGACGAGGCTGCCGGCGAGTTCATCGGGCTCGCCAGATTTTCGATGGCTGGCGCGATGGCCTTGCGCCAGGTGTGGGCCCGCGCGAAGGCAGCGGGGCTGGAGGCGCCGTTCGGACGCGCGGCGCATCTGCGACAGGCGTATCTGTCGGACGCGCTCAACGCCATGGCCGACGGCGGCACACAGCTCGAACCCCTGTTCATCGAAGGTCGCTGGCGCGAGATCGACACCGAGGAGGATCTGTCTCGGGCGCAGGACGTCGTCGACTCCTGGCGCGATTGAGGTGCTCGTGCACCGCTCTCGAAATAGCGTCAACGCTGCGCCGACGATCCGGCCACCCCACGTCGTTGCTCCTCCACACCATACCGCCGGGTATGCCTCGTCGTCGCGCCTCGCGGGACGGCCGGCTTGTCGGCGGATCATTGACGTTATTTCGAGAGCGGTGCGCTAGTGGCGGCGCCGCCTCCCCCGAAGGATCCTGAACACTGGCTCTTCCGGCTGACCGCCGAGGAGTGGCTGGCGGCCGCGGACAACGAGCTGCGCCTGTGCGCCGCGGCGCTGGCGCGACGCGCGGCGCGCCCCGCGGTCACCCTGGCGCGCCGCGCGGCCGGAATGGCGTGGAACGCAGTCCTGGCCCACGCGCCCGACGATCGATTCGGTCGCAGCTACATGGAACACATCCTCGCGCTGGCGGCGGACGAGCGCCTCCCCGAGGAGGTCCGCGCGGCGGCGGGCGTGCTGCGAGACACCGCGCCTGTCCCCCCAGTGCTCGTCAAGATCGGACGGCCCGAAGGCGGTGACGAGGCCCCGCTCCTCGCTGCCCGGACGGTGGTGGAGCACGCACGCCGGCGGACGACGAGGTCCTGAAACGTCGGGGCGGCGAAGCCGCAAACTCAGTGGCCGTGCTTCGCGCCGGTGCGATAGCGGCCGTCGCCGTCCACGTCAAGGAAGACCGGATTCGTCAACGCGAACGGGTAGGCGGTGAACGTCTTGCGATCTCCCACCACCGGGGTGAGCGGCTTCTCGCCGTCGACGCGCACGACCACGTAGCTGTCCGCGCGCGCTTCGAAGTCGAACGACTCGTGAAACCGCGCTGGGGCGGTGATTCCCGGCGGCAGATCCCAGCGCTTCGCGACCTTGCCGTTCACGATCAGCTGCACGTGGTCGACCGACACCCACGGTGCCGCCTGGACCGTTATCTCGGCCCGCGCCTTTCCCTCGTGGGCCGGCACCAGGTCGCCGATGGCGCCGCCGTTGACCAGCAGGGAGACGAACGGCCCGGTCGTGAAGAAGCAGCGATGCCCCTTGACGGCGCGCGCCACCTCGTTCGCGGTCACGGCCGCCGGATGATCGTCGCGGACACGAACGTAGTTCCGCGGGTAGCCGCCGATGTTGAACGTCAGGTGATGGGTGTCCGAGTTCCCCGTCGCGGTCACGATGTGGTCGTGATCGAGCAGGCCGAACCAATCCTCGACGACCCGATCGACGCTCCGGCGCACGGGATCTTGGTAGCCGTTCATCACCTCGATGGCGTCGAAGTCCCACGAGAACCCCGGCCGCTCGGCGCGATCACCGCGCGCGTCGAAGTGCGCGATGTCGAAGTAGCCGATCTCGGCGTCGATGCGCGGGTGGTGAACGTCGATCAGGGCCTCCGGCGCGTTCGTGCGGACGTCCCGAAAGAAGTCGTCGGGGCGCCGGCCGTGCACGAGCACGGCTCCCTGCCCTGCCCGCTCGAGATCCGCCGGCAGGGGGAAGGCGCCGAAGTGTCCCCAGGACGCCGTGGTGAGCTCGTCCCCGATCGCGCTCGCGATGTAGGGACCAGCGCCGAGCTCGCGGATGTACGGATCGTAGTCGGACACGACATTGTGGTCCGTCGCCACGATCATCTGAACGTCGTCGGCCACGAACTCGAAGATCCGGTGCTGCATGGGCACCCTCGAATCCGTGGACCGCGCGGCGTGCACGTGAAAGTCGGCCGAGATCCAGCCGCGCGTATCGACGACGTGGGACAGCCGCGCCGTCACGAGGGCGCCGGCTGCGCCGATCTTCACCTTCCGGACGGTGGTGATGTCCCACTCCGGCCCGCGGCTGATCGTGACGTCGTAGGTCCCGAACGGGACGTGGGCCGCGCCCACGCCGGTGAGCGACATGATCCGGTTGAACGCCGCGATCGCCGTGTCGCCCTCGGGACGGCCGATGTCGACACGGGTGAATTCCGGGTCCGGCGTACCCGCCACGCCCACCAGCGTCAGCTTGCAGGGGATCGGCTCGCCGGTCTTGGCGTCACGCACGTCGAAGGAGAGCCCGCCCTCGGGCGCGAGCCTGGGGGGCGTGGCCCATGTGCCCGCCGCCGAGACGGCGGTCCAGCCGAGACAGATCATCCCGACGACCACGCATGCCGCCGCCCGGGCCCTGACCACCCCACCAGCCGGCGCGATCGAGGGACGTGGCGCGCTTCGCATGGCGCCGATTATCTCCGGATCGTCGCCGAGCGCCAGGAGAGCTTCTGGCGGCCGCTAGCGCCCACGTGAATCGTCCCCAACCTTTTCCCCACGATGCCCTCCTTGACCCACCCGATACCCCGGCACTATGTTACCCGGACGTTCGCCCGCCGAACTCGTTCGATGGGGGTGGATCGCGCCCCCCACCCAGGATGGATTTTGCCTGAAAAGGTGTTGATCGAACGGCAAACCAAAGGAGAATACGGGACTCATGAAGAAGGCTGATCTGGTGGACCTCGTGGCGCAACAACGCGGATTGCCCCGACCGCAGGTGGAGGCAACGGTCGATTCACTCATCGATGCGGTCGCGGAGGGTTTGGCGAAGGGTGAGCGGATCGATCTTCGGGGGTTCGGCGCGTTCGCGGTCCGCGAGTCCGCGGCGCGATCAGGCCGGAATCCCCAAACCGGCGAGCCGATTCAAATCGCCGCGCGTCGCGTGCCGACCTTCAAGGCCGGCAAAGAATTGCGCGATCGCGTGAATCGTCCCAGCACCTAATTCTCAAGCGAAGCAGGATCACGCTGGATGGGTACGCGTCTTTTCATCGGCAACCTCTCGTATAACGTCAACGAGCAGGAGTTGCGGGAAGCCTTCACGTCGGAAGGAATCGAAGTTCGGAGCGTTCGCGTCTCGCTCGACCGCGAGACAGGACGCCCACGCGGTTTCGCGTTCGTCGAGACCGAGACCGACGCTGGGGCGAAAGCCTCGATCGAGAAGTTGTCCGGCCGCATCTTGCAGGGCCGTCCCATCATCGTCGAGGAGGCCCAAGCGCGAACGCCCGGCGCGGGACCGGGCGGACCACGGCCGGCTGGCAGCGGGCCGCCGCGCTTCGGGGGGCCACCAGGTGGTCCCGGTGGAGCGCCAGGGGGGCCACCGCGCAGCGGCGGCTTCGGGGGACCGCCACGTCCAGGTGGCTTCGGGGGCGGACCGCCGCGCCCGGGCGGATTCGGCGGTCCGGGCGCTGGGCCACCCAGGCCGGGCGGATTCGGGCCACCGCGCAGCTTCGGGGGACCGCCACCCGAGGGTGGCGCCGCGCCCGCGCCGGAGCGGCGCCGGGAGCGTCCCGAGAAGAAGAAGTCCACGCGGCCGAAGCCCGAGGAGCAGGAGCGTGGGAACTGGCGCTGGAAGGGCAACGTCGACGAAGACTGAGCTGAAGACTGAGCTCAGGACAGCGACGACGATGGCGGCGGCGCCGGAGATGATCCGGCTGTCGATCGTCGTCCCCAGAGAGTGCGACGGCTGGCGCCTCGATCATTTCCTGAAGCACCGTATCGGGCGGCTGTCCCGCACGAGGATTCAGGAGATAATCGCGACGCAGATCTCCCTCGGAGAACGGCGCGCACGCGCCGCGGCGTGCGTGCGCGCTGGCCAGACCATCCTGCTGACCCGCCCGGCGCCCATCGAGCCCGAGGTGCCGCGGACCTTCGAGGTCCTGCACGAGGATCCGGCTTTCCTGGTCATCGACAAGCCCGCCGGGCTGCCGATGCACACGACGGCGAAGTTCTGGCGCAACACCCTGGTGGCGGTCTTGCGCGAGCGCTATCCCGGCCAGCATACGGAGATCTGCCACCGCATCGATCGCGAGACGTCGGGGGTCATGCTCATCGCCCGCACTCCGGACGCGGGCGCCTTCCTGAAGACGGCGTTCGCCCGCCGCACCGTGAAGAAGGCCTACCTCGCGCTCTGCAAGGGCTCGCCCCCGGACGAAGGGGTCGTCGACCAGCCCATCAAGCTGCTCGAGAGCCCTACCCACCTCATGATGGGAGCAGCCCACGACGGCCTGAGCGCGGTGACGCGCTTTCGCGTGGTGCGGCGGTTCGCCGATCACGCGCTCGTCGAAGCATCTCCCGAGACCGGCCGCCAGCACCAGATCCGCGTGCACCTGGCCCTGCTCGGATTCCCGCTGGTCGGCGACAAGCTCTACGGCGCGGGTGAGAAGTACTTCATGGAGGCCTGCGATCGCGGCATCTCGGCGGAGCTCCTGGAGCGCTTCGATGGGCTCCCCCGCCACGCGCTCCACGCGGCGCGGCTGACGTTCCCGCATCCGGTGACGCGGGCGCCGTTCACAATTTCGGCGCCCGTGCCCCCCGACATGGCCGACTACATGACCAGCCTCCCGGCCGCCTGACCGGCCGCCTTGGATCGCGGGGCGCTCAGGCTGACCAGCGCTCAGGCCTTGGGGACCAGCTCTTCTTCGACCAGACGCTTCACGAGGGAGGCGTCGAATCGTCCCTTGTTCGCCTTCATGACCTCGCCCATCACACGCCCGGCTTGCTTCACGTCGGAGGCCCCCGTGCGCGCGATGGTCTCGCGAACGGCCGCGCGCACCTCGTCCTCGCCCGCGGCCTTGGGCAGGAACCTTCCGCAGAGCTCGATCTCGAAGTCGATCTGGGGCAGCGCCGCCGCGCCCCGCTCGCCCACCGCCACGTACTCCTCGCGGGTCTTTCGCAGCTGCTTCTGATAGCTCGCGATCACGTCCAGCCACAGGGCATCGTCGAGGGGGCCCTTGAACCCCGCGGCTGTTCGTCGCTCCATATGCTTCGTCTTGATCATGCGAACGCAGTCGGCCGTTCGCATGTCGCGGCTTCGGATCGCGTCTTTCAGGAGATCCCCAATTTGAGCTTCGATGGACATGGCTATTCGCTCAACGGTAGGCCGAATCATCGGTCATCGCAACCGTCCGCGTCACCACGCAGGGTCAGGTCCGGCGGAGCAGCAGGAGGTGCTCCTTGCGGGGGTGTCCCTTGAAGATGTCGCGCAGGCGGCGATCGTGCGTCGCTCGAACCTGCGACGCGCGCGCGATCGGGAGCAGGCCGGCCCGCTCCCCGAGCTCGGCGATCGTGGTTGGCGCGTCCTCGGGCTCGTTGCCCACGACGCCGTCACCCACGATCAGCAGCGCGTGTGCCCCGGGCCCGAGGACGCGCGCCATCTCCCGGATCCACTGCATCTGCGACGACCGCCAGGTACCAGGGTCGGCACCCAATCGTCCGGTGCCTGGCGTGCGCGCGCCGATCTGCGCGCTCTCGAACGAGCGCCGCGGCAGCTCGAGCCAGGCGAAGCGGACATCATGTTGCGCGGCGTAGTCGTAGGTGCCTGCGTACGGCGGCGACGACACGATCAGCCGCGCGGCGCCCGAAGCCACGCCGCGAATGTCCCGGGCGTCGCCGAGCCGCGTGACCGGGGCCGGCGTTCCGGGGGGCGTCCGGCGCTCGAGCGCGGCCAGGCCCGCCGCCAGCTCCACCGCGCGATCGGCCAGCAGGCGCGACGGGACGCCGCGCGCGATCCGCTTCGCCTCGCCATCCCGCGGCGCCTCGGGACCCGCCTTCATCAACTTCACGAGGTTCGACGAGAAGCACATCCGCAAGGCCTGCCCGATGGGCGCCCGGGGGACCTCCATCACCAGGGCCCGCAGCGCGAACAGCTCGAACGCCACGTGCGGAAAGAAGCGCTCGAACTCCGGTCCCGCCCACGGCGGCGTCTCGGGGCGCCTGCGTTTGCGCGCGTCCTCGCCGGCCGCCTCGGCGATCCGCTTCGCCTGCTCGACCAGCGCGCCTCGGTTCGCCTCGCCGAGCAACGTGGTCCGCGTCTCGGCGATCGCGACGCCGAGGGGGCTGGCGTCCAGGCCGAGGGCCACGCGGCCGAGGCCCATCGCCTCGGTGAGGACGGTGCCGCTGCCGCAGAACGGGTCCACGACCATATCGCCCGGGCGGCTCCAGCGCGTGATGGCGCCGCGCGCGATCGAAGGGTGCAAGCGGCCCGAGTAGGCGTGGAATCCATGCGTGAGGGCCCGCGCCAGCCCAGGATCGACGTCCCACAGCCGCGCCAGCGCGCCCGCCTCCTCCGGATCACCCGCGGTCTCGACGGCGCCACCCACGGTGGAGAACGCGCGACGCTGGCGGGGAATCCGGGGCGGCGTGGGGTTCTTGGAGGGGATCGATTTCCCGTTCGCCCTCGGGCCACGAGCGCCGGCGGGCGCGTCGGGCGCGAGGCGCTGCGGCTTCCGCTCCACGACGACGTGGTCGGCGGGACGCGCTCGGCGGGCGTCCGGTTTGGACCCGACGTTCCTCGGCGGCTTCACGCCCATTTCGACGACTCGAAGACGCCCTCGAGCAACTTGTCGACCTCGGTCGCGACGGCGCGCGCCGTCTCGGTTCCCAGGATCTGCAACGCCGCCCGAATATCCTGGAGGTTCCGGAGCTGTGAGAAGAGCTGCACGTCCGACAACACCTCGCCGCCGAGGAGAATCCCCCGGATCACCTGCAGCTCGGCCAGGATGCCGTCCAGGTCCGCGGCCGCCGCGCCGGTGCGGCGATCCTCCGGGTTGTCCCGGTGGTGGCGCTCCAGCACCGGGCCCACGATGTCGTCGAGGATCGCCACCTGATCGGGGCTATTCCAGACGTGCCGCAGGACGAAGAAGTCGCCATCGTTGACGGTGGGCCGGCCGTCGAGGATGGCGCTCGACGCGAACAGCTTCAACAGCTTCACGACGCGTCGATCGCTGACCGAGATCCCTTCGGAGCGTATCTGAAAGATGAAGCCCTTGTACCGCGCCATCCAGTCCTCCGGGAACGACAGGAACTGGCCCAGCCGCGCCTGGACACGGCGAATGTCGTTCAAGGACACGAGCTGCGGAACAGTCTCGTTCGCGCCGGTCAGCTCCGCGATCTCGCCGCGGATGCCGCGATCGCAGAGTCCCCGGAAATGGAAGCTGTCCAGATTCTCCGACAACGCGCGGACCAGGAAGCGGTCGAAGATCGCCCCCAGCGCGTCGTCGTTCGGAATCTCGTTGGTGGCCCCGTACAGGGAACACAGCGGCACCTTCAACGATTGACTCCCCGTGAAGAAGCGCCGCTCGTTGAGGATGCTGAGCAGCGCGTTCAGGATCGCGGAGTTCGACTTGAAGATCTCGTCGAGGAAGACGATCTCCGCCTCCGGCAACATCGCTTCGGTGCGCCGCACGAACGTGCCCTCGCGAAACGCCTTGATGTCGACGGGACCGAACAGCTCGTTCGGCTCCGAAAAACGCGTCAGCAGGTACTCGAAGTAGCGCGCGTCGACCAGCCGCGACAGGTGCCGGACCAGCGCGGACTTCGCCGTCCCGGGCGGGCCCACGAGGAGCATGTGCTCGCCCGCGAGCAACGTCACCAGCATCAACCGCACGAGCTCGCCCTTGTCGAGGAAGCGCTCGTCGAGGTCCCGCGCCACGTCGCGGAGGCGCTGGGCCACCCGCAGCACGTCGGCGTCGATCGGGCCAAGCCGACCTCTCGATGTGCTCTCGCTGGCGGTCATGGGGGCATTCTTATACAGCATCCGTGATCGGTGGGTGCGGCGCCGTCAGCGCCGCGGGCGCCACCAGCCCGGGCCCAGCGTCCCACCACGCCGCGAGCCCCGCGACCTCGAGCGCCGTCGACCACCGGGGGCTCTCGTCGACGCGATGGAGGTCGAACCACCTCGCCAGGTGCTGAGTGAACCTCACCCCGAGCTCGGAATCCGCCGCCACGTCGCGCGGCCGGATCAACCCGGGCGCGCGCCGCTCGGCGGCGGCGAGCAACACCGCGAGCTCGCGCCCTGCGCCGCTCGCCGCGGGGCGGTCTCGATCGGCGCGCGCCACGGCTCCAGGTCCGAACAGCAGGTCCAGCCAGACCAGGTGCGCGAGAAACCCGAGCGCGAACGCGACTGTCTCGGGCGACGGGTGGTGCGAGCCGGAGGCGTCCTGCCGCGAGACGAACCGGTACAGACCGTCGGCCAGGGCGTCGCCCGTTCGCTCGACGCCCGTCTCGACCAGCCGCCCCGCCACCAGGCGGCAAATCGAGGGAAACCTCAGCGCCGCAAGCATGCGCCCCCACGACGGGGCGGGATCCAGGCGCAACGGATCCAGTGCCTCGCCGAGCGGGCTGGCCTCGGTCAAGGCGACGAACGCCGCCCGCGCGGCGGCCGGAACGCCGAGATCCCGCAGCCACGCGCGGCGCACGACCTCCACCCTGACGCCGCGAACGTGCGGCAACGCGAGCATCCGCGGCGGCGGCTCCCGTCCCAAGAATGTCTTCCTCCCAAGCCAGTAGTGGACCGTGCGGTCGAGCCGAACGATCTCCGGCAAGCGCGCCAGCAGCGAGTGACGCGACAGCGTTTGCGCCAGCGTGGTGGGGGAACCGAGCGCCGCCAGCGCCCGGGCCTCCCCGGCGACCCGTGCGACGCGTGCGTCCGAGCCCACACCTGCGGCGATCGCGGGATGGGCCAGCGCCAATAGATTGTGAACCGCGCCCCCGAGGCGCCAGGTGTCCTCGTCAATACCCGGCCGGGGCGCGTGCGGGACGAGCGGATCGAGAGCGTCCTGGCGCGCCACCGCGAGCCGTTGCGCGGCCTCCAGCTCGACGGGATCATCCGAGGCGCCGTGCGCGCGCGCCAACGTCTCGACCCCGTCACGGGACAGCGGTCGCTGGATGGCGATCGTTCCGCCGCGAACCAACGGCAACAAGAACTCCGACACGAATCGGCGCGCCACCTCCTCAGTCTAAGGGGGGCGCAGCCACCGTGCGACCGGGACAGCCGGTCACCAGCTTGCGGGGCCGTTTGCTCAGTCGATGACGGGGGCGCCGTTTGGATTCGAATTCCGGCGCGGCGGCAGCTCGACCGGCTCGACGCGAGGGTGGCGCGCGGGGCGCGCCACGGTCGGGTCGCGGCGCGGGGGAGGCACCCTCTCCGCGGGGGCGAGGCTCGGCGGGGCCGGCGGTGGGATCGACACGAGGACGAGCGCCTCGGGAGGCGGGCCGTCCAGGAACTCCACCTCGCGTGACTCGTACCCGGTCGCCGAGGCGCGCAAGACGTGACGGCGATGATCGACCGGAAACACTCGCTCCAGTATTCCCGTCCCTGCGGGCTGTCCGTCGAGCGCGAGCGCTGCCGTTTCCGGCTCGCTTCTGACCCGGACCTTGAACGACGACGACGGCGACGGTGCTGTCGCCGTCGCCGTCGTCGCTGCGGCCGGCCCGGCCGATGCGCGTGCGGCCACCGTGATGGACGGCGATGGGGGCGCCTGGGGCGAAGAGCGGCCCAGCAGCGCCAGCCCGCCGAACCCCGCCGCCGCCATTCCACCGACGACGAGGGCAATCTTCACGGGCCGGGTGACGCCCGCGCCGGATCCCCTGCGCACCTCGAGCGTGTCGACGGCGGCCGGCGAGTTCGGCCCCGACAGCGATGGGGCGCTGCTTGCCTGTGACGCGCGCCAAGCGGCCGCGGCCGTGGCCTCGACCGCGGCCTCGGCCTCGGAGATGGGGCCGAAGGCCTCTTGCCACAGTACCCGCGCGCGCTCCGACGCGAAGGGAAGCAGCATGCGCCCCAGCTGACGCACGGAGGGAAACCGGAGCTTCGGATCGGTGCTCATGGCGCGCGAGATCACCCGTTCGAGCTCCGGGTCCAGATCGGGACGCAGCTCGCGCGGGGGCTGGGGCGCGCCGTTGACGATGGCCTGAAATATGAGGAACAGGTTTTCGGATTCGAAGGGCCGCTTGCCGGTCAGGCACTCGTAAAGAATGACGCCGAGCGCGTATTGATCGCTCGCCGGACCGGCCGACTTGCCGTCCATGATCTGTTCTGGCGCCAGGTAATAGGGAGTCCCGATCATGGCGCCTGTCCCTGTCAGCGTCCCCGCCGTGACATTGTCGGTGCCCTTCGAGATCCCGAAGTCCAGGACCTTGGGCTGCATCCCATGGGGCCCTGCGGCCAGGAAGATATTCTGGGGCTTGAGGTCGCGGTGGGTGATGCCCGCGGCGTGCGCGGCCGTCAGGGCCGAGCAGACCGGCAGCATGATGTCGACCAGCTCGACGACGGCCATCGGTGGCCCGTGGCCGAGTCGCCCGCCGAGGTCCTCGCCCTCGAGAAACTCCATGACGAGGAACGCCTGACCAGCCTCGTTCCCCATGTCCGTGATATCCACGATGTTGGGATGGCGGACCTTGGACGTGAGCTGCGCCTCCCGGAGAAATCGCGCTCGCGCGCCCGGGATGGCCGCGATGGCGGAGCCAAGCACCTTGACGGCGACGCGTTTGCCGATTTCGGTGTGCGCGGCCTCGTAGACAGCGCCCATTCCCCCGGCTCCCAGCAGCCGCGCGATCTGATACTTCCCGAGCCGGGTGCCGCTCGCGAGTGGGGGTTCGCCGGGATCCTCCGGGATCTCGCCCGAATCGGTCATAGTCAGATCTGCTTATGACCGCATCGCGAAAGATCCGCAAGCGGCCTCGGGGATCTTGGGCTTTCGGCACGAAGGCAATGGGATAAATCGACGCGCAGCCCTCGCGTTCGAACCCCCGGGACACCGTTGCGCAGACCGCGGTCGCGCCGGCGCGGCTGGTCGTCGATATCTGCAAGATTCTTTTTTGTCAGGACACTAGACGCCTGGTGCTCCGTCCTCGCCGATCGACCCTGTTCCGCGTCTCCAGCGTGACCGGACGGCGTCCTGGCACCAATTTCGCATAAGTGGCTGAAATCGCGATGCCCAAGCATTCAATCGCCCGGAGCGCCCCATGATACGGTTCAACCGAAGAAGCTGGATCCTGTCGATACGCAGCAACGAGCTCTCCGACATCGATCCTGCCTTGCGGCCCGCCGCCCTTGCTCTTCAGGCCGCGGTCATAGCCGATGGGCTCACGGACGAGGCCCCCGGCGAAGACACGGGCGCTCTCGGGCGGCGCGCCTTGCGGCGCTGGGCTCGAATGGCCCGGCCCGAGCCCCGCCGCGCCGCTTCCCGGCTGTGGGCGTCGTTCTGAGCAAGTGGATTGCGCAGATTGCGCCGCAATGGTGCGGCTCAATTCCCCTGACATTTCGGTCCGAGGTCCGTCACTTCGAGGAGCCCGGTCGTCAGCGGACGGCCCCGCCGCGCGAAGCAGCAGGACATTCGCCGGGGGCTGTTAGGATGGCGCCGTGCTGGCCCATCACCAACAACCGTTGAGCTCCGGACAACGCTCCCGGCGCTCGCAACTCATTCCCCGCTCGCTACCCGCTGCTTTGGCGATCGCCATCGGTCTGACCTTCGCCACGACAGGGGCGCCTGCCGGCGCCGCGCCGGGCGTAGAAGCACAGCCCCCCGGTGAGCCTGCGCCGTCTTCGTCGCCGCCCCCCGCTCCTCCACCGGTTGGCGCGGATGTGGCAACCAGTCCCCAGCCCGCGGCCGGCGCCGCGCAGACATTACCGGCGCCGGTGGCAACGACGCCGACCATCCCTCCCGTCACCGCCCCCCCGGCGGCCCAGGTCGACGAGGAGGAGAGCCTGCGGGCGTTTGCCGACGAAGGCCCCCAGCCCCGCACGCGACTCGGAACCGCCGCCTGGATCGGCGCCGGCGTCACCGTGGCCCTGCTGGGCGTCGCGGCCTTCTACGGCGCGAAGGCCAGCGACAAGGCGAGCGACGTGGACCGCCTGCTGCGGAGCTTCGACCAGACCACCGACATCCCGGTCGAGTACGCGAGCGTGGCCGCCCAGTACGAGTCGGACGTTCGCGAGGGAAAACACGACGACCGGGTGGCCAAGGGGTTCGCGATCGCCGCGGGCGCCGCGGCCGTGACCACGGCGGCCTTGTTCGTCATCGACGCTGTCCGCGGTCCCGCCGCCGCCATGGAGAAAGTCCATGCGGCCGTGCTGCCGATGGGCACGCCGCGGGGCGCCGGCATGAGCATCGGGTGGACGTTCTGATGCGCGCGCCCCCGCGCATCGCCCGCCCGCGGTCGGCCGTCGTCCTGCTTGCCGTCGCGGCCCTCTCGATCTCCCTGACCGGATGTTTCACGCCGCGCAACCCGCCTTGCGCTTTCACCTGTGTCTCGTCGGGGAACCTCTGTCCGGACGGCTATGCCTGCGGCACTGACGGCCTTTGTCACCGCGCCGGCGCCGACGACGTCTGCGGGTTCACCTCCCCCTACGACGCGGGCACAGACGGCGACGGCGCGACGCCCGGCTCCGACTGACGGGCCCGATTTGACGCCCGGCGGTGACCGAGGTTGAGCGCGGTCAGGCATCCGCGTTATGAGATGCGCATGCGCCACGCCGACCTCGCGCCATCACCCACGGGAGGGCCGTCTCACGCGACGCCGGCGGTTGGGCCGGGACGTCCGGGCCGCGTCGCGCGCGGTGGCCGACCGGGCCAACACACTTCGCAACACACTTCGCAACACACTTCGATCGCTCGCCCGCGGCCACCTGTCGTCACGATGCTCGTCGCCTCCGCGGCCATCGCAGGCGCCGCCGGAGGCTGCACCACCGGCGTCCTGCACGGGCTCGACGAGCCGGCCGCCAACGAGGCGTTGGCGGCGCTGGAACGAGCGGGCATCGGCGCTGAGAAGGTCACCGAGGAGCTCGGTCAAGGGCCGGCGTTCGCCCTGCGCGTGCCGAGAGGAGACGCGACCCGCGCCCTCGACGTCTTGCGCGTGAGAGGCTTGCCGCGGGAGCGCCGGCACGGATTCGCGGAGATCTACGGCCAGCCGAGCCTCATCCCCACCGCGTCGGAGGAACGCGCGCGGTACCTGGAGGCGACGGCGGGCGAGATCGAACGAACGCTGGAGATCGCCGAAGGTGTCGTGAGCGCGAGGGTTCACCTGGTCCTCGAGGAGGCGGATCCCCTCTCGCTGGAGGGGAAGCCTCGAGCGGGGGCGCGCGCCGCCGTGCTGGTCAAGGCGGCCGTGGGGCGGGCGCCGCTGAGCGAGGCGGACATTCAAAAGCTGGTGGCGGGCAGCGTCCCCGGCCTGACCGCGAGCGCGGTCGCCGTCGTGGTCACCGCCGCGCCCACGCCATCCGAGGCATCGCTGGTGCCGCTCGCCGCGGTGGGACCGTTTCGAGTCACGCCGTCCAGCCGCGCGCCGCTCATCGGCATGTTCGCGCTCGCGCTCGCGGTGATCGGCATCCTCGCCGGCCTGCTCTTCCTGTCGCTCCGCCGCCGCTGACGGCGCTCGTCTCAGCCGTTCAGTTTCTTCTTCAGGTCCGCCAGCGCGTCGTCGACCGCGCTGGTCCCACCAAGCGCCGCGAGCTTCCGATCGGTCTCGAGGGCGGCGGCCGCCCGGCCTCCGAGCTCGTCGCCCAGGCTGGCCTCGGCCTCGACGGCGTCGATGCGGCTCGACATTCGTTCGAAGTCGTCGAACGCCGACGCGCCCCCGCCGAGGCCGCCCCCCCGCTTCGAAGCGCGCGCCTTCTCCCGCAAGGTCCCTTGCCGGAGCTGGACCTCCTTCACCCGCGCCTCCAGCGACTTCAGACCCGAGGTCAGCTGATCGACGTAGACCGACTGCTCCTGTAGCGCCTTCTTCGTCTCGGCCTGCTCGGCCTCGGTCGCTCGCTTTCGCGCCAGCGCCTCCCGCGCCAGGGCGTCGTCGCCCGCGCGCACGGCCGTCGCGGCGCGGTCCTCCCAGGTCTGCGCCTCGGACGCCAGCGCCCCGAGGCGCATCTGCAGGCGCTTCTCGTCCGCCATGCACCGCGCGACCTCGACGCGCGCCTCGCGCGCGGAGTCCTCCATGTCGCGGACCATCTGATCGATTTCCTTGCCGGGGTCCTGCATCCCGTCGATCAAGTCGTTGACGTTCGATTTGATCAGCGTGGACACGCGTCCGAGAATCCCCATGGTCGGTTCCTCCGGTCGCAAGGTTAGCACCGGCGCCCACGGGGGGTGTGTTACGGTTGGCGAGTGCGATTCGAAGACCTCGTCGGGCAGGAGCGGGCCACGGCCATCCTTCGCCGCGCGCTCGCGGGTGACCGGCTGGCCCACGCCTATCTGTTCGAGGGCCCTCCCGGCGTCGGCAAGCGCAGCGCCGCCATCGCGCTCGCCATGGCCCTCGACTGCGAGACGCCCCCGGCCTCGGGCGCGAGCGCGTGCGGCGCCTGCGAGACCTGTCGCCGCATCGCCGCCGGCCTTCACCCCGACGTCGTGACCGTCACCGCCGAAGGTCCCCAGATCGTGATGGAGCAAGCGCAGCAGATCGTCGCGCTCGCACAACAGCGCCCGCACGAGGCGCGCGCGCGCGTCATCGTCATCGACGACGCCGATCGGCTGAACGCGAACGCCTCCAACTGCCTGCTCAGGACCCTGGAGGAGCCGCTGCGCGGCACGCACCTCGTCCTGGTGACGGCCGCCCCAGACAAATTGCTAGGGACGATCCGCTCGCGCGCCCAGCGAATTCGCTTCCTGCGCGTGTCCGAGACGGCGCTGTCGCGGTGGGGGGCCGAGCGCGGGGTCCCGGAGTCCCGCTCCGCCGTCGCTGCCGTCCTGGCCGACGGCTCCGTCGCGCGCTACATGGAGCTGGCGATCGATTCGGAGGGCGAGGAGGCCGGCCAGGACAGCCCCCTCCCCGCGGCCGCGGCGCTGCGAGCCGCCGCGCGCGGGCGCGGCATCGCGCCCATCCTGGACGCCGCCGCCGCCGTGGGCAACAAGGACTCGAAGCACCTCCTGTCGAACACGCTCGGCCTGCTCGCACGCATCTACCGCGATGCCCTGGTGTCGGTGGCGGGCGCTGCCGAGCTGGCGCTCCTGGCGGGTGACACCGACGTGGCGGCGCTGCTGCCCACGACCCTGCGGCTGCCTCAGCTCGGCCGCGCGCTTGGCGCGATCGTCGAGGCGGACACGGCCATCGTCGGCAACGTCAACGCCCCGATGGCGCTCGAGCGGATGCTGCTCGCCCTGCGGCGCGAGGAGCGCCTGTCATCATGACCACCACCGAGGATCCCCCCGTGACCGACGACCCACCGGTCGCGCCGAGCGTGTCGCCCGAGCCCGGGGCGGCGCCCGCCGCGAAGGACGGGAGGACGCCGACCGCCTACCCCGTGATGATGGTCGCCGGCGTGCGACTTCGCCCGGGCGGCCGCGTGATCGCTTGCGACGCCCGCGGCCTGACGCTGCAGGTGGGCACGCGGGTGATGGTCCAGGTCGATCGCACCCCGGAGGTCGGCATCGTGACCGCGGGCGCGATGTTGCGGCCGGTGCGGGGCCGCCTGGCGCGGGTGCTGCGCATCGCCGAGGACCGCGATCTCGAGCGCTCGGACAGCGACGCGGAGCGCGCCAACGACGCCCTGATGGTCGCGCGCGAGGCCGTCGCGAAGATGAACCTGCCGGTGAAGATGTTTCACGCCGAGATCTACGGCGGCGGCCGCGCCACGTTCTATTTCGCGTCCGACGCGCGCGTCGATTTTCGCGATCTGGTGCGCGATCTTGGGAACCGGCTGCGGCTGCGGGTCGAGCTGCGGCAGGTGGGTGTGCGCGACGAAGCGAAGATGGTGGGGGGCATTGGCTCGTGCGGGCGGGAGCTGTGCTGCAGCACCTTCCTGCCGCGCTTCGCGCCGGTGTCCATCAAGGCGGCGAAGGTCCAGAACATCGCGCTGACCCCGTCGAAGGTGTCGGGCCAGTGCGGGCGCCTGAAGTGCTGCCTCGTCTACGAAGAGGCGAACTACGTCGAGGCGGCGAAGAGCCTGCCGCGCATGGGCAAGCGCGTGGAGACGCCGGACGGCGTGGGGCGCGTGGGCGATCTGGACGTGCTGCGCGGGCGGGTGCGCGTGCTGTTCCAGGACCAGCCGCCGAAGGTGTACGAGGCGGGCCAGGTCAAGCAGGCGAGCTTGCCGCCGAGCGGCGGGAGCGATAGTTAAGCCGACGTGTCGCCTCCGCGTTTCTACATCACCACCCCGATCTACTACGCCAACGCCACCCCGCACCTGGGGACCTTCTACTCCACGGTGGTGGCGGACGCGCTGGCTCGGTTTCACCGCGCCAGCGGCGACGACACCTTCTTCCTGACGGGGCTCGACGAGCACGGGCAGAAGATCGAGCGCATCGCCGTCGAGCGGGGCCTGGAGCCGCAGGCCTATTGCGACGGCATCGCCGCGCAGTTCCAGGACATCTGGAAGCGGGCCGAGATCTCGTACGACTACTTCATCCGCACCACCAGCGCCGACCACCAGCGCTCGGTCGCCGAGATGTGGGCACGCATGCAGGCGTCGGGGGACATCTACCAGGCCGAATACGACGGCATGTACTGCGTCGGCTGCGAGGACTGGAAGTCCGAGGACGACGTGATCGTCGAGGGCGGCGAGAAGGTCTGCCCGATCCACCACCGCCCCGTCGAGCGCGTGAAGGAGAAGAACTACTTCTTCAAGCTGTCGAAGTACGCCGACCACCTGCTTGGCCTTTACGACGAGCCGGGCTTCATTCGCCCCGAGTCACGCAAGAACGAGGTGACGTCCTTCGTGCGGGGGGGACTGCGCGATCTCTCGATCTCGCGCATGCGCAAGTCGGTCAGCTGGGGCATCCCGGTCCCCGGCGATCCGGAGCACGTCATCTACGTGTGGATCGACGCGCTCACGAACTACCTCACGGCCCTCGGAGGTCCGAACGCCGTGGCGGTCGGTGGCGAGGCGGGCGAGCGGTGGGCGCAGAGCCATCACCTCATCGCGAAGGACATCTTGCGCCATCACGCGGTCTACTGGCCCGCGATGCTGAAGTCGGCCGGGCTGCCGCCCCCGCACAGCATCTTCTGCCACGGCTACCTGACGGTGAAGGGCCAGAAGATCTCGAAGTCGATCCCGGCCACGCGCGTGGACCCGCTCGGCATCGCGGCGGACCTCGACGCGGCGGTGGGAACCGACACCGGCGTCGAGCTGATGCGCTACTTCGTGCTGCGCGAGTACACCTTCGGAGGCGACGGAGACTTCACCTACGAGTCGCTGCTGCAACGCTACGAGTCCGACCTGGGGAACGACCTCGGGAATCTGCTGAACCGCACGGTCAACATGGCCCATCAGTTCCTGGGCGGCGAGGTGAAGCCATGGTCTCCGGCGGGAGAAGCGGAGAGCCACGGACTGATGACCGCGCCCGGCGCGGTTGGAAGCTGCTGGAGCGACTTTCTGCTGTCCGGCGCGCTCGAAACCGTCTGGGAGCAGGTCCGGATCGCCAACCGGTTCATCAACGATCGCAAGCCCTGGATCTCGGCGAAGCGACTCGGCGATGACCCATCGGTCCGCGACGTGATCAACGCGGACCTGGCGTTCTGTTGCGCGTCGCTCCGGCTGATCGCGCGCATGATCGCTCCCGCAATGCCGAATACCGCGAAGAAGATCTTGGGGCAGATCGGGCTCTCCGGGAACGAGGCAGACAGGTGGCCGACGTCCGATGAAGCTGCCCATACCGCGCTCTGGCCTGGCGGAACGATGGGGAAGGCGGAGCCGCTGTTTCCGCGGCTGGAGCCCGAGCGCAAGGCGGCGCTGGTCGCGAGGTGGCTGCCACCGGAGGCGCCGGTCGCGGAGGCGGCGCCCACCACGAAGGCGCCCGGCCACGTCCCGGCCGTCCACACTGACACGGCGGCTCCCACGCCGGCGGCCCTCGGGCCCATCGACAAGGCCGACTTCGATCGCGTCGACTTGCGCGCGGCGCGTGTGCTCGCATGCGAGCGCGTACCAAAGACCGAGAAACTATTGAAGCTGACGCTCGATCTCGGCACCGAGCAGCGCACCGTGGTCTCCGGGATTGCGGGCGCCTACCCACCCGAGGCGCTCGTCGGACGCACCGTCGTCTATCTCGCGAACCTCAAACCCGCGAAGATCCGCGGCGTCGTGTCGCAAGGGATGATCCTGGCCGCAGGCGATGCGGAGGTGCTGGCGCTCGCCGCCCTCGACCGCGACGTTCCCCCCGGAACCCCCATCCGCTGACGGCGAACAGCCGTCCCCCACGAGCGCACCGCCGTCGAAATAGCATCACGTTCGGCCGACGATCCGCGCTCGCCGCTTCGTTGCTCCTCGCACCATACCCACGGGTATGCCTCGTCGTCGCGCCTCGCGTCCGGCGCGGCTTGTCGGCCTCGGCGTTGACGCTATTTCGACCGCGGTGCACTACCGCCGGAAGAAGAAGAACCCGGGACCCGCAGTCGTCGAAGCGGAGCCGCCCATCCCGGCGGAGCCGCCCATCCCGGCGGAGCCGCCCATGCCGGCGGCGCCGCTCATCCCGGCGGAGCCGTCCATCCCGGCGGAGCCGTCCATCCCGGCCGCGCCGCCGACTCCCGCCTGGCCGCCCCGCCCGCCCGCGGATTCCCCACCTTTTCCCGAGACGCCACCCTCGCCGCCGCGACCGCCGACGCCCCCGCGACCGCCTTCACCGCCCCGGCCGCCCCGGCCACCTGCGCCACCGTGTCCGGCCTCGCCACCAGCGCCGCCACGGCCGCCGGCGCCGCCACGGCCGCCCAGTCCCGGACGGCCACCGAAGCCCCGGCGACCGCCCTCGCCCCCACGGCCGCCCTCGCCGCCCCGGCCGCCCGCCGCCATGCCGCCCGTGCCCACGCCACCGGTGGCCACGCCGCCCGTGCCCACCGTACCGCCAGTCGCGACCATGCCCCCGGTCGCGCCGCCGTGGGCCCCGCTGCCGCCCGTGCCCATCACCGTGCCACCGCCCTCGCCCGAGCCCGAGCCGGCGGTTCCAGAGTTGCCGCCGGCGGCCATGATACCGCCGCTGCCCGTGACGGCCCCCGTACCGGTGGCGCCACCGCCGGCGCCGGGCAGGTCGACGCCGCCGTCCGTCGCGCAGGTCGCCAGGGTCCCCACGAGCTGAATCGCCAGAGGCGCCGAGGCCTGCCCCTGCTTGACGTTCGAGACCGTGACGGTTTTCGTCGCCACCACGCACTTATTGCGAAGCGCCTCCGCCGTGATCATCACGGTGCCGCTCACGTCGGAGGGCAGGTAAAGACCCAGCTTCAAGACCAAGGCCGGACCAAAGCTGACATTCGGGAACGACTGCTCGACCGCTCCGGGCTTGGCGCTCATGCGAAGCTCCACGTTCGTGTAAGAGACGTCTCCGGTGATGTCGACCTTCACCAGGGAATCGTCCCCGCAAGACACCAACAGGCCAAACAGCGTGACCACGCCCAACCAGCCCCCTCGACTCACCGCTCGATTCCGGCTGCCTCTCGCGTCGCCTGCGGACTTCGTCGCGCCCGCCGGCCTCGGCCCTGATTTGTTCGGGATTCCCATGTCACCCTTTGTTGTACCCTCTCGGGGGCTATGATGAGGCTCAACCAATGAAACGAGTCGTTTCGCTCTTTGGAGCCGGCGTGACGCTGTTCTTTGTCATGTTTTTCGCCGCGCCAACCGCCCATCCCGCGCGCGCCGCCGACCCGGCCCAGCCCCCCGCGAGCGCGCCGACCGCCGCGCAAAAAGCCAAGCAGCACTACCAGCAAGGCGAAGCTTACTTCAAGTCGAAGAATTTCTCCGAGGCGATGGACGAGTATCAGAAGGGCTATCTCGAGAAACCCGACTCGGTCTTCATCTTCAACATGGCCCAGTGCCAGCGCTTGCTCGGCCACCGCGAGTCCGCCGTGGAGCTCTATCAACGCTACCTTCGGGAGACGCCGAACGGGGCCGGCCGCGCGGTCGCGGAGAGACAGATCGCCGCCCTGTCCCCGCCGCTGACGAGCGCGCCGGCGGCCACCGCAGGTGCCGCTTTGTCGCCACCGCCTCCTGCCGGCCCGACCACGCCTCCCGTGGCCGCCGCGCCAGGGAACAGGCCGGGTGATGCCCCCGGAGCCGTCGCGACCGCAGCCGGCGCCGGCGCCGCGCCTCCGGCGCAGGCACCGGCCGCGGCCGCCGCCAGCCCGGCGTTCGCGTCGGCGCCCGCGCTCGCAGCGCCGGCGCCCGAGGCGCCCGTCCTCGTGACCGCCCACGCCGCCGAGCCGGAGCGCCCGGTGTACAAGCGCTGGTGGTTCTGGACGGCAGCCGCCGCGGTGGTCGTGGGAACCGTGATCGCGGTATCCGCATCATCGCCAAGCCGGCCCGACTGTGGCGCCGGCCGCATCTGCAAGTGACACCCAGCAGCCGGGGCTACGGCTTCCCGCGCGCGGGGCTTCTATTGCGCGCGGTCCTCTGATAATCACTCCGCATGGCAAGCGCAAAACCACAGATCCCGGCCGGGGGTGATCCGATCCGCATGCGCGCGGACGGCACCCTCGACGTACCCGATCACCCGATCCTCCCCTTCATCGAAGGTGACGGGACCGGGCCCGACATCTGGCGCGCCTCCGTGCGCGTTCTCGACGCGGCCGTCGCGAAGGAATTTGGCGGGCAGAAGCAGATCGCCTGGACGGAGGTCTACGCGGGCGAGAAGGCCAAGAACCTCTTCGACACCTGGTTGCCCGACGAGACGTTGGAGGCCTTCAAGACTTACCTGGTCGGCATCAAGGGGCCCTTGACGACGCCGGTGGGCGGGGGCATCCGCTCGTTGAACGTCGCCATCCGGCAGATCTTGGACCTGTACGTGTGCCTGCGGCCGGTGCGCTACTTCACGGGCGTCCCGTCCCCGGTCAAGCGGCCCGAGAAGGTGGACATGGTGATCTTCCGCGAGAACACCGAGGACATCTACGCCGGCATCGAGTGGGCCGCCGAGTCCGCCGAGGCCAAGAAGGTCATCGCGTTCCTGCAGAACGAGATGGGGGTGAAGAAGATTCGCTTCCCCGAGACCTCCGGCATCGGGATCAAGCCCGTGTCCCGCGAGGGCTCGGAGCGCCTGATTCGCGCGGCCCTGGACTACGCGCTTCGCCACAATCGCAAGAGCGTGACGCTGGTGCACAAGGGCAACATCATGAAGTACACGGAGGGGGCGTTCCGCGACTGGGGCTACGCGCTCGTGAAGCGCGAATACGCAGGCCGCGCCATCGGGTGGGACGACTGCGCCGGCAAGCCGCCCGCCGGCCAGGTGCTCGTGAAGGACTCCATCGCCGACATCACGCTGCAGCAGGTGCTGACCCGTCCCGACGAGTTCGACGTGATCGCAACGTTGAACCTGAACGGCGACTACCTGTCGGACGCGCTGGCGGCGCAGGTGGGTGGCATCGGCATCGCCCCCGGCGGCAACATCAACTACATCACGGGCCACGCGGTGTTCGAGGCCACGCACGGCACGGCGCCGAAGTACGCGAACCAGGACAAGGTCAACCCTGGCTCGGTCATCCTGTCCGGCGTCATGTTGCTCGAGCACCTGGGCTGGACGGGCGCCGCCGCGCGCGTGGTGTCGGGGCTCGAGAAGGCGATCTCCCAGAAGGTCGTCACCTACGACTTCGCGCGTTTGATGGAGGGGGCGACCGAGGTGTCGTGCTCGGCCTTCGGCGACGCGATCATCCGCAACCTCTAGGCAGCAACCTCCAGGCCCCTCACCCGCAACTTTCTTCCTTTCTTCGAATCGGAGTCCCCATGTCTCGCAAGAAGATCGCTCTCATTGGTGCTGGAAACATCGGCGGCGAGCTGGCCGCGCTCGTGGCGCGGCGCGAGCTCGGCGACGTCGTGCTGTTCGACATCCCCGAGAAGGAGGGCCTCGCCAAGGGCAAGGCGCTCGATCTCGAGCAGAACGGCGCGGTGCTGGGCTACGACGCTGGCATCACGGGCACCTCGAACTGGAACGACTGCGCGGGCGCCGACGTGGTCATCGTCACCGCCGGCGTCCCCCGCAAGCCCGGCATGTCGCGCGACGATCTATTGACCATCAACCTGAAGATCATCCGCAACGTGGCGGAGAACCTGAAGGCGAAGTGTCCGAACGCGTTCGTCATCGTGATCTCGAACCCGCTCGACGCCATGGTCTACGAGATGAAGAAGGTCACCGGGTTCCCGCGCGAGCGCGTGGTGGGCATGGCCGGGGTCCTCGACGCGGGGCGCTTCCAGCTGTTCCTGGCGCGTGAGGTCGGCGCGGCCGTGAAGGACGTGCGGGCGATGGTGCTCGGTGGCCACGGCGACACGATGGTCCCCGTCACCAGCTATTGCACGATCTTCGGCGTCCCGGTGACGCAGCTGATCGCGGCCGACAAGCTGCAAGCCATCGTCGATCGCACCCGAAACGGCGGCGGCGAGATCGTCAAGCTCATGGGGACGAGCGCCTACTACGCCCCCGCCTCGGCGGCGGTGTTGATGGCGGAGGCGTTCCTGAAGGACGCCAAGCGGCTGCTGCCCGCGGCCGCCTACCTCGACGGCGAGTACGGTTACAAAGATCTTTACATGGGCGTCCCCGTGGTGATCGGCGCCAGCGGCGTCGAGCGCGTGGTCACCGTCTCGCTGACCCCCGAGGAGAAGGCGATGCTGGACAAGTCGGCCGCGGCGGTCCGCGAGCTCATCGAAGCGTCGAAGAAGCTGTGACATGAAGATCCACGAGTACCAGGCCAAGGAGATCCTGCACCGGTTCAACGTCCCCGTCCCGAGGGGCGTCGCGTGCTTCAGCGTCGACGAGGCCGAGGCGGCCGCGAAGCAGATCATCGCCGACACGGGCAGCGAGGTCGTGGTGGTGAAGGCGCAGATCCACGCTGGCGGACGCGGCAAGGGCGGCGGGGTCAAGGTCGTGAAGGGGGCGGCCATCGCGCGCGAGACGGCGCAGAAGATCCTGGGGATGAACCTCGTGACCCATCAGACGGGGCCCGCGGGCAAGCTCGTCAAGCGGCTGCTCGTCGAGCAAGGCGTGGACATCGCCCGCGAGCTGTACTTCGGCGTCGTGGTCGACCGGGGCGCCGGCCGCGTGGTGGTCATGGCCTCGTCGGAGGGCGGCGTCGAGATCGAGGAGGTCGCCGCGAAGCACCCGGAAAAGATCCTGAAGGAGATCGTCGACCCGGCCGTGGGCATGGGCGCCTACCAGGCCCGCGATCTCGCCTACGGGCTCGGGCTGACCGGGCCCACCGCCAAGGCGGGCGCGGAGCTGTTCCTGGCGCTCTACCGCGTGTTCGTCGAAACGGACAGTTCCTTGCTGGAGGTGAACCCGCTCGTCGTGCTGAAGAACGGCCAGGTGTTGCCGCTCGACTGCAAGATGACGTTCGACGACAACGCGCTCTATCGCCACAAGGAGCTCGAGGGCTATCGCGATCTCGACGAGGAGGAGCCCTCCGAGACCGAGGCGAAGCGCTACGATCTCAGCTTCATCAAGCTCGAGGGTTCGATCGGTTGCATGGTGAACGGCGCCGGCCTGGCGATGGCAACGATGGACACCATCAAGTACTTCGGCGGCGAGCCGGCGAACTTCCTGGACGTCGGCGGCAGCGCCACCACCGAGAAGGTGACGGCGGCGTTCAAGATCATCACCGCCGACCCGACGGTGCGCGGGATCTTCGTCAATATCTTCGGGGGAATCATGAAGTGCGACACCATCGCGGCGGGCGTCATCGCCGCGGTCAAGCAGGTGGGATTGAAGGTGCCGCTCGTGGTGCGGCTCGAGGGAACGAACGTGGACCTCGGGAAGAAGCTGCTCGCGGAGTCCGGGCTGGCCGTGACGTCGGCGGACGACATGGCCGACGGCGCGAAGCGAATCGTCGCCCTGGCCGCGGGAGGGAAACGGTAATGGCGATCCTCGTCGACAAGGACACCAAGGTCATCGTGCAGGGGCTGACCGGCTCCGCCGGCACGTTCCACGCGATCCAGATGCGCGAGTATGGCACGCAGGTGGTGGGCGGCGTGACGCCCGGCAAGGGCGGGCTGGTTCACGAGGGGTTCCCGGTGTTCGACACGGTCGCCACCGCCGTCAAGAAGACGGGCGCGAACGCGACCGTCATCTACGTTCCCCCGCCCGGGGCCGCCGACGCCATCCTCGAGGCGGCCGCGGCCGGGATCGACGTGATCGTTTGCATCACCGAGGGGATTCCCACGCTCGACATGGTGCGCGCCCGGCGCGCGCTCGCCGACATGAAGGGCGCCTCGGGACGCCCGGTGACCCTCATCGGTCCGAACTGCCCCGGCGTGATCACGCCCGGCCAGTGCAAGATCGGGATCATGCCTGGCTACATTCACAAGGCCGGCAAGGTCGGCGTGGTGTCCCGCTCCGGGACGCTCACCTACGAGGCCGCGCATCAATTGACCGCGCTGGGCCTCGGCCAGACCACCGCCGTCGGCATCGGCGGCGATCCCGTGAAGGGACTCGACTTCGTCGACGTCCTGGCGCTGTTCGAACGCGACCCGCGCACCGAGGCCGTCCTCATGATCGGCGAGATCGGCGGCACCTCGGAGGAGGAGGCCGCCGCCTTCGTGCGTGACCACATGAAGAAGCCGGTCGCCGCGTTCATCGCAGGTCAGACCGCCCCCCCCGGCAAACGCATGGGCCACGCCGGCGCCATCATCAGCGGCGGCACCGGCACCGCGGCCGAGAAGATCGCGGCGCTGCGCGCGGCCAAGATCGCCATCGCCGCGACGCCGGCCGAGCTGGGCAAGACCGTCGCGCGCTTCTTCGCCTGATCGCAGTCCTCCTAAACCGCCCCAGCCCCCAGGTTCCAAGGACCGATGCACAAGGAGAATGTCTGATCATGTCCATCGAGAGAACGTTCGGAATCGTCAAGCCCGACGCAGTCGCCAAGAACGCCGTCGGCGGCGTCATCCAGATGATCGAAGCCGCCGGTTTGAAGCTGCTCGGCGTGAAGATGATGAAGTTGAGCACCGCGCAGGCTGAGGCCTTCTACGGCGTTCACAAGTCCCGCCCATTCTTCGCCGACCTCGTTCGCTTCATGACATCCGGCCCCTGCGTGGTGATGGCCATCGAGGGCGAGTCCGCCGTCACGCGCTACCGCGAGGTCATGGGCCCAACCGATTCGAAGAAGGCACCCGCAGGGACCATTCGCGCCTCGTTCGGGACGGACATCGAGCGGAACGCCGTTCACGGTTCGGACGGCCCCGACACGGCGAAGGCCGAGATTTCTTTCTTCTTTTCGGCCGCCGACCTGGCCTGAGGCTGCCGCCGCCAGGCGCTCGCGCCGCGGGAGCGACTTGTGGGACTGGTAAAGTAACGCTTATCCTATGACGAGGAGTCCATAAGTAATGTCGCCTGTCTTGTTTACGTCGCCTCGCGTCGTTGGTTTGCTGCTGGTCGGAGTCTTGCTGGGGGCCTGTCAGGTTCGCCCGCCCCACGAGTTCGTGCAGACGGTGACGCCCCCAGATGGCAGCACCACGGATCTCTTCGGGACCGGCGGCACGACCACGATCGGCGGCCACAGCGGCGGCGGCACCGGGGGCTCCACCGGAACCGGTGGCGCCATCGGCAACGGGGGCTCCGGCCCGTGCGTACCCACGGGCCCGGAGACCTGCGGCGACATCGGGATCGACAACAATTGCAACGGCGATCCCAACGACGTCGATCCCGGCCAGCTCACCGACCTGGCCAACTGTGGGGCCTGCTTCAACCTTTGCAACCAGGCCAACGCCGACAACATTCAGTGTCTGGCGGACCCCGCGACGGGCGTGGTGGGGTGCCACTACAGCTGTCTCACCGGCTTCAAGGACGCGGACGGCGACCCCAAGAATGGCTGCGAGTGTCAGATCGCGAGCGCGGTCGAGGTCTGCAACGGCAAGGACGACAACTGCAACAACCTCATCGACGAGGGCTTCGATCTGACGACCGACACGCTGAACTGCGGCCGCTGCGGCGTCACCTGTTCATATCCCTTCGCGCACGCCGGCTGCGCCGCGGGCGTCTGTGCGATGGGGACGTGCCTGCCCGGGTTCTTCGACGCGAACGGCAGCGACAGCGACGGCTGCGAGTGCCAGAAGACGAACGGCGGCGTCGAGGCCTGCGACGGCATCGACAACAACTGCGACGGCCAGATCGACGAGCCAACCGCCCTCATCGGCGCGCCGACCTGCCGCTCGAAGGGCGTCTGCGCCGGCGTCACCGCCACCTGCCACGGCACGAACGGCTGGAGCTGCGATTACCCCGCCGACTTCCAGTTGATCGAGGACATGGCCAAGGGCTGTGACAACAAGGACAACGACTGCGACGGCCTCGTGGACGAGGCCTTCGACATCGGCAAGGCGTGTCAGGTGGGCACCGGCCCTTGCGCGGGCACGGGAGCGTGGATGTGCGACGGCGCGGGCGGACGCAAGTGCAACGGGACGATGAAGGCGCCGCAGCCCGAGATCTGCAACGGCATCGACGACGACTGCGACGGTGAGATCGACGAGCTCAAATCCGTCGCGGACCGGACCACTGACGACAAGATCGTCTACTTCGCTGCGAAGAACGTCACCATGTTCGCCTACGAGGCCACCCGCTTCGACGCCTCCGCCACGGGCACTGGCATCGTGTCCAACCACCGGCCGTGCTCCGTGCCGGGGAAGCTCCCCTGGTCCAGCGTCACCTCGGACGAGGCCGCCGCCGCCTGCGCCATGATCGGGACGGGCTGGCGGTTGTGCACGAAGGACGAGTGGCAGGACGCGTGCAACGGCCCGACGAATACCGCGTTTCCCTACGGCGCCACCTACAACCCCACGGCTTGCGTGGGATACGACTACACGACGCCGGCGCCCACCGCGCCCGTCGCGACGGGCGCCGCCACCCTGTGCGTGTCGGACGCGAGCCCGCCGGCCGCGAACAACCTGTACGACATGAGCGGTAACGTGAAGGAGTGGACGCTGACCACGATCACGCCTGCCGCCTACGAGATTCGCGGCGGCGCCTACGACATCTCCAGCTTCACCGTGAACGGGGTCAGGCAGGCGCTCGGCCTGCAGTGCGACGCGACGACGCCCGCGCCGGCCGTCCCGGTGCGACTGCCCTCCGTGGGCTTCCGTTGCTGCCTGCCCGGGCAGCTCCCCGCCAAGTGAGCGGCGGCGCCCGAAGCTGAAGGCAAGGCCCGTGCAAAGCGACCTGCGCTCCCTCAGTCCCGCCGAGCTGGGCGCGCGCGTCAAGGCCGCGGGCGAGCCGAGCTATCGCGCCGAACAGCTCTTTCGGTGGCTGCACGAGCACGGCGTCGCGTCGTGGGAGGCGATGACCAACGTGCCGCCGCGCCTTCGCGACAGCCTGGCGGAGGCGGGACAGGCGACCCTGAATCCCCTGGTGCTCGACGAGGAGCAGGTGGCGGCCGACGGGACCCGCAAGATGCGGTTTCGGACCGAGGACGGCCGCGACATCGAATCGGTGCTGATCCCCGAGGAGCGCGTCCCCGGAATCCCCGACGCCACGGGAGGCGGACGAGACAAGCTCACGCTTTGCGTGTCGTCTCAGGTCGGTTGCGCGCTCGACTGTGGCTTCTGCGCCACCGCCACTCTCGGGTTCGGGCGCAACCTCTCCGCGGGGGAGATCGTCCAGCAGGTCTACATCGCCACCCAGCGCGCTGGGCGGCGCCCCACCAACCTCGTGTTCATGGGGATGGGCGAGCCGCTCCACAACTTCGAGCAGGTGACGAAGGCGTTCTCGCTGCTCATTCATCCGTGGGGAGCGGGGTTCTCGCCCCGGCGAATCACGGTGTCGACGGCGGGGGTGGTGCCCAAGATCGGCGAGCTCGGGCGACTCTCGCCGGCGCCGAACCTCGCGATCTCGCTGAACGCCACCACCGACGACGTGCGCGATCGGCTGATGCCTGTGAATCGCAAGTGGCCGATCGCGGCGTTGCTGGAGGCGGCGCGGGCCTTCCCCCTCGCGCACGGGCGCAAGGTGACGTTCGAATATGTCCTGCTCGCGGGCGTGAACGACGCGGACGCGGACGCCGAGCGCCTGCCGCGGCTGTTGAAGGGCATGCCGAGCATGGTGAACCTGATCCCGTGGAATCCGTTCTCGGGTCCCCTTTTCACGCGGCCATCGGCGGAGCGCATTCGCACGTTCCAGGACATCCTGCGGCGTCACGAGGTGCAAGCGTTCATTCGCACCCCGCGCGGCGACGACATCGATGCCGCGTGTGGACAGCTCGCGGCGCGGACCAGACCCGACCCCGATCTGGTGACCTTGCGCGCGCCCGCCCGCTGAGGCGACCGAGCCGCCGCGGGCCCTCGTCGTCATCGGGCGAAGGTGAGCTAACCTTCCACCCGGAACATCGCGAAGATGCCTCGCCCCCGCTCCGCCCCTGCTTCTGCCCCTGCCGGCTCCCGCTCGGGTGCGTCGCTCGCCCGCGCGCGCCGGGGAGGCATCGACACCTGCGGGAGAATCGCCGCGTTTTGGGGCTTCACCCGGACGATGGGACGAATCTTCGGGCTGCTCTATCTGTCGCCGGTGCCGCTCGATCGGGCCCAGATTCAGCGCCGCCTGGCGATCTCGGTGGGCAGCGCCTCCATGACCGTGGCGGCCCTGCAACGCTGGGGCGTCGTCCATCGGGTGCGCGTGCGTGGTCTGCGCGCCGCGCAGTATGCCGCCGAGACGGACTTCTGGAAGATGATCTCGCACGTCCTCGACATCCGGGAGCGGCAGGAGATCGCCGCCGCCGTCAGCGTGGTCGAGAAGGCGAAGCGCGACGTCGCGGTCGTACGGCGGGTGGCCGGCCGGCAGGAGGCCGACGCCGCGTTCGTCGCGGAGCGCCTCGACCGCCTGCACGACATCTGCTTGCTGGGACAGACCATGCTGGACATGCTGCTCGGGCAGCTGAAGCTGGACGTGGGGCGGTTTCGCGACGTCCTGCGCGTCGAGCCCCCGCGCCCCTCCACTGCACGCGCCACCGAGCCGGGGCCCCGCACCGAACCGGGGCCCCGACCCCGGCGATGAGGCGGGCGGGGACGGCGAGCAACAACGGCGTTGCGCGGCCGGCGACGCCGGATAATAGTCGCGTCGCATGGCGCTCCTGACAGAGGCCCCGCTGGTCGTGGGGACGTCGAGGCCGGAGGGCCTCGAGGCGCTGGCGGCGCTGCCCGCCAGCGAGCGCGTCGCCGATATCATCGAGGCCCGGCTTGATCTGGCGCTCGACCCCGATTTAGGACGGTTTCACCCGGCCTGCCTGCGCCTCGCAGAGACCGGCACCCCGGTGCTGGCGACGATTCGGCTGGTCGCCGACGGCGGGCGCTGGACCGACGATTCCGGGCGCTTGCCGCTTTACCAGGCGGCGATGTCCGGGGGGGCCTGCGCGTGGGTCGACATCGAGGTCGACAGCGCCATCGCGGGCGACGTCGTCGCGAGCGCCCGCCAGGCAGGGTGCCGCGTCGTGGTGTCACACCACGACTTCACGGCGACGGCCGGGGCGGACGCGCTCGACGCCATCGTCGCGCGGGCGCAACGTCTGGGCGCCCACATCGTCAAGATCGCCACGCGGGTGGACACCCTCGAGGATCACGACACGCTCCTCGAGCTCTTGCGCCGGCGTCGGGGGCAGCCGATATCCGTCATCGGGATGGGGGCGGAGGGCCGGTCGTTGCGCGGCTACCTGCCCGTGGTCGGCTCGCGCCTGGCCTACGGGTTCATGGACGCGGCGGTCGCGCCGGGGCAGCTCTCCGCGACCGAGCTGGTCCGCCGCCTCACCGCGGATTGTCCCGCCTACGCCGCGCACCGCAAAAATCGAGCGGCGTGACCACACTGGCCTTGCGTTTGTTCAATTCATTTTGAAAGATTGACGCCTCGGTGATTCAAGCCGCCTCTCATAGCCCGCTGCCCGACCGCGATCGGCGATCGGACAAGATCCTGGATCTCGTCAGCGACGAGATGCGCCTCGTCGAGGCGGCGCTGGTCACGCGGCTGGACAGCTCCGTCGGGGCGATCCCCGAGGTGGGCGCCCACCTGCTTCACGCCGGGGGCAAGCGCCTGCGACCGCTGTTGTCGGTGCTGGTGGCGCGCGCCTGTGACGTCTCCATCGAGCTCGCGGTGGCGGTGGGCACCGCCGCGGAGCTCATCCACACGGCGACGCTGTATCACGATGACGTCGTCGACGACGGCCGCGTGCGTCGTGGCCGCCCGGCCGCCCGCATGGTTTACGGCAACGGGATCGTCGTCCTGGTGGGAGACTTCTGCCTGGCGCGGGCGCTCGAGACCGTGGCGCTGACGGGATCGCTGCCAGCGGTGCAGTCGCTGGCCGCCACCGTTACCGAGATGGCCGAGGGGGAGGTGGCGCAGCTCGAGCGCGCTGGCAACCCCGAGGCGACCGTCGACGATTACCTTCGCGTCATCGACCGGAAGACGGCGTCGCTGTTCGCGTGGTGCGCGCGCGTTGGGGGTACGCTCCCGCCGGCGACGGACGCGGCGCTCGCCCGTTACGGGCGCGCCGTGGGGCGGGCGTTTCAGATCACCGATGACGTGCTCGACTGCGCCGCCGACGAGACGACCGCGGGTAAGTCGGTGGGGCAAGACATCCAGGAAGGGAAGCTCACCTTGCCGATCCTCTACGGGTGCGAGGCCGATCCGGCCTTGCGCGCCCTCGTCCGCGGCAAGCTCGGGGAGCGGGCCATCTCTCCCGAGGACGCCGCCGGCATCCTGACTGCGACCTTGGCCGCGGGGGGCGTGGACCGCGCGCGGGCGAGGGCCCGCGAGCTCGCCGCGGGCGCCGTCGCAGAGCTCGGCGTGCTGCGCCCTTCACCTTACCGGCAGGCCTTGATCGACGTCGCCGCCCTGTCCGTCGACAGGAAGTTCTGACATGTCCTCTCAGGAACCCGCCGGTGTCCCTTCGCACTTCGACAGCCTGCGAGAGTTCGTGCGCTTCCTCGAGGCGCGCGGGCAGCTGCATCGGATCAAGCGCGAGATCGATCCGGTCCTGGAGGTCTCCGAGATCGCGCAGCGGGTGATGCGGTCGGGCGGGCCTGCCTTGCTGTTCGAGAAGATCAAGGGCTCGCGGTTCCCCCTGCTGATCAACACGTACGCGACGCGCCAGCGGATGTCATGGGCGCTCGGCGTCGAGGATCTGTCGGCGCACGCCACGACCATCGCCGAGCTGGTGAAGGCGCAGCCGCCGGCGTCCTTGCTGGACAAGATTCGCATGCTGCCGAAGCTGGGGCGCGTGGCGGGCGCGATGCCGCGCACCGTCACCACGGCGCCGTGCCAGGAGATCGTCGACACCAGCCCCGACCTCGGGAGGCTGCCCGTGCTCACCACCTGGCCCGGGGACGGCGGCCCGTACATCACCCTGCCGATGGTCATCACGCGCGATCCCGACAAGGGGACCCGTAACGTCGGCTGCTACCGCATGCAGGTCTACGGCCCACGCGAGACCGGCATGCACTGGCAGCTCCACAAGACCGGGCGCCGGCACATGCGCCGCTACAAGGAGCTCGGCATCGCGCGCATGCCGGTGGCCGTCGCGCTCGGCGGCGATCCGGTGTTGCCGTACGCGGCCACCGCGCCGCTGCCCGACGGCATCGACGAGTTCTTGTTCGCGGGGTTTCTGCGGCGCAAGCCCGTCGACATGGTGGCCTGCAAGACCGTCGAGCTGGAGGTCCCGGCGTCCGCCGACTTCGTCCTCGAGGGGTACGTCGACGTGAACGACCCGCTTCGCCGGGAGGGGCCATTCGGGGATCACACCGGCTACTACTCGCTGGCGGACGACTACCCGGTGTTTCACCTGACGGCCATCACCCGACGCGAGAACCCCATCTACGCGACGACCGTGGTGGGGCCGCCCCCGCAGGAGGACGCCTGGCTGGGCAAGGCGACGGAGCGGCTGTTCCTTCCGCTCCTGCAGATGACGTTCCCCGAGATCGTCGACATGAACCTGCCTATCGAGGGCGTGTTCCACAACCTGTGCATCGTGTCCATTCGCAAGGAGTACCCGCACCACGCGCGCAAGATCTGCCATTCGCTGTGGGGCATGGGCCAGATGATGTTCGCCAAGGTGATCGTCGTGGTGGACGACGACGTGAACGTGCAGGACGTCCGCGAGGTCGCCTGGCGCGCGCTGAACAACATCGACGCGAAGCGCGACGTGTTCTTCGCCGAGGGGCCGATCGACGTGCTCGATCACGCCTCGGTGGCGATGGGCTTCGGCGGCAAGCTGGGCGTCGACGCCACCCGCAAGTGGAAGGAAGAGGGCTTCACGCGCGAGTGGCCGGAGGTCCTGAAGATGCCCGCAGAGGTCGTGGCGCGCATCGACGGCCTGTGGAAGGAGCTCGGACTTTGACGACGACCGCCCCGGCCAGCGACCCGACCTCGGCCCCGAACGCGCGCGTCCGTCCGCTGCGGGACGGCGCCGGGCGGTCCCCGCGCGAGATGTTCGACCACATCGCGCCCCGCTACGATCGGGCGAACCGGCTCATGTCCGCAGGCGTGGACGTCCTGTGGCGACGGAAGGCGATCCCGCGGTTGCTGCAGGGGCTCGGCGATAGCCCGCGGCTGCTCGATCTCGGGGCCGGCACGCTCGACGGCGCGCTGGAGATCGTCCGTCGCGCCCCGGGGGCCACCGTCGTCGCCGCGGACTTCGCGCGCGAGATGCTGCGGGCGGGCCGCGCGAAGTTGAGCACCGACGCGCTGCGGGCGCGCGTGTCGCCGCAGGTGGCGGACGGCCACGCCCTGCCCTACGCGACGGCCGCCTTCGACGGCGCCTTCTCGGCCTTCTGCGTTCGCAACCTCTCCGATCTGCCGCGCGCGATGCGCGAGCTGCGGCGGGTGGTGCGCCCCGGCGGTCGCATCGCCATCCTCGAGTTCTTTCGCCCGTCGCGGCCACGCCTGTTCTTCGACAGGCTCTACAACGCCCACGTCTTGCCGCTGCTCGGCTGGGCGGCCTCCGGAGACCGCGAGGCCTACCGCTACCTGCCCGCGTCCATCGCCGCCTTCAGCTCGCGCGAGGAATTCGCCGCCACGCTGCGGGACGTGGGGTTCGTCGATGTCGACGCCCGACCGTTGTTCCCGTCGGGCGTGGCCTCGCTGGTGGTGGCGTCATGAAGCTCGTCGTGGCGGTCGGGGGCGCATCGGGATCGGTGTACGCGCGCCGCCTGCTCGACGCGCTCGTCGCCGTCCACGCGCGGGATCCCCAGGCGCTGGAGGTGGGGCTGTGCTTCTCGTCGGCCGGCGCGGAGGTGTGGCAACACGAGCTCGGCCCGATCCCCGACTTCCCGTTTCGCCGCTACGGCCTGCGCGACTTTCGCGCGCCGTTCGCCTCCGGCTCCGCGGGATGGGATGCCATGGTCGTGATCCCCTGCTCGACCGGCGGCCTGGCCCGCATCGCCCACGGCGTGTCCGAGGATCTCATCGGGCGCGCCGCGGACGTCATGTTGAAGGAGCGACGCAAGCTGGTCCTCGTCGTCCGGGAGACGCCGCTGTCGCTGATCCACCTCGAGAACATGCTCGCCGTGACCCGCGCCGGCGCGGTGGTGCTGCCTGCCACGCCGTCCTTCTATTCGAAGCCGGCAACGGTCGAGGCCTTGCTGGACACCGTCCTCGGCCGGGTGCTCGATCAGCTCGGCCTTCCGAACACCTTGGCGCCACGCTGGGGCGAGCGCGCCGACGTTCTGGCGGCGGGAGGGGCGCGGTGAGCGGGACATCGCAGCAACCGGCGCCGGCTGGGGACACGGGCCGCGATGGCCCGCGCGCGTCGTCGGGCGCCACCCTGGATCTCTTCGATCTCGGCCGGCGCGCCTCGGCGGCGCGCGATCAGCGCTGGGGCCGACGGGCAACGTTCGTCCGGAGCCGACAGCTGCTCGCGACCGGCGCCTGGCGCGGTCCCCGCGACGCGACGGAGAGCTACATCGAGCGCGCGGATCTCGAGTTGCTGGGGCGCGACGGGTGGGCGGCGGCTGCGACCGCAGGGGTGGGGTTGCTGGTCGGCGGCGGCGAGCGAGCGGCGCACGAGGCGGCGCGCGCGACCGGTGCCCGCTCGCTCTGGCGGCTGGCGTTTTCCGGCGGCGAATCGACGGCCGACCGCCACCACCGAGTGGAAGAGCTCCGGACCCTCGTGCGGGGGGGCCTGCCGCTTTGGGGCGTGATGCCGACGCCCGAGGGAGAGGCGGAGGGGATCGACACGCTTCACCTCGTGGCCCTGCTGCGCCTCGAGCTCCCGGAGATTCCGCACGTCGTCCTCGACGTGGCCGCGCTCGGGCCGCGCCTGGCGCAGATGGCGCTCGGCTTCGGCGCGGACGAGCTGTGGGCGCCCATCGTGTCGGAGCGGGCGCTGCGGCTCGGGGGAAACGCGAACAACCCGGCCATGACCCGCAAGGAGGCGTGCGTGCTGATTCGGGGCGCGGGCCTGTCGGCGTTCGAACGAACGGCGCCCGATGAATTTCGCGAGGAGCCACCGCAATGAGCCTGACCCCGGTCCGCGACAAGATCCGCGACGGCGAGCCGCTGTCCTTCGACGACGGCATGACGCTGTCACGCCACCCGAATCTGATGGAGGTAGGCGCCCTCGCGAACGAGGTGCGAGAGCGGCTGCACGGTGATCGCACCTACTTCAACCGCAACCTGCACATCAACGCCACCAACGTCTGCGTGGCGAGCTGCATGTTCTGTTCGTTCGCCCGCCTCAAGCCCGGCGACGCGGGCGCCTACACCATGTCGCTCGACGAGGCCTGGGGGAAGCTGCGCGCGCGCGTCGACGCCGGCGATCCGCTGACGGAGGTCCACATCGTCAACGGGCTGCACGATGGACTGCCCTTCGAATACTACGAGGAGCTGCTGCGCGGGCTGAAGCGCATCAAGCCCTCGATCCACCTGAAGGCCTTCACCGCCGTGGAGATCTTCTTCTTCCACAAGCACTTCGGGATGCCCGTGCGCGCCGTGCTCGAACGGCTGCGGGCGGCGGGATTGGACTCGCTGCCCGGAGGCGGGGCCGAGATCTTCGCGGTCAAGATTCGCAAGAAGATCTGCGACGACAAGAGCACCGCAGACGAATGGCTGGACGTGCACCGCACGGCGCACCAGCTCGGGCTGCGGTCGAACTGCACCATGCTCTACGGTCACATCGAGTCCGCCGAGGACCGCGTCGATCACCTGCTGCGCCTGCGCGCCCTGCAGGACGAGACCGGCGGGTTCCAGACGTTCATTCCGCTGGCGTTCCACCCCGACGGCAACGCGCTGATGCGCCTGCCCGGCCCCACGGGCGCGGAGGACCTGCGCACCTACGCCGTGTCGCGCCTGATGCTGAACAACATCCCCCACCTGAAGGCGTACTGGATCATGCTGGGCGTCAAGACGGCGCAGACGGCGCTGTGGTTCGGTGCCGACGATCTGGACGGCACTGTGCAGGAAGAAAAGATTTATCACATGGCCGGCGCCGAGACGCCCCAGGCCATGACGCCCGGCGAGATCGTGCGCCTCATCCGCAACGCGGGCCGTTCGCCCGTGGAGCGCGACACCCTCTACAACGTCATCGCCGAGGGCGAGGCGCTCGGCGGCGGCAAGCCGTTTCGCCGTGACGTTCGCAAGAGCCTGGAGGTGGTGTCGTGACCAGCGCCCCGCGCCCGCGCCGCGTTCGCCTCGCGGCCGTGTCCTTCCTGAACGCGCGCCCCATCACCTACGGGCTCGAGCGCGGCCTCGGCGAGGACCGGTTCCAGCTCGAGTTCGAGCTTCCGAGCCGCTGCGCGGCCCGCCTGGCCTCGGGCGAGGTGGATCTCGCGCTGATCCCCACGGCGGCCTACCGCGAGATCGAGGCGGAGGCGTCGCTGCGCGCGGTTCCGGGGGTAGCCATCTGCAGCGCCGGCGAGGTCCGGACCGTCCTCCTCGTCGGGGAGGCGCCGTGGGCGGAGATGACCGAGATCGCCCTCGACGGGGCCTCGCGCAGCTCGGCCGCGCTGGTGCGGCTGTTGACGCGGCAGCAGGGCTTCTCCGCGCGCTTCGTCGACGTCCCGCACGACGAGGTGGCGGCGGCGGCGCGCGCGCGTCGGGGCGCGCTGGTGATCGGTGACGCCGGGTTCACCGTCGCGGATCGCTACCCGCACGTGTACGACCTCGGCGCCGCCTGGAAGCGGCTGACGGGCTTGCCGTTCGTGTTCGCGCTGTGGGCCGGACGCCCCGACGCCATCGACGACGCGGGCGTCGCGTTGCTGCGCGAGAGCCTGCGGATGGGCCTGGCGGCGCGCCCCGCGATCGCGCGCGCGTGGTCGGAGGCGCACGGCGGCGCCCCGGCATTTTACGAGCGCTACCTGACCGACAACATTCAGTACCACCTGGGCGCGGAGGAGATCTCGGGCGCGGGGGCCTTCCTCGAGCGCCTGCGCATCGACGAGGGGTCCGAGCGACGGACACGCCTGCGCTTCTTCGACGGCGCGTACGTGAAGGAGCGGGCGATGCGCGTCCCGACCACGGGCGCGATCGGCGACCGCGAGGCCGCCGCCGCGAGTCACCCCGCGAGCGCCGAGGCGGCGGGGGCCGCGCGGCCGACGCGGTCCCTCGACACCCTGCTCGCGGATGCCGCGGCCGGGACGCGCCTGTCGCCCGACGACTTCATTCGCCTCTACGGGGAAGCCCAGGTGCTCGACCTCGGCGCGGCGGCGGACGCCCGGCGACGGGCGCTTCACCCCGAAGGAACCGTCACCTACATCATCGATCGCAACGTCAACTACACGAACGTGTGCGTCACGCGTTGCAAGTTCTGCAACTTCTACCGTCCGCCCACCAGCAAGGACGGATACACGCTGTCGCGCGAGGTGCTGGCGCAGAAGTTCCAGGAGACCGTCGACCTCGGCGGCGTGCAGATCCTGCTGCAAGGAGGCCTCAATCCCGACCTCCCGCTCGCCTGGTACGAGGACCTGTTTCGCTGGATGAAGGCGAGCTTTCCGCTGGCAATCCACGGCCTGTCACCCGAGGAGATCCGCTACATCGCCGAGCTCGAACACATGTCGATCAGGGATGTCATCGAGCGCCTGGTGGCCGCGGGCCTCGATTCGATCCCGGGCGGCGGCGCGGAGATCCTCGACGATGAGATCCGCCACCAGATCTCGCCCCTCAAGTGCACGACCGACACCTGGATGGAGGTGATGCGCGAGGGACACGCGCTCGGGCTGCGCAGCACCGCCACGATGGTGTTCGGCTTCGGCGAGGCGCCGGCGCACCTGGTGAATCACCTCGAACGCCTGCGGGCGCTGCAGGATCAGACGGGGGGCTTCACGGCGTTCATCTGCTGGCCGTTCCAGGCGGAGGGCACGCGTCTCAAGCTCCGCGACGACACGACCGCGATGCGCTACCTGCGGATCTTCTCGTTGTCGCGCCTCTATCTCGACAACTTCCCCAGCCTGCAGGTGTCGTGGCCCACCATGGGCCCGGAGGTGGGGCAGGTGGCGTTGCGCTTCGGAGGCAACGACTTCGGCTCGGCCATGATCGAGGAGAACGTGGTGTCGCAGGCGGGCGCGGTGTTCAAGCTGTCGGCCGCGGACATCGAGCGCTACGTGCACGGGGCCGGGTTCGTGCCGCGGCGACGCAACATGCGCTACGAGCTGCTGCCCGCGGCGTCGTCCGCCTGATCCCGACTCGAAAGCGCATCGCAGCCGTGCCAAACGCCGCGCCTCGCCGATTCGTCAGCGCGTCCTGGGTCTTGCCGATCTCGTCGCCGCCCATCCCCGAGGGCGCCGTGACGGTGGACGACGCGGGGACCATAACCGCCGTGGGGACGCGGGCGTCCCTGCGCGCGCAGGCCTCGGGGCTGCCGGAGACCCGTGCCGAAGGCGTGCTGCTCCCGGGGCTGGTGAACGCGCACACCCACCTCGAGCTCGCCCACCTCGCGGGGGGCGTGCCGGGCGGGCAAGGCGTGATCGCGTGGACCCGCGCCCTGGCGGCGCGGCTGCAGGACGCCCCCGCGCCGCCGACCACTCGAGAGGCCGCCGCCCGGGATGCGGCCGCGCAGGCGCGGGCGCGCGGCGCCGCTGCGCTCGGCGACGTCGGCAATGGGACGTCGGGGTGGCGCGCGCTCGCCCACGCCGGGCTCGGCGGCGTCTTCTTCCACGAGCTCGTCGGCTCCCGCGAGGCGCGCACCGGAGACGCGCTGGCGGACGCCGCCGCGGAGCGCGAGGGCGTCCCACCCTCGGAGAGACCTCCCGGTGTCGCTGCCGTCCCCGCCCCGCACGCCCCGTATTCGCTCGGCCCCGATCTGATGCGGCGGATCTTCGCCGCCGCCGCGGCGATGGAGCTCCCGACCAGCATTCACCTGGCCGAGGACCCGGACGAGGTCTCGTTGCTGCGCGATGGGAGCGGCGGGTGGCCGCCGGTGCTGCGCGCGCTCGGGGTGCCGCCCGAAGACCGCATCCCGCGCCTCGAGCCCTGCGCCTACCTCGACGCGCTGGGCGCGTTCGCCACCCTTCGCCCTCCCCTGCTCGTCCACATGGTCCACGCCAGCGCCGACGACCGCCGCCGCGCCCGCGAGGCCGCCGCGACGGTCGTGTTGTGCCCGCGGTCCAACCTGCACATCGGTCATCGCCTCCCTGACGCGCCGGCGCTGCTCGACGAGGGCGTGCGCATCGCGCTCGGCACCGACAGCCTGGCTTCGGCACCGGATTCGTCGCTGTGGCCGGAGCTCGCCACGCTGGCAGAGGCGTTCCCCGACGTGCCCGCGCGCGCCTGGCTTCACGCCGCCACGGCGGGCGGCGCGCGCGCCCTCGACCTTGCGCGCCTCGGAACCCTCGCCCCCGGACGGCGTCCGGGTTTGCTCGATGTGGCGCCGGCGCAGCGCTCCGCAGATCCCGAGCGTGACCTGGTTCGTGATCCAAACCCCTCTGTCAGGTGGCTGGCAAATCCATGAGCACTTCCGCCGTTCCCCCCTCTGACCTCCCCCCCGCGCGCGGCGCGCGCGCGAATCCCGTCGTCACGTTCGGGCGCATGGTCAAGTTCAGCCACACGATCTTCGCCCTGCCGTTCGCGCTGGCGGCCGCGGCGCTCGCGGCGCGCGGCGTCGGGCTCCCGCCGTCACGGCTCGTCGCCATCGTGATCGCGATGGCCGGCGCGCGCACCACGGCGATGGGCTTCAACCGCATCGTCGATCGCCATTACGACGCGCAGAATCCCCGCACCGCCGGCCGCGAGATCCCGCGCGGCGCGGTCTCGCTGTCGGCCGCGTGGGCGCTGACCGCGGCGAGCGCCGGCCTGTTCATCGCCGCGGCCGCGTACCTCGGCCCGCTTTGCCTCGCGCTCGCGCCGGTGGCGCTGGTGTTCCTCTACGGCTACTCCCTGACGAAGCGCTTCACGGCGCTCTGCCACCTGGTGCTCGGCGTGGCGATCGCCTCGGGGCCGGCGGGCGCTTGGATCGCCGTTCGTGGCAGTTTCGGTGTCGTGCCCGGGCTGCTGATGCTGGCGGTCGCGACCTGGATCGGCGGCTTCGACGTGCTCTACGCCCTCGCCGACCGAGACTTCGATCGAACAGTGGGACTTCACTCGATCCCGGCGCGCCTCGGTGTCACGGGCGCCCTCGTCGTCTCTGCGCTGCTCCATGTGGTCACCCTCGGCGCCCTCGTGGCGCTCGCCTACGCGGCCGGGCTCGGGGGCCTCTACCTCGCGGGCGTGACCTTGGTGGGCGGCCTGCTCGTCTGGGAACACGCCATCGTTAAGCCGTCGGACCTGTCGCGGTTGAACCTGGCCTTCTTCAACCTGAACGGCTACGTCTCCGTCGCGTTTCTCGCCGCCGTGGTGGCCGACATCGCGCTCCGGTGACGACGACGGCGGGTCTGCGCGGTGGCGGGTATGGTAGGTTCCTCCGCCATGCGGCTGACCCGCATCCTCGACATCCTGATCCTGTTGCTGCTGGCGACCCTCCTGGTCATGCCGCGGCCCGACGCCACCGTGAAGGCGGCCCTGGCGCTCTCGCCGGAGCGGCGGGAGCGGGTGGCCGAGCTGCAGGCCCACCTGCTGGGCGCCGACGACGATGTCGCGGCCTCCCTGGAGCTCTCCGACCTGTTTCTCGACGGCCACCGTCCCGACTGGGCGCTCGCGACGGTGGGACACCTCATGCCCCAGCACGCCGACGACTATCGGCTGCAGCTGCGCCGCGCCGTCGCCTACGCCGATCGCTTCGATGCCGCGCCCGCCTACGAGGCCGCGGACCGCGCCTGGGGCCTTTGTAACGGCGCGCCCGTGCCCGGCGTTCCCCCGTGCGACGAGGCCGTGCGCGGCAGGATCGCGCTCCTGCGGGACACGCTAGATCGGATCAAGGGCCTCGACATGCGGAGCAACCTGGCGCTCGCCAAGGACAAGATCTTCGAGGGGCTTCACCCGGTGTGGTTGATGAAACGCGCGCCCGCCAAGCCGGGCGCCAAGGCCCCGTCGCCGGGGCCGCCGGCAAAGTAGCGCCATGCCCGAGCGCGCGGGTGGTCTGCTAGGCTGACCGTCCCCTATGCCGAAACATCCCCTGACTTCCCCGCGCCTTCCCGTCGGGCTCAACGCTCTCCTCGCCCTCGCCCTCGCCATCGCCATCGGGCTCGCATCGATCGGCGGCTGCCAATCGGGCGGCGGCGGGGGTGGATCCAGCGCCAGCGGCGGCCGGGGCTCGGGCGGCATGACGAGCGCTTCGGGCGGCGGCAGCGGGAGCGGCGGAAGCAACGCCAGCGGCGGCTCCGGCAGTGGCACCGGTGGGATGAGCGCGTCGGGCGGCGCGAACGGCTCCGGGGGCGCGAGCGGCTCGGGCGGCGCGACGGGCTCGGGGGGCGCGACGGGCTCGGGGGGAACGAGCGGCACGGGCGGTGGCTCGGCGACCGGCGGCATGACCAGCTCGGGCGGCCGGGGCGGTGGCCAGACCGCCTCCGGGGGCGCGCCTGGCACGGGCGGCGGGGCCGGCGCCGGCACGACCGGAACTGGCGGCGCCGGCGGCGCGGCGGTGACCCCGTTCTTCACCGCTGACTTCGAGTCGGACACCCTCGCCAAGCAACCCGCCGGCTGGGACAACTTCATCTCGTACAACTTCAATACCGCGAATCCGCAAGGCGACGGCACGGGCGCGGTCATCGACACCCTGCACGTGCACGGCGGCAAGTACGCCGTTCACTTTCACAGCACCGGCAATCCGGTGATGCTCGAACGCGCGTTGCCCACCGGCACCAACCGACTCTACGTGCGCGCGTTCTTCTTCATGACCACGCAGCTCGGAAACGGTCCACAGAGTGAGAACCACGAGACGTTGCTGGGCCTGACGCAGGACCCGACGAGCGCCAACAAGCAGGTCCGCTTCGGCGAGATCAAGGGCGCCATCGGCACGAACGAAGTCCCGAGCGACAACATCGCGCCGAAGATGGCCATGTGGTACATGCCCCCGATAATCACCGCCGGGGACTGGCATTGCATCGAGGTTGCGTTCCTCGGTGATCAGATGCCGAACGCGCTCTACGCCTGGTCTGACTCCGCCCTGGTTCACTCCATCACGGCGGACAACCAGTGGCAGAACGGCACGCTGACGAACTGGTTGAACGGCAAGTTCGTGGACGTGATGTTCGGCTGGCAGAGCTTCAGCAACCAGGCGAACGACGTGTGGATGGACGACCTGGTCATGAGCACGGGGCCCATCGGCTGCCCGCCCTGAAGCAACTCAGCGCGAAGGCGCGCGCGAGCGCACCCAATCGATGCGGTAAACGGACCCGGACTTCACCCAGTGCAGGCGGCGGCGGGACGCGGGCGGCGTGCCGAGCGCATGATGGTAGAGGTCATCGACGCGGCTGAAGAACCCGCGGGTGTGAGGGCTCTCCGGACAGGCCCACGCGGCATTGTCGAGGTGGTGACACAGCTCGTGCAGAAGTGTGTTGAGGAGGGCCTTCGGGCTGGTGAGCTGCGCCCGGATCGCCGTGCGCATCCAGACGCGGATGCGCTCGGTCGACGGGGTGTAGTCGCCGAACAGCTGATACGTGCAGACCCCGTCGTCGACCCGATGCGGCCGCACGCCCAGCACCCGGACAGAGGGCGCGCGCAGGCCGAAATGCGCGCACAGGTGCTCGAGCAGCTCCTGTGAAGCCGCCCGGACAGGGGCCCCCTCTCCCCCCGCCAGCGCACCGGCCAGCGCGCCGTTCAGTGCCCGCACCGGCGCCGCCGGCGGCAGCACCAACGGCGGCCGGGCGTCACTTGCGAGATAGGCCTGGCGCAACTTCTCCCGGCGAGGGAACGGATCCGTGACCACGGCCGGAAAAATTCTAGCAGGCGATGAGGCCCCGTCAGCACCCCACCTTGACGGGCGAGCGTCCGGCACGTATAAACGCGCGTTTTCCAAGGCACACGTACGACGTACGACGCACGACGAAGGAGCTACCGCCGCCATGTCACTGAAAATGGGCCTGCTCGGCCGCAAGATTGGGATGACTCAGGTATTTCACGAGGACGGAACCGCGCTCGGCGTGACCGCCGTGACCCTCGGGCCGTGTGTCGTCGTGGGAAAGCGCACGCCCGAGGTGCATGGCTACGCTGCGCTTCAGCTCGGGTTCGAGGAGACGCCGGTGCGGCTCGTGAGCCGCCCCGACGCCGGCTACATCAAGAAGGCCGGCCTCGAGAAGACGCCGCGGGTGCTGCGCGAGATCCGCCTGAACCCCAAGGATCTCGATAACTTCGAGGTTGGCAAGGTGCTGCGCGCGAACGACGTGTTCAAGGCCGGCGACGTCATCGACGTGGTCGGGACGACCAAGGGCAAGGGCTATCAGGGCGTCATGAAGAAGCACCGGATGGCCGGTGACTCGGCGACGCACGGAACGCACGAGTTCTTCCGCCACGGCGGCTCCATCGGGT
>CAYUFS010000020.1:0-84333 GCA_964443975.1 uncultured Myxococcales bacterium | reverse complement strand
CGGCGACGGCTGGCGGAACCATCCGCGAAACGTCTCCCCCCATCAGCGCCACCTCCTTCACGAGCGTAGAGGATACATAAAAGCTCTCCTCGCTGGTCATCAGAAATATCGTCTCGACCTCGGGCGCGAGGTGCCTGTTCATGTGGGCGGCCTGAAACTCGTACTCGAAGTCGGCCAAGGCCCTCAGGCCCCGGATGACCGTCGTCGCCCCGCGCCGCCTCACGTAGTCCACCAGGAGGCCCTCGAACGCATCGACCTCGACGCGGGGATCGCGATCCACCGCCTCCATGATCATCTCGCGCCGCTCCTCGACCGAGAACAGCGGCGTCTTGCGCACGTTGACGGCCAGCGCCACCACCAGCTTGTCGAAGATCTTCAGCGACCGCTTCAGGATGTACGCGTGCCCGTTCGTGATCGGGTCGAACGTGCCCGGATAGACCGCGATGCGAGTGGACTCGGGGGCGGCGGGGCCGGGGCGGCCGGTCACGACTGACCCGACCGGTAGAACGACAGCTCCGTGTCCCCATGTTCACGGTGATGGGTCAGGAACAACCCGCCCACCGACGCGGGGGGACGGTGGCGCTTGTCGTGCTCGACGATGACCACGGCGCAGCCGGTGAGCAGGCTCTTCTCCGAAAGCTCGGCCAGGATTGACTCAGTCTCGTCGGCGTAGGGCGGGTCCATGAACACCCACGAGAAGCGGTCTTCTTTTCCCAGGGAGGCGGCCAGCCGACGCAGGCCGGTTCGCACGTCCGCCCCGATGACGGTGCTGCGGCCGGCGGCCCCGAGCTCGCGCAGGTTGTGGCGAAGAGCGGTGAGGGCGTTGCGGTCCCGCTCGACGAACACGGCCCGCGGCGCGCCCCGCGACAGGGCCTCGATGCCCAGCGAGCCAGTGCCGGCGAACAGGTCCAGCACCGCGCCTCCAGGAGGAGGGCCGAGGATATTGAAGATCGCCTCGCGAATCTTGGCGGCCGTCGGACGCGTGCGAAGTCCCCGCGGCGCCTTGAGCCGTCGCCCCCGATCCAAACCTCCGGTCAGGCGCATTGTTGCGATTTCTCCTAGCCCGCCCGGCAATGGCCGTCAAATCACGGCCTCCAAGGGTGGCATTTCCGGGCAGGTTATTGATGCATCTAGTCGAAGCGGCCATCGCCTTTCAGGTGGCCGGATGGCGGGAATCGCAAGTCCGCCGTCGCCTTCTGTTAAAGTGATCTGTTAATGCCGCGCGTGGGTGCCTTTTTCGATCTCGACAGGACCCTCGTCGCTTGCAATACGGGGCGGCTGTTCTTGCGGGACCTGAGACGCCGGGGGGAGATCTCCTTGGTTCGAGTGGTGCGCGCGCTCGGCTGGCTGCTGAAGTATCACTTCTCGCTGATCGACATCGAGTCCATGGCGCAGAAGATCCTCGAAGGCGTCCGCGGGCACACGGAGCGTGACTTCGAGGAGCATTGCCGGCGCCTGGTGGAAGGGCACGTGCTGCCTCGCCTGTTGCCCGACGGCCTCCGCAAGATCGAGGAGCACCGGGCCGAGGGCCACCTCATCGCGATCCTGTCGACCTCGCCGTCGTACATCGCGCGGCCGGTCGCGGAGAGGCTGCGGATGGACGACGTGCTGTCCACGCAGCTCGAGGTCGAGGGCGGACGCTTCACGGGGCGGGTCGTGGGTCCGGCGTGTTTCGGGCGCGGCAAGGTCCACTGGGCCGAGCTGCTCGGCAACAAGCGGAGCCTGGACCTCGACAAGAGCTGGTTCTACACGGATTCGTACACGGACCTGCCCATGCTGGAACGGGTCGGGCATCGCGTGATCGTGAACCCGGATCCCCGATTGCGCCGAACCGCCCGCCAGCGGGGCTGGAGCGTCGAGAACTGGGCGGAGGCAGCCGCGTGAGCATCTTTCAAGCCCCCTGGTACACGCCCGCGGTGCAGCGCCTGCTGGACCTGACGCTCGAAGAGGACGCCGGCCGGGGCGATGTGACATCGGCCGCGCTCATCGACGAGGGCCAGGAGGCGGAGGCGGACATCGTCGCCAAGGAGCGGCTGGTCGTGTGCGGCCTCGGGATCGCGGAGGCGGTGTTCACGCGCTTCGACTGGCGGACGCGCATGCGGGCGCGCATCGCCGACGGCGATCCGGTGACGCCCGGAACGCTGGTGGCGTCGGTGCGCGGGCCGGCGCAGGCGGTGCTCGCGGGTGAGCGCGTGGCGCTGAACTTCATGCAGCATCTCTCGGGCATCGCGACGCTGACCCAGGCGTTCGTGGCGGCGGCCGAGGGCGCGAAGGTGCGCGTGACCGACACGCGCAAGACCACGCCCGGGCTGCGCGCGCTCGAGAAGTACGCCGTGCGCATGGGCGGGGGCTACAACCACCGGGCCGATCTGTCGTCAGGGTTGCTCATCAAGGACAACCACATCGCGCTCGTGGGTTCGGTGCGCGAGGCGGTGCGGCGCGCGCGGGCGAACGCGCCGCAGGGGCTGCGGGTCGAGGTCGAGGTGGAGTCGATGACTGATCTGGAGGAGGCGCTCGAAGCCGGCGCCGAGATCATCTTGCTGGACAACTTCGCCACCCGCGACATCAGCGACGCCGTGAAGCGCGTTCGCGAGCAGGCGCCGCGCACGCTGATCGAGGTGTCGGGGGGCGTGACCCTCGATCGCATGCGGGATCTCGCGAAGACCGGCGTGGACATCATCTCGGTGGGGTCGCTGACCCACTCGGCGCGGGCCGTCGACCTGTCGCTCGAGGCGCGCCCGGTGATCGGCGGGCGCATGGGCGCCGCGGACCGCTGAGCCGCGGAGTCCCCGGCCCGCCGCCCCAGGCGCGCGATCGCCGCGGATCCCAAGCGATGGACAGCCTCGACCCCGAAATCCTGCAGGCGCGCCTCGCCACGACGTGGCTCGGGCGCCGGCACGTTCACCTGGAAACTTGCGCGTCGACGAACGACGTCGCCGCCGCCGAAGCGCGCGCCGGCGCGCCCGAGGGCACGCTCGTGACGACTGATCGGCAAACGGCGGGACGGGGTCGGCTCGGTCGAACGTGGCACGCCGAGCCCGGCGAGACCTTGACGTTCTCGATCGTGTTGCGCCCCAGGCGGCCGTCACCAGAGATTCCGCCGCTGACCCTGCTCGCGGGCGCGGCGCTCGCCGGGGGGCTGGTCGAGCTGGGGTTCGACGCGCGCGTGAAGTGGCCGAACGACGTGCTCCTGCGGCCGGACGGTCGCGCGCGAAAGGTGGCTGGCATCCTGACCGAAGCCGCCACCGTGGGAGCCGAGATTGGCCACGTCATCGTGGGCATCGGACTGAACGTCAACGCGCAGGGCTTCCCGGACGAGCTCGCCGACAAGGCGACGTCGCTGCGACTGGTGCGCGGCGGGGCGCTATCTCGCGTCGACGTGCTGGCGACCGTGCTGGCCGCCCTGGAGCGTGCGGTCGACCAGTTTCAGGCGCGCGGGCCCGAGGCCGCCATCGCGCTGTGGGACGCGCGGGCGGACACCCAGTTGCGGTGTCGCGCCCGCGTCGAGGGCCGCGACGTGGAGGGCGTCACGGCCGGCGTCCTCCCCGACGGCTCGTTGCGAATTCGCGACGACAGCGGCGTGATCCACCGCGTCTTCTCCGGTGAGATCGTCACCACGTCCTGACGGCGGCGCCTCCGCGAGCGCGTCCTGTCGCCGCGCCGTCGATGAACCTCAAGCGCGACGGCGTCTCGCGCGGGCAATCACGAACATCGTGAGCGCGAACGACAGACCGAGCGCCGACACGGGGGCCGATTCAGCGATGGCGCATCCGCCGCTGCTGTTCGAGGCCTTCGGTCCCGCGCTGCCGCCCGTCCCGGCCGCGGTGGCGCCGCCCGAGCCGGCCGACGTCGTGCCGCCAGTTCCCGCCGGCGTCGTGCCGCCCGTCCCCGCCGAGGGCGTGCCACCCGTTCCGGCCGACGTCGTGCCGCCAGTCCCACCCGAGGTCGTTCCCCCCGTGCCAGTCGCACCGCCCGTGCCGCCCGGCGGCTGGGTGAAGGTGCAAAAGACGACCACGCAGGTGGCACCCTGCGCCTGGCACTTGCAATCGGAGTCCTGGCTACACCAGCCGTCCTCACCGACTTTCCCCGTGCCCGCGGGCTTGCAGGTCGGGGTTCCCGAGTAGTCGCAGACCTGTCCGCCACAGGCAGAGTCTGGACAGTCGATGTCGTTCACGCAGGAAAGCGCCTGTGCCCCACGGGAGGCGAGCATCGCCCCCGTGAAGACACCGACGATCATGACTCCCTTGATGGCGCTGGGAAGAGCTGACAAGCGCATTTGGCCCCCTTGATTTTGTTGGGGTCGAATCTTAGTGGGCGTTGCCGGTACGCGTCCACAGACGAGATCGGTTTTGTCGGGCGTGCGATCCGACGGCCCGTGGTCGGTGGGCTCCGTCACGGTCCAGGATGGGAAGGCATCGGCACGATGACGGAGATGAGAGTCACGATCTGACTCCACGTGTCCTCCCGCACCGCCTTCCTTGGGAGCACGCCGCCCATGGACATGCTGTTCCCGGCCGCCCGGCGGACGCCCTGATTGAGGTGCTCCAGATCGACGTATTCGTCCCCAGCCATCAGGCGCGCATCGCCCTCCATGGTGCTGACGCGTCCGACCTCGTCATCGGAGAGGAGCTTCAAGACGCTGTCACGGGTCAACTGGTCGTTTCGCTTTTCGCTGTCCACGGCTGGCTCCTGTCCAAGGGTTTGTGTTCATCCCACCAAAGTGCATGGAGCGGGCCGCGCTTCGCCGGCTGACGCGACGAGCGCGCAATGGCAACCACGCACGCCGACCCAATCACTCCGACTGAGCGCTTCCGTCATAGTGATTGAGTCGGGGTGCGCGCCTCGATGATGTCGGGCCAAGTGCTGGCCCGGCCCGTGCAGCGTGCTCCCAGCCATGACCCACGAGGGGGAATGGGCGAGTGCACCGGAAACCGACGGCGGCGAAGCATGACCGTGGCCACCGTGATCCCGGCCCCCGCGGCGCCGGCGCCGGCGGGCACGGTCGCCGTCGTCGTGCGGTCCTCCGGGCGGCGATGGAGATGGGTCGGCGCGATGGCCTTGATGCTGGTGGTCGCGACGGGCGGTGTCGTGGCGTACGAACGACGGCGCCCGAACGAAGCGGCGTTCCGCACCGTGCGCGTCGTCCGCGCCGACATCGTCGAACGCGTGACCGCCACCGGCACCTTGCAGCCAGTCATAACGTCACCCGTGGGCGCCCAGGTCTCGGGGATCGTGTGGAAGCTGCACGCGGATTACAACTCGACCGTTCGAGCGGGAGACCTGCTGGTGGAGCTCGATCCGGCGCTATTCAAGAACGCGGTGGCGTTGGCGACCGCGCAGCTCGCCCAGGCGGAGGCGAACCTCACGAGCGCGCAGGCGACTGCGCTCGGCGCCCGGCTGGTCCGCGATCGAACCTTGAAGATCGAGCGGGCGTCCCTGGTGGCGAAGGCCGATCTCGACGCGACGGAGGCGATCTTCGGCCAGACGAAAGGGCTGGCGCGCTCCAGCGTCGCGCAGATCGCGCAGGCGCGCGCGCAGCTCGACCGCGCCAAGCTCGATCTGGAACATTCGGTCATTCACTCCCCCGTGGACGGGACGGTGATCTCCAGGAGCATCGACGTAGGCCAGGCGGTGGCGGCGACGTTGACGGCCCCGACCCTGTTCACGATCGCCCAGGACACCAAGGCCGCGCCCGGGACATTGGGGCCGTTGGGCCTCGGTCACATGCAGGTTCACGCCGCCGTCGACGAGGCCGATGTCGGCGAGGTGCACGCCGGCCAGACAGCGACGTTCACCGTCGACGCGTTCCGCGATCGTGCGTTTCCCGCCGTCGTGCGCGAGGTGCGAAACGCCCCCGTCACCACCCAGAACGTGGTCACGTACGACACCGTGCTCGACGTGGAGAACCCGGAAGGCAGGCTGCGTCCGGGCATGACGGCGAATGTCCTGATCCTGATCGTTCAACGGGACCAGGTGGTCGCGGTGCCGAACGAGGCGCTGCGTTTTCGTCCGGCGGCGCGGCCCGCCCGCTCCGGCGCAAGGCCGACCTCCGCGGCCGCCGCGCACCTCGGCGCGGCCGTGTATGTGCCTCAGGGCTCCACGGCGCTGCGGGTCCCCATCAAGGTGGGGGTGACCGACGGCACGATGACGGAAGTAGAAGGCCTGGCTCCGGGACGCGAGGTGATCATCGATGTCGCCCACGACAAGCCGAAGGCGGGATCGCCCGCCCCTGGGCGCGGGAGCTGAGGATGGCGACCGAGCCCATCATTCGCCTCACCGGCATCGGCAAAACCTATCTGGCCGGCGAGATCGAGGTGCACGCGCTCGTCGATGTGAACCTGACCGTCGCGAGCGGCGAGATGGTCGCGATCATGGGGCCGTCAGGCTCGGGCAAGTCGACGTTGATGAATTTGCTCGGCTGCCTCGATCGACCGACCACAGGCAGCTACCGGTTCGAGGGCCGCGAGGTTGGCATGTTGCCAAAGCGCGAGCTGTCGGCGCTGCGGCTGTCGGCGTTCGGGTTCGTGTTTCAGGGCTTCCAGCTGGTCGCGCGGACGAGCGCGCTCGAGAACGTGGCGCTCCCCCTCGTGTACGCGGACGTCCCCGCCGAAGAACGGCGACGGCGAGCGAGGGAGGCCCTCGGGCGCGTCGGCCTCGCGGGGCGCGAGGACCACACCCCGGCACAGCTCTCCGGGGGCCAGCAACAGCGCGTGGCCATCGCCCGCGCGCTCGTGAATCGTCCCCGCCTGATCCTCGCCGACGAGCCGACCGGCGCGCTCGACACCCGCACGTCCGTGGAGGTGCTGGGCCTCCTGCAGTCGCTGCACGGTGGCGGCATTACCGTCGTCCTCGTCACCCACGAGCCCGACATCGCCAGCTACGCCGAGCGGCGCCTGGTGGTGCGCGACGGGCGAATCCTGTCGGACGACAAGCAACAGGCCCACGACGCGGCGGCGGATCTCGCCGCCATGCCCGATCGAGAGAAGGCCGCGTGAGCGCGATAGCGTCCATCGTCCCCCTCGCCTTCGGGGCGCTCCGGCGCAATCGGATGCGCTCGCTCCTCACCTCGCTCGGCGTGATCATCGGCGTCGGCGCGCTGATCGTGACGGTCGCGTCCGGCGAGGGCGCCAAGGCGGTCCTCGAGGAGCAGCTCGCGACGCTCGGCACCAACCTCCTCATCGTGCTCCCCGGCTCGAGCACGCTCGGCGGCGCTCGCGGCGGGCCGGGCACCGGCAAGCCGCTCACGCACGCGGATCTGCTCGCCATCGTGAAGGGTTCGAGCGCCGTCCGCTACGCCACGCCGGTGGATCGAACTGTCGCGCAGGTCGTGCTCGACAATCAAAACTGGCTCACGACCATCTACGGCTCGACCGCCGACTTCTTCGCCATCCGCGAGTGGACGCTGGCGCGCGGGCGTCTCTTCAACGACAGCGAGTCGGACTCCGGCGCGAAGGTATGTGTGCTCGGACAAACGGTGGCGAGCCAGCTGTTCGGGGCGGGGGATCCCCTGGGCCAGGTGGTGCGCGTGAAGTCGATGCCGTGCGAGGTCGTCGGCGTGCTGGTGAGCAAGGGACAGTCATCGCAGGGCCAGGATCAAGACGATCTGGTCGTCATGCCCTGGGTGACCTTCAAGTCTCGGATGATGAGCCAGGACCGCATCCACGTGGGCAGCATCCTGGTCTCGGCCATCTCGCCCGAGGAGGTCTCTCACGCGCAGACGCAGGTGACAGGCATCCTGCGCCAGCAACACCGGCAGCCCGACGGCGCGCTCGACGACTTCACCGTGCGCAACCTCGCGGACCTCGCCGCCACCCAGGAGAAGGCCGCCGACACGCAGACGGGAATGCTCCGCAACGTGGCGGCCGTGTCCCTGCTGGTGGGGGGAATTGGAATCATGAACATCATGCTCGTGTCCGTCACCGAGCGAACGCGTGAGATCGGGATACGCCTCGCCATCGGCGCCAGCGAAAACAAGGTGCTGCTGCAGTTCCTCGTCGAGGCCGTGGCGCTGTCGGCGGCGGGCGGTCTGATCGGGATCGCCCTCGGGCTCGGGGGCGCTTGGGCGCTCGCCTCGGTGATGGGTTGGCCCTTCGTCCTCACGCCCTTCTGGATCCTGGTCGCCTTCGGGATATCGATGGGGATCGGCGTTATCTTCGGCTTCTACCCCGCCCGCAAGGCGGCCCGCATGAACCCGATCGACGCCCTGCGATTCGAATGAGGGCCGACCGGCACCGAGTGCTCGCTCAGCCCGCCGTGACGCCGAAGATCCGACCGATCGCGGCGGTCACCGCCATGGCGAAAGCGCCTCCCAGGGTCACCCGCAGGGTCGGAACCGCGAGCGGGGCCCCCCCGAGGTGGGCTCCGAACGCGCCGAGGGCTCCCAGGCTCACGAGCGAGGCGGCAGCGATGGTGGGGATGCGTATGCCCGGTGGCGCGACGAGAAGCGCAAGGATGGGGACCAGGGCGAACGACGCGAAGCTGGCGGCCGATATCCAGGCCGCCTGGAGGGGGCGCGCGAGCGACGACCGGTCGATGCCAAGCTCATCGCGCATGTGCGCCCCGAGCCGATCCCGCGCACTCAGCTGATTCGCGACCTGCATCGCCAAGGCCTCGTCGAGGCCCCGCTTCACGTAGATCGCCGCCAGTTCCTTCAGCTCGGCCTGGGGCTGGGTTGCCAGCTCCGTCTTCTCGAGCTCGATGTCCGCGCGCTCCGCATCGCGCTGGGAGCTCACCGAGACGAACTCACCGACGGCCATCGACATCGCCCCCGCCGCCAACCCGGCGACGCCGGCGATCATGGTCGCGGCCTTCGACGCGTGCGACGCCGCCACTCCGATCATCAGGCTGGCCGTCGACACGATGGCGTCGTCCGAGCCCAGCACCGCCGCTCGCAGCCAACCCGCCCGCCCGCTCCGGTGGAGCTCTCCCTTCGCGGCGCGGCGCCGCCGATCATCTTGCAACATGGTCGAACCATAGCAGCCCGCGGCGACGGTTCGCCGCCCGGCGCCTCCGGCGCGCGGCAGGCCATGATCAAGGCGGCAAGATTTGCGGCGCCAACCGCCCGCGACGAAGCCTCTGCGCGTCGAGGTCGCGGCCGCTGGCTGGTATGCGGCGAGATGGGTCATGCGCCCACTGGCGCGGTCGATGCAATCACACGTGGGAGCCCAGGGCTCAATCACCAACGGGAGAACGAACATGCTGATGCCATCGCCGACAGTCCGTTCCGCGGGGGCGCGCGTGCCCGCGCAGGTCGCCCGGTTTCGCGTCCTCGAACAGCACCGCGAGCTCCGTCAGTTGCTGGAGACGGGGCTCGACCTGGTGCGCGGGGCGCTGGGAGGAAACCGTCAGGCCCTGTGGGATCTCCCCGCGCTGCTCGACAGGACCCACCAGGCCTTCCGCTGCCACCTGGCGGAGGAGGAAGCCCTGCTGCTGCCCATCCTCGACGACGACGTGCCGGTGGGTCCGATGCGGGCCGCGATCCTGCGGCAGGAGCACGACCGCCAGCGCGCCGAGATGGAGGCCCTGGCCGCCAAGGAGCGGAGCTGCACGATGGACGAGCTTGCCGCTCGTTACAGCGAGCTGGTGCAGGCGCTGTTGATGGACATGGAGGCCGAAGAGCGCGAGTTGCTGACGGCCGACGTGATCCGCGACGACGGCATCGTCATCGACCAGTGCAGCGGATAGGAGAAACTCGCGGCGGTCGATTTTTCATGGGCGGGAAACCTCCCCGGGACCTTACAATGGTTGGGTGCTGACCAAGCCTCGAAAGGACCCCCGATGAACACGACCCTGCGGAAGCTCGCCTTGCTATCGATGGCCGCGGCCATCGGCTGCACCTCCGCCGAGGATTCGGTCGACCACCGCCAGTCCGCCGTAACCATCAATCCGGGCGCGACCTACCAGCTCAAGAGCGTTGCCACCGGGAAGTGCGTGGGCATCGTCGGCAACGGGACGGCCAACAGCACCGCCGTCGAGATCCGCACCTGCAATGGCTCCGTGGGACAGAACTTCACGATCGCCAGCGTCGCGACCGGCTACTACGCGATCAAGAACACCAACAGCCTCAAGTGCCTGGATGTCACCGGGCAGTCGACCGCCGAGGGTGCTGCCGTCATTCAATACACGTGCAACAACGGCTCGCTCAACCAGCAATGGTCGTTCACCGATCTGTCCGGGGGCTTCGAACGCTTGACCGCCCACCACAGCGGAAAGGTGGCCGAGGTCAACTCGGGCGGCACCGCGGATGGGACCACGATCGTGCAGCGGACCTGGAACGGCGCCAGCTACCAGCAGTTCCAGCTCGTCACAGCCGGCGGGGGCGGGACGGGCGGCAGCGCCGGGACGGGGGGAAGCGGCGGCGCGGCCGGCGCCGGCGGCGCGGCCGGCAGCGGGGCGATCGACCGGAGCAAGGTGGCCCTCTCGGGCACCTGGAAGTTCATCGCCAGCGACACGTTGACCGGCGCCGAGGTCACCACGTTCAACGATTCGGCCTGGAGCAGCGTGACGATTCCTCACACCTGGGACACGGTCACGGCGGTGACGCCACATACCAACTCCTGGTACCGGACCCACTTCACGGTCTCCCCCGCCAACCCGCAGGATCGCGTCTACGTCTACTTCGAGGGCGTCTTCCAGGTCGCGGACGTGTACGTCAACGGTGTGAGCCTCGGACAGCACCGGGGTGGGTTCACGCGTTTCATCTTCGACGCCACGTCCGCGGTGAAGATAGGCAGCGACAACGTCCTCGCCGTCAAGGTCAACAGCAACACCTGCTCGGACTGCTTGCCGGACGGCACGCCCCGGCTCTTCAAGGGCTACGGGGGCATCTATCGCCAGGCGTGGCTGATCACGACCAACAAGTACCACGTGGCCACGACCGACTACGCCTCGAGCGGCGTCTACGTCTCCACGCCCAACGTCAGCGCGGCGTCGGCCGGCGTCAGCGCCAAGATCGTGCTGACCAACAATGGCACCACCAACCAGACCTTCACGGTCGCGACCGTCGTGCAGGACCAGTTGGGGACGCCCGTTCTGACGACCCAGGGCAACGTGTCAGTCAACGCCGGAACGAGCGCCACGACGACCCAGACCGGCACGGTGTCGCAGCCGACCCTTTGGAGCCCGGCCAATCCATACCTCTACGCAGTTCAGGTGAGCATCACGGTGGGGGGCGCGCTGGTCGACGCGGTGACGGAGCACATCGGCTTCCGCACCTTCCAGCTCACCTCGACGGACTTCACGCTCAACGGCCTGTCGACCCGCCTGCGCGGCGTCTGCAAGCATCAGGAGACGGAGTACCACGCCTCGGCCGCCAGCGCCGCCGAGCTCACCGCGGACTGGGACAATCTCGCCGATCTCGGCGTCAACTACGTTCGCCTGGTCCACTACCCCCACGCCCAGCTCGAGTACGATCTCGCCGACCAGCGGGGCATCATGGTGTGGTCCGAGAATGGACACACCAACAGCGCCGCGGGGACTCCCAACGGGGACAACATCAACCGCGAGATGGTGTACCAGAACTGGAACCACCCCTCGATCATCTTCTGGAGCGCCGGCAACGAGGCGTCGGGGGTCGCGGCCACGGCCGAGTACGGCTCGGTGCTGCGCGCCACGGACCCCTCGCGCCCCGTCGTCTACGCCTCGGATGGGCAAACTCCGGCCAACATCGACTTCATCTTCCACAACACCTACGCCGGCTGGTACGGCGGCACCATGTACGACTTCCTGACGGCGCCCGACCACTGGATCTCCGAGACCGGCGCCGGTATGGCGATCGCCGCGCACACCGCCAATCCATTCTCGGTGTCACCGGTAGTCAATTCGTACGAGCCCGAGGAGTACGGCGCCCTCGTCGACGAGGTGCGCTTCGACGACATGTTCCGAAATCCCAGCCACGTGCCCGCCTACTCCGAGTGGGTGTTCCGCGACATCTCGGACAACAAGTACAAGGGACTGCTCAACTCCAAGGGCCTGGTCACCTTCGCCGGATACAAGAAGGACGCCTATTATCACTTCAAGTCCCTCCTGCAGACCAAGCCGGTGGTCCACTTGACCGGCCGGAACTACTTCGTGCGCGGTCCGGACTCGGCGGGTCAAGTCGTCGTGAAGGCCTACTCCAACGCCGCCGCCCTGACGTTGACGGTCAACGGAGTCGTGATCGGGAGCCGCGCCAACAACCTCTACACCCACGCCAACGGGACGCCGATCAAGGATGTCTTCTCGTGGACGCCGACCTTGACCGTCGGCAAGAACGTCATCTTCGTCGACGATCTCCAGGGCAACACCGACAGCATGACCACCTACTATCTAGGAGCCGGAACGACGTTGCCGAACGACGGCACCGGCAAGCTCGCGAACCTCACCTCCAGCAAGGGGCCGGCCTACGTCATCAACGATCCCATCTGGGACCAGCGACCCTTCAACCTGAACTTCGACGGCACCGGGGACAACTCGTTCGATGTCGTACCGGCGGCCGTGGCCGGCGCCAGCTGGATCGCGACCCGGCGGCAGAGTGACTCGACAGCCCTGACCAACCTGGCCTTCGACGTGACCGCCACCGCCGACCTGTTCATCATGTTCACGAAGCAGGCGTCGACGCCGACGTGGGTCACCGCCGCCGGCTTCACCGACACCGGCGTGACCAGTCAGTGGCGCGACAACACCCCGAAGCTCGTGGCCGCCTCGCTGTTCAAGCGCAGCGTCGCCGCCGGCACCCACGTCGCGCTGCAACCGACCGCGATCGACTACGTGGTGCTGGTCAAGTAGTCGCAGGGAGCTTGGAGCCGGGACTCAGGCCGACGCCTTCAAGAACGGGAGGTAGTCGCTGGCCATCTGGAAGTAGCGAGAGGATGTGTCGACGTAGTGCTTGGCGAAGGGTGGCGTCCACGTATCCTGCGTGATGAAGGGATAGCCGTACCCCTTGCCCCCCCAGCGCTCGAACTCGGACGGCGGCACGCGCATCGCCTGGAGCACCGTCGCCAGCCACTGGCTGTAAAGCAGTCCGAACTGTTGCTTTCCGCCCGCGCCTGGGTCGTACTGGGCGGCTGCCGCGTCCGTGCGCCGGTAGTCGCAAAACAGGCCCGTGTTGAGCGCGCCTGCGGCGCTGCCGAAGGTGATCACCGGAACCGACACGGACCCGTGTGTCTCCATGCCGCTCTCCTGCGTCCAGACGAGCAGCGAGTTGTCGAGGAAGGTGATCCCGGGGGCCTCCTCGGCGGTGAGCCGGTTGGCCATGTCCAGCAGGACGTTCTGGAAGAACAGCTGATACGACTGGACCAGGAGGGCCTGCTTGTCCGGCAGCTGCCACTGGTGCGCGACCTCGGAATGCCAGTCCCCTCCGTACGCGACGAATCGAGACGTGTCGCCGAACGCGAGCACGGCGATGCGGCTGGTCCCGCAGGTGAAGGCGGTCGCCGCCACCTCGTTGAAGAGCTGGAGCTGGCGCGACACGTCCGCGAGCGTCGCGCCGCTGTGACGGTTGGCATCGTCGGTCGGCTTCACCACGTTGGAGCAGGAGCCCGAGCCGGCGGTCAGCTTGCGTTGGAGCTCGGCGATGCGGGCGATGTGGTCGTCGAGGCGCTGTCGATCCGAAGCAGACAGGCGCGTGTTGCCGTTGCGCAGGCGGTTGTAGTTCGCCAGCACGCGATCCACGATGGGCGTGCGCGCCGGCATTCCGCTCATGGGCGGCGCCACGAAGATCTGGTTGAACATGTCCAGCGAGCTCGTGTAGCCGAGCACGTTGGTGATGGGGGTCGTGGTCGAGCTCGGATCGGAGTAGTTCCACGACACCTGCGGCGTGTTCATGATGAGGGCGCGCTCGCGCACGCTGGAGAGATCCGGGTAGAAGGAAGGCGACCACGCCATGATCTGATCGATCGTCGGCCGGGGGAACGCCTGCACGATCTTGCCGTCGTTGCCGTTGCCGTCATTGCGCGCGTAGTTGCCGAGGTGCAGGCCCGTGTTGTGCGCGATGTAGAACGGCACGTCGAGACCGTAGAGCACGTTCATCTTCGACACCATCGCCGGCGTCAGCGACGACGAGGGCGCCGTCAGCACCGGCGACAGTACGGTGTTGCTACCCTGCGTGACGGGCTGGAGGGTGCCCGAGCGTGCCGTGTGGTCCGAGAAGACGGACAGCTGGTTGGTGAGCATCGCGCTGCTCGGGAACATGCTGGTCTCGAACGCGCCCCCGTGGGTGGTCGTGACCCAGTAAAGGCGCGGGGCGCGCGTGAAGACCGGATCGGCGCCGAAGGCGCTCTTCGTCATCAACGACGGGAGCAGGGGCAGGCCGAGCACGGCGCCGCCTGCCCCGCGCAGGACCTGCCGTCGTGACACATCAATGAGCTTTCTCTCCATGATTCCTCTCGAGCTTCGCTGTTGTCGCTATTGAAACGTTCGCCGCTGGAACTCGGCCGAGCGCAGCGCGGCCCGCAAGAGATCGGTGACTTTGCCCCCGCCCACCAGCGACTTGCGCGAGTCCTCCAGCGCGCAACCGTCGGTCGTCGGGTCCTCCCAGCGCCCGTACGTGAAGCGGAAGAAGTTTCTCGCGACACACGCCTCCACCTGGCCGCTGCCCACGACCAGGTTCATCAGGTCCGCCGGACCCGAGATCGGCGTCTGATCGCCGAGCCTGACCTGCGGGATCGACGTCGTGTCGATCGCCTTGGTCCCGATCTGATTCCCGCTGGCGTCGAACAGCCGCTGCTCGATCCGGAATCGGCCCAGCGCATCGAAGTCCTCAGTGGCGAACCCGAGCGGGTTGATCAACGTGGCGTGACACCCGGCGCACACCGTTCCCGGCATCTGGGTGATGGCCTCGACGCTCTGGCGGGTGGTCATCCCGGGTCCAAGCTCGGGCGGCTTGGCGTTCGCGCCTGGCGGCGGCGGCGGGATGTCGTTGCACAGGATCGTCTTGCGGATGAACACGCCCTTCATGATCGGGCGCGTGTTCGCGGTTCCCGTCGTGAGGAAGAGGCCGCGCGTCAACAACCCGGGTCGCTGGCCCGCCGGCAAGCTTGGCGGCGCCGAGGTTCCGCTCCAGACGGGGACGCCGTAGAGCTTGGCGAGGCGAGCGTCCCGTGCGAATGACAGCTCCGTGGTGAACAGCGACGTGATGCCGGACGGTTGCGTCCAGGTGTGATAGTCGAGCAGACCGACGACGTCGTCGATCATGGCCTGACGCAGGTTCGCGTCGGGCAGATCGGCCCCCGCGAACGCCTTGAACACCGGGTCCGCGTCCTTGGCGTCGAGCGCGGGCAACTCGTCCACCTTCATCCAGTCCGAGAAGAATTCGTCGAGCGCCGGGCGGGCGCGGGGATCTGCGAGCATGCGGGTGATCTGCGCATCGTAGACGTCCGAGGTCAGCAGCGTGCCGTCGGCGGCCGTCTGCAGGAGCGCGTCGTCGGGCGCGGTCTGCCACAGCTGGTAGGACAGTCGGGACGCGAGCTCGTAGGCCGAGACCTGATAGACGCCTGACTGGCCCGGGACCGCCGCATCACCGTGCTCGACGAAGTAGAGAAACTCGGGCGCCGCCAGCAGCACGCCGATCAGGTCCGCGTAGGCGCCCGGATCGGCGGTGGTCGTCGCACCGTAAGCCGACTTGTAGAAGTCGACCTCGTCGCTCGTCAGGGGGCGCCGCAGCGCGCGGGCGCCGAACTTGCGAACGAAGGCGTCGAGGCAGGTCGCGTCGTTCGACGCCACGCTGTCGGCAGCGCACGCGCCGACCACGGTTCCGATCCGGGCGGGCGTGGTCAGGGCCGCTGCCGCCGCGACGGCGACGTCATAGGTCGCGTCGACGTGAAGCTGCTGGAGCGACTGGTCGAGCCGTCGATAAGTACCGTGTAGATCCTGCGGAACGATCTCCCGGTGGTCCACGGGCAGCTCGCCGAGGGGCGTGGCGAGCTCGTTCATCATGGTGGCGCCGGCGCTGGCGCTGCCGAGCGCCCAGGTCACGAGATCAGTCAGGGTGTTTCGGTACTGGACCATGGTCAGGCGGCGGAGCACGCCGAGCGGTGGCGGCGCGCTGGCGTCACAGGCGAAGGCAGTGACTTGACCGAGCGGGGGGCCCCCCGTGCCGGCGGCGCCGCCGCCGCCACCGCTGACACCGCCTGTGTTGGTGCCGGGGCTCGCGCCGTTGCCCGTTCCGCCGCTTGCTGGGCCGCCGCTGCCCGCGCCCGTACCCAGGATGCTGGAGCCTCCGCCCGCGCCCGGATCACCCGCCGCGCCAGTGCCGGCTGGCCCCGCGGTGCCCGCGGGCAGGTCGATCTTTCCCACGCACGACCCGAGACACAGCGACACTGTCCCGGCGATCAACGCGCGAAAAGCTATCGGCCGTGCCGAACCTCGAATTTGCGAGCGTCCTGCTTTAACCATCACGTCCCTCGAACGAGCTGCCTGCCACACGGGCGTTCCATCGTCAGTGGGGTCCATCGCCTTGACCTGCCGTGCAGCAAACTTCAAAGGCCCAACAGAGTGCCGCGATCGACGTGCGGAGTCGTCGCCCGAACATCAAGAGTAATGGGGCGCGTTCTTCTCCGCCAGAGTCCAGGGTTGCAAAAACCCTGTATTTACAGGCTAAAGGTGCGTGCGCTCGCCACAGTGCACACATCTGGCTCCGAACGCGGACACGGGCCGCCAGCTGCTACGGTGTGGGCTCCGACAGCAGCTGCTCCGCGGTCGTGAACCGGGGCTCGATGTCGATGGGCACGTGCGCGAGGCGATCGAGGACCCGCTGCACCGCGGGTCGGATCTGGGCGCGGGTGCGGAGCAGCTCCACCGCCCGGTCGTGATCGCCGGCGGCCTGAAGGGTCATCAGCTCGGAGGTCAGCGCGCGCACGGCATCCTTCATCTTGCCGGCGTCGATGGAGAAGGTGGCGTCCTTGGCGACCACCACGGCTCCGGCGTCGAGCAGGGTGTTGAGCTGCAAGGCCACGCCCTTGCCGTGCGCCTCCTTCAGGCCAAAGCGGATCGAACGAAAGGCGGAGGCCAGAAAGGTCGTGTAGGCCGCGCGCTCGAAGCCGCGCTCGAGCACACCCTTGTCGATCAAATACGCGAGCGCCCACAGCCCCGAGATGTCCGCCTTCGCCTCCTCGATGGCGCCGTAGGTCTCCTGCAGCGCCGCACGCACGGTGGCGTTGTGGTCGTGCGCCACGCCAGACCCCGTCGAGGCGACCTCGTGGGGGCCGAGGCCGTGCATCAGCTCGTGCATCAAGATGTGCGCGAAGAAGGCGTCGAAGCGGACGTTCCGGCGGTCCGCCGGGGACAGCGCGACCTTCGCGATGGGCAACAGCACCACCCGAAACTTCGCCTCCTGCACGTTCTTCAGCATGACCCGCTTGGTGCCCATCTCGCGCTCGATCTTCTCGTCGTTGGGAAGATTGAAGGCGGCTGTCTGGACGCCCCGATTGGCGTCGCCTGCGCAGAACAGGGAGTTGACCACACGGATGGGCGCGAGGGCGCCCAGCTTGGGGTTCCGCAGCTTGGCGTCGATGGGCAGGTGATCCTCCAGCTCCTGCAACTCGTGCGCGAATCGCTCCAGCTTCGCGGTCTCCGCGTCGTCGCGCAGAGTGACGAACGCCTCGAAGGCGGCCTTGGCGCTGAACCACCCATCCTCGTAGACCTCGTAGGGACCAAGCGTCGGCTCGATGCTGGCGTCGAGCTGCATCCACGCGACGTCGCTCGGGTAGTAGTCGTTCGAGAGGAACGCTGACGCGCGCGCCTCGAGAAACCGACGCAACGTCGGCTGCTGCGTGCGCGACGCCGCGTCCCTGAGCAGCGCCGCGACCCGCGCCAGCTCGACCTGATATTCGACGCTGTAGGGGACGATCACGAAGTGGCCGTCAGGACCGCGGCGGATGGTCGTGAAGAATCCACCCGCGCTCGCGCGCGTCGGCGCCGGGAGGCCCTTCATCCACGCTTGCACCTCGTCCTTGGTCGCGTCGGCGGGATAGAAGGTCGCGGCGGCAGGCTTCTCGCCGACGTCGCTGAGGAACGGCCGGTCGGCGTCGAGGCGCAGCCATGGCCCCTTGTTCTGCAGAAAGGCGTGCAGCCGCTCGCGCCCGAGCGGCGACGGGTCGCGGGCCAGCTGGAACAACAAGTCGTCGTTCCCCGCCCAGACCTGGCGCAGGAACAAGGCGTCCATGAGCTCGGCCGCCTTCACGATGCGGGCCAGCGCCGCGCGCTCGGTCGCCGGCAATCGACTGATATCAGCCGTCAGGTCGACGGGGGCGAGCCGGGCGGACAACGCCCTCAGGTTCGCCGCGTCGGGCAACGACTGCGCCGCCGCCGGGCGCGCCACCGCGACCATCGCGCCGCCGCAAAGGGCGGTCGTCGCGGCCAGACCGATCATCAAGGATGACCGCCGCTGACCTGCCCTCGATCGAGTCGGCCGCAACGTCCGTCGGAGAATCATGGTTTACCTCTCGCGTAGCGTACCAGCGTCGATCGCGGATCCTCGGACGAATTTCGAGCGCGGTGGGCGTGGGATGCAGCCGGGGCCCCCGGCGCAACGCGTCGTCGCCGCCTCAACCCACACCTGAATCAGCCGAACCTACACGGGATGAGCGTTGCAGGCGTCGGCGATCTCTCGGGTGTTGGTGGTGGCAACTCCGTCTCCTCGGCCGGCCCGCTGACCGCGGCCGCCGCCTTGACTGCTCTGCGCCAGCACCCGAACACCGCGGTTCAGATCTCGGACACCGTGCAGAACATCCTCAAGAGCCTGGACGCCCTGCAGGGATTCGCGTCGAAGATCACGTCGCTCACCACCGGCGACACGAGCCAGAACCTGGCGGTGACGGGCGCCCAGTATCAAAAGGACAAGGCCGTCCTGGCGGTGTGGGGCGCGACCAGCGGCCAGACGGTGGGGATCACCGGGCTGCAGGCGTCGGCCGTCAGCACGCTCGGCAGCTACGTGACCTCGCTGTCGGTCTCCGACTCGAGCGCCAACATCCAGCGGTACCTCGACAGTCTGCAGACGGCCGCGGCGAGCGGCGTGCTGAGCCAGATCGTGCAGACGGGGAACCCCGGGACGCTCACCCTCACGTCGGCGCAGCTGGCGGCTGACCAGACCGCCCTCGACACGATCAAGAACCACGGCTACACGCTCGCGATCACGAACGCCAGCGTCAGCGACGTGCTCGGCCTCGGCGCCCGGGCCGCCCTGTCGACCAACGCGAAGGTGAAATCGATCGCAATCGTCGACACCACAGACGCCATCTCCAACAACCTGGACGCGCTCCAGAAGGTCGGCCTCCGGGTCAAGAGCATCTCGCAGACCGACGCGGCGACGCAACTGACGGTGACCGGCAATCAATACCAGCGTGACAAGTCGGTGCTCGGCAAGATCATCACCAGCGATTTCCTCGCGGTGATGGACGCCTCGACGGTGCAGGTCAAGGCCCTGGCCGCGGACCACAAGGTCATGACGGTCGACCTCCACGACAGCGCCGCCAACCTCTCCAGGAACTGGGCGTTGCTCGGCACCCTGGGCAACGCCCTGACGTCCGTGAGGGTCGCCGATCAGACGCACGCCATCAGCGTCAGCGCCGCCCAGCTCGCCGCCAGCGGCACCCTGCTCGGGAAGTTCACCGACACCGCCGATCAGTCCTACAAGCTCGAGGTCACCGGGGTCAGCGCCGCGGGGGCCGTGGCGGCCTCGCAGGGCCACAACGTCGCCTCCGTGGACGTCTTCGACACTGGCGCCAACGTCGTCGCCGGCATGACGGATCTGCAGACGCTCGCGTCGCAGGGGAAGCTGAGCACCATCACGCTGTCGAATGCCCGCGCGCCCTTGTCGATGGACGTCTCGCTGTTGCAGGGCGATCAGCTGACCGCGACCCAGGGCGTGCTCGACACGATCCGTGGTCACAACTACACGCTGGCGGTGACCGGCGCGACCACTTCGGCCATCGATGACCTGGCCGCCAACAAGCGCGTGGTCTCCGTGGCCGTCGGCGACACCAGCGCCAACATCGAGGCGTCGTTGACCAAGCTCCACCGGCTGGGGGGCCGGTTGAGCACCATCGAACAGCTGGACACCGGCGCCGTCTTCCAGCTGACGCAGTCGGAGCTGGACGCGCACGCGTCCGTGCTGGCAAAGATCGCGGGCGGCTACTCCGCCAATCTGACCGGGGTGACGGCCGCGAAGGCCACGGCCGACGCGCGCAACGTTCACGTCGGCAGCATCGCGGTGTCCGACACCGGCCGCAACATCCTGGCCCACTGGAACGAGCTGCGCGCCATCGGCACGGACCTCGTCTCCGTCGGTCAGACCGACGACGCCGCCTTGAGCGTCACCGCGGACAACTACCAGGTTGGGGTCCAGGACCGCTTCATCGCGAAGTTCGGCCAGGACACGACCTTCGCCGTCTACGGCGCGAGCGCGGCCCAGGCGCAGGCGATCAACGGCGATCAGGCGGTGTCTCAGATCGACGTGACCGAAACTGGGCAGGGGATCGTCGACAACCTGACGAGCCTCGCCACCCTGGCCGGCGGGGGAAAGCTCCACGGCATCACCAACCAGACGCCGACCGTCAGCCTGTCACTGGACGCGAGCCAGCTCGACGACGCGCAGCCCGTGCTCGACTTGATCAAGGGCGGCAGCTACACCCTCGCCCTCGGTGGCGTCGATGTCGGCGCCGCCAAGGATCTCGTGACGAACAATCACAAGATCGCCAGCGTGGCGACCACGGGGAGCGCGGATGACATCGTCTCCAACCTCGCCGATCTCAACGCCCTCGGTGCGAAGCTCAAGACCATCACGCAGACCGACGCCCCTGACCAGACCCTCGACATGACGGGTGACGCCTTCGAGAGGAATTCGGCGGCCCTGGCGAAGATCAACGGAGGGTTCCTGGCCGTCCTCTCGGGCGTCAGCGCGGCGAAGGCGGCGGCGTTCGCGGCGAGCACCTCCGTCAGCAGCGTGTCCGTGTCGGACACCGGGGCGAACCTGGCGACGGCCTGGGGAACGCTGGGAGATCTCGGCGCCAAGCTGACGGACGTCTCCCAGAGCGACTCGTCGACCCTGCAGCTCTCCGCCGACGACTGGAACAACGGCCAGGATCTGCGCGGGAAATTCGCCAGCGATCCGCAGGTCTCGGTCTCGGGCGCGGACGTGTCGCAGGTGAGCGACCTCGCCTCCGACAGCGCCGTCGTCGGCATCCAGGTCTCGGACACCGCGAGCGCCCTGTCGGACGCGCTGTCGGCTCTCGCGGCCGAGTCCAAGGTCACCCAGGTGGTGGTACAGGACCCGTCCGTCGCCCTGACCATGTCAGGGCAGACCTACGCCGCCTCGACGAGCTTCCTGGGATTGGTCAAGGACGGCCACTACAACGTCGCGCTGAGCGACGTCACCGCGTCGGATGCCTCCAGGCTGGCCAGCGACGCCCACGTGGCCTCCATGAACGTCAGCGACAGCAGCGCGGCGGTCTCCGCGCACTTCAGCGCGCTCGCCGCCGCGACGAACGTGAGCTCCATCGAGCTCAGCGATCAGGACGGGACCGTCACGCTCTCGGCCCAGCAGATCCTCGGCCACCCCGACACCCTGGCCAAGCTCAGCGGTTCGTATCAGCTCGCCGCGACGGGCGTGGCGATGAGCGACCTCGCCGACCTCGCGGACGTGTCCCAGACGTCCTCGATCAGCATCAGCGACACCAGCGCCAACGTGTCGGCGAGCTTCGGCGATCTGCTGGCGCTCGGCGGCACGCTCGCCGGCGTTCACCTGACCGATTCCTCGCCGGTGCTGTCGCTGTCGGAACAGGACTGGACCGCAGGCGCGAGCGCGCTCGCCACCGTCGACGGCAGCTACCAGGTCGACGTGGGCGCGACGGTCGCGGGCGACGCCCAAGCGTTGGCGTCGAATGCCACCGTCCGCAACGTGTCGGTCGCCGACACCGCCAGCAACATCGTGAGCCAGTGGGACACGCTGGTCGGTCTCTACAACAACGGCGGCGGCAAGCTGGCGGGGCTCTCGCTGACCGACGCCAATCCGCTGGTCCTCACGTCCGATCAGCAGACCGCGGGCGCGGCCATGATCACGGCCCTGCTGCCCGACGAGACGATCCAGACCGCGTCATAGGAAGAGGAAAGCGGTGTGACTGGAGCGATCCACACGCTCAAGTGGTCAGCGGGTTTCTGACCTTCAGTCCCCGGATCCGACTGAAGTCCCGATCCGCGCTCCACAGCTCCTTGACCGCGTGCCCGACGCAGAGAGCGGCAATGCGCGCATCGTGAAAGGCGGCGCCGGACATCTTTCCGGCACGCGCAATCTCCTCGAGCTCCGCCAGATGGGCGGGACCTTCCGACAGCAATCGCAACCCAGGCGCCTCCGTGAGCGACTCGAGGAACGCGAAGGCCTGGTCGGTCGAACTGGCGGGCCGGTAGATGCGAGGATGGGTCACGACGGCCAGAAACTCGTGCAGCACGGGCCAGGGAATCGCCCAGGGCGCCGCTCCCTGCACCAACTCTGCAACCACGCTCTCTGCCCGCTCGTGGAACGGCGAATCCTCACGGTGAGCGTAGACGAGAATCTGGGTGTCCAGGGCGATCAAGCGCCCCTGCCCCTGTAGATCTCACTTCGGATTCCTGCCCAGCCAGATTCCGCGAATTCTGGATTGATCCCCTTACCCTTGACCGTGACGGGCTTCCAGCGGAACGGCTTCTCCTTCTCCCTTCGCGCGAGAACATGGTGCAAACCCTCCTCTATCAGGCTGCGCAAGGTGATGTTCTGCTTTTGAGCCAACCGCTTTCCGCGCAGGAGCAGATCGTCAGCAATATCTATGGTTGTCTTCATATGGGTAACCATACGGTTCGTTTGAGGCAGGGTCAACCGGCCTGCCCGACCGAAGCGCTGGCCGCCGCTCAGGTCTGGCGCCTCAGGAGGCTGAGCAGGAAGAGCCCGGTGCCCACGCTGATGATGACCGGGCCGGTGGGCCGGTGGATGAGGCGGGCGACGATGGTGCCGAGCACCGTGTCCACGACCGCGATGCCCGCCGCCCAGACGAGCATGCCCGTGAGGGTCCGCGCCATCCGCTTCGCGGTCGCCGCCGGGATGATGATCAGCGAGCCCATCAGCAGCGCGCCGAGGTAGCGCAGCCCGAGCGCGATCGTGAGGGCGAAGGTCTCCAGAAAGAGCAGGTCGAGGCGCGCCACGTTGATGCCGGACGTACGCGCGATCTCGGGCGACACCAGGTTGAGGACGAGCGGGCTCTTCCATTTCAAGATGAAGAACACCACGACGAGCGCCGCCGGCAGCCCGAAGGCCAGCTCACCGACGGTGGGCTTCCCGGCCCCGCCGAACAGGGCCTCGATCAGCTCCTCGCCCGAGCTCATCAGGCTGCCCGCCGCCAGCGCCGCCGAGAAGACCACCCCGATGACGGTCTCCGTGGCGAGCTTGGTCTTGCGCTCGAGCGCCCAGATCAGGAGCGCGCCGAAGAACAGCATGGCCACCGCGCCGAACAGCGGATGGATCCGGAGCGCCAGCGCCACGCCTATGCCCGGAAGCGCGACGTGCGACAGCGGGTCGGCGGCGAGCGACATGCGGCGCATGATCGCGAAGCAACCGACCAGCCCCGCCGCCGCCGCCATGGCGATCGAGAGCGCCAGCGCGCCGAGCTCAAGCGTCGTGGACATGAAAACCAAGCGGCGGTCCGTAGACCTCGTGGAGGAGCTGCGGCGTCAGGATTTCGCGGGGAGGGCCGAAGCAGGGGTGGTCGTGGCGCAGGCACAGCACGTTCGTCGCGTGCCGGTACACCACGCTCAGATCGTGGGAGATGAGGAGGACCGTCAAGGGATCGCGCGCCTGGACGCGGCGAACCAGCTCGTTCAACTTCTCCTGGCCCGGCTCGTCGACGCCGGCCAGGGGCTCGTCGAGCAGCAAGACGTTCGGACGCCCCACGAGCGCCAGCGCCACCAGCAACCGCTGCAGCTGGCCGCCGGAGAGCGTGCCGATGGGCTTGTTCGCCTCGCCGCCCAGGCCCACGTCGCGCAGGGCCGCTGACAGGTCCGCGGGCGCGCGCGTGACCTTGCTCTTCGCGGCGAGCAGGTCCATCCCCGTGATCGGCAGATCCCGCTCCACGTCGAGTTTCTGGGGCACGTAGCCGATGCGGGTGCTCTCCGCCCAGCGGATCTCCCCCGCGTGCGGAATGGAGCCGACCAGCGCCTTGAACAGCGCCGTCTTCCCGGATCCATTGGGCCCGATGACAGCCAGTGTGGTCCCCGCCTCGACGGAGAACGTGACTCCGGTGAAGACCGGCGTCGCGCCGAAGCTGACCGCCAGGTCTCGCACCGCGAGCGCGTTCGCCATGACGTCAGGATAGCCGAACCAAGCGCCGCCGCGGCGACGGCCTCGCGATTCGCTGAAGAGTGGCGCCGCGCGCGACGCGGAGCGGATTCCCTTCAGTGAGGCGCGACGTAGCCCGCGACGATGGCCCGGCTCTCGTAGAGCGTGTTGTTCACGTCGTCGAGGTACACCTGGTTGAAGGTCGTCCCGTCGGTCGACATCACGATCTTCGCGGGCCACTGTTCACGCAACCACACACCGTCGAACCAGGCCGCCTGATGGCAGGCCGTCAGGCTCATGAACGTATCCTGACAAAAAGTTGCCTCCTGCACCCCGGGCAGCACGGTCCACGTGAGTGCGTCGTCGGACTGGTAGCTGGTCAGGCTGTCGCCATACGCGACGAACTTGCCGCCTCGGTAGGTCATGTAGAGGTGGCCACCCGTGTCGGGGCTGATGTTGGAGTACTTGGTCCACGCCAGCCCGTCGCTCGAGCGAAATACCGCCCCGGGCGAATCCCAGGGGTTGCAGGCGGCGAAGAAATATCCGTCCTTGTAAGCGAGTCCCTCGACGATGTTGCACTTCGGAATCGGACCGGCGGCGATGAGGCCGTGGTCGGTCCAGTTGACACCATCGTTGGACGTGACCAGCTTCCATCCCGTCGCGACCCAGAGGCCTTTGCCATAGACGACGGCGCGCAGGAGATCCTGGTCGTCGCCGGAGGCGCCCTGCACGAAGGTTCGATCGCCCCAGGTCTTGCCGCCGTCGCGAGAGACGATCCGCATGCCGCCGTAGCCGACCGCCATGATCGCCGGAACGTAGCCGGGTGGCACCTCCACCGTGGAACCCGTGGCGCCGCCACCGCCATCCGCGCCGCCGCCCGAGCCTGACCCGCCGGCCGCGCCTGCCGTGCCGCTGGTGCCCGAACCGCCGCTCGCATCTCCCCCAGCGCCGCCAGTTGCCGTCGCGCCTGCTCCGGTGCCGCCCGAGGGGCTGCCGCCAGACCCGCTGCTCCCACCGCCGCCCGCTCGTCCCCCGGTCCCACCTGGCCCGGCGCTCCCGCCCGTGGCCCCCGCGGGCGCACCTCCCGTCCCTGGGACTGCGGCGACGCCGCCGCTGCCGACCCGGCCCCCGGTTCCGGGCACCACCGCCCCGGCCCCGCCGCCCGTTCCCGAGGAGCTCGTCTTCCCGGCGCCCGAACCACAGGCGGGCACGGCCGCGAGGCCGAGCGCCAGCGACGACAGCACGAGTAGAATCCTCGCCCTTTTCAGCATGACACCCAGGTCGGCCCCTCGGAAGGAGAACTTGAGACGTGAGAACCGCGTGGTTCCGCGATGATACGCCCGTTCGGCGCGCCACGCGACGGCTTCTCCTCACGGCTGGGCTCCCCCCATCTGCCGGCGTCGCTCTGGTCGCGCGCCACCAGCTGGGATAGATCCGTCGGGTGACTTCACTCGAAGCGATCGTGCTCGGCGCCGTACAGGGTATCACCGAGTTCCTGCCCATCTCGTCGACGGCTCACCTGCGCATCGTGCCCGCGCTCCTCGGATGGGGCGATCCGGGGGCGGCGTTCACCGCGGTCCTGCAGCTCGGAACACTGGCGGCGGTGGTGGTGTTCTTCGGCCGCGAGCTCGGCGCGATGGCGCGCGCCACGCTGGCCGCCGTCGTCGACCCGGCGCGACGAGACGACGGCGAGGTGCGCCTCTTCATTCACCTCGTCGTGGGGACCTTGCCCGTGGTGGTCGCGGGCGTGTTGCTCAAGAACGCCATCCAGGGCGGCCTGCGCGCCCTGCCCGTCATCGCGGCCGCGATGATCGGCGTCGCGCTGGTGCTGGCCGTCGTCGAGCGGACGGCCCGGCACGAGCGTGGCTTCGACGAGATCACGCTGCGCGACGCGCTTATCATCGGTCTCGCGCAGTCCCTGGCGCTCATTCCTGGCGTCTCGCGCTCGGGCATCACGCTGCTCGCCGCGATGGCGATCGGGCTGCGCCGCGACGCCGCCGCGCGCTTCTCGTTCCTGCTGTCGATCCCGGCCGTCGCCGGCGCCGCGATCTTCGAGATGAAGCACGTGCTCCACTCCCAGGAGGGCGGCGCTCCCCTGGTCGTCGGGCTCATCGTCGCCGCGGTGACCGGCTACGCGAGCATCGCCTGGCTGCTGCGCTTCCTGCGCACCCGCACGACGCTCCCGTTCATCGTCTATCGCATCGCGCTCGGCGCCGTGATCCTCGCCCTGCTCGCGACCGGCCACCTGGCCGGGTGATCGCCTCCCTCGGTTCCGCGCGCGTCAGATGCTGTAGTCCTCGATGAAGACCTTGGCCCGACGCAGATCGGCCATCACCAGATCACCCTCCGCGATGCGCAAGGTGTCGATCTCGGCGCGCGGCATCTCGACCGTCATCGCCACGCCGTCGCTGAGCTTCAGCGACAGCTTCACGTACGCGCCGAGCCAGGCGAGCCGTTCGACGCGGGCCATCGAGACGTGGGGGCCGTCAGGGGTGGCGTCCGCTGCCGCCTTCGTCACCTTCACGTCGTGCGGGCGCACGAAGGCGTGGACGGCGGCGCCCGCCTCGACAGGGGGCGCTTCGCCTGCCTGTTCGCCGCCCGGGCCGCGGCTCGCCGCGGCCCCGCTTCCCACGGACAGGCGCCCGTCCAGGACGGTGCCGCGCAGCACGTTCGCGCCCCCGACGAACGACGCCACGAACGGCGTGGCCGGCCGATCGTAGACGTCGCGCGGCGATCCGGCCTGCGCCACGCGTCCGTCCGACATCACCACCACGTGATCGGAGACCTCCATCGCCTCCTCCTGATCGTGCGTCACCAGCAGCGTGGTGACGTGGCGCTCGTCGTGAAAGCGGCGCAGCCACGCGCGCAGCTCGACGCGCACCTGGGCGTCGAGGGCGCCGAACGGCTCGTCGAGCAGCAGCACCGCGGGGTCGATCGCCAGCGCGCGCGCGAAGGCGACGCGCTGCCGCTGTCCCCCCGACAGCTGCGACGGATAGCGGTGCCCGTAGTCCTCGAGCTGCACGAGCGCGATCAGCTCGTCGACCTTCGCCTCGATGGTCGCCCGATCCTTCCCGCGAATCCCCAGCCCGAACGCGATGTTCTTGCGAACGGTCATGTGCTTGAAGAGCGCATAGCTCTGAAACACGAACCCGACGCCGCGCGCCTGCACGGCCACGTTCGTGTAGTCGCGGTCGCCGAACAGCACCCGCCCCTGGTCCGGCCGTTCGAGGCCGGCGATCACGCGCAGCACCGTCGACTTCCCCGAGCCCGACGGGCCGAGCAGCGTGGTGATGCCGCCCTGGGGCGCCGAGAACGTCACGTCCGACACGGCGGGGGTCCCGCGCGCCGTGAACCGCTTGGTCAAGTTCTCGACGGTGACGCCGGCGCCCCGCTCGCGGGCGGGAACGGGCCCCGAAACGGATGAGGCCGAGGGTTCCACGCTGCTCATCGAACCTGGCCCTCCTCGTTGGCGCGAGCCGCGCCCTCGTCCCCGGCCACACGGGCCCGGGCGCTTTCTATTTCCGTGGCGACGGCCACGACGTCCCCGATCACCAACACGCCCGGCCGGCGCAGGTCGTCCTCTGTCGTTCCGCCGGCGATCGGCGAGACCGGCAGGTCCGCCAGCGTCCCGATCCATCGCGACGCCTCCGGCGTCGCCGCCCCCAGCACGACCGCCGCGGGCGTGGTCGGGCTCCAGCCGCGCGCGAGCAGCAGCGTCGCGATGGCGGCACGGTGGCGCAGACCCATCATCACGACGAGGGTCACGCCCCCGGCGGGCGTGGCCTCGAGCACGGGCCTGTAGACGCTCTCGTGGTGCCCCGAGACCACCGTGAACGCCGACGACGCCCCCCGGTGCGTGACGGGGATGCCGGCCAGGCCCGCGGCCGCGACCGCGGATGAAACTCCCGGAATGACCTCGCAGGGGATCCCGGCGTGCGCCAGCGCGAGGGCCTCCTCTCCGCCGCGTCCGAAGACGAAGGGATCACCAGCCTTGAGGCGAACGACGTGGCGTCCTCGCACCGCCTCCTTGATCAGGATGCGGTTCAGGGTCTCCTGGCTGATCGATTGACGGCACGCCCGCTTGCCGACGTAGAACCAACGCGCTTGCGGGGCGATGGCCCGCATCGCCTGCGACGACAGAGCGTCGTAGAGCACCAGGTCGGCCTCGGCGAGCAGACGGGCGCCGCGGAGCGTGAGCAGGTCCGGATCGCCCGGACCGGCGCCGATCAGCGTGACCCGCCCGCCAGACGGCGTGGCGGAAGCCGAGGCGCTCGACGGCGCCGCCGAGACCACCGCGCGCGCTTCGTACAATTCGTTGATGGCCGCGAGCAAGCGGGGCCGCCGCTGCGCCATCGGAGTGCCCTCCGCGCGCCACTGCCTCCGCTGCCGCTCCGCCTCGGCCACCCACGACGCCAGCGTGCTCTCGTCGGGCAGGACGGCGTCGAGGCCCTCCCGCAACAGCCCCGCCAGCGCCGGCGCGTGGCCCGCCGTCGAGACAGCGACGGTGACGCCGGCGCGCCTCACCACGCCCGCGCCGTAGGCGGTCGCCGAGGCGACGTCGTCCACGGCGATCACGAACAGGCGGCGCGCCTCCGCCACGACGGACACGGCGCGATTGACCTCGGGGGGCGCCGCCGCGATGATCAGCCAGACCCGAGCCGTATCCTCGGGAACAAACGCCCGCCGCCGCACCGACCACCCTTGCGCTGCCGCGAGGTCAAGCAACTGGGCAGAGACCTCGGGCGCAACCACGGTCACGTCGGCGCCGGCCGCCGCCAGGACGTGGGCCTTCCCTGTCGCGACCGGTCCGCCGCCCACCAGAAGCACCGCGCGGCCGCCGAGCTTCAGGAACAACGGAAACAGCTCGTCGCCGCCGCCGGCCTTCACGATACGCCCCGTCTGGTCGTCTTCCACCATGACAGGTTCTTCACGACAGATCGGCGAGCGGTGGACCGCCGAGACTTCCGAGCCAAGCCGGCAGGCTCCCCTTCCCTGCTTCGTTTCTCTGCCCCGTGGCGCCGAGGACGATCTTCACCCCGAACAGGCTCTTCGCGTCCCCGACGCGCGTGAGCTCGAAGGGCCCGTCAGACAACCGGCGAACGATGGCCTCGAGCTCCGGCTTGACGGCGGCGAACGTCGCGTCCGTGGCGGGCGCCGCCAGGCGGTCATTGATCCGGAACAGCAGCTCGCGCGACGAGAACCGCAGCTTCCCCGCGAGGGCGGGCTCCTTTTCCAGCAGGACCGCGGCGTGGAGCGCGCGGCGGAACAGGTCCTCGAGGCGCGCGCCGAGGCTCGCGCCCGCCGGACCGCGCTTGCGGCTGTAGAGCAGGCCGAAGCGCCCCTCTGCCTCGTCGATGAAGTAGTCGCCGGTGTGCCCGATCAGCACCACCCCCGGCCCCTTCGGCACGTGCGCGTAGTTGGCCACGTCGATCATCAGCTCGGCGAGGACGTGTTCCTTGATCCATCGGTGAAACACGGGGATGAACGCCTCGGGCTCGGCGTGGGCGCCCGGCTCGGCGAAGAGCTTGAGCTGTAGCTTCGACGTGTCGATCATGGCGATGCGGTCGTCGGCCATGGCTCAGCCCCTCGCCCCCGCGCCCGGCGCGGCGGCGGCGGCAGCGTCGCCCGTCACCGCCGGTTCGGCCGGCGAGATGCCCAGCGGCGGGGCCCCCAGCGACGCGCCCAACCGCGCGTAGACCTGGTGGGCCGCGTCGACGAACAGCGTCGCCTCCTCGATCAGCTGATGGACCGCCTCCGGCCCCTCCGCTTTCAGGTGTTCCTCGTGGATGCGGAAGAAATACTGCGCGAACTTGGGACCGGCGTAGGGATCGAAGAACAGCTGCGTGTCGCAGAAGTGCTTGCGGAACTCGCTGACGATCTCGTCCGGGTCCGACCCCAGGTTAGGGTTCTTTTCTCGCGTCAGCGCGCGCGCCGCCTGCAGCATGGCGCTGTAGGCGCGCGCAACCGCCTCGGCCGGCTTTGCCTCGTCCACCAGGATCTGGGCCTCGAAGATCTCGCGCTCCGCCGCCGCCAACCCCATCTCGACGATGGGCACGACTTCGCCCGCGCACTCGCCCACGCCCATGTCCTCGATGGTGTACTCGCGCGGATCGCCCCAGTCCGAATAGAAGCTGCGATCCTGCTCGTAGCTCGGCAGCACCTGCAGCTCCTCGACCAGGGCGCGGATCGTCTTCTTGCCGATCCGGTTCACGAACGCCGCGAACGTCTCGTCGCCCTGGCGCTCCGCCGCGAAGCGGGCGGTGAGGCGCTTGACGACCTCGGGGACGCGCTTCGACGGCACGGCGCCGATGGCCAGCCCATAGGATCCCGCGTTGTTCGTCCACTGCCCGCCTACCACCAGCTGAAAATGCGGCACGCGATGGCCGTTGACGTTGCGGCTCACCCCCAGGAACCCGAGATCCGCCACGTGGTGCTGGCCGCAGGCGTTGAAGCACCCCGAGGCCTTGATGTGCAGCCCCCGCGCGTTCGGTTCGGCGGCCAGGCCCGAGGCCTCGAGCTGCCGGCCCAGCTCCGCCGCCAGCGCGCGCGACGACGAGATGCCGAGCTTGCACGTGTCCGTCCCGGGGCACGCGGTGATGTCGGTGATGGTGCCAGCCCCGGCGCCCGCGAGATCGACGGCCTGCAGCGCCGCGTGCAACGCGGGAAGATCCGCCTCGCTGACCCAGCGCAGGACCATGTTCTGATCGGCGGTCGTGCGCAGCGTGTCGCCGGTGAACCTGCGGGCAATGTCGGCGAGCGCCCGCGCCTGCTCCGACGTCAGATCGCCGAGCGGCAAGGTCACGAGCGCCATCACGTACCCCGGCTGCCGCTGCGGAACGACGTTGGTGGCGCGCCACGCGTCGAACCCGTGGCCGTGCGGGCCGGCTGGCAGCGGGCCCGCGGGGCGGATAGGCGTCTCGTCGACCACGTGCAAGTCCGCGAGGAAGGCCGTCCACCGGGGATCGGGGCGCAGCGTCGCCCGCTCCTCCAGGGTCAGCCGCTTGAACTCCTCGATGCCCAATTTCTTGATCAGGAACTTGAGGCGCGCCTTGGCCCGGTTCTGCTTCTCGCCGAGGCGCGCGAACACCCGGCTCATCGCCTGGGCGATGGGCAAGAGCTCGGTCTCGGGCAAGAACGCGTCGAAGAGCTGCGCGTTTTGCGGGACCGACCCGAGGCCGCCGCCGACGACCAGCTCGAAGCCGCGCTCCGTCCTCCCGTCGACGGTGCGGGTGCGCGCGATGCAGCCCATGTCGTGAAAGTTCGCGAGCCCGCAGGGATTGTCCTTGCAGCCCGAGAACGCGATCTTGAACTTGCGCCCGAAGTTCTGGGTGTCGTCGTGACCGAGCAGAAAGAAGGTCAGCGCGTGCGCGTAGGGCGCCACGTCGAACGACTCGGTCTGGCACACGCCGGCGAACGGGCACGCGGTCACGTTGCGAACGGTGTTTCCGCACGCCTCGCGGGTGGTGATCCCCGCCGCGGCCAGCCGCCTCATCATGTCGGGCGTATCCTCGATGTGGACGAAGTGGAGCTGGATGTCCTGGCGCGTGGTCACGTGCAGGATGCGATCGGAGTACTCCTCCGCCATGTCCGCCAGCGCGTCCAGCTGGGCGGCGGTGAGGCGGCCGTACGGGATCTTGATCCGCTGCATCCCGGGGGCGTCCCACAGCGTCATCGGGCCCTTCGTGATCTCCCCGGACGGGAAGACCAGCGTCTGGGTCGTCTCCCCGTCGTGTCGCTGTCCATTATCGTAGCGCTGGCCGTATGCCCCGCGGCGCAGCCGCGTCTCGGCGAAGAGCTTCTCCTCGATGCGGCCCTTCTTGCGCAGCTCGATCTGGGTCTCGAAGACATCTATCTCCCGCGCCCAGGCCTCGGGGACTGCCGGCCCGAGCTTCTCTTTCCACGTCTTTGCGGCGTTCATTTGTGCGGTTCCTTGTTCCGTTTTCGTGCCGGCGCCCCCCTGGGGCCGGCAGGTCGTGGCTACCATAGCGCGTTTGTGTCCCGTCGCGCACGCGCCCGCCGGCCACGCCCCCGCCACGCCATCGGCTGGGCAAGCCGCGGGCGAGCTGACCTCGAGCCTGGCGTTTGTTGTCTACTATATGAGACGAGCGGCGTCGAGTGCCAAACGCTGCGCTACTTGGCCAGCCCGAGCTGCTTCATGAAGTCCTGGCTATCCCAGAACAACCACTCGTGGTCCATGGTGCCACCCTTCCAGTGGCCGATGGTCACCATGCCGAGCCGAAACGACTTGCCCGTCGGGGGGATGGTCTTGCCGCCGCCGATGGGCATCGCCTTGCTGAAGGTGCCCGTCATGAAGCCGGTCACGGCCGTCCAGTCACCCGAGCCGAAGCGGATGGGGTGCTCGGCGATCTTGATGTTGGGCGCGTAGACGAACATCGCCTTCAGGTCGTCGATGTGGGTGGCGATTCCGTGGGTCTCGTGGCCGTCGGGCCAGGTGACGACGATGTCCTGGGCGTGCGACTCGCCCAGCCGATCCCACTTCTGGTTGCTGAACACGTCGAAGTCGAGCACGTCGAAGACCTTGAGCCGCTTCTCGACCCCGGCGGCCTGTTTCTGCGGGGCCGGCGGTGGCGTGTAGGCAGGTGAGGCGCTCTGCGCTCGAGCGGCGGAGCCCGAGCCGACCAGGAACACGGTGAGCAAGGCGGCCAACGTCGATGGCGCGCCGATGCGGAAGCGGGATGCTGTCCTGGTCATTTTCATGGGTCGTCTCCAGTGATGGGGTACGGTGAAGCGCGAGCAACCTTACTGCCGTTGAGTCGCGAACACACGGCCGCCCTGCCGAGCGGGCGCGGGACAACGCTCGCCCGGGCGGCGGGGTCGAACGCGAGGGCGTGCGGGCATGTCGACTGCGTGGCGATATTCGTCCTCGGTGGGGCGGCGGGGTCGCGCGCGGAAGAACGCCTTGGCGCTGGCCGCGTCGATGCTCTTGCACTTGCTCGGTGCTGCGGGCCTGCGGTGGCTTCCGCGTGGGAAGTCCCCGGTTCATCCACCCGCGGCCGTCCCGGACGTGGCGATCGACGTCACGCTGATCGAACCTGCGGCGCGCGAGGACCGGGTGGCCGTCCCGGCAGAGGCGAGGCCGCTTGCGCTTCCACGGGTCCCCTCGCACCGCTCGACCCACGCGACCACTCCCCTTCACGGCGCGTCGACCGACGAGCCAGACGAGCAGCCATTGCCCGAGATGCCGCGACCAGAGGGCCCTCGGGACGTGGACAGTCGACCCGCTCCCACGAGCCTGGATCTCTCGTTCGAGGGTCTGGCCGCGGCTGCCAAGCGCCGCGCGCTGCCCTCCGCGCTTTCCGATCCGCTGCTTCATCCCACCCCCGCGAGGACGGGAGCGCGCCTCTCGGTGGCCGAGTTGACGGCGGAGAGTGTCCGTGAGAACGCCGCCGAGGAGAACGTGCGACGAGGTCGCGCGCATCCGCTGCTGTTCGAATACCTGCGCGCCGCCCGTGCGCGCCTCGAACCCGAGGCCACCCTGCTGGCCGAGGCATTGCCGCTTGGGCCGTCGCTGAGCGTGCAGGGGTGGGGGCGTGGGTTCCTGGCGCGGGTGGCAGAGGCCAGCCGAAGAGCCGCTGGCTCCGAGCGGCCCGAGTCGACCACCTCCGATCCGATCGACGGCGGGCGACGGCCCGACCTCTTCCCAGCGTACGACGAGGCCACGCGGCAGGCGACGGCCGGCGCCGAGCAGCGCGCCACCGAGATCTGTCTGGGCGTGGCGCCCGATCGGCCCGTCGCGGTCACGCTGCGCCGATCATCGGGGCACGCGGCCCTGGATCAGCTGGCGGTCGACTCCTTTCAGAAGGCCGCATCGGCGCGCCCCATGGCTGCCGACCTTCGGCCGGGTCTCGCCTGCTACCAGGTTCGCATCAGCGCCTTCCGGATGCCCCCGCTGCCTTCCGTGAGCTTCGGAATCAAGAATGGCAGGCCGGAGGTGATCTACCCGCTGAAGCGGTTGACCAAGGTGACGGTAGAGCTCGTCAGCGTCGACCACGGCGATGGCGACGGGCCCCGCAGCCTGTTGCGGTCACGCTGACGCATCTGGCATCGGGCATCGCGACGCGCACACGGCGGTCACTCTGTGCTTGGATGTATCGCTCAACTATTGTATCGTGCAAACAAGATGTCCGACCACCCTCGTCCTAGCCTTCCGCGTCGGGTCGTCGCGGAGGGCCTCGGCACGGCGTTGCTCGTGGCCACGGTGGTCGGCTCCGGAATCATGGGCGAGACCCTGGCGGGCGGGAACCAGGCCGTCGCGCTGCTGGCAAATACCATCGCGACGGGGGCGGCCCTGGTCGCGCTGATCCTGACGTTCGGGTCGATCTCTGGCGCGCACTTCAATCCTGTCGTGACGCTGGCGGATGCGGCGCTGGGCGGCTTGCGGTGGAGGGACGTGGCGCCGTACGTCGTCGCCCAGTGTGTGGGTGGCTTGCTCGGGACGGCCGGCGCCAATGTGATGTTCGGCAAGGAGATCTTCTTCGCGTCGCAGCACGTGCGCGCGGGCGGCGCCCAGCTCTTCAGCGAGCTCGTCGCCACGTTTGGCCTGCTCACGGTGATCTGGGGCTGCAATCGGTCGCGGCCGACGGCCACACCGTACGCCGTGGCCGCCTTCATCACGGCGGCGTACTGGTTCACCGCTTCGACGTCCTTCGCCAATCCGGCCGTGACGCTGGCCCGCACCGCCAGCGACACCTTCGCGGGAATCCGGCCGGCCGATGCGCCTGCCTTCATAGGCGTGCAGGTCGTGGGCGCCGCGGCCGCCGTCCTGCTCTTTCGATGGCTGTTTTGGAAGCAGCCGGTGCTGGCCGAGCCCCAGATTGTTGCCACGCTCTCGATGAAGGAAGGCCCATGAAGACCGTTCTGTTCGCATGCATCCACAACGCCGGGCGCTCACAGATGGCGGCGGCCTGGTTCAACGCGCTCTCCGATCCCGCCAAGGGACGTGCCGTGTCGGCCGGTACGGAGCCCGGCCAGCGGGTGCATCCCGAGGTCCTCGAGGTCATGAAGGAGGTCGGCATCGATCTCTCGACGATCACGCCGCGGCTGCTGACCCAGGAGCTGGCGGCTGGCGCCGCGCTCCTCGTGACGATGGGCTGTGGCGAGAGCTGCCCGATCGTGCCCGGGTTGAGGCGCGCCGACTGGCCGCTCGAGGACCCGAAGGGCAAGCCGCTCGACCACGTCCGCAGGATCCGAGACGACATCCGCGGGCGGATCGAGAAGCTCGTCGCCGACGAGGGCGTCGGTCCACGGGAGAGCGTCGGACCATCAGCGCGAGCCGGAGCATGAGCCACGTCCACGTGCATCTTCACGTCGCAGACCTCGAGGCGAGCCGCGCGTTCTACGAGCGCTTCCTGGGCGCCGCGCCCGTGAAGGTGAAGCCTGGCTACGTCAAGTTCCTCCCCGGTGTGGCTCCCATAAACCTCGCCCTCTCCGCGGGCGAGGCGGGCGCCGGCAAGACCGTCGACCACCTGGGACTCCAGGTGGAGTCGCGCGAGCTCGTGCAGGCGTTCCTCGCGCGTGTGAAGGCAAGCGGGCTCTCCGTCCGCGAGGAGATGGACACGAACTGCTGCTACGCCAACCAGGACAAGTTCTGGGTGAGCGATCCGGACGGCGTCGAGTGGGAGGTCTACAATCTGAATCACGATCTCGATGAAGAGGCGTCCGCGAGCGGTGCCGCGTCGACCTGTTGCACGCCCCTTGCGAGCATCGGAAAGCGGGCGCAGAGCACGTGACGCAGCACGAGCGATTCGCGCGCGCGCTCGCGACGATCGCGCGGCGGGTCTCGAAACTGCGGAGCGCCGAGGTGTGCTGCGGCGGTTTGACCCCCGAACAATTCGAGACCCTGCGCGCCCTCGCGGCGTCGACCGACCCTTCGATGGGCCGTCTCTCGACCGCGCTCGGCGTCGATCTCTCGACAATGAGCCGCAATATCTCCGTCTTGCAGCGGGAGGGCTATGTGGAGCGAACGCGCCACCCCGACGACTCGCGGGTGGTCACGGTCGCGCTCACGCGCAAGGGCGCCAACGCCCTCGAGACCTTGCGGTGCGACGAAAGGGATGTGATGGCCAGGCTCTACAGCCGCATTCCAGCGGGCAGCCGCGCCACGGCCCTGCAGGCGCTCGAGCTGGTGCAGACAGCGCTCGATCCCGAGGTCGAAGCAACCGCTGCGTGTTGCGCTAACGACCAGCCGAAGAACGCCACGCGCTGACACGCCGGCTGCTCCTGAACCTGACGCTCGGGGTTACCTGGACCTCCCGTCGTCCCGACAACGGTTACGCGGGCTACCCGATGTGGAGGCAAACACGCCGTACAGGACGCGACAAGATGTGTCCTGGTCTCCACTTTGCAAGCCGGACCGCGACAGTGAGCCGCGGCGAGCGTTGGAGCAACGAGGTGAGCAGAAACATCCCCGAGCGTCGACCCCCCTTTAGGCAACGGTGGGCGTGATGACTTCACGCCCGGTCCTGTCGGCGGCCTTCGCGGCAGCCGGTGGACTGGCAGGCTTCGTAGTCGCCAGCGTCCTGACCTCCATCCTCGGACGGCTGGCTCCCATACATTCAGCGACGCTGCGCCGGCTGCTCCGGATGCCAGCGGCGATCGCGACACCGCTGCTGGTCCTCGCGGTGATGGACCCGGACGCCGTCTGGGCCGGCGCCATGCGCCGGCCGGTAGCGCACGGGCAACACATCGCCCTCGTCATCGCTCTGGCGTGGCTGCTGCTGCGGCTGATTTCGGTGGCCGAATTGCTCCTGGTGGACCGCCTCGGGACCCTGGACGCGTCGGCGTCAGCTTCGCGAAAGGCCCGCACGCAGATCGCGCTGTTGCGGAAGTTCCTGGGCGCTTTGATCGGGATCGTCACGGTGGCGCTGATTCTGATGAGCTTCACGGCCATCCGAAACCTGGGCACCAGCTTGCTCGCCTCGGCGGGCGCGGCCGGCGTCATCTTCGGCATCGCCGCCCAACGTTCGATCGGCAACGTGGTGGCCGGCTTCCAGATCCTGTTCACCCAGCCGCTGCGCATCGACGACGCGGTGGTCGTCGAGGGCGAGTGGGGCACCGTCGAGGAGCTCACGCTGACCTACGTGGTGGTGCGGCTGTGGGACTTCCGGCGCCTGATCCTGCCCATCACCTACTTCATCGAGAAGCCGTTCCAGAACTGGACGCGATCATCGACCAACATCCTGGGCACGATCTACTTCTGGGTGGACTTCGACACTGACGTTGACGAGGTACGGGCGCTGTTCTCGAAGATCGTCGGGGAGACCCGGCTGTGGGACCGCGCCACCGCCAACCTGCAGGTCACGGATGCCTCCGAGGCGGGTATCCAGTTGCGCTGCTTGTTGAGCGCCGCAGACGCCGGCAACCTGTGGAACCTTCGGTGCGAGGTGCGCGAGGCGCTGATCAAGGCCATGCGCGCGTCGGGCAAACCCATCTGGCCACAGCGGCGGTTCCGGGGGCCCGAGCGGCCGCACGACCAGAACGGCGGCGGTCCGGTATGAAACGAGCTGGCGCTCCTCGGAATACAGGTTTCATGTCGCGTAGAATCACGTAACGCCTATAGTTCGAACCGATGCTACGGGAACATTTGCGGCAATTTCGACGCCGACTGGTACTGAGGGTTCACGGATCGGGCACCCGGGTGACGGCCACGTCGCCCCCCCCGATGGAGGACCAGCCGATCAACCCCGGCTGGATCGAGGAGGGGGTACCACGGGCGCGCGCCTTCTGCGCCGTGCGCTCGAATGATGGCAGCGTGCAATCAGGCGAGTGGGAGTGCACCGCGGGGCGTTTCCATTGGACCTATTTCGAGGACGAGATCATTCGCATCCTCGAAGGCGAGGCGCTGATCGAAGTGGATGGTCAGTTCCGTTCCTGTCGCCCGGGCGACACCATCTTCTTCCCGCTCGGTCAGCGCGTGCGCTGGCACGTGCCGAACTATGTTCGGAAGGTCTTCTTCATCCGCCACCCCGGCCGCGTGGTGAACTTCATGCGCACCTTCAAGGTGCGGGGCTTGGACTTGATCCTGCCGAGCCACAGATCCCGCCGGGGGCAAGGCTGACGTTCTGGTCCCTCGGGTCGGCGGCCGGACCGCCGCTGAACGGCAAGGAGTTGACGGGGCCTCCTACGACAGCACCGCGTCGACGCTGTCGGCGAGGATGGCGACCATTCGATCGAGATCCTCGCGGGGCGAGTTGAGCGGCGGAAACAGGTACAGCGTGTCGCCGAGCGGCCGGAGGAGCGCCCCGCGCCGGACCGCCTCTCGATACACCCGATACCCGGTGCGCCCGGCGGGGTCGAGCGCGCCGCCGTCGGGGGCGCGCAGGTCGACGGCGGCGACCATGCCGCAGCCGCGAAACCGGGAGAGCGTGCGGCGGCCGCGCGCCACCTCCGCCAAGGCCGCCCGCAGGTGCGCCCCTTCGAGCGCGACCTGGGCCAGCACGCCCTCGCCCGCGTAGGCGTCGAGGGCCCCCAGCGCCGCCGCGACGCCGAGGGCATTGCCGGTGTACGTGTTCGAGTGAAGGAACGCCCGGCGCTCGGCCCACTCGGCGTCGAACAACGCGAAGACCGCGTTCGTCGTCAACACCGCCGACAGCGGCAGAAAACCGGCCGTCAGCCCCTTCGACAGCAGCGCCATGTCTGGGAGCACCGGCTGCGTCCCACCCGGGCCCTCGGCCAGCGTCAGGTGGCTCGCCAGCATCGTCCCCAGGCGTCCCATGCCCGCGGCGATCTCGTCGGCGATCAGGTACACGCCGTGGGCGTCCGCCCAGCGGCGCAGGTGGCCGAGCAACGCGGGGCTGTAGAGCCGCATGCCGCCGGCGGCCTGCAGGACGGGCTCGTAGATGATCGCAGCCAGCGTGTCGCCGAGCGGTTCGAGGCGGGCCTGCATCGCCGGCCAAGCGTCAGCCGCGTCCAACCACAGGGGATCGTCGGGTCCCGAGCGCGCGGGGACGGGCGCCAGCTTCGTCACGGGGAACATCAGCGCCCGGTAAGGGTCGGAGTAGAGGCCGAGATCGCCGACGGAGAGCGCCCCCACCGTCTCGCCGTGATAGCCGCCTTCGAGGGCGGCGATGCGCGTGCGCCGCGGCTCGCCCCGTTGCGCCTGCGCTTGCACCGCCATCTTCAACGCGATCTCGACCGCGGTGGAGCCGTTGTCCGCGAGGAAGACCTTGCCGAAGTGTCCCCCGAGGTCGGGGCCAGGCCGCGCGCCCGGTCCCCACGCGGACGCTGGCGCGCCGTTCGCCATCCGGAGCAGGCGCTCGCACAGCTCCACCAGCGGGGCGTTGGTGGTGTTGGCGGCGATCACGTGCTCGAACTGGTCGAGCTGCGCCGCGAGGCGCGCCTTCACCCCCGCGTGCCCGTGGCCGAGCGACTTGCACCACCAGCTCGACACGGCGTCGAGCACCTCGCGACCGTCGGCCAGCAAGAGGCGCGTCCCATGCGCCCCGGCGATCTCGAGGGGCGGGAACGCGCCGTAGTCCCGCATCTGGCTGCACGGGTGCCAAAACACCGCGAGGTCGCGATCAGCGAGGGAGCTCATGCACGGGAGGCTGCGGCGTCGCGACCGCGCGCGCAAGACCCACGCGATCTCCGCCGGAGCCGGCAATCGGTGGGAAGCTGGACCGCGCCCGCGGGCGATGCGCTATTGTTCGCACCCCGATGGGCCCCGTCATTGCCATATCCAAGCTCACCAAGACCTACGCCTCGGGCTTTCAGGCCCTGAAGGACATCGACCTCGAGATCCGCAAGGGGGAGATCTTTGCGCTGCTCGGGCCGAACGGCGCTGGCAAGAGCACGCTCATCAACATCGTCTGCGGCATCGTCACACCGACCTCCGGGACGGTGTCGGCCGACGGCCACGACATCCAGCGCGATTACCGCGCCGCGCGCGCGAAGATCGGCCTCGTGCCGCAGGAGCTGACCACCGACGCCTTCGAGTCCGTGTGGGCGACGGTGACGTTCAGCCGGGGCCTGTTCGGGCGGCCCCCCGATCCGGCGCTGATCGAGCGCCTGCTGCGCGATCTCTCGCTGTGGGACAAGCGCCACTCGAAGATCATGACGCTGTCCGGGGGGATGAAGCGCCGGGTGATGATCGCCAAGGCGCTGTCGCATGAGCCCGAGATCCTCTTCCTCGACGAGCCCACCGCCGGCGTGGACGTCGAGCTGCGCCGGGACATGTGGGCGCTGGTCCGCAAGCTGCGCGAAGGCGGGGTCACGATCATCCTGACCACGCACTACATCGACGAGGCCGAGGAGATGGCCGATCGCATCGGCGTGATCAGCAAGGGTCAGCTGATCCTGGCCGAGGACAAGGCCACCCTGATGCGCAAGCTCGGAAAGCGCCAGCTGACCTTGAACCTTCAGGAGCCCATCCGGGCCATCCCCGCGGAGCTCGAGTCCTGGCACCTCGCGCTCAACGCGGGCGGGAGCGAGCTGGTCTATACCTTCGACGCCTCGGACGAGAACTCCGGGATCTCGTCGTTGCTGCGGCGCCTCGACGAGCTGGGCGTCGCGTTCAAGGACCTCAGCACGCGGCAGAGCTCCCTGGAGGAGATCTTCGTCAGCCTCCTCAAGGACGACTCCGCCGCGCAACCCGGCAGGAGGGCGTCGTGAACGGCATGTGGTTCAACCATCGCGGCTGCGCGGCCATCTACAAGTTCGAGATGGCGCGGTTCAAGCGAACGCTGTTGCAGAGCGTGGTCACCCCGGTCATCGCGACGTCGCTTTACTTCGTGGTGTTCGGTTCGGCCATCGGCTCGCGCATGTCGCGGGTCGATGGCGTCCCGTACGGCGCCTTCATCGTGCCGGGCCTGATCATGCTCTCGCTGCTCACGGCCAGCATCTCGAACGCATCATTCGGGATCTACTTCCCGAAGTTCACGGGCACCATCTACGAGCTGCTGTCGGCGCCCGTGTCGTTCGTCGAGATGCTGCTCGGCTACGTGGGCGCGGCCGTGACCAAGTCAATCATCCTGGGGCTCATCATCCTGATCACGTCGACGGCCTTCGTGCCCGTGCAGGTCAAGCATCCGCTGTGGATGCTGACGTTCTTGCTGCTGACGGCCACCACGTTCAGCCTGTTCGGCTTCGTCATCGGGGTCTGGGCGAAGGGCTTCGAGCAGCTCCAGCTGATTCCGAGCCTCGTCGTCACGCCGCTCACATTCCTGGGGGGCGCCTTCTATTCGATCGACATGTTGCCGCCCACCTGGCGCGCGATCGCGCTGTTCAATCCCGTCGTCTACCTGATCAGCGGCTTTCGCTGGAGCTTCTACGGCGCGGCGGACGTGGCCGTGGGGCTGAGCCTCGGGATGACGTTTGGCTTCTTGCTGGTTCTTCTGGCGGTGATCCGCGCCATCTTCAAGACGGGCTACCGGCTGAAGAAGTAATACGGAAACGTTTCGATCGTCGGACCAAGCCGGCGCGGACGGCTCTCACCCGTAACGCCGCCGGTCCAAACAGGAACGTCGCCCGTCTAGCGCGAGCCGATGTCAAAGCTTGCCGTGAGGGGAGTGCCGAGATGGCAGCTCCGCGTGGGCCTCCTTTGCGGCCTGACGCTTTTCCTCGATATTCTCCGCATCATCCCCCGGCTTGCGGCTTGGGGTACCCGGACGGGTGGACGCGTCGGCATGGACATCCCGACGGTCCTCCTCGACCGCCGCCTCGACTGACAGGGGGGCATTGCCCTCGGCGCGCGCTGCGGCGGCCTCCGGGCTCTCGCTCGCGCCTGGCTGGGGCTCGACTCCTTCGCCGTGCCACGTATGAGGCTTCGAGGGGCTGCTCGCGGGGGTTGTGGGCCTCGTCATGGTGATCCTCGCTGGCGTTCTGGTGCTCGTTGGTCTTCTCTGAATTGTCGCGAGGAATGCGCTGCAAAGGTGGCGCCAGCTCTACCTTTGGCGTCTCACCGCTTCCCGTATTCCGTGAAGACGTAGTCCTTCGCCTTCACCTTCGTGTGGCAGGCGAACCCGCACTTGGCGTCGTTCCCCTGCGGCGGCATGCCAGCCGTGGTGCCGGGCTTGAACGTGTCGGACGCGACGTCGTAGTCGAACACGGCATATCCCCACCCGCCGCTGTCCGCGAACCGCTTGCTGTCCTTCTCCATGAAGTCCACGTTCAGCAGGGTGCCGGGACCCGTCGTGTCCGGAAAGAACTCGTTCTGCTTCGGTTTCCAGTGGACCTTGGCCATCTTGGCCCCATCCGGGACGGGCTTGCCGTTGCCGGGAATGCCTGCCTTGTAGGCGGCGATCATGGCCGGATTTCCGAGGATCACGGCGACCGCCCTGTCGTTCCGACTCATGCCGACGGTCTGCCAGGCTTCGTAGCCTCGGAATTCGGAGAACGCCAAGCCCCCCGGCACCTTCAGGGTGTACTTGTCCTGAGAGGAAACAGCCACTCCACCCAGAACGGCCAGCCCTGCCACCGTCACCCCGATCGCCAACGTGCGCTGCCTGTTCATCGCGGCCCCTCCCCTCCCCCCATCAATGGTTTGGTCTCGTCACCTTCCTCTCACAGCGAGTCAGAAGCTGTCAACACCAGGAGCGATCGTGCGGAAAGAGGGCTCTGGACTGGGTTCTGGCTGCCCTCTCCCTGCCCCTCTCCCGCGAGTCGTCGCAAGTCGGGAGAGGGAATCCATTGAAGTCACACGCCGAGCTGAGCCGAAGACGCCTGAACTTGAATTTGGCGTGGCCGCTGAGTCGGCATCACAGTGCGAACGCGTGTGGGTGAAGGATGCGCACAAACTGCATGCCGCCGCCGCCCAACCTGCTCACGAGGCGCGGATGATGACCTTCAGCGCCTTCGTGGCGGCCGCGTCGCGGAAGGTGTCGTAGGCCTTCATGAGCTCCTCCAGCTTGAACTCGTGGGTGATGAGCTTTCGCGGCTGGATTCTCCCCGCCACCACGCTCTTCAGCAGCATCGGCGCGGAGACCGTGTCGACCAGGCGGGTGGTGATCGTGATGTTGCGGTCCCACAGCTTGTCGAGCTTCAGCTCGACCCCCTTCCCGTGTACGCCGATGTTGGCGATGTGACCGCCCGCCGCCACGATGTCCTGGCAGATCCCGAACGTGGCCGGAATGCCAACCGCCTCGATGGCCACGTCCACGCCCTTCTTGTCCGTCATCTGCATCACGCGCTCGACGGCCTTGCCGTCGGTGGTGTTCACGCACTGGGTGGCGCCGAGCGTCTTCGCGACCTCCAGGCGATTGCTGTCGAGGTCGAGCATGATGACCTCGGCCGGACCATAGAGCTGCGCCGTCAACAGCGCGGCCAGCCCAATCGGCCCCGCGCCGACGATGGCCACGACGTCGCCGGGCTTCACCGCCCCGGACAGGACGCCGCATTCGAACCCGGTGGGGAGGATGTCGCTGAGCATCGTCAGGGCATCCTCGTCCCCGCCCTTCGGGACCGCGTAGAGGCTGGTGTCGGCGAACGGGATGCGGACGTACTCGGCCTGCGTGCCGTCGATGGTGTTGCCGAGGATCCAGCCACCGCTCGCGCAGTGGGAATACATCCCCTTCTTGCAAGCGTCACACTTCGCGCAAGACGTGATGCACGAGATGATGACGCGCTCGCCGGGCTTCCACCGCGAGACGGCGGAGCCGACCTCCTCGATGACGCCGACACCCTCGTGACCGAGGATGCGCCCGTCGGTGACCGCGGGGACGTCGCCCTTCATGATGTGAAGGTCGGTCCCGCAGATGGTGGTCCGCGCGATCTTCACGACCGCGTCGGAGGCCTCCTTGATGGTGGCCTTCGGTTTGTCCTCCCAGGCTCGTTTTCCGGGGCCGTGATAGACGAGTGCTTTCATGGTGCAGTCCTCTCTTCGGGGCGATTGAAACTGGCAGTCGCGGGCTTCGCCGCGGCTACCCTCCACGGTTAAGCATTTGTCGCGCCATGCGGCGCCGAGTGCCCGGGGCGCTGAGCCGCCTGACGATACCGATGCACGCCAGCCCCCCGACGCTCGCCGCGACGCAGATGCCTAGATCGTCGGGGTGCAAGGTCGAGAATCGGAAGCGGTCGCGCAGGAACGGGACGTAGAGCACCAGCCCGAGGAGAGCGACGGCGCCGAGGGTCACCCACCAGAACGCCGCGTTGCGCGCGCGCGCGGTTTGCAGCAGCGACGCTTTCCCCGACGCACGGTTCACCAGGATGAGCACGAGATTCGTGAGCACGAGCGTGGTGAAGGCCAGCGCCCGCGCGTCGAGCTCGCCCTGTCCACGCCGGAGCGACACCAGGAACACCGCGAGCAAGATGGCCAACATCGCGAAGCCCTGCAGCAGGCTGCCGGCCACCAGCGTCGCTCCGTAAAGCGGACGGCGCGGGTCGCGCGGCGGTCGGTCCATGATCCCTGGCGCCGCGGGCTCGACCTCGAAAACGATCGAACACGTGGGCTCGATGATGAGGTGCAGGAACGCCACGTGGACCGGCATCAGCACCAGCGGCAGCCCGAAGACCACCGGGACCACGGTCAAGCCCGCGATGGGGACGTGCACGGCCAGGATGTAGGCCATCGCGCTCTTCAGGTTGTCGAACAGGCGGCGGCCGAGGCGGATGGCCGCGACGATGGTCGCGAAGTCGTCGTTCAGGATGACCAGCCCCGACGCTTCGCGCGCGACGTCCGTGCCCCGGCCCCCCATCGCGATGCCGATGTCCGCCGCCTTCAGGGCGGGCGCGTCGTTGACGCCGTCGCCGGTCATCGCCACGACCTCGCCGATCGACTGGAGCGCGCGCACCAACCTCAGCTTCTGCTCGGGGACCACGCGGGCGAAGATGTTGGCGACGCGCACCCGCTCGCCCAGCGACGCGTCGTCGAGGTGGTCGAGCTCGGCGCCGGTGACGATTCGATCCGCGCCGTCGAGCCCGATCGCGCGGCCGATGCTCCTCGCCGTGTTCGGGTGGTCACCGGTGATCATGACGACCCGGACGCCCGCGGTGGCGCACTCGGCGATGGCGGCAGGAACCCCGGGTCGGATGGGATCCTCGAGCCCGACCAGCCCGACGAGCTCGAACGCAAAGTCGTGCTGCACCTCGGGGAGCGCCCCGCCCAGGCGGAAGCGCGCGCGCGCCACGCCGAGCACGCGCAGCCCATCGGCCGCCATCGCGTCGGCGCAGGTGCGCAGGGCCACCTGGGCGGCGGCGTCGAGGTGGCAGAGATCCGCGATGGCCTCGTAGGCGCCCTTGGCGGCGATGACGTACTCGGCGCCGTCGGGGGAGGTCCACACGTGGGACAGCGCCAGCAGGTGGTCCGACAGCGGGTACTGGCGAACCAGCGTCCAGTCCGGATGCAGGTGCTCGGTGTCGGCCAGTCGAAGCGCGCCGAGGGCATGAAAGGCTCGCTCCATGGGATCGAACGGATCCCGCTGGCTCGCGAGGATGGCGTACTCGACCAGTTCGTGAGCCTCGTCGGGCAGCGACGCGCCCTTGCCACCGGCGGCCGCGGGGGGCGGCAGGTCGAACGGGCGCCCGTTCACTGACAGCCGGCGAACCGACATCACGTTCTGGGTCAGCGTCCCGGTCTTGTCGACGCACAGGACGGTCGCCGCGCCCAGCGTCTCGAGCACGGGCACCCGACGTGCGAGGGCCTGATGCTTCGACAGCCGCCAGGCGCCGAGCGCGAGAAAGATGGCGAGCACGGCAGGTAGCTCGTTGGGCAAGATGGCCATGGCCAGCGTGAGACCGCCGAGCAGCCCGCCGAGCCAGTCCTTGCGGGCGAGGCCATAGGCCGCCACGACCAGGACGCATAGCGCGATCGCGGCGAGCGCCAGGCGCCGCACCAGCAAGCTGGTCTCGCGCTGAAGCGCGCTCGGCTCGGGCGCCACCGTCGACAAGGCGGTGCCGATGCGGCCCATCGCGGTCGCGGCGCCGATCCCGTGGACCTGCGCCAGGGCGGTGCCACCCGTCACCAGGGTTCCGGCGAAGACGAACGGCTGCTCCTCGGTGTCGCCTCCCGGGCTGCCGAGCGGCGCGATGCCATCCCAGGGCGTCTTGCGGACCGGCACCGACTCCCCGGTCAGCAGGGACTCGTCGACGAACAGGTTCACGCACGAGACGAGGGCACCATCGGCGGCGATGCGATCGCCCTCCGACAGCACCAGGATGTCTTCCCGCACCACCTCGCGGCCCGCGATCCGCACACGGCGGCCGTCGCGAACGACCAGGGCACGCGGGCTCGCGAGGCTGCGCAGCGCCTCGAGGGCCCGCTCGGTCTTCCGCTCCTGGTACAGGGTGATGCCGGCGACGATCAGCACGAAGCCGAGCAGCACGAACGCCTCCTGGCGGTCGCCGAGCAGCACGTAGATGCCGCCACACCCGAGCAGCAGCAGGAACATCGGCTCGCGCAGGAGCTCGAGCCCGATGCCGGCGAGGCTGCGCCCTCCCCCTCCGGAGAGCTCGTTCGGCCCCTCCGTGCGCAACCTCTGCTCGGCGACCGCGGACGTCAGGCCCGTCGCCGCCGGAACGACCTGTTCTGTCGAAGGGTTCAACTTGGGCTCACTTTCCATTCCCGATCGACAGAGACCGCGGTCGGAGGGCAAAGACGACAGCAAGAAAGAAGCCACAACTTGGGGAACCGGGGGCCGTCCGCAGAGACGGCGAAATCTGCGCGTCCGGGCGAGCTTGCTGCAAATCCTGCCTGTCCTCGCGGTCGGCGCGTCCCCGTCGGCTGCTAGCAGCCCGTGGATGAAGTCGGACCGAGCCGAGACGGGCGCGGCGGGGACGGACGCAAGGAGCAGCGAAGCGCCGAATACCCGAGGTATTCAAGCGAGCGGCGACGCAGCAGACGGCCTCGCCCCGCCCGTTCGGCGACGGGAGACTTTGTCCACGGGCTGCTGGGGAACTGAGCCGGGCGCGCGGTCAGCCGGACTCGGGCGCGGCGCCGGCGGGCGAATCCAAGATCAGCCGCACCCACCGTCCCAGTTGATCCGGGGTGAACGGCTTTTGAAGAACGGGCGTCCCCGGTGCCAGGATGCCTTGCGCCGCGATGGCTGCCTTCGCGTAGCCCGACATGAACAGGATGCGCACGGTTGGCCGAACCGCGCGCACGCGCTCCGCCAGCTGCTTGCCGCCCAGGACCGGCATCACCACGTCGGTGATGAGCAGGTCAATCTCATCCCGCGCGCCTTGGAACAGGCTCAGCGCCTCCTCGCCGTTCGTCGCCTCGATGACGGTGTAGCCAAGCCGCGACAGCGACCGCATCGCGACCTTCCTGACCTGCTCGGTGTCTTCGACCAGCAGGATCACCTCGGAGCCCCGGAGATCCGCGGGCTCCATGCGCGGCGCGACCAGCTCGGCGGGCGCGGCCACCCGTGGCAAGTAGACCTTGAAGGTCGTTCCCTGCCCGAGCTCGCTGTAGACCCAGATGAAGCCCTCGGCTTGCTTGACGATCCCGTAACACGTGGACAGCCCGAGCCCGGTGCCGCGGCCCTGGTCCTTCGTCGTGAAGAACGGCTCGAAGATCCTGGCCTGCGTCTCCTGGCTCATGCCGACGCCCGAATCGGACACCGCGATCACGACGTAGTCGCCTGGAGCGATGTACGCGCCGTGAACCACGCTGGCATAACCGTCGGCGATGTGGACGTTGTCGGTCTCGATGGTCAGCTTGCCACCCTCCGGCATGGCGTCGCGCGCGTTTACCGCCAGGTTCAGCAGCACCTGCTCGAGATCGTCATGGTCGACCTTGATGTTCCACAGGTCGGGGGCCGGCGCCGCGACGAGCTCGATGTCAGCCCCCAGCAGCCGCCGCAAGATTCGATCGGCCGAGGCCACCACCTCGTTGACGTTCAGCACGCGGGGCGACACGGAGCGCCGTCGCGAGAACGCCAGCAGCTGGCTGGTCAGGCTCTGCGCGCGCTTGGCGGCCTTGAGTACCTCGGCGATGTCGTCGGCCGCCGTGCCCTCCTGCGGGATCGCCTCCAGCGCGAAGGCGCCGAAGCTGAGAATGGCCGTGAGCAGGTTATTGAAGTCATGCGCCACCCCCCCCGCCAGCTGCCCCACCGCCTCCATCTTCTGGGCTTGTCGGAGCTGCGCCTCCAGGTGCTTGCGCGACGACAGGTCCAGCAACACACCGACGATCTGGACGGGCGCGCCGTCGGCTCCCCAGGCGAAGACGGTCGCCGACGCCGCGACGTCCACCCAGCGGCCGGTCTTGTGGCGCAGGCGAAATTCGCCCAGATATCGATTCGTCCCGCTCGCGCCTCCTTCGAGAAAAGCAGACAGGCCTCGGCCGGCGATGGCCGCATCCTCGGCGTGCAGGTTGTTCGACAGCCAGGTCCGCAACGAGCTGGTGCGCGCCGGCAGCTCCGCCGCCTCGAAGCCCAAGATCCTCGACCAGGCGCCGCTGTAGTCGACCGTGCCCTCGTCGTCGAGACGAAGCTCGAAGATGCCAGCCCCGCTGGCCTCGATCGCCATCGCCAGCCGACGCTGCTCGCGCGAGGCCGTCTCCTCCGCGCGCTGCCGCTCGCGCCGGTTCCTCGCCTCCTCGAGCTCCCGCCGAACCGCGGCGTTCAACCGGGCCAGGTTCCCTTTGAGGAAATAGTCGCGCGCGCCCGAACGCATCGCCTCCACCGCGCGGTCCTCGCCGAGGGCCCCCGAGACGAAGATGAAGGGGGTGCTCCCCGCGAGCCGCCGGTAGATCTCGAACGCGCGCAGCCCGTTGAACCCGGGCATGGCGAAGTCGGAGATGATGATGTCCCACTGCTTTTGTAGCGCCTGCCGGAGCAGGGGTTCGGAATCGACGCGCTCCCAGTCGAGCGCGAATCCCCCGCGCTCGAGCTCCAGGCGCACCAGCTCCGCGTCGGTCTCGTCGTCCTCCACCAGCAGGAGACGCAGCGGCTCCTTCATGCTCCGTCCCCCAGGGACTCGTTGAGCGCCGACCAGCAGCGACATTGGTCCCGCGAGGCATGCCCGTTACAACCTGGTAACAGGATGTTCAGTATCAAGCTCTCGTCGACTATCACGACCTGACAAGTCATTCAGAACCGAAACCTCGAATTCCGCCACCCTCGATCCGCCTGGTCGCCCGTTCCCTTGGCATTAGGTGTGACGAGCGCGGTGAATTCAACGGGGCCGCATGGATATTTTATATTTGTCAAAATCACGGTGTCCATAGTTTATTGCTTGTCTTCCTCGTTGCGCCTCAATTGGGGTGCGTGAGCATCGGCATTTGTCAGGCAACATCCGCCATCGACTGTTTCGAACCACGACACCACGCCGGCTACGTTGGGCCCGCGCGACTTGCCGTCGATGGCTCTGCGTCTTGGGCTCTGCGTCTTGGGCTCTGCGTCTTGGCGATCGCGCTCGGGTGCGCCAGCGAACGCGTCGATCCCCACGCCCCGCAAGACCGCTGTCTCTACTTCTGTCCCGACGGGATGATCTGTGCGGGGACCATATTCGGACGAGGCCATGCACCGATTCCGGGTCGTTGCCAGCTCGTTCCCAACCGCTGCATGCTCACCACCGATTGCCGCCCTCGTGGGCAATGTATTGGCTCGGGCGACGCGATTGGCGCCTGCAAACCCGAGAGTCTTCTCTGAGGAGCTGCCAAGCTCTCCCCCGCACCCTACGTCGCCCCGTCGCTACAGCGGCAGCACAAAGCGCACTTGAAGGCCGCCAGCAAAGGCTACGCGGTGATCTGGTCCGCCCGGATCCATCACCACCCCAAAAGGAATCGCGAACTCGTAGAAGGACGCCCGGGGCACTTGAACGAACGGTCCATGCGTGAGGCCAGCCATGGAGAAACCCAAGACCGCCTGCAGATAATGGGCTGAAAAGCGCTGCGCCCCCGCCAACGCGGGGACCGAACCCGACGCGAAGCCGTAGTGCAGACCAACGCTCGGGATCAAACTCGCCTGTGGCCCCTCCCAGGTAAACAAGGGGAGGCGCAGGTCCGCGTCGGCGACCAGGGCCGCTTGATAGCGCAGCTGTCCGTTGCTGTCCTTGCCGCAGACGTCAGCGGCGCACACGGACTGTCCCGCGCCGACCTGGCCGCTGACGAATACCGGGCCAGCCCAGCGACCAAGGCCGACGGCAAACCCAAAAATTCCCCGGAGCCCGACGAACGTGGTGTTGGTCAGCGCTTCGCCCGAGATCGTCAACGTCCAGCGCGACACCGGCGCCAGGCCCACCACCTGGCTAATCGCCGGCGTGCGCAAGCACGTCCCATCGTCGGTCTCGATGTCGATGACCGTGTTCAGGTCGTAGGCGATCGATTGCCGCCCGAAGACGATGCGCAGCGTATGATTCCCGCCCGGTAGCTGGTCGCGATCACCGTCTTCTCCGTCGACGGTGATCGCCCGTGCTTGGACGCCGCCGCTGCAGGGAACGCGCGTCGGCACGGTGTAATAGGCGAGGCGGAGACGACGGAGCACGGCGGCGTGGCTGTCGAAGACAAAAACGTTCGGCCCCACGTCGATCCGCCGGAGGTCGAGGCGCACGTCCTCGGAACGCCCGCGCATCGGCCTCTGTGGCTCGACCGCGACCTGGCAGGCGGCGAGGCTGGCCACCGCGAGCAGTCCCAGCAGCGCGGTGCGCGACCGAAAATGCCAGGGACTGGCGGACACGACCGTCACGCCACGAAGCGAGCCTGGGCTATCATGGGCGAGCCGAATGACACGCGGACGATATCATCGGTCCTCTCCCTCGGAAACGCGCCGCCCAACCGGAATGCAGGAATGCGCGTGAGCCGTTGGCCGACCACGCCGTGGCCGGAGCCGACCCTGGCCGCCGTCCTTGTCCTGGCGGGTTGTATGAGCCACGGCACGAGCGGGCCGGAGGGGCCCAGCGGGCCGATGACGTTCGCGTCGCCCGTCCACAGCGCGCTGGCGCGACGCTGCCAGCAGAACGACACCGGGGCCTGCGGTGAGCTGGGAGCGCTCCTGCTCGAGCGGTCGGCCGACGAACCCGACCGCGACTTCGAACGTGGTGTGGTCTTGCTGGAAATGGCCTGTGGCAACGACGATGGCCGCGCCTGCGGTGTGCTCGGCAAACTGTACGGCCGCAATACGAAGGCCTCGAGCCGAGCGCGCGGGCGCGATCTGTTGACGGCCGCGTGCCAGAGTCAGATCGCTGGCGGATGCACGGTGCTCGGCGAGTTGTCTCTCGCGATCGACGAAGCGCAGGACACCCGCGCCGGCGAGGCCGCGCTGCGGGAGGGCTGCCGGTTGGGCGACGCGCGCGGGTGTGAGTTGCTGGGAGAGGTCGAGCTCCGCGACAAGATGATGGGCCAGAAGGACGTAGCCGCAAACATGTTCGCCATGGCGTGCGGCATGGGCCGGCTGCAGAGCTGTCATCGCCTGGCGATCCTGCGTCGCGATTCGCAGCGGCATGCCGAAGGCCTGAACCTCATGGCGGAGAATTGCCGCCAGGGTTACGGGCCGAGTTGCCTTGCGCTGGCCGCAGCGGCGGCGCCCCTGATCAGCGCCTCCCCTGACTGCAAGACGTCGCTGCCCTTCGCGGATCTCGGATGTAAGAGCGGGGCCGCCGACGGTTGCGCCATCGCCGACGCATGCCGGCTGGCGGAGCCGGCTGGCCGACGATTCGCCCTGGCCCGTCTGTTGTCTGGCTGTCAGGCGCGCGCGCCCCTCCCCTGTCTCTACTGGGCGGATGCGCTGTCGAGCCCGCTGTCCGGCGACCCGGCCGTCGATGACCTGGCCTTGATCGAGGCCTATCGCACCACCTGCGGGTCAAAGAGCCCGGGAGCGCCGCTGGCGTGTGGTCGTGTGGCGGTCAAGCAACTCGAGGAGGCGAAGACTTCGCTGGAGGCCGATCCGGCCCTGGCGGCCTTGCGCGAGTCGTGCATTCAGTCGTCCGGCGAGGCGTGCTGCGCGCTGGGAGCGCAGTATCAATCCGGCAGGTGGACGCCCCCAGACCCACGCCGCACCACCGAGCTGCGCGCCCGGGCGTGCGAGCTTGGCCAGCGCGACTGCTGCCCGGGGAAGTAATCGGGCCATGCGCTGCTAGCTGCTAGGCTGGCCGCATGAATCCGGGACGCGACAGCGACGCGGCAGGCCTCGGGACGCCGCGCCTCATGTACGGAACGGCCTGGAAGGAAACCGCGACCGAGGCGCTGACGACGCAGGCGCTCGGCGCCGGCTTTCGCGCCATCGACACCGCGAACCAGCGCAAGCACTACTTCGAGGCGGGCGTGGGCGCGGCCGTGGCCGCCTTCGAGGCGCGCGGCGACGGGACGCGCGCGCAGCTGTTTCTGCAAACCAAGTTCACCTACGCCCGGGGCCAGGATCATCGCCTGCCCTACGAACGGAGCGCGCCGCCCAGGGAACAGGTGAGGCAGTCGTTCGCCAGCTCGCTGGAACACCTGCGGACCGACTACGTCGATTCGTACGTGTTGCACGGTCCCGAGCGCGCCACGGGATTGACCGCCGCCGACCGCGAGGTCTGGCGCGCCATGAGCGAGCTTGCGGCCGCGGGTGCGACGCGCCTGCTGGGCGTCAGCAATGTGAGCCGCGACCAGGTGGCGGCGTTCTGCGCCGTGGCTGCCACATCGGGTATGACCCGGCCGTCGTTCGTGCAGAACCGCTGTTACGCGCGCACCGGCTGGGATCGCGACGTGCGCGCGCTCTGCCACGCCGAGGGCATCACCTATCAGGGGTTCTCGCTGCTGACCGCGAACCCACACGTCCTGGCCAGTGCTGTCGTCACGCGGGCGGCGGCGCGCCGAAACGTCCCGCCCACCGCCATCGTCTTTCGTTTCGCTCTCGACGTCGGGATGCTGCCGCTCACCGGCACGAGCAGCGCCGACCACCTGCGCGACGATCTGGCCGCGCTGACCCTGGCACCGCTCGACGAGCCTGAACGTCGCGCCATCGAGGACATCGGGTAGCCGTGAAGCCCGCCGAGCTCGATCTCAACCTGTTGACCGTCTTCGAGGCGATCGCCGAGGCGCGCGGCGTGACGCGCGCGGCGGACAGGCTGGGGCTCTCGAAGGCGGCCATGAGCCGGGCGCTCGGGCGGCTGCGCGCGGCGGTCGGCGATCCGGTGCTCGTTCGCAGCGGCAACGAATGGGCGCTGACGGAGCGCGCTCGCGGCCTGGTCGAGCAAGTCGGCTCGCTCGCGCGCGAGGCGCGGCAGGTGCTGTCCGCGCCGGAGAGCTTTCGTCCGGCGACGTCGGAACGCGAGTTTCGCGTGCACGCGACGGACCACGTCGTGTCGCTCATCGGCGCGGCGCTGTGCAAGCGCGTTGCCGACGAAGCGCCCCGGGCGAGCGTGCGCTTTCTTCCAATTCTGCCCGATGACGTGCCGGCCCTGAGCGACGGCGTCGACCTCGCGATCGGGGTCTTTCCGCGCTTGCCGGCGGACTTCCGGACGCAGGTGTTGTTCGAGGACCGCTTCGCCTGCGTGGCGCGCGCCGACCATCCCAGCGTGCGCGGGCGGCTGACCCTGGAGCGGTATTTGCAACTCCAGCATGTCTTGATCGCGCCGCGCGGGCGGCCCGGCGGCGTCGTCGACGACGCCCTCGCCGAGCGTGGCCTCACCCGCCACGTCACGCGCTACCTGCCGTACTACCTGGCGGCGCTCGAGCTCATCGCCAAGGCCGACTGCGTCCTGACGATGTCGGAACGGCTGGCGCGGCAGCACGCCACGCGCTTCGGCCTGCAGGTCGTGAAGCCGCCGCTCGCGCTGCCGAGCTACAAGATCGTCCAGGTCTGGCATCCGCGCCTCGGCCGCGATCGCGCCCACGCCTGGTTTCGGCAGCTGGTGGCTGCCGCGGCGTCGGGCCTGTCCGCTCCGCCCCCGCGACGCCGCCCCGCCGCGGGCTGAGCGCGCCCGGAAGGCGCGGCCGCTGTTGCGCTTCGCGCAACAGCGCGTTGCGCCACACGGCGTTTGCCGCCACCCGCCGGCATCGCACAATCAGGCCGTCGATACAACAAAGGAGCCGCCATGAGTCTCAAGGATCCGAACGTCGTCAATCCCGGCCGGAGAAAGCGCGTCGCTGTCGTCATCGCCAACCCGGCCGTCTCGACGACCACGGGCTGGCCGGTCGGATTCTGGTGGAGCGAGCTCACCCACCCGTACTACGTGCTCGGCGAGGCCGGGTACGAGCTCGAGCTCTTCAGCCCGAGCGGGGGCGCGTGCGAGGCCGATGCGATGAGCGACCCGCGCGACCCGAGCGGGTACTCGGCGAGCGATCTGGTCTCGATGGGCTTCATCGCCACGCCGGCGCTCGCCGGGCTGGTCAAACAGACGAAGCGCGTGGCGGACATCGACGTCGCGCGTTTCGACGCCATCATCGTCGCGGGCGGCCAGGCCCCCATGTTCACGTTCGAGGCGGCGCACGACCTGCACCGCAAGTTCGTCGAGTTCTATGAGCGCGGCAAGCTCGCGTGCGCCCTGTGCCACGGCGTCGCCATCCTGCGCTACGCCAGGCTCTCGAATGGCACGCCCCTCGCAAAGGGGAAGACGGTGACCGGCTTCGCGAACGTCGAGGAGGATTTCGCCGACGAGGCCGTGTGGAACATGAAGCTCCTCGCTCGCGACAAGCACGTGATGCCGTGGCGGATCGAGGACGAGCTCGGGCGCATGGGCGCCAACTACGTCCAGGCCGGGCTGTGGCGGGGCTTCGCCGTCCGCGACGGCAACCTCATCACGGGTCAACAGAACTTCTCGGGCGAAGAGACGGCCCGGCTGCTGCTCGAGACGCTCGGGCGCTGAGGCGGGGGAGACAAACATGAAGATCGCGATCATCGGCGCAGGGAACGTTGGCACGGCGCTGGGCGAGAGCCTGGGCGCCGCCGGACACGACGTCATGTATGGCGTGCGCGCGAGCCGCAGCGTTCCCGCGGGTGCACGGACGGCAGCTCCACGCGATGCCGCCGCGGGCAGCGACGTCGTGGTGCTCGCGACGCCCTGGTCGGCCGCCGAAGCCGTGGTCCGCGACCTCGGCGATCTCGGCGGACGCGTGCTCGTCGATGCCATCAACCCCATCGCGGCCGGCTTCAAGCTCGCGTTGGGGCACACCACCTCGGGCGCGGAGGCCCTGCAGGCGCTCGCGCCGAGCGCGCGCGTCGTGAAGGGATTCAACACCGTCGGTTTCGAGGTGATGCGCGCGCCTCGCTTCGCGCACGGCGCCGCCGCGATGTTCCTCGCCGGGGACGACGCGGGCGCGACCGCGACGGCCGCCGCTCTGGCGACCGATCTGGGATTCGATGCCGTGCCGCTCGCCGGGCTCGCCCGCGCCAGGGAGCTCGAGCCTCTCGCCATGCTGTGGATCGGCCTCTCCCGTTCGGGCCCCTGGGGCCGCGACTTCGCCTTCGGGGTCCGTCGCAGGGTCGGTCCGGTCACGCCCGTGACGACGAAAGCAGCCCAGGCCCGCGACATCGTCGTCTATGGCGCGGGACACATCGGCGGAGCGCTCGCGCGGGCGTGGCTGCGCGCAGGGCATCGCGTCCGGGTCGCCACGCGCGACACGTCCGCCGAAGCCGTGCGCGCGCTCGTCGTTGCCGGTGCCGTCGCCGTCGCGCCGGAGGGCGGAGCCTCCGGAGCGGACGTGGTGGCGCTCGCGGTGCCTGCCGCGGCCGCCGCGGACGTGGCGGCCCGCGCAGGCACCATCGAGGGCAAGCTGGTGATCGACTGCACGAACGCCGTCGCCAAGGGCATGGTGCTCGAGCACGGGCTCGCTACGTCGGCTGCCGAACAGCTCGCCGCCCGGCTCCCGGGCGCCCACGTCGTCAAGGCCTTCAACCAGCAGGGCGCCGAGGTCCTCGTCGCGCCGCTCTTCGACGGCCTCCCCGCCGTGGGATTCGTGGCGGGAGACGACGCGACGGCGCGCGCTTCGGCCGTGGCCCTGGTCGAGGACGTGGGCCTGCGGCCCGTCGACGCCGGGCCGCTCGCCGCCGCGCGCCTGCTCGAGCCCCTCACGCTGCTGTGGCTCGCCGCGAGCCGCGCGCTCGCGACGCGGGAGCTGGGGTTCGTGCTGCTCGAGCGTCGCCGATAATCGCGGCGCGGAACAAGGTCGTCGTGCCGTGACAGGGTCAGCGCGTGGTGTTCAGGAGGACGCCGCCCCCGACGACGATGTCGGGCTTGCCGTCGCCGTTCACGTCACCGACCGCGGTGGCCCTGTAAGGGCCCCACGACACGTGTTGACCCGTGACGCCGTCCCCGCCGCCGAGAAACAGGCCATAGATCGCGCCATCCGCGGAACCCGGCAAGACGACATCACGATGTCCGTCGCCGTTCACGTCGACGACGGCGAGCACATCGCCGCCATTGAGAAGGGCCCCGAGCCTGGCCGCCGCCACGTCCCCCCCCGTGGACAGCAAGATGTGGCCGTTTTCTCCAAAACCCCCGGCCACGAAGTCGGATTTCCCATCACCGTTCATGTCCGCGAGCACGAGGGAGCGGGGACTGAGCAGGGAGTGGTTGAACTCCGGCGTGGGTAGCGTGACCGATGACGGGAAGGTTCCGTCGCCCTTGTTGAGAAGGAATGTCAACCTGCCAACGTCTCCGATGACCACTGCCAGGTCGGGCGCGCCGTCGCCATTCAGATCGCCTGCCGCGATTTGGTAAGCCCAAACGGAGCCCGGAGCGGGGCCGCTGTCGATGTAGCTCGCCTTGGGCGCGAACTGACCCCGGCCGTTGTTCACGAAGATGTCGAGCAGGGATCGGTCGCAGCCGGCCGCGATGTCCAGGCGGCCATTGCCGTCGAGGTCCGCAATCAGCACCGAGTGGGTGTTGGAATCCGCCACGAGCGCGACGGGAGCCGAAAACGTCGCGTCGCCCTTGTTGGTGTAGACCGCCAGCCTCCCGAGGCCGTCCGCTTGCCCACCGGCCGTGGAATTCGCGCTGGTGGTGACCAAGTCGGGGATCGTGTCGCCGTCGAGATCTCCGACGGCGAAGGCGTTGACCGCGGGTCCCACCGTCGACATCGCACCGAAGGTTCCGTCGCCATGGCCCAGCATCAGCGTCACGCGCCCGGCGGTGTTGACGATGGCGGGGTTCAAGCCCAACAGGTCGAGCTTGCCGTCGCCGTTCATGTCCACCAGCACGGAGCCCACGGCGCTGCCGGGAACGAGCACGAAGGAAGGCGCGTTCAGGGGCGGGACGACGCCGCCGCCGTTCGCGGCGCCTTGTCCCGCGGAGCCGCCCGATCCCACCTGACCTCCCTGGCTCGCGGCCGGTGCGCCGCCGGTGCCGACGCTCGCGATCGGTCCGCCGCCGTTGCCGCCACTGCCCGGAGCGCCGCCGGAGGCCGACCAGCTTCCACCATTGCCGATGACATTCCCGCCGGCCTGGCCGGTCCCGCCGCCCCCTTCACCGTTTCCGCTCGGCCCCGCAGCACCGGCCGCGCCCGCGTCCGCAGCCCCAACCGCCCCCGCGCCCCCGTCGCCCCCACCGCTTGCCCCTCCGCCGTGTCCCCCCGTCTCGTTCGGGTGGGTACCGCCGGCGCCAGCGACCAAGTGCCGGGCTGAGCACCCCAGCGTCCCGGCTATGGCCGCCAAGATGATCACGCTTCGGGGACTGGTCCTCGGAAAGCGGGCGTAGGTCATTTCTCCCTTGTGCTTCGGTGCCCAACGAAGCTTACGAGTCTACGCTACCGGTTCCCCGGAGGGCGGCCGCGATCCGCTCGCTCCTTGCCCAATCATATGGGGTGCGGTTGGCCCCGTCCGCGGCAAAGGGGTCGGCGCCGTACTGGCGCAGGAGGCCGACGATTTCAAGCTGCAGCTCGACTGTCCCGCCCGTGCCGCTGGCGCCGGTCGACTGAGCCGCGAGGTGAAGCGGTGTCGAGCCACGTGCCCGCAAGCGGCAGTCGGTGCTGGCTCCGAAGGAGAGCAAATCGCGGACGGCGCCCACGCTGCGCGCGCGGACCGCGCGATGGAGCGGCGTGGCCCCGCCGCTGTCGGGATGGTCCACGCGCGCGCCGTGCTCGACGAGCAGGCCGATGAGTGCCCCCTGCGCTTCCGGATCCCAGATTCCGCCCAGGCGTGGGCGCGCGTCGCACGCGTAGTGGAGGGGCGTCGCCGCGCGGCGGTTCTCGACGTTCGGGTCAGACCCGGACCTCAGAAGGATCTCGGCGACTCCCGGTCGCAGCGCCGCGGCCGCGAGGTGAAGCGGCGTGTCCCCGACATAAAGCCAGTGCGGGATGGCCTCGACCAGGATATCCCGCGAGGCCTGCTCCCGGTGAGCCTCGGGAGCAGATGCGAGAACACGGACGACCGCTTGCTCGCCATTCAGCACGGCCTCGAAGATCGGCTCCAACAGCCAGCCTCCCGTCGCGCTGAATCCTAAACGTCGACCTTGAAGCCGAGCTCCACGTCGGAGGCGGCTTGCCCCCCTCGGATACCCCAGTTCTCCCGAGGCAGCTCTCTCAGCAGGATCTTGACGTGGTCCCTCGGAATTCCGAGCGACTCCAGCTTCGCGACGATCGTGCGATACAACGTCCGCTTGGCGTCGAGCGAGCGCCCCGCGAACGCATCGATGCTTACGTGCGTGTAGAGCTCCGGTTGGCGGCAGGCAGGTGGACAGGCGAAGCGATGCGGTTCGTGGGCGACGAGACGCACATTCCTGTCACCGGGCAACAGCTTGAACGCCTCTCGCAGGGCGGAGTGCACCGCCTCGATGAGCGCGACCTCGTCCGCCGCGGGTATCTGGCGCCTGATCTCGATGAGGACACTGGGCACGGCTTCTCCTTCGTCGGTGGCTCACGCCGGTCGCTGGTCACGATACTCCAGCAGCCCCGTGTGCGAAATCAGCGGCCATCGCGGGCCGACCTTCGTGTCAAACGCATGGATACCAGGAGAAGCCCGACCCCCAACGAGACGTAGATATCCGCGACGTTGAACACGGGCCAGTGTTGAACGTGCATGAAGTCCACCACATACCCCCGCACAAATCGATCCAGATAGTTGCCGACCGCACCGGCAGCGACCAGAACCAGCGCGACCTTGGTCCACGGACGCCACGGTCGGGAAAGCACGAGCAGGCACAGGCAAAGGCTTGCGACGCCCGAGACGATCAACAGGATGGGCGCCCTGGTGGTCTCGGGTATCCAGCGCAAGGCGTTGAACGCCACGTCTCGGTTCTCGACGTACTGGAGATCCAGGATTCCCGCGATCAACTTGCGGGGCGCCTCGCCTTGCAGGTCGGCCTTGGCCGCAAACTTCGTGGCGTGATCGCATCCCACGAGGAGGGTCAGGGCCCCTAGAGCAGCCAGCCGTTTCGCCGTTGCAGTCATCCAGCTGCAAACCGCCCCGGGGCCCATCCTATTCCCAAGCCGCGCGTGCGGTTTGGACCGCACATCGCTGCCTCAGTGCTCGCCATCGCTCTCCTCCATCTTCCTGACGACAGTCGCGATCGTCGACGCGTCGACATCCGCGCTCCTCATCAACTGGGTGGCCCGTCGCACGTCATCGGCGTCGACCGCATCGAAGAACTCCTCCACCTTGCCGATCGCGGCGAGCTGCTCCAGCACCAGGGTGCCCTCGAATTCGCTCTCGTCCATCGTCACCTCTCGGGCAGCGGGCGGCGGCTGTTGCACGGAAGAGTACCGTGGCGTCGCGGCCCGGAGCAACGACTTGTTGGCCGTCTTCCCCCGCGCTACCGTTGATGTCCATGCGGACGTTCACGGCAGTCATCGAGCGGGATCCCGACACGGGCCTGTTCGTGGGCTACGTGCCTGGGTGGCCGGGCGCTCACTCGCAGGGTGCCAGCGTCGATGAGCTACGGGAGAACCTCGAAGAGGTGGTCGCGATGCTCCTCGAGGACGGTGAGCCCAAGCTGGAAGGGGAGTTCATCGGGACGCAGACCGTCAAGGTCGCATAAGGATGGGCGACGTCCCGGTCCTCAAGCCCCGCGAGGTGGCCGGAATTCTCGAACGCCTCGGGTTCGTCGAAGTTCGACAACGCGGATCCCACCGGCAATACCGCCACGCGGATGGCCGTGCGACCACAGTTCCCTTCCATCCGGGCAGGGACATCGGAGTGGACGTCCGCGAACTCGTCGCGCGTCGCTGAGGAAGGTCCTGCCACCGCCTTGCCGTCAAGCAGCGCGCGCCGAACGCGACCGTTCGCTGCAATGGGATGTTATCCGGCGCCACGTCTTCCGCGCCTCCTCCTGGCAGAAGATTGTCCCCGGTAGTCCTTGTCTGGCGGAACCTCGCCCGCCCGCCGCATGATGGGCTCGAGTGGCTTGCAGTCCAACGCGCTAGCAGCCTCATCTGCCGAAGGGCCTCCGAACCCCAGACCCCGCGACCACACCGCGCCCCCGGACACCCCCACCGTGCGTATTCCAGCTAATCTGGGCGCCCATCTGGTTGTGACGGGCCGGCTCGAGCGGGTAGATTGCCGTCCCCAGATGACGCCAGCCCCAGGATCCCCTCGCGCAGCGCGCCTCGCCGACGTCGGTCTTCTGGCGTCGTCGGCGTTCATGTTCCTGGCCTACCACTTCATCTTCCTGCTGTTTCACCGGTTCGACTGGGGCCAGCCCTTCGTCAAGCTGGCGTGCTTCGAGACGCTGTTCCTGCTCATCATGGCGGTCGGGTTCAAGCGCGCCGGACCCGGCGATGACCTCTCGCAGCCGGTCGTCTCCATCGAGCTCGTCGCGGCGTGCGCGCTGCTCCTGTGGACGGTGGTGCAGGCCGCCCAGCGATTCCAGGCGGGCCTCGGCACGGGGATGAACGACCTCGGCGAAACGACCGAGCACGCCGCGCGGCTGCTGTTCGTGGAGCACAAGAACCCGTTCCAGCACCGCGTCGCGCCCATCGGCAACGATCCCGCCTACCACGGCTACAAGTACGGGCCGACCATGATCTTCTTCTACGCGCTCGCCGGCTTCGTCGGCAGGGGCGTCGGGATCAAGATCATCAACGTCGTCTACCTCGCGGCCACAGCCGCCGTGGTCGCGTACCTCGCCGCTTGGACCATGCGCGATCCAGGCAAGCCAGCCCCCCGCCCCGCGGCGCGCGCCGCGACGGCCGCCTGGGCGTGCGCCATGACACTGCTCCCCGAGCGCCTGTACCACGAGACCTTCAACCAGGGCGCGCAGGACATCTTCCCGATCATGATGGTCCTGCTGTCGGCGGCGTTCGCGGCCCGGAGGCGGTGGTTGCTGGCCGGCCTGGTGGCAGGGCTGTCGTTCTCGTCGCGGTTCGCGCCCGGGGCGTTCCTGCTGGTCTTGTTTCTGAGACGGCGCGTGCCCCTACGCCTCGCGGTCGGCGTGGCGCTGGGCATGCTGCCGTTCGTGCCGTTCTTGATCTGGGACGCGCCCGCGCTCGTGCGCAACGTGTTCCTGTTTCATGGCTTCAAGGCCTACGATTCGACCAGCCTCTACAGCGTCACGCCCCGCGAGCTCCAGCCGCTGTTCTCCGTGTTTCAGATCGCCGCCATCCTGGTGGCGGTGGCCGTCAATTTCCGCCGCGCCCTCGAGGCCCGCGCGCTGGTCGTCCACGTCACCCTCTTGCTCATCGCCATCGAGGTCAGCTACCGCGAGATGCACGGGAACCACCTGATCTGGTTCATGCCCACCGCCGGCCTCATCTTCGCCTGGGGCCGCCACGATCTCCCGGACCTGTTGCTGCGGAAGCGCGCCGGCGCCTCCTAACCCTAGGCTCTGCGCGCTGAATGACGAGGTTCCCGTTCACCTCGCCCCGCTTTGCGGGGCGAGGTGAAGCGGAAACGCGCGACCGATCGATTCTCTCACTCTTTCGGGGGGACGCCTTCAAGCGCGCGCTGGATGGCTTCGAGGACGGCGAGTGGCTCCCGGAAGATGAGATCGGTCGGGAAGCGAAGCACGGCGATGCCCTTGGCGACGAAGGAATGTCGTTCTGCGCCGGTCGTAGTCTTGCGCCACCTCGCTGAAGTGTTGACCGCCGTCGAGCTCGACGGCCAGATGCCCCTTGGGGCAGTAGAAGTCGAGGATGTAGGGGCCGCAGGGATGCTGCCGCCGAAACTTGAAGCCGGCGAATCGCCTGGCCCGTAGGCGAGCCCACAAAACGGTCTCGGCGTCCGTGCTATCTCGGCGCAGAGCGCGACGACGGGCGAGCGAGACGTCCACGCGACGGTTCTCGGCTCGATTTCGCCACCGTTGCTCTCGATGTCAGGCGCCTCAGTCACTGACCCGAAGATCTAGCCAGTCGACGCGGATGCTGTGCCCACCCGTGCGCGGCGTGGTCTCGGCCGACAGCAACAGATCCGTGCGTCCGCCGAACGGAACCACGAAGGGAAGCGCGGGCTGGTGGTTCGTCACGGGCGGGCTCTGGAACAGCACCTTTCGATCGGTTGTCATCACCTCGAAGACGACCTCGGTCGGACCGGGAGCGGTGTCGTCGATCCCCACCAGGCCCTTCAAATCGTGCCCAGCCGCGCGCGCCCTGACCTGAATGCGCGAGAACGCGCTGGTGGCCAGTCCCGCGCCGAAGACCCTGTCCGCCACCCGCAGGGTCACGCCGGGCGCCGCCCCCGCCACCGCGAGGCGGCCGTTCTCCTGCGCGTACCGCACCACCTCGAGCCCACCTGTCGACAGCGGCGGCCTCGTGGACTCGAACAGCCACCAGTCATCGGCCTCGGCGACGACCCGCACCGGACCGACCATCGACTCCACCCGGCCCTGCGTGCCGCCCCGCCCGCGCGCCACGAACCAGCGGTACTCGCCCAGCCACGGCCGGCCCATCGGGCGTTGGATGGGGAGCTGAAAATAGTGGCCGTAGTCGTTCTCGAGGAAGCCGCCGTTCGCCGCCGTCACCCAGGCCGGCGTCTGCGGCAGCATGCCGCCGAAGACCTTGCTCATCTGGTCGGTGTCGCGGACCAAGCCGTGGATGTCGACGTACGGCGGGACGGCCTTCGTGATCACCGCCAACCCCCGCATCTCGCGATCGAACACGAACATGCGAACGCTGTGACCCAGCAGGCACCCGATCGCCACCACGGCCGACACCGCGCGCATCGTGGTCAGGCTCCTCCCCCGAACGTTGGGATAAAACGCCGCGGTCGCGAAGATGTGAACGAACACCAGCATGCGCATTCCCACCAGCCACGTACCGATGAACGTCTCGGGGAGCAAGAAGAAGATCGCCAGCGACACGATCAGCGGCGCCACGCGCGCCGCCGTCGGCGCCAAGCCGGGACGGCTGAGGACCAGCATCAGCGTGGCGAGCGCGCCGCCGGTGAGCACGGCCCAGTAGCCGGGCCACGACGAGAACTCCCCCGACAGCAGGGCCACGAACCGATCGTTCTCGGGCGGCCACCCGTCGAGGTGCGAGACGCCGGGAACGCCCGACTTGAGCTGCCAGATCAGGCTCAACATGCCGGCGGGGGCCCAGTGCGCGACGAGCAGCCCCAGCGCGCGCATGGACTCGATGCGCCGGAGGCGAATCACCGCCTCCACCAGGGCCGACAGCATCGCGACGGCGAAGGCTATGCCATGGCAAAAATACAGCAGCAGGGCCCACGCGCCCGCGACCACGGCCGCCCTCGGCGAGGGGCGCTCGACCAGGCGACGATACGCGATGAGGTACGCGAACATCATCGGCATCACGAAGACGAAGGACAGCAGCCCCCAGTGGTAGCCGAACCCGAACGTCAGGGGGAAGCCGAACAACCCCCACCACGCCTCGCCTCCCAGCGCCTGCAGCCATCGGATCATCATCCAGGGGGTGGCGACCGCGGCGACCGAGAGAATCACCTTCACGGCCGCAAGCGCCCCGAACAACTTTGCGAACGGCAGCGCGACCAGATACGTGACGAAGTAAGGCGTCAGGAACTGGCGCTCGTAGAACCCGGCGTACCCCGTTCGGGGATCGCCGTAGTCCGCCAGGATCCGCAGCACGTTCGCGTGCTGGGGAAGATCGATCCCCGCCGGATAGTGAAACAGCCAGATCGACAGCAACGCCAGCACGCCGCAAATCGCGAACACCCGATCGAGCGCGCGGCCTCCGAGGGTCGCCAATCTCAAGCGATCCCACCCCAACGCGAGTCCGGGCCACGCGGCATGGCCGCTCATATAACACGATGGTCGGAGACGACGACGACGCGCCCGCGGGCGCGCCGCTCAGCCGGCGACGAGCGTTTGAAACAGGTGGCGCAACGTCGACGCGGGATCGTCCGTGATGCCGCCGTGGACCGCCGACACCTGGATGGCGGTGCTGCGGGGGGCGACCAGCCAATGAAACCGCTCGGACTGCGACAGCGACCCGATGGGCCCCGCCGCCGGATCGCCCGCGCAGACCTCCCGCATGGCGCGCAGGTGAGCGGTCACCGCCTCGACATCGAGCCTCTCCGGCCCGGCCAGCCCGCGCACGCGATGGGTGTCGGTGGCGAACTGGCAGCCGAGGAAACCGGCCGCCGGGGAGAACAGCACGACGCCGACGTTCACGAACTCCTCGCGCGCGATCGAAGGGACCACGCGGACGACCGCATATTCAAACGCGCGCCGCTCGGGCACGTGCCGCCTCCTCGATCAACGCGGGCAGCGCTGCCCGGCGCTCCCGCAACCAGGCGCCGTAGGCCGCCCGTTGCGCGACCGGCGTCGCCGCCTCGGGGAGCGGTGAGAGCCAGTCGTCGGGGATCTGGGCGGTGATCGCCCCGATCAGGGCGTCGTCGACGGCTGCCACCAACGCGTCTCCCGCCGCCGCCAGCTCGTCCGCCCACGGCAACAGCACGTGATCGCGGATCAGCGGGAAGGCGCGCGTCGGTTTCGCGTCCGCGACCGCGCCGTCCCAGGCATGCTGCCAGTAGAGGGCGGCGCCATGGTCGATCAGCGCCAGCGCGCCTCGCCACCACAGCAGGTTCGGGTTGCGGGCGGTGCGATCCACGTTCGTCACGTACGTGTCGAGGAGCACCACCGCCGACGCGACCGCGGCCGGGGGACCGGGCCTGACCGCGGGGTCGAAGGTCACGGCGCCGTCGAGGTGAGCGAGGCCAAGATTCAGGCCGGCGCTCGCGCGCAGGATGTCCTGAATCTCGGGGTCGGGCTCGCTGCGCGCCAGGGCCTGGTCCAGGTCGACCAGCACCAACTCCGGCACCTGCAACCCCAGCGCGCGCCCAATTTCGCCGGCGATCAGCTCGGCGACCAGCACCCGCGGTCCCTGCCCCGCGCCGTGCAGTTTCACCACGTAACACCGCCCGTCGTCGCCCTCCACCAGCGCCGGCACAGAGCCGCCTTCGCGCAGCGGCGTGATGTACCGTGCGACGCCGAGCCGGCGCAGCGGCGAGTTACGGGGCTCGGTTACTGACACGCGACGAATGGTACATGACCGTAACTCGCCCGCCAGGCGTCATCAGGCTGGCGCTGGCCCTCTCTCGCGTCTTTCGGGAGGGGTCCGGTGGCACGTTTTTCGCTGCTGGCACTCCGGACCGGACGAAACGACCGACACCGCCGCGAGGAGCGCCATGAAATTGTTCGCCTGCCCCGCCTGCCAACAAGTCCTCCACTTCGAAAACTCGCAATGCACCGGCTGCGGCCGCGCCCTGGCCTACTTGCCGGATCGCGCGACTCTCACTGCGCTCGAGCCAGTGCCCGAGGCGGCGGGTGTGTTCGCCGCGCTCGGTCCGGTGACCAAGGGCGCGCGCTACAAGCCGTGCGGGAACCAGGTCGACCACGCGGCGTGCAACTGGGCGATCCCGGAGGGCGACGAGCATCGCTTCTGCCGCGCCTGCCGCCTGAACGAGATCATCCCGAACCTCGCCGACCCCAAGGCGAACGCGGCGTGGTTGAAGCTGGAGCAGGCGAAGCGCCGCCTCGTCTACACGTTGCTGGGGCTGGGCCTGCCCGTCGAGCCGCGGGCCGATCACCCCGAGGGCCTCGCCTTCGCGATGAAGGAGGACCTGCCGGGGGCGGAGAAGGTGCTCATCGGTCACGACCGTGGCCTCATCACGATGAACATCGCCGAGGCCGACTCGCCGTTTCGCGAGAAGGCGCGCCTCGAGCTGGGCGAGAGCTACCGGACCTTGGTCGGCCACTTTCGCCACGAGATCGGCCACTATTACTGGGACAGGCTGATCGCCGGGTCCGCGTTCCTGGAGCCGTTCCGCGAGCTGTTCGGCGACGAGCAGACCTCGTACGAAGACGCGATCACGGTTCACTATCGCGATGGCGCGCCGAAAGACTGGCCTGACCGGTTCGTCAGCTCGTACGCGTCGATGCACCCGTGGGAGGACTGGGCGGAGAGCTGGGCCCACTACCTGCATATGGTCGACACGCTGGAGACCGCCCGCAGCTTCGGGCTGGCCTTGCGCCCCAAGGTGGCGAGCGGCGCGGCCAGGCTGGACGTGGGCACGCGGCGGCTGGACTTCGACGACTTCGACGATCTGGCGCGCGCGTGGGTCCCCCTGACGATCGCCCTCAACAGCTTGAACCGCAGCATGGGTCTGCCCGACCTCTATCCCTTCGTGCTGCGCGAGCCGGCGCTGAAAAAGATCCGCTTCGTCCACGACGTGATCGAGCGGATGAGCGTGGCTGCCCGGAAAGCCGCCTGAAGCGAGGCTGCGGCTACGTTCGGCGCGCGTGCCCACTCGCGCGTTTCGCGAACCGCGAGCGTTCGTTTATCGTGAACGGATGTCGACGTCCCGCCCGACCTTCCCTGCGTTGTCTCTCCTCGGCGTGCTGTCGATCGCCGCGGCGTGCTCGAGCTCCACGCACCCGTTCGGGGACGGCGTTGGCGGGTCCGCGGGCGGCGGGGGAGGACGTGGCGTCGGCGGTGCGGGGGGCGGGGGCGCAACCGGATCGGGTGGCGCGACAGTGACGGGTGGGGTGGGCGGCGGCGGCGCGGCGGGTGGCGCCGCCGGGATGTCCTCGTCGGGCGGCGCGAGCGGAGGGCTTGGCGGCAGCGGCGGGATCAATGCTGGAGCTGGAGGTGGGGGAGGCGGCGGCAAGGCGGCCGCGGGTGGCGCGGGCGGCCGGAGCGGCGCGGGGGGTGTCAGCGGCAAGGGTGGCGCCGGGGGCGCGATGACGTGCAGCGACGCTCCCCTCGTTCCCTGTCCGACCGGCTTCGTTTGCGACCTCGACACGCCGAACCGCTGCAGCGCGGGCGCGGAGACTGGTGTCTGCATCGTGCTTCCGGCCGTGTGCTCGGCGCTCTACGCCCCCGTCTGTGGGTGCGACGCAAAGACCTACTCCAACGACTGCACGCGAGCCGCCGCACGCGCCCAGCTCGACCACGTCGGGGCCTGCACGAGCACCGGCGGCAACGGCGGCGCGGGCGGCAGCGGCAAGGCGGATTGTTCGGCGTGTGTTCCCGCCAAGACCTACTGCCAGGTCACCGTGGGCGGCGCGGTCGGCCGTCCCCCGTCGTATTCCTGCCAGGCCTTGCCGGCAGGGTGCGGCGCGACCCCGACCTGCGCCTGCCTGTCCGGCGTCGGGTGCGCGAACACCTGCAGCGGCACGGCCACCACCGGCCTCACCGTCACCTGTCAAGCACCGTGACCGACGACGCATGACCGGGCAAGGGCGCCCCCCATGATGATGCGGAAGCGCGCGTCCTGCTTGTTTCTGCTCCTGCTGGTCCGCGGAGCGACCGTGCTCGCCGCCGAGGCCCCCCGCCAGACCATCAATTTCAACCGCGCCTGGAAGTTCCGCCTGGGCGATCACGCGGGCGCGGAGGCCGAGCGCTACGACGACGGCGCGTGGGACACGATCGGACTGCCGCACTCGTTCAGCATCCCGTATTTCGCGGCCCCTGATTTTTATGTTGGCCATGGCTGGTATCGGAAGCACTTCGACGTGCCGGCAACGTGGACCGGCAGACGGCTGTCGCTCGAATTCGACGGCGCGTTTCAGAACGCCGAGATCTTCGTCAACGGCCGGCTCGTGGAACACCACACGGGGGGCTACACCGGGTTCTCGGTCGACATCACCGAGGCGGCGCGTGCCGGCTCCAACCTGGTGGCCGTGCGGCTCGACAACCTCTGGAACCCGCGGCTGGCGCCGCGCGCGGGCGAGCACGTCTTCAGCGGCGGCATCTACCGCGACGTGCGGCTCGTCGCGGCCGCCCCGCTGCACGTCGCCTGGTACGGCACGTTCGTCACCACCCCACAGGTCTCGCCCGCGTCGGGCACCGTCAACGTGAAGACGGAGATCCGCAACGACAGCGAGGCGGCGAAGTCCTGCACGTTGAAGACCACCGTTCTCGATCCGGACGGAAAGGCGGTCGCGACCGTGACCTCCGCGCTACCGGTCGCGGCCCACGCGACCGTGACGTTCGATCAAACGACCGGCGCCGTCACCCGCCCCAGGCTGTGGCATCCCGACCATCCGTTTGTCTATCAGGCGGTCAGCGAGGTTCGCGACGGCGACGCCTTGGCGGATCGATTCGTAACGACGTTCGGGTTTCGCTGGTTCAGCTGGACGGCGGAGCAAGGCTTCTTCCTGAACGGCGCCCACCACTACTTGCAGGGCGCCAACGCCCACCAAGATCACGCGGGATGGGGCGACGCGGTGGCGGACAGCGGCTTCTTCCGCGACGTGAAGCTGATCAAGGACGCCGGCTTCGACTTCATTCGTGGCTCGCACTACCCCCACGCCCCGGCGTTCGCGGAGGCGTGCGACCGCCTCGGGGTCCTCTTCTGGTCGGAGAACGCGTTCTGGGGCACGGCCGGCTTCAAGAGTCCGTGGGGCAGCAGCGCCTATCCCCCCGCCCGCGAGGATCAACCAGGGTTTCGCCAGAGCGTGCGGGACGGCCTGCGCGACATGATCCGCGTCCATCGCAACCACCCGAGCATCATCGCGTGGAGCATGGACAACGAGGTCTTCTTCACGGACGCGTCGACGCTCCCCGACGTCCGGGCCTTCCTGAAGGAGCTGGTCGCGTATTCGCACGAGCTCGACCCGACGCGCCCCGCCGCCATCGGCGGGTGCCAGCGCGGCGAGCTCGACAAGCTCGGCGACCTCGCCGGTTACAACGGCGACGGCGCGCGCTTGTTCATCGACCCGGGGCTCCCCAGCGTCGTCACCGAGTACGGCTCGACGATGGGCGATCGGCCCGGGCCGTACGCGCCGGGCTGGGGTGATCTCGCTCCCGAGCCCGCCCCCGGACCGGGCGCCCCGGGCGTCCCGGTGCGCCCCGAGGCGTGGCGCCATCCCTGGCGCGCCGGCGAGGCGCTGTGGTGCGCGTTCGATCACGGCAGCATCGCCGGCCGGCGCTTCGGCGCGATGGGCATGATCGACTACTTTCGCCTGCCCAAGCGACAGTGGTACTGGTATCGCAACGAGTACCGGCACGTTCCCCCGCCCACCTGGCCGGTGTCCGGCACGCCCGCCGCGCTGAAGCTCGCCGCCGACAGGACGATCCTCGCCGCCGCCGACGGGACGGAGGATGCGCAGCTCGTCGTCACGGTCGCGGACGAGGATGGCCGGCCATTGAGCAACACGCCGCCCGTCACCCTGACCGTCGTGTCGGGGCCCGGGGAATTTCCGACCGGTCCGTCGATCACCTTCGCGCCGGAATCGGACATCGCCATGCGCGACGGCGAGGCCGCGATCGAGCTTCGCTCGTATCATGCGGGGGAGAGCGTCATCCGGGCGACGTCGCCCGGGCTGACGGACGCGACGATCGCCATCACGACGCTTGGCGAGCCAACTTTCGTGCCGGGCGTGACCCCGGCGGTGAAGGCTCGTCCTTACGTTCGCTTCGCGGCGCGCGCGCCATGGGGCGGAGCGACGCAGCCCGTATCGCGGTGGGGCCGCGACAATCCCACCAGGGCCAGCAGCGAGGCCGCGGGTCACGACGGCGCGCTCGGCAACGACGGCAGCGAGACGACGTTCTGGCAAGCGCAAGGCGAAGCGACCGGCGCCTGGTGGCAGGTCGATCTGGAGCGCGTCGTCGCCGTGTCGCAGCTCCGGATCACCTTCCCCACCGAGGGCAACTACCGTTACCGGATCGACGTCTCCGACGATCAAGTGCACTGGAAGGCAGGCGTCGACCAATCCCACAACCGACTGACACAGCGGGCACGCACGGACACGGCAGCGCGGAGGATCGCCGGGAGATTCGTGCGGGTGACCTTCACCGGCTTGCCGCCCGGCAAGCCCGCGGCGCTGGTCGAGCTGGAGATCGTGGGACGAATGGCTCCGCCATGAGACGCGTGGCCGTCGTGATCCTGGCGGCGCTCGGGGTGTCGTGCGCGGTCGTGCTCGGCGCCGCCGCCCCGGCATTCGCCCAGCCCGCCGCCCCTCCCTACGAGATCCCCGCGTTCACGGGCCGGCTCCTCGGCCAGGCGGCGCCGCCCGACGAGCCGCTGTCGTTGTGGTACCGGCGACCCGCGATCGCGTGGGAGCAAGCGCTGCCGCTCGGAAACGGACGCCTGGGCGCCATGGTGTTCGGTGGCATCGGCGAGGAACACATCACCCTGAACGAGGACACCCTGTGGAGCGGGGGGCCCTACGATCCGACGAACCCGGAGGCGCTGGCGGCGCTGCCCGAGGCGCGGGCGCTGATCTTCGCGGGCAAGTACGCCGAGGCGCACAAGCTGATCGAGGCGAAGATGATGGCGCGCCCGCTCTGGCAGGCCGCCTACCAGCCTGTCGGCACGCTGGTCTTCAGCTTCCCGACGGTGGCCGCCGTCCGCAACTACCGCCGCGAGCTGGATCTCGACACGGCGATCGCGCGCGTCAGCTACGAGGTGGACGGGGTCCACTTTCTGCGCGAGGTGTTCGCGAGCCCCGTCGATCAGGTGGTGGTCGTGCGCCTGTCCGCGGACAAGCCGGGCCGGATCGCGTTCTCCGCGCGGCTGGCGACACCGCAGGCGGCGGCCGCCACGACCGTGGCCGATGGGACGCTGATCCTGGCCGGTCGTAACGGCAAGAGCCCCGCCGGCCCCGGCCAGCTCACATTTCAAGCCCGCGCGCGCGTCACCGCCACCGGCGGCACCACGACGCTCGGGAAGGACAGCGTCACCGTCGAGGGCGCGGACGCAGCGACGTTGCTCGTCGCGATGGCGACCAGCTTCAAGACGTACAAGGACGTCTCGGGCGACCCCGAGCTCGCCAGCCGTCGCGCGCTGGCGGCCGCCGCGGCGAAGCCCTACGAGGAGCTGCGCGCGGCACACATCGCCGAGCACCAGCGCCTGTTCCGGCGCGTGAGCCTGACGCTCGGCCGGCCCGGCGCGCCGGCTGTCGGGTTGCCGACGGACGAGCGCTTGCGCGCGTTCGCCCGCGGCGGCGACCCACAATTCGCGGCGCTCTACTTTCAGTTCGGCCGCTACTTGTTGATCTCGAGCTCGCGTCCTGGCGATCAGCCCGCCAACCTGCAAGGGGTGTGGAACCATGACCTCGCGCCACCATGGGGGAGCAAGTACACGATCAACATCAACACCGAGATGAACTACTGGCCCGCCGAGACGACGAACCTCGCCGAGACCGAGGAGCCACTGTTTCGCTTGATCGAGGACCTGGCGGAGACGGGCGCCCACACGGCGAAGGTCCACTACGGCGCGCGCGGCTGGGTCGCGCACCACAACACCGATCTGTGGCGGGCGTCCGCGCCCATCGACGGCCCCACCTGGGGTATGTGGCCGCTCGGGGGCGCGTGGCTGTGCCTGCACCTCTGGCAGCACTACCTCTTCAATCCGGATCGCGCGTTCCTGGCGCGCGCGTACCCGCTGATGCGAGGCGCCGCCCAGTTCTTCCTCGACACCCTGGTGCCCGAGCCCAGGCGCGGCTACCTGGTGACGAACCCGTCGCTGTCGCCCGAGAACCAGCATCCGTTCGGTGCGAGCGTCGCCGCCGGCCCCACGATGGACGCCCAGATCCTGCGCGATCTCTTCGCCGCTTGCATACGCGGCGCCGAGCTCCTTGGCGTTGACCCCGACCTGCGAGTTGCGTGGGCGCGTACCCGCGCGCGTCTTCCGCCGAATCAGATCGGCGCCGCGGGGCAGCTGCAGGAATGGCTCGAGGACTGGGACGAGCGCGCGCCCGAGCCCCACCACCGCCACGTCTCTCACCTCTTTGGTCTGTTCCCGAGCGCGCAGATCTCCCCGCGCGGCACGCCGGCCCTGGCCGCGGCCGCCCGCCGGTCCCTCGAGCTGCGCGGCGACGACGCCACCGGGTGGGGCCTCGCCTGGCGGCTGGCGCTGTGGGCCCGCCTCGGCGACGGCGACCACGCGTACAGGATTCTCGCGTCGCTCGTCGGGCCGGCGCACACCTATCCGAATCTCTTCGACGACTGCCCGCCGTTCCAGATTGACGGGAACTTCGGCGCGACCGCCGGCATCGCCGAGCTGCTGCTCCAGAGCCAGAACGACGTGCTCGAGCTGCTCCCCGCGTTGCCATCCGCATGGCCCGAAGGCTCCGTCACGGGCCTGCGCACGCGGGGCGGGTTCGAGGTGGACCTACGCTGGAAGGCGAGACACCTGGAGAGCGCCACCTTCCGCAGCGCAATCGGCGGCAAAACGGTCGTTCGCTACGGCAGTCGCGAGCTGCCGGTCGAAGTGGCGCCCGGCAAGAGCACCACGGTGACCGCGAAGGACCTGCACGTCTCGCGGCGTTAGTGCACGGCCGCGTTTCTTACTTCTGTACCCCGACGTCCTTCATCGCCTCGAGCTTGCCCAGTGCTAGGCCGGAGACGGCCGCCTTCAGATCGCCGAGCTCGACACCGTTGCCCTTCGCGCTGACCACGAAGCGGTTCCCGAGCACGATCGTGAATTCGTTGGGGCCGCCACGCTTGGAGCTCTTCTCGTGGACCAAGCGTCCGTCGACGTTCTGCGTGCGCTCGGTGCCGCTGTCGTCTTCTCGCTCGCCTTGCACGGCCATCCACCCCGCCAGCCCGAGCAAGCCGCTGGCACCGCCGCTCTCCGAGATCTCGAGCGTGATGTGCTTCTGCGCGTGGTCGCCGTAGCTGCCTTCCGCCTTCGACACCGACAGGCCCGCCATGCCGTTCTTCTCGGCGCTGCCGCCGAGCTTGGGCAGCCCGGCGAAGGTGTCCGGAACGAACGGCTTGAGCTGGTCGATGCCGATCGGATCGACGTGCTTGCCGCCGCCAAACAGCGTGCCGAGCCCCTCCATCGCCGCCTTGGCCTGCGCGTTCGGATCCCCACTCTTCTGCGCCGTTTCCATCTTCTTGTTGCTCTCCTCCATCGCCTGCCCGATCGCTTGTAGCTTGCCGAGCGGGCTGTCCTTGTCGAACTGGACCTGGCCCATCGGCGCATGGCGCCCCGGCCCCGTCAGCCCCGGCATTCCGCCCGACGCCAGCATGCCCGCCCCCGCCACGGCCGCGCTGATTCCGCCGACAACGACCGACAGGACGATCCCACAAAGGACGACGACGACCGTGTATCCGATCGCCTTGTCGGGCGGACACTTCATGAGGCGCGGCAGGCCCAGGTAGAGGACGTAGAGCGCGTAAATGCCACCGATGATCGCCAGCACGCCGAGCATGGGCAGGATCTGCAGCGCGCCAGCGACCCAGGCGGGGGTATAGGAGTAGACGGCCACCTTCATGGCCTGCGCCGGATTCTTCTGCCCGCCGAAGCTGGGCGCCAGCGCGTTGATGATGAGCGAAAGCACGAAGACGCCCACGAGCGACATCACGAAGGTGACGACCGCCAGGACGATGCCGGTCGCGAACGGCACACGGTAGCTGCCGATGAACGGCACGGTCCGTCCGATCAGCGAGCCGCCGATGAAGGCAGCGATCGGCGTGATGGCCGCCAGCGGGAGCGCATACGACTTGACGAGCTCCCCGGGGGTGCTGGGCTCCTCCGCGATGACGGCCCATTCCGCGTTCGGCTTGAAACAGATGTTCTTGACCCGCTCCACTAATGCCATGACCGCGCCTCCTTGGTTGGGAACGCCGCAGTTTAACTCACACGGGAGGCCCCTCGCCGGTGAGTTGGGCTCGTCACCGTTCCAGGATGTTCCGCCATCTCAGCCCGGAGAACCGCGCGAAGTCGGCGTCGGCGGTCCACCATTCGCAACCGTGCTCGATCGCTAGCGCCGCGAAGTAGGCGTCGGTCGTGTCGGGGCCGCGACAGCCGGACGCGGTCGCGATCTCCTGGAAGATGCGCCAGTGCCGGGGGCCGGGCGATACGGCGATCGAATCAGGGTGTTCTCGCAGCGCGCTCACGAAGGCGAACGCTTTCACCAAGCTCGCGGGCTTCTTGAACACCTTTCGGTTGGTGGCGACCCGAACCACGGCCGCCAACACCAGTTCCGAGATGGCGAATGGTTCCTGGGCGTCCAGCACCTCCTCGAGTCGTTCGCGGCAGACCCGGTGATGAGGGGACTCGGGCATGCCGGCGCTCAGGACCACGTTGACATCGCACAGAACCATGAGGGACCCGTCACCGCTCCAACAGTTCGCTGGTATCGGTGAGGTCGATGCCCGGAAGCGGCGCGCCCCCGTCCATCATCGGTAACCGATGACGCTTCGCCCGCGCTGGATCCGGCCCTTCGCTGGCCAGGTATTTTCGCAGGCTGTCCTCCATGAGACGGGCAAGGCTGAGGCGGCGGCGCGCCGCCAGCTGCTTCGCTTCGATGAGGACGTGCTCCGCGATGTCGACCGTGGTTCGCATGGCATAATTATGCCCCATCGATATGTGGGGGCAAGAGCCAGTTGAGAGCCACCCAAGCTCTCGCGAGGCTTTTGTATGAGCCGCCGAGCGGCTAATCTCCGCCGCCATGCGATCCCCCGCCGCGCTCCGTTCCGTCGTCGCGCTCGCCGCCGCCGGCTGCATCGTCGCTTCCACCAACGGCTGCATCAAGCGCACGGCGCCCGCCGCCGGACCAGCCGGCGCCGGCGTGCAACCGGCGGCAGCCACGACGCGCGCGGCGGAGGCCCGACTCGCCGGCATCCCGCGGGTCGACCTGCTCGGGGGCGGCGGCGTCAGGGCCTTCAGCGCGCACGGCGACGTGAACAAGGTCGAGATCGCGCCGCTGCCCGCCGGCGCACAGCCCTTCCCGGGACAGCCCCTCGGCGACGCCGTCCGCGTCACCATCAAGGAAGGGTCGAGCAACCCATACGCGGTCCAGATGACGGCGCGCACCACCGCCGCGCTGGAAGAGGGCGACGTGGTGCTGGCGACGTTCTACCTGCGCACCGAGACGCCGCAGGAAGGCGGCGTCGGCGAGACCGAGCTCGTGTTCGAGCTGGCGGAGGCACCGTACACCAAGTCGGTCAGTTACCCGGTTCAGGCGAGCGTCGAGTGGGCGAAGGTGCAAGTGCGCTTCAAGGCCGCGCGCGCCTACGCCGCCGGCGAGGCCAACATGATCTTCCGCCTCGGCTACGATCCGGAGACGATCGACATCGGCGGCGTGCAGCTGGAGACGTTCGGCAAGCGCGTGGGGATCGGCGCGCTGCCGAACACCCAGGGCGCCGACCGCCGCCGCGAACGCGCAGGCGAGGCTGCCGCGCGTGCGGCCCAGGCGACGGCGGCCGCGGCGCCCCCCCTCGACGGAGGTGAGCTGAGGTTCACGATCAACCCCGCGAAGGTCGTCGGCCCGATCAGCCCGTACGTCTACGGCATCAACTCCCAGAGCGCAGACGGCGCGGGCGTCACCGTGCGCCGGATGGGCGGAAACCGCCAGACCGCCTACAACTGGGAGATCAACGCGTCGAGCGCGGGCAGCGACTACAACCAGTCCAGCGACGAATGGCCCTGCACGGTGCTCGGGTTTCGCGACTGCTCCGCGCCCGGCGCGCAGTTCGTGGACTTCGCGAAGGCGAACAAGGGCGCCGGGATGGACACCATCGCCACCATCCCGCTCGTCGACTATGTCGCTGCCGACAAGTCGGGCTCCGTCGCCGAGAGCGAAAAGGCCCCGAGCAAGCGCTGGAACCGGTCATACGCCAAGAAGCCTGGACCATACGCGACATCCCCTGATCTGTCCGACGGTGCCGTCTACCAGGACGAATTCGTGAGCTTCATGGTGGGCAAGCTGGGTCGCGCGGCCGAGGGCGGCATCCGCTTCTATTCGCTCGACAACGAGCCCGCCCTCTGGTCGAGCACTCACCCGCGCGTTCACCCCGAGAAGACCCGCTATGACGAGATGGTGACCCGCAGCGAGGCGACGGCCGCGGAGATCGTCCGCCTGGATCCCACCGCGATCGTCCTCGGCGGCGTGATGTACGGCTGGAGCGAGTACATGACGCTGCAGGACGCCCCCGACGCCAAGGAGCACGCGGCCGCGTACCCGACGTACGCGGACTTCTTGCTCGCCTCGCTGAAGAAGCTAGAGGAAAAGCATCACCAGCGGCTGGTCCACGCCCTCGACGTTCACTGGTACCCCGAGTCGCGCGGCACCAAGCGGATCACGGAGAAGGACTCCTCGGCGAAGACCATCGCGGCGCGGTTGCAGGCGCCGCGCAGCCTGTGGGATCCGGACTTCACCGAGAAGAGCTGGATCACGGCCAGCTGGGGCAAGCCCATCCGCCTCATCCCGTGGCTGCGCGAGCGCGTCGCCGAGCGTTACCCGGGCACCAAGCTCGCGATGACCGAGTACAACTTCGGCGCGCCCGAGCACGTCTCGGGCGGGCTCGCGCAGGCCGATGTCCTCGGGATCTTCGGACGCGAGGGGCTGTACCTGGCGACGTACTGGGGCGACGGGGCCGGAAACGGCAAGCTCCCCGACTACATCAGGGCGGCGTTCCAGCTGTACCGGAACTACGACGGCAAGGGCGGCGTCTTCGGCGACGTGGCCGTGCAGGCGACCCCCGCGGACATCGCGAAGGCGTCCGTCTACGCCGCCACCGACTCCAGGCGCCCGGGTGTGCTGACCGTCGTCGTCATCAACAAGGAGCTCCGGACCGCGTTCAACGGCCTGCTGACCCTCGGCGGTGCCGGCGACGCGAAAACCGGGAGCGCGAAGTACACCAAGGCCAGCGTCTACGCGCTCGACGGCAGCGGGGCGACGGTGCGGCGCCTGGCGGACGTGGGGGTCACGAACGGCCAGCTCGCCTATCGACTACCGCCGCTCTCCGCCACTCTGTTCGTCTGCGCGCCCTGATCCGACCACGGTCCCCGCCGTCACCCGACGCGATTCACTGGGAGATGAACGAGACGTTGGTGATCGTCAGCCCGACGTTGCCGCAGGAGACCTGCAGGCCGCTCGCCGGGGGAGGCGGGGACTGCATCTGCCACTGAAGACCGACGATCTGCGTGGCGATCGCCGCGGCCCCGGTCGGCATTCCCCCGGCGAGATCCGCGAAATGCACCGTGACCGGCCCAGGCGTCGGCGCGATCATCTTCTGGGGGAAGATGTAACAGCCGGTCGCGGCCGAGCAGCCCCCCCCGTTGGCCGTCCCCTGGGCGTCGTAGGTCTGCACCTGGAAGTAGAGCTCACAGCCGGCGCTGGTGCCGCCCAGCGTGAACTGCACGCCCGTGTAGACCGCCGTGTTGACACACTGGCCGAACGACAGACCGCCGCCGGCGTAGTCGCCCGACGCGATGTTGCCCGAGAGCTGGAGGTCGTGGTTCGTGGTGTCGACCTGGGCCACCATCGTCGATTTGGGTCCGGCATAGGCGTAGGTGGCCCCGTTGAAGCCGCAGCCCCACTTGCCCTGGGTGTTGTTCCAGGTGGCGTCGGTGAAATCCGTGAGCAACGGGTTGGTCGGTGAAACCCCTGCCGTGCAATCCAGGGGGGCGCTGGGAACGATCGGCAGGGTGCAAGCCGTCGACCCGCCTGCCCCGACAGTTCCGCCCGTGCCCCCGCCGGTGGCGCCACCCACGCCACCGCCCGTACCGGTACCGGTGGCGCCACCCACGCCGGGACGTCCACCTCCCGAGCCCCCGCCACAGCCCAACAATCCGACGCTCGCGCTCGACGCCAGCGCCGCGCATACGGTAAACAGCACCAGAGGCTTCGTGGTCTTCCGGTTCATAGTCTTCGTCCTTTCAAACGTGCGCCGGCGGACGCCGGCGCGGCCAGGGGAGTGGGTTATTACCACGCCTGGCAGAGTGGCAAAAGTGTCGGGCGTCAAGGCCGCGAGTCTACTGGCGCTGGTGGTGGTCGCGGGCGGGCTGGCCGCTTGCGTGCCGACCGGGGGCGTCCCCGCCAGCGGCGCGGTCGGGCTCTCGTGCGACGGCGGCGTCTGCATGACCAGCCCCGCCGTGAACTGCGCCGCCGCCGAAGCAGGTCTCGAGTTCGCGCCCTTCATGGTGGCCGATTTCGAGGCGCCGGGCCCCAACGTAGGGACCACGCTGGCCCAGTTCCTTTACGTTTACACCGACGTCACGTCGAGCACCCGTTACACCGAGCAGGTGCCGACGACGACCCCGACGGGTTACGAGCCGCCGTCCGTCGCCGAGGACCGCTGCGCCTCGGATCCCGCCGGAATGAACCACGTGTTTCACATCCTCGGCGGGCCCTTTCTTGCGTGGGGCGGCGGCATGGGCATCTCGATGCAGCACATCTACCAGGATGCCCACGCGTGCACGGGCACGCCGCGGCCCTCGTACTGTCCGCCGCCGCCCGCGGACGATCCAACCAGCGTGCAGACCATCAATCAGGCGGCGCTGGACATGAGCCAGTGGGATGGCGTCGCGGTGTGGGCGCGGCGCGGCCCCAACAGCCAGCCTCTGCTCCGCGTGCTCGTCGGAGACAAGTTCACCGACGACGACATCAGCTTTCTCAGCTACCAGAAGGACCCCAAGCAGCCGCGCTTTTGCGAGCGCGTCCTCGATTGCGCCTGCGTGGGCGATCTCACCTGCGATCTCTACCCAGGCGCCCAGACGCCGAGCGGCAACCCGGGTTACTACTGTGGCACGCCGGGCTCGAGCTCGGGCGGCGGCATCATGATGGGTCCGAACGCGTCCACCAACACCTGCAACGTCACGCGGTGCGACCAGGACTATCCCGCGTTCCCCGGCATCGGCGATCTTCAGTTCAACCACAAGACCTGCACGCCGCACGCCTACCGGAGCGGCATCCAGACCAGCCTGTGTTTCAACCCGGGAGATCCCGCGCCCGCCGAGCCTGATCAGCAGTGCGGCGACCATTTCACGTTCCCCTTGCGCCTCACCACCGAATGGCAGCTGTACCTGGTCCCGTTCAGCAGCATGTCGCAGCAAGGGTGGGCCAAGAAGGCGCCCTACTTCGATCTCAAGTCCGTCTCGGTCGTCAGGTTGAGCTGGGACGTGGGCAACATCGACTACTACGTCGACAACATCCGCTTCTACCGCCTGGCGCGATAGCGCGGCGGGCGACGGCGCGAGCGGCGCTCACCACCACATGCTGGCGGACAGGGTGACGGTGTCGCTGTCCGGGACGACGGACAGGTCTTCCATGGGCGGGTCGCCGGTGCGCACGGTGGTTCGTGAACCGTTGAACCAGTGCGAGTACTGGAGCACCACCTGGTCCGTCGCCTGCCAGTCGGTGCGAAAGATGATCCGCGGCGACAGCACCGCGAAGCTGTAAAGGTTCGCGGCGGTATCAAGCAGTTGCAGGCCGGGTTGCGAGACGCCGGGGTCGACGCGATCGTATCGCATCGAGGCCGCGAGCCAGGACAGCAGGCTGTACGTCGCCTCGACGCCCAGCTTTCGCTTCGTGACGTTGTCGCGGTCGGCCTCGGCGCTGCTCACGTGGGTCTGCATGGCGAACAGGCTGACGAACAGATCCGGGCCGTCGCCAGAGAACGGAACCGGGTAGCTGACCAGACGACCGATGCTGAGGTCGTACTGACCCCCCACGGTGTCCAGCTTTCCGGTGCCGCCGCTGTTGTCGCCGAGGTAGTTGTCCATCAGGCCCTTGCCACCCTGCGTGTTGAGCACGCTGATGATGCGGCTCACCACCCGCGCCTGCAGCGCGTCCGTGTGGGAGTAGGCGAGGTACAGGTGGCCGAAGCGACCCATGCTGAAGCGGGCGTCGGCGGCGATGATGTTGATCCGGCCGTCCGGCGTCGACGAGCCCATGGTGTCCTGGCCCCACGCGCGGATGAAGTGGCCCCCCAGCGTGACCCGCTGCCTGTAGCTGACGCCCAGGTGCGCGTCGGCGACGAACGAGTTGCCAGCGCCCGCATCGGCGAAGTTGTTCCAGACGTCCGGGGTGATGCTGCTCGACGCCTGGTTGGTCTGCCCGCGCAAGCCTTGCTCGAACACGAACGTGAGGTTGCGGAAGCCCGTCATGATCGTGGCCTGCTCGCCGGCGCCGCCGATGCGCGCGATGAGGGGCGTCCCGTAGCGGCCCTCGTCGTATTCGCCCGCAGCGCCGTAGCGCGAGGTGAACGCGCCGACGTAGAGCTGCAGGTGAAACTTGTTTCCCCCGACGGGCGGCAGGATGCTGAGGAACACATCGGTGATGCCCAGCTGATCCGCCGGCTCCAGGAAGGACGTCGAGACGTTGGCCTGCCTGGCCACGATGCTGATGTTCGCCGAGACGATGTTGTTGCCCTCGGAGAAGTTCAGCTTCGCGTACGTCAGCGGGATGACGCCCGTGTGCGAGAAGGTCTCGAGATCGTCCGGCACGACCGGGGGCGCGTGCAGGACGTTCTTGCTCTGTCCCGCCATCGGATTCGCGCGCGTGTTGAACCCCATGGCCAGTGGCGCGGTGAGGAAGCCATGGAAGTCGAAGCGCCACTCGCCCTCGCTCTGCGACCGCTGGCCGAAGGACGGGGTCAGCCCTCCCGGCAGCGCTGCCACCTGGGGCGCGGACGGGTCGAGGCTGATGGCAGGATCGAGCCGCAGGGCGTCGTCGTCCGTCGCCTGGGTCGCCGCGTCCCCCGTCGCCGCCTGCTGGGCCCACGCCCGGGACGGCGCGAGCGTGGCGCCCGCCAGCAGGAGCAGCGTCGCCCGCGCGACGCCGCAAAGGATGTCGCGGGAGCGTTCTCCGCCGCCGCCGCGACGTCGATTCTCGTGTTGGTCCCTCATGATGGGCTTCGCTTTCATGACTCCACTTTCGATGACCCCGCCTTGCCCGGTGGCTCCGTCCGCTTGTTTCGCTCGCGTCATCGCTCTCACCAGGACAGGTTGGCGTTGATGGCAATCAACTGATCGTCGAGCCGGCCGACGTCGGACGACACGACGGAGTTCGCCTCGGGATGGCTTCGTGGGCCGTAGAACCACTTGCCATAGACGAGGGTGATGGTGTCGCGGCTGCTCCAGTTGCTCTTCCACACCAGCCGCGCCGCCAGCACGTGAAACGTCTCGCCGGCATCCTTCGAGTTGGGGGACACGCGATCCACGCGGACGCCGGCGCCCAGAAAGGACAGGAAGGTGTAGAGCACGTCGGCGCCGAGCTTGTAACGCAGGCGGTGATTGAAGACGTCCACGTCGGCGGGCGCCGGCCCCGGGCTGGTGGTGCCCGGCGGCAGCGTGGTCCCCTGGAGCGCGGAGGTGTTCGTCAGGGTGTACGCCACGATCACGCCCGCGTTGAGCACGACGTCCGGGCGATCGCTGGTGAACGGCGCCGGCCGCGTCAAGATGCGGCCGAGGCTGGCGCTGTAGTTCGCGCCCGCGACGAATAACTTCCCCGTCCCGCCGGTGGCGGGCCCCCACCACCGCTCCGTCAGCGTCTGCCCTTCGTTGCCGAACGTGCCGAGGCCCCGCAACGTGTAGGCGTTGTCGCCCTTCACGTACGAGCCGCCAAGCCCGAGGAAACCCCAGGTCCGGCTGTTCATCGTGGCGTCGAAGCCGAGCACGTCGAGGCGACCGTCGCGCGGGTGCGACTCGTCGATGGCGCGGGTGGAGGGGTTGTCGATCAGGGCCGCCGTGCGATCGTCGTGCGCCCAGTTGAAGAGATAGTGAGCCTGGGCCTTGATGGTCGGCTCGCCGGAGCGCAGCAGCCCGAAGTGGAGATGGTTGACCCACGCCGCCGGATAGATGGGGTTGTTTCCGTTGCCGCCGTTCGGGACCACGCCGTCCGGGACCTTGCCGTTTCGGCTGCCCACGAAGCCGTGCTCGAAGAGCAGGCTGTAGACCGGTCCGAGCGCGTACTCGAAGGACAGGTCCTCGCCCACCCCTCTCGCGAAGCCGATCATGTGGTTCGTGTACATCCCGGGTCCGTACTGACCGAGGCCCCCGGAGTAGGACGAGAAGTAACCCAGCAACGCGCGCACCTTCAGCGAAGGCAGCGGCGTGAGGTCATATTGGAGGTTGAGGTTATTGAGAAAGAGCTGGCTGCCAATCTGGTAGAAGGTCGTCGGCTCGGTCGGGTTCCAGGTGCTGATGGACAGGTTGACGCTGACCAGTTGCTTGGCGTAGGCGAAGTTCAGCGCCGCCCACTGGCCAGGCATGGTGCTCGTCCCCAGGAACGATGCGTACTCGTCCAGGGTGCGCGGCGGACTGTTGACGATGGTGGTCCCCTGGTCCGCGGCGGCGCTCGGGCGACGGCCGACGCTCTCCTGCAGGGACGCGCTGACGGTGCCATTCCACCTGAACGTCCACTGGTCGATCGGCATCGGAGCGCTGTAGCCGGCGGTGACTCCGCCGGGCAGCGCGATCGCGTTCGGCGCGTAGGGCGACAGCGACAGCGACTGGTAGGTGCGGTAGCCAGGCACGTATCCGGGATTCTGCAGCTCGTCCGCGGTGAGCTTGACGGGCGGCGGCTCCTCCACGGCCGCGGCAGGAGGAGGGCTCGACCGCTCGATGACGTTCGGAGGTGGCCCGGCGCGCACCGCCGCCGGCGGCACGGGCGCGCCCTGGGGAACCGGAGATGGCTGTCCGGACGGCGCGCCGCCGGGAGCTCCGTTCGGTCCGCCGGTCGTCGAAGGCTCGGGTGGCGGCGGCAACAGCGGCGAGGCGGCGGAACCTTCCAGTGCCTGTGCCCCGGCGATGCGCGGGGCCCCGAGGACCACGCTCAGGGCCGCGGCGATGAACGTCGCGCGCCAGGCCGCTCGCGATCGCGCCGGCGCGCCGTTCCGGGCGCGCGGCTGGCGAAGCCGGAGGCGAGCCCGGCGCGGTCCTTTGTCTAGAGCAGGCATTCGGCCAAGCAGGGGGCGCGCTTTTCTACCCGTCATTGGACTGCGGCTCAAGCTCAATATTCCTCTCGCGCCGTGGCGGCGCAGACTATATTCGCTCGCCGAGAACCCGATGACCTCCGTTGAAGAACGAGCCGCTCGCCCCCATCGTTCGTCGTTTGCAACGATCCTCTCGGCTCACGCGCGCAGCGCGTTGCCCTCGCGGCGCGCAGGCCGCGCCCTGTCTAGCGCGGCCCTATGGCTGGCCCTGGCGACAGCTGGCACGCCGGGCATTTCGGGATGCATCGGCGTGTCGCAGAAGAAGGTCACGCCCGGGATCGTGGGCGGCCGCGCCACGGACTTGAGGGTGTGTCGCGCGGGCACGCGCCCCGCGGAGGACGGCAACCTCGACGACTTCGAGGACGACAACAACCAGGTGACGCTGGAAGGCGGCCGCGACGGCTACTGGTGGACCAAGAAGGACGAGAAGGGTTCAACGGTCGAACCGGATCCCTTCGCGCCGAGCGAAGGCGGGGCGGACGGCTCCGAGATGTCCCTGCGCGGCTTTGGCAAGACGTCGGCCGCGCCGGACGCTTGGGGCGCCGGCTTCGGCGTGAATCTCGTCAGCAACAAGGGCGCCTTCTACGACGCCTCGAGGTACGCGGGCATCTCCTTCAAGGCCAAGGCGGGCCCCGGCTCCACGACCACGGTGCGATTCAAGATCGGTGACGTCAACACCCACCAGGACGCGCACGTCTGCCTGGCATGCTGGAACCACTTCGGCAAGGACATCACGCTCACGAATCAGTGGAAGGAGTACAAGGTCCTGTTCACCGAGGCGCGGCAGGAGCCCTACTGGGGAGATCCACGGCCCGCGGCGGTGACACCGAGCAAGCTCGTCTCCATCGACTGGTCGATCGGCACCGGCCAGAGCTTCGACATCTGGGTCGACGACATCCGCTTCCTGGAGTGTCAGTAGGGCGTGGACGAAGCCAGGAAGTCTCCCCACGAACGCTTGGGGGAACGCGAAGACCAGCGCTATCAGATCTGCACCTCGCCCCGCTTGCGGGGAGAGGTCGGCACCGAAGGTGCCGGGAGAGGGGAACGGCGCAGCAATCAGCGAGAAAACTTTCGACGCTGATGTCGTGCAATCAGGGCTGCGATCGGCAACGTGCGATTCAGGCCAACTCCCAAGAGCGCGGCGCTGCGCCCCTCTCCCGGCGGCTACGCCGCCGACCTTGTATGTGATTCAATAAAGGGGTCGGGAGCGGACTCGGTAGATCGACGA